>JBBSNW010000197.1:0-1529 GCA_038260405.1 Rhodobacterales bacterium | reverse complement strand
TGCGGCCGACTCTTCCTCCGTATCGGTGCGCGACTACCATCCTTCCGATGAGCCGGCATGCCGCGCGCTCCTCGATCGCTGGCGCGAGGAGTTGAAGACGACCGGGGTCAGCGTCGGTCCGTACTACCGCTACACCCGCACGTGCTTGAAGGAGTGCGAAACCATAGCCGCGACCAACCTTCGCGGGCAGGTCATAGAGATCGAGGGCGGCATCGGCGCCTTTTCCTTTGGCGGCGGCATCACGACGACGCATGCCAGCGTCTTCATCACGGTCTCGGACCATAGCCATCCGGGCCTCGCTTACTTCCAACGCAAGTGTCTGATCGATGGCCTGCCGGGCTTCAAATTCTTCAACGACACCCATGACAGCAAACGCCCGGGCCTTGCACAGATGAAGCGGTCGTTCCGGCCGGTCACGATGCACAGCATCTTCGGCGCCCGTAGAGGATAGCGGCAAACATGCTCTGCAGATAGAAAATGGCGTAGCCGCAGAGAGACGCTGGCCGAGCATTTCGACGTGCATCCGAAGTCGACGCTAGAGAACGATTATCGGGATGACCGGATCCGCCCTCCAGCAGCGCGGTGGCGGCGACGGTTGCCGAGCTTTGCCGCAAGCGGAGGGATGGACGTCTCTGAGGCGAAGCGGCTCCATGCCGAGGAGCGGGGGCCGATGCGGGACGAACGCCTCAACGAGCCTCTCGTCTTGTCGATCAACACGCCCGTCGCGGCTGGGTCGAGGACTTCAACAACGCGCGGCCCCACTCGGCGATCGGTTACATGACGCCAGCAGGCTGCGCCGCGACCCCTGAAACCAAAACGGGCGCCGGCGTTGCGCCGTCTCGAAAGCCCCGCGCCGCCCACCCATTGCAACTGTCGCCCTAAGGGCGCAATCTCAACCGAGATTGTGGTGTCCGTTTGGGTGAGCGACAGGGGTCACGTCAGATGAAGCTGCGGCGGAAAACGCCGCTTGCGTTCTTAGAGTGCGCACCGTCGTCGAAAGCGTGCCCTGGCTCACATCACAGCCAGTTCCGCCTTACCCAACTGCAAGGCTCCACCTGTATGACCCCGTGACGCAGGCGCTCTGGTTCAGCGAAAGATGTTGGCGCCAAGTGTGGGAAAAGCGTGGGGACATGTCGCCTCGCCTGTGAAGTGCTTTTGAAAATCAATATGTTGACTGAGGGGCTTGGTAGCGGAGGAGGGACTTGAACCCCCGACACGCGGATTATGATTCCGCTGCTCTAACCAGCTGAGCTACTCCGCCGCGCCGGGTCCTTTACGCGTCGGGCCGCGGGGCGTCAAGCGGCGCGGCCCTTGGCGCGCCCCGCGGCTGCAAGGACGCGCCATCCGGTTGAATTGTATCGTAAATCCCGTGAAAACGTCGGCATCCGTGCGGGCGCTTCGGATGCAGGCCCGCCCCGAGGCCGCCGGACGGTCGGGCGCTCTGCCGGATCCGGGCCGATGCGCGCCGCCGCCGTCCCGAAGGATCCGGCGGCGGCGCCTGAAGTCTTGTACGGGTTGCGGCTCAGGCC
>JBBSNW010000196.1:0-1557 GCA_038260405.1 Rhodobacterales bacterium | reverse complement strand
TCGCGGTGCGAGTGCCTGATCAACGTGGCGCGCTTGGTAGCGCATTGACGGACACGGTCTCTCTCGCAGCCGGTTTGCCGGTCTCTCGATCCCATCGCCGCTCTGGCACCTTGGCCCCTGCCGGCTGCGGCCGCCGGTCAGCTCGGTCCGCGACGCGTCAGGCGGTCACGGGTGTCTTGTAGGTCCCTCCCTTCGCCAACAGCGCCCAGGCGATGCGCGCCGTCTTATTGGCCAGCGCCACGGCCGCCACCTTGAACGGCCGCCGTGCCAGAAGCCGCGTCGCCCAATCCGTCCCTTCCGGTGCGCGCTTGGCATACCGGAGCCGAGCCGTGGCGCCGAGCACCAGAAACGAACGGAGAGTGGCATTGCCCTGCCTCGAAATCCGCCCAAGCCTTTCCTTGCCTCCGCTGGAATGCGCCCTTGGGGTCAGGCCCAGCGATGCGGCGGAGTGGCGCCCTGACTGAAAGCCTTGCGGGTCTGGCACCATGGCCTGCAGCGCGATGGCGGTGATCGCGCCGATACCAGGGATCGTCGCCAGTCGCCGGGCCGTCTCGTCGGTCCGCGAGCGGCGGACCATTCCTGTTTCGAGCCGGTCGATCCTTTCTTCGAGCGCCTCGACTTGCCCTGCCAGTTCAAGCAGCGCCTCACGCGCAGCTGACGGCAGGCGTCGGTCGTCATTGTCACGCAGTATGGTGATCAGATCGGCGACCTTTCTCATCCCCTTTGCCGCGATGATGCCGAACTCTGCCAGGTGACCGCGCAGCGCGTTCACTGTGCGGGTCCGTTGCTGGACAAGCATCTGCCGGACCTTGAGTTCGGTGCCCGCCGCCTGTTGCGCTTCGGTCTTCGCTGGCACGAAACGCATCGTCGGCCGGGTCACCGCCTCGCAGATTGCCTCAGCATCTGCCGCATCGGTCTTGCCGCGTTTCACATACGGCTTCACGTAGGCCGGCGGCATCAGCCGCACGCGGTGTCCCAGCCCCTCGATCACGCGTGCCCAGTGGTAGGCCCCCCCGCAGGCTTCCATGCCAACGGTAAGCGGCGGTTGTGCTCGGAAGAAATCCTCGACCTCGCTGCGGCGCAGCTTCCGCCGGAGTATAATCTTCCCGCCGTCATCGACCCCATGGACTTGGAACACGTTCTTCGCCAAGTCGAGCCCAACCGTTGTAGCCTGCTGCACGGATGCCTCCTCTCATGGTGGTGCTGCACACACAGCCGCCACGTTATGGCATGTCGATGCCGCGGAGCAGGGGGCATCCACCCCATCAATGTGGTGGAATTTGCTGCTGGGCCTGAGGTGGCCACGGCTCAGGCGGACCTGGGTGGCAGTTGCAGGGTTTCGTTGGTTGCCGCCGGGCTGAGCATCTCGCCCATGGCCTCGACGCCCATGTAGCGGTGCTGCAGTTGCCATTCATCGTTGGCCTCGAGCAGCACAGCGCCGATGAGCCTGACGATCGACTGCTCAGAAGGAAAGATGCCGACGACGTCGGCACGACGTTTGACCTCCTTGTTCAGGCGCTCCAGCGGATTCGTGGAATGCAGCTTGGTCCTGTGCTG
>JBBSNW010000195.1:0-1658 GCA_038260405.1 Rhodobacterales bacterium | reverse complement strand
CCCCGGCTGTCAAGTTCGGGGTGAATACCAGGCCAACAGCCTAAGCAGCATTTCCGCCCGCATCGCGGGCAGCCCCTTCCGTCACGCTGCGCGCGCCACCTTCCCCACTTCGTGCAGGACTGTCCGGGGAATGATTCACTTGGCCGCGGTGCATGGCCGGGGCTGTAGGGCGAATGCCTTTATCTTCGTGTTGTCGAGACATGAAGAGGAAGACCCAGCCATGCCCCATGACCCTAGCGTGTTCGCCGCTCTGCTCAAGCCGATCTCGCGGCGGCGTTTCGCAGCCTTGGTGGCGCGCCATGATGGGGATGCGTACGATAAGAATTTCTCAAGCTGGGATCACCTGACGGCGTTGCTGTTTGCGCAGCTTTCAGGAGCCGGCAGCCTGCGCGCACTGGAGGCGGCCTGGGCGGCCAACGCGCAGCACCATTATCATCTCGGGACGGGGCGGGTTGTCCGCTCGACTCTGGCCGACGCCTCGGCCCGCCGCCCGGCGGCGATCTTTGCGGATACCTTCGCCGACCTTGCCGGGCTTGCCGACCGCAAACTGCGCCGCGAGGGCGGTCAGTTCGTGAGACTGATCGACGCCTCGCCCATTCCCCTCAACGCCCTGCACGCCATGCGCGCCTTTAACGGCCGCATCAAGGGCGCCAAGCTGCACCTCATCTACGATCCAGACACGGATCTCCCCAGGGCCGCCGACATCACCCCGGCCAACATCAACGACGTCTCCTTCGCCAGCACAATCGCGATCCAGACCGGCGCCACTTATGTCTTCGACAAGGGCTATTACGCCTTCGCCTTCTGGAACCGCATTCATGGCGCAGGGGCCATCTTCGTCACCCGGACCAAGAGCAACGCCGCGCTCGAGCACGTCCGTTCGTGCGAACTTGATCCCGGCGCCGTCATCGCAAGCAATATCGAAGACTGCGAGATCGTCCGCGCAACCAGCCAGAAGGCCGCGCGCGCCGGCCTCGACTTCCTCATGCGGCGCATCACCGTCCGGCGCGAGGATGGCGAGCGGATGCACATACTCACCAACGACCTTGTCCGGCCCGCCAGCGACATCGCCGCTCTCTACCGCCGACGCTGGCGCATCGAACTCATGTTCCGATGGATCAAGCAGCACCTCAGCATAAAATGCTTCCTCGGACGCTCCGAGAACGCCATCAGGCTGCAAATCTTCGCCGCCCTGATCGCCTACGTCCTCCTCCGGTTCGCCGCCCAAACCGCGCGCCGGCACGACCTCGAACCAATCAGATTTGCTGAACTCATTGGCGCATCACTCTTCACCCGGAAACAAATCGAACGCATCGACAAGCCGCCACCAAAACGACAATCACCCCACCAGCCAAACCCACGCCAAATGCTGTTGAACCTCAAACCATGACTTTCCCCGGACAGTCCTGCACGAAGTGGAGAAGGTGGCAGGCGCGAAGCGACTGACGGAAGGGGCCGGCCGCGCAGCGGACGGATCTACTTCCGCTTCTTGCGCGGCTCCAGCGCCAGCGCCTGGAATTCGGGTTCGCTCAGGACCGAGGTCTCCACGATCTGCCAGCGATCGTTTTTGTCCTTCGACAGGACGATTGCATAGACGTCGCCATCGCCCGAGGCGCCGACCTTCACGACGGCGTCGTAGCGCTCATAGCGCGGGCCTT
>JBBSNW010000194.1:0-1690 GCA_038260405.1 Rhodobacterales bacterium | reverse complement strand
GATCCTCGGCATTCACCTCGACCGGCTCGAAAGTGGTCGCGGCTTCCTTGGCGAGCGCGTTGTAGTCGTAGTCATGCTCAGCGTTCCAGGTGGTCTGCCCGCCGGTGCGCTTGACCACGAGACACTTCACCTTGTCGCTGGTATGCAGCATCGCCTTGTCGGCATTCGTCTTGAGCGCGGTCTTCTTGCCGCCGCGTGGCGCCTCGTCGGCGGTGATGAGAACCTTCGCGCCGCTGCCATTGATGCGGGAGGACAGCGCGTCCGGCGAGAAGCCCGCGAAGACGATGGAATGGATCGCGCCGATGCGGGCACAGGCGAGCATGGCATAGGCCGCTTCGGGAATCATCGGCAGGTAGAGCACGACGCGGTCGCCCTTTTTCACGCCCATGTCGCTCAGGACATTCGCCATGCGGCAGGTATTGTCGTGCAGCTGCTGGTAGGTGATGTGCTGCGCGGCCTCCTTGGGATCATCCGGTTCCCAGATGATCGCGGTCTGTTCGGCGCGCTTGGCGAGGTGGCGGTCGATGCAATTGGCCGAGACGTTCAGCGTGCCGTCGGCGAACCAGTTGATCTTGACCTGACCGAGGGTGAAATCGACGTCCTTCACCTCGGTATAGGGCTTGATCCAGTCGATCCGCTTGCCGTGTTCACCCCAGAACTTCTCCGGGTCAGCGATGCTTGCCGCATACATCTCGTCATACTTCGCGGCGTCGACATGCGCGGTTTTCACCATGTCTTCGGCGGGGGGGTAAGACTTGTCTAGCATTTGAGGCTCCTCCATTTAACGGACATGGAAAACGGACCGGCCCCGGATTACAAGACCTCTTTGGTCCAACAGGGGTCGGTGTATCGTTTCAGATCGCGAGGTATTCGGCACGAAGCTCTTCGTTTTCAAGCACTTCCGCCGCAGTTCCGTCAAAGACGATCGAACCCGTATCAAGGATCACGGCCCGGTCGGCGAGTTGTAGCGCACGCACCGCGTTCTGTTCGACGATGATCGTGGTCATGCCCTGCGCCTTCACGATGCGCAGGGTCTTCTCGATCTCGTCCACGATGACGGGGGCGAGACCCTCGTAGGGTTCGTCGAGCAACAGCACCTTGATGTCGCGCGCGAGCGCACGGGCGATGGCCAGCATCTGCTGCTCTCCGCCCGAAAGGGTCACACCCTCCTGCTTGCGCCGCTCGCCCAGCCGGGGGAAGAGCTCGTAGAGCCGTTCCAGCGACCAGCCGATGGGGGGCGCGATCTGGGCGAGCTGCAGGTTCTCCTCGACCGTGAGGCCGGGGATGATGCGGCGATCCTCGGGGACCAGACCCAGACCCGCCATCGACGCCTGATAGGACGACATCCGGTGCAGCGGCTGGTGGTCGAGCCAGATTTCGCCCTTGTTCACCTGCGGGTTGGCAAGCCGCGCGATGGAGCGCAGGGTCGTGGTCTTGCCCGCACCGTTGCGGCCCAGAAGCGCGAGGATCTCGCCCTCGTGGACGTTGAAGCTCACGCCCTGGACGATGTAGCTTTCACCGTAATAGGCGTGGATGTCCCAGACCGACAGGAAGGCGGGGGCCGTTTCGGCCTTGTTGCCGTGCATGGAGAAGTCGGGTTTGACGTTCATCTCTGTGTCCTCCTTCAGGCCGACTCGCCCAGATACGCTTCGCGTACCTTGGGGTGGCCCTTGATTTTATCCGGCGTGTC
>JBBSNW010000193.1:0-1720 GCA_038260405.1 Rhodobacterales bacterium | reverse complement strand
CCGGATCGTCAAATTCTTTCTCCACCTTTCGAAAGATGAGCAGCGAAAGCGCTTCCTGGCGCGGATCGACGAGCCGGAAAAGAACTGGAAATTCAGCATGGCGGATATCGAAGAGCGGCAGTTCTGGAAGCATTACATGAAAGCCTACGAGGCGTGCTTGGCCGCGACAAGCACGCAAGAGGCCCCGTGGTACATCGTTCCCGCTGACGATAAAGAAAACGCACGACTTATTGTCTCTCACATCATCCTTGACCTCTTTGATGGTTTAGAGATGTCGTTTCCGAAAGTCAGCGAAGACCGTCATCGGGAATTGTTGTCCATACGCGACGAGTTGAAGAAATAGTTGCTCATGGCGAGAGCCAGGACCCTTAGAGCCTTTTCCGCTCCGATTGAATCGGAGCGGGGCTCTAACTCTTTGTTTTGTCGCATTTTCGCGACGCGAACCGGCATCCACTTCGCTGGAAAATGCTCTAGCTGTGAACTTTCAGGAGGTTGTCCATTCGGTCCTGAGGAGGTCAGTTGATGTCGGCAAACACGACTGATTCTCGGAGAACCGAATGGACGTACACCAGAATGCCCGCCTCACGCCTCGCGGTCGAGAGGCGATGGTTCGAGCTGTCGTGGACAATGGTATGACCAAGGTCGACGCAGCCGGGCGCTTCAATACATCGCCCAAGACCGTCGGCAAGTGGGTTCGCCGGTTCCGCATCGAGGGCCTTGCGGGCCTGCGCGACCGCTCGTCCAGACCCCATTCCCTGCCGAGCCAAACGCCACTTGCAATATGCGATGCCGTCGAGGTCCTACGCCGGCAGCGCCGTACCCAAGCCACTATCGCAGCCGAGTTCGACCTATCGCAGGCGACAGTCAGCCGCATCCTCAGACGCCGCGGCCTGAGCCTGCTGTCAGCGATCGAACCTGCCGAGCCGAGGCCGCGTTACGAGCGCAAAACGCCAGGCGAGATCATCCACATCGACATAAAAAAACTCGGCCGTTTCAATGCAATAGGCCACCGCATCACCGGTAATCGCTCTGGCCAATCCAACCAAAGAGGCAACGGCACAGCGCCCGGCTGGGAGTTCGTCCATGTTGCCATAGACGACCATTCCCGCGTCGCTTTCAGTCAGATCCTGCCTGATGAAAAACAGGCCAGCGCCGTCGACTTCCTGGAAGCTGCCGTCCAGTATTACTGTCGTCTTGGGGTAAATATCGCACGCGTCATGACCGACAATGGCAGTTGCTATCGATCTCGCGCATTCGGCAAGGCATGCCGCCGGCTCGGCATCAAGCACATCCGCACCAAGCCCTATACGCCGCAGACCAACGGTAAAGCCGAGCGCTTCATCCAGAGCGCACTGCGCGAATGGGCCTACGCCACCGCATTCGACACCTCAGACCAGCGCCGAGCCGAACTGCCCCGATGGCTGCACCGCTACAATTGGCACCGCCCCCATGCTAGCCTCGCAAGCAAGCCGCCCATCACCCGCCTCCCTATCACCGGGAACAACCTCTTGACGCTTCACATCTAGCTAGCTCCCTCTCCCATGGGAGAGGGCCAGGACGAGCGGCTAATGCCCCTCCTCGAATTTGAACGAAAGCTTCAGCTTGGTGCGATAGGCTTCGACCTTGCCGGCGGTGATCACCAAATCCTGCTCGACCACCTCGGCGATGCGCAGGTCGCGCAGCGTCTTGGACGCCCGCTCCACCGCCACTTTAGCGGCCT
>JBBSNW010000192.1:0-1729 GCA_038260405.1 Rhodobacterales bacterium | reverse complement strand
GTCATGGCGGGCCATGCCGCGGCAGAGGCCGTGGCGCGCGCAGGCATCGATCCGGCCCTGATCGAAGACAGCATCTGGGGCTGCGGCTATCCGGAATACGTGACCGGCGGCAACATCGCCCGGCAGATCGTGGTCCGCGCGGGTCTGCCGGTATCGATCGCCGGGACGACGGTGAACCGGTTCTGTGCCAGCGGGTTGCAGGCCATCGCCATGGGCGGGCACATGATCGCGCAGGAAGGTGCCAAGGCGGTGCTGGTCGGCGGGGTCGAGAGCATCTCGATGGTGCAACCGCCCGCGCGGCATTCGCGCGAAGCGTGGATCGAGGCGCACAAGCCCGAGCTTTACATGGCGATGATCGACACGGCGGATGTGGTTGCGGAACGCTATGGCATCACTCGCGCGGCGCAGGACGCGCTGAGCCTGCAGAGCCAGCAGCGCACCGCCGCCGCACAGGAAGCGGGTCGCTTTGACGCCGAGATCGAGCCCATCACCGTGACCAAGGCCGTCAAGGACAAGGAGACCGGCGAGGTTTCCGAGGTCGAGGTGACGCTGAGCCAGGACGAATGCAACCGCCCGTCGACCACGCTCGGCGCGCTGGAAAAGCTCGAGCCGGTCAAGGGCTCGGGCAAGTACATCACGGCCGGCAATGCCTCGCAGCTCTCCGACGGAGCGGCAGCGCTGGTGATGATGGAGGCCGGGGAGGCCGAGAAGGCGGGTCTGACACCGCTTGGCCGGTTCCGCGGTTTTGCCGTCGCGGGCTGCGAGCCCGACGAGATGGGCATCGGGCCGGTCTATGCCATCCCGCGCCTGCTCGAACGTCACGGCCTCAAGGTCGATGATGTCGACCTTTGGGAGCTGAACGAAGCCTTCGCCTCGCAGGCGCTCTACTGCCGCGATTTCCTCGGGATCGACAATGACCGGCTCAACGTCGATGGCGGCTCGATCGCGGTCGGGCACCCGTTCGGGATGACCGGCGCGCGGATGACCGGCCACCTGCTGATCGAAGGCCATCGGCGCGGCGCGAAACTCGGCGTCGTGACAATGTGCATCGGCGGCGGCCAGGGCGCGGCCGGGCTGTTCGAAATCTTCTGAGCCGCGGCGGGAACTCGCAGGCGGCAGCGCCGAGGGCGCACAACAGGAAAGGGGTCGGATATGGACCTGAACTACACGAGTGATCAGAAGGCCTTTCGCGCAGAGGTGCAGGCCTTTCTGAAGGACAAGCTGCCCAAGCGGCTGTCGGAAAAGGTTGCGGGCGGCAAACGTCTGACAAAGGCCGATTACGAGGAGTGGCACGCGATCCTGAACGAACGCGGCTGGCTTGCCGGGAACTGGCCGCAGGAACACGGCGGCACCGGCTGGGATGCCGTCCAGCGCCACATTTTCGAGGAAGAGACGACCCGCGCCCATGCCCCGAGGATCGTGCCCTTCGGGCTGGCCATGCTGGGGCCTGTGCTGCAGAAATTCGGCAATGACGCGCAGAAGGCGCATTACCTGCCGCGCATCCTCAACGGCGCCGACTGGTGGTGCCAGGGCTATTCCGAGCCGGGCGCCGGTTCGGATCTGGCCTCGGTCAAGACATCGGCGGTGCGCGAGGGTGACCATTACGTCGTGAATGGCCAGAAGACCTGGACCACTCTGGGCCAGTACGCGGACATGATCTTCTGCCTCGTGCGGACCTCGAAGGAGGGCAAGCCGCAGGAGGGGATCTCGTTCCTGCTGATCGACATGG
>JBBSNW010000191.1:0-1793 GCA_038260405.1 Rhodobacterales bacterium | reverse complement strand
CCCACCCCAGCACCGTCAAGATGTGCAGGGCAGGCAGCTTGGCCGCAGCTTCCTCTCGGGTGTCGGGCACTGTCATGTGCTACAGCCGATCAAACACTGAACCCACTCGTGGCTCAAACAACTGCTGGTATCGCTTGATTGCGTATTCGTCGGTCATCCCTGCAATATGATCGCAGATCACTCTATGTTTGGTTTCCTGTGTAGCACCCTCTTTGTATCTCTGGGCATCACGACTTGGGAGTAGCCTCATAGGGTCCGTCTCGAACGCGTAGAACAGTTCTGTGACAATTGGACTGCCCCCACCGAGTGGTCCAGGTTGATCTTTAGTGCATGGTCGGCCTCTGGTCCATTGGAACGAACGTTTCTGGTGCTGGCGGGCGGTATCTCAGCGAGCTGTGCGGCCTGACCGTGTTGTAGTGGCGGCGCCACCGCTCGATCAGGATCTGGGCCTCCCTGAGTGAATAAAAGACCTCGGCGTTCAGCAGCTCGTCGCGGAACCGGGCATTGAAGCTCTCGCAGTAACCGTTCTCCCACGGCGATCCTGGCTCGATGAAGGCGGTCTTGGCACCGACGGCGCCGATCCAGGCGCGCACCTTCTTGGCGATGAATTCCGCGCCATTGTCGGACCTTATGAACTCGGGCGGGCCCCGCAGGATGAACAGATCTGTCAGGGCGTCGACCACGTCGGTCGAATTGAGCTTGCGATCGACTCGGATCACCAGCGCCTCCTTCGTGAACTCGTCAATAATGTTGAGCGTGCGGAACAGTCGCGCGTCATGCGTCCTGTCCTGGACGAAATCATAGGACCAGACGTGGTTCGGGCGCTCCGGCCGGAGCCGGACGCAGGACCCGTCGCCAAGCCATAGCCGGCCCTTCTTGGCCTGTTTCTGCGGGACCTTCAGCCCTTCGCGTCGCCATATCCGCTCGACCCGCTTGTGGTTCACATGCCAGCCGGCGTTGTTCAGCAGTCCGGTGATCATCCGATAGCCGTAGCGCCCGTGGGCGCGCGTCAGCTCGATGATGTCTTCCGTCAGCCTTTCCTCATCCGGTGCGCCGCATGGAACCTTGCGTTGTGTCGATCGGTGCTGCCCGAGACTGCGGCAGGCGCGGCGCTCGGATACGCCGAGCGTCTGCCGCACGTGGTCGATGCACTTGCGACGGCGCGAAGGGCTCAGAAGTTTCCCCGTGCAGCCTCCGTCAGGATCATCTTGTCCAGCGTCAGATCCGAGACCGCGCGCCGCAACCTCTGGTTCTCGGTCTCAAGTTCCTTGAGCCGCTTGAGCTGGTCCCTGTTCATGCCGCCATACTGCTTGCGCCAGCGGTAATACGTCGGCTCCGTCACGCCGATCTGGCGCACCGCATCCGCGATCGCCATCCCCTGTCCTTGCAGCACTTCGACCTGCCGAAGCTTCAGCACGATCTCTTCGGGCTTGTCTCGTTTTCCTGCCATCTCTGGTCCTCCTGAAACGGGATCATTCTATCCCAATCGGTGGACCACTTCAGTGGGGGCACTCCAGTGCCCTCGCAGCGACCGTCATCGATTGGTTGTGGGATGCCGTAACGGCTTCTTCGTCGCGACTCGCCCATTGTTGTTGCCAAACCGAGGCAATCTGAGCCCAATCCCTCATCGTTCATCGGGAGAACTGCGGGATGCAGCTCGTTTGTCGTCGGACAGGACGTGTCGCTGGTGTAGACCGCGATCTGCGTGATCAGCTAGAATGGAAAAACCATGTTGGAGGCCCAAGCCGCCAGCGAGCCGGAAGCGCTGACGCGCTGGGTAAGGGTCAGGATGG
>JBBSNW010000190.1:0-1796 GCA_038260405.1 Rhodobacterales bacterium | reverse complement strand
ACACGCTGCCCAGCATGCTGACCGCGCTGCGACTGCCCAGCTTCCACAAGCTCTGGGCCGAGATTGCCACCCGCGCCGATACCGAAGGCTGGCCCGCCGTGCGCATTCCGACGCATCCGGTCGGCTGTTCCGACAACATCCGGTCAGTCATTCCAGAGTATCCGGTCACCTGAGGATCGTTGCCGCGTAGGCATTGGTTTTTGATGTCAGGCCGGGTGGCCTTCGTCAACTTTTTCGGTAGGGCCATCGGCAATTCGCCGCATGGAATGCCCTTCGAGTTCGAGCCGATAGGCATTGTGGACCAAGCGGTCGAGGATGGCATCTGCAAAGGTGGGCTCGTCGATGACCTCGTGCCAGGCTGTAACCGGAAGCTGGCTGGTGATGAGGATTGATCCTCGTCCATTGCGGTCCTCGACAATTTCCATGAGGTCACGGCGCTGCCCGGCGTTTAGACGATCGGGGCCCCAATCATCGAGAACGAGGAGGTCCGCCTTCACGAGAGATCGGAACAGGCGGGGAAAGCGTCCGTCGCCATGGGCCAGTTCGAGGTCGGCGAACAGGCGTGGCACCCGCTGGTAGATAACCGTGAGGTTGTCGCGGCAGGCTTTTTGGCCCAAGGCGCAGGCGAGCCAGGTCTTCCCGACGCCGCAGGGCCCGGTGATCATCAGATTGCGCGCATCTGCGATCCAGCGCCCGGTGGCAAGTTGCTGGAACAGAGCACGATCCAGTTTGCGCGGCGTTCGGAAGTCGACATCCTCGATGGCCGCCCCGATATGACGCAGCTTTGCTGCGCGCATGCGGGTCTGGAACCGCCGCGTATTGCGACTGGTCATCTCGCGGTCGACCAGTAATCCAAGCCATTCTGCGTGGCTCAGATCAGCAGCGGCGTCTTGCGCCTGCAACTCGCTGAAGGCCTCGGCCATGCCGTCGAGCTTCATCTGTCGGAGGTGGTCCAGGGTGGGGTGTGTCAGCATTGTCTTTCCTTTCAATGGAAGTAACCGGGGCCGCGGATATTGCCGTGCTGGATCGCGGGCCCGTCCGCGGCGGTTTCGGGCTGGGTGCGATGGAGGTTGTTCTTCAGGATCGAATGGACTGAGGAATAGGACCGTGCCCCGATCGTCAGGGCGCGCTCGCAGGCCGCCTCCAGCGCGTCAGGCCCGTATGGCTTCGCCAGGCGCATGATGCCGAGGCACGAACGGAAGCCCTGCTCGGGATGGGTGCGGTCACGCAAGATCACTTCGACCAACGTTGCGGTATTGGGTCCGATCTTCACGGCCCAGGCCTTCAGTCGCTCGGGCGACCACTCCGAATAGCGCCGATGACTGTCCGGCATGTGATCGGGGATGGTGGTGTGCTGGTGGTTGGACGAGGTCCTGACGTGGGCGGCAACACGTTTGCCATGGTGGAAGATCTCGATCGTTCGCGCCGTCAGCCGCACCCAGACCTTCTCCCGCAACAGGCGGTGGGGGGCGGAGTAGTAATGCTTGTCGACCGCGACGTGGTAATCGAGGCCGACAGTGCACTGCTTCCATTCGGAGAAGACATAGGGCTCTATCGGCAGGGGCCGCAGCGTAGATTGCTCGACCTGATTGAACAGGTCCCGGCGGCTGGCACCGAGATGCCGGGTGACGCGGTCGTTCAGCCGATCAAGGAGGACGCGGATCGCGGCGTTCAACTCCGCCAACGAGAAGAACCTCTGATTGCGCAGGCGCGCTGCGATCCAGCGCTCGGCGATCTGAACCGCAACCTCGACCTTTGCCTTGTCTCTGGGTTTGTAAGGCCGTGCGGGCACGATT
>JBBSNW010000189.1:0-1811 GCA_038260405.1 Rhodobacterales bacterium | reverse complement strand
GAAGGCTGCGCAAGCTCAGGTCCAGCGCAAAACAGGCCGACTATCGGGAATTCAAGTTCGACATTCTCATGGCCAATCCGCCGTTCGCGGGCGACATCAAGCAATCGGACATGCTTTCGTCCTATGATCTGGCTCACAAAAAGAACGGCAGGCTCGAAAGCGCCGTGGGGCGCGACCTGCTGTTCATCGAGCGCAACCTCGACTTCCTGAAACCCGGGGGGAGAGGTGGCTCGGCAAATCTGCACAGGACGCTGAGTGGAGTTTCTGCCTGAAGGCGGCGAGGATCGCCGCGGATCAGGAGAGCACATGACGAGACGGGCACGCCGGAACCACAGTCCGGCATTCAAGGCGAAGGTGGCATTGGCGGCCATCAAGGGTGAGAAGACGCTGGCGGAGCTGGCGCAGTTCTTCGATGTTCACCCGAACCAGATCACGACCTGGAAGGCGCAGTTACTGGAGGGCGCCGCCGGGGTATTCGGCTCCGGCTCGGTGGGCTCGGCGGCGGCACCTGCGGTGGATTTGAAAACGCTGCATGCGAAGATCGGCGAGTTGGCGCTGGAGAACGATTTTTTGGCCGGCGCGCTCGGCAAGGCCGGCATGCTGAGCGCCAAGCGATGATCGACCGCGAGCACGCGCTTCCGCTGACGCGGCAGGCAACGCTTCTGAAGCTGAGCCGCGGCAGCCTCTACTATCAGGCCCGTCCGGTGCCGCCGGCCGATCTGGCGATCATGCGGCGGATCGACGAGCTGCATCTCGACTACCCGTTCGCCGGCAGCCGGATGCTGCGCGATCTGTTGCGTGGCGAAGGTGTCGCGATCGGCCGCCAGCGGGTCGCGACGATGATGAAGCGCATGGCAATCGAGGCGCTCTACCGCCGCCCGAACACCTCGAAGCCGGCACCGGGCCACAAGATCTACCCGTACCTGCTGCGCTCGATAACGGTCGAGCGGCCGAATCAGGTGTGGGCGATGGACATCACCTACATCCCGATGGCGCGCGGCTTCGTCTATCTCGCCGCTGTGGTCGACTGGTTCAGCCGCCGGGTCCTGACTTGGCGGCTCTCGATCACGATGGAAGTGGAGTTCTGCCTCGAGGCGGTCGAGGAGGCGCTGGCGAAGCACGGCAGGCCAGAGATTTTCAACACGGACCCCTCCGCCGTCTGCTGACGGCGTTCCCTTCGGGAATCGGATGAAAGGCCTTCTGGCCTTTCATGGCAGCCAATTCACCAGCGCCGCCTTCACCAGCCTCCTTCTGGGGCAGGCCATCGCCATCAGCATGGACGGCAAGGGAGCGTGGCGGGACAACGTTTTCGTCGAGCGGCTCTGGCGCTCGGTCAAATATGAGGAAGTCTATCTCCGAGCCTACGACAGCGTCGGCGAGGCCCGCGCTTCGATCGGCCGATATCTGGACTTCTACAACCGTAAGCGCCCGCATTCGAGCCTTGACGCCCGGACGCCGGATCACGCCTACTTCCACCGCCTGCCACAGGTCGCGGCAGCATGAATTTCGCCGCCGTTTTCGGGGCGTCACTCTGGTCGGGCTATGCCCTCCCGGCGTGCCACCCCGAAAACGGCACCCAACGGCAAACGGCAGAGGCTCCACTTATCGAGAGCGGAAATCTGTCCAGACGAACCCAGCCACCTCTTCCTGGCACCAGCCGTCACGGTTCGTAAAGGTGTCAGGCGCCATTAGCGCTCGGCTCATATCTGAAGAGTCCGGGCTGACATATGACGTTGACGTGATACTGTCGGTCATCCCACCAACAGTCGCGCATTTGTGTCAGATGATTGCGACGTCGGCAGGACAGGGAG
>JBBSNW010000188.1:0-1827 GCA_038260405.1 Rhodobacterales bacterium | reverse complement strand
CGGACGAACGGTTTGGCTTGCCGACTTCGCCGCGGCCTGGACGTCCTTCAGATGCCATTGCCAGATCTGCCCATGACGGACCCGGCATGGGGAGGTAGCGGCCCTCCACCACCACCTGCTGCCACAGGTCCTGGTGCGATAGCCCAGTCTGCAGCATGACCATCTTGAAGATTGGGAGGCCAAGTACTTCCGAAGTCGAGCCGGTCAGCCTTGCGACATCGGTCTCGTCCATGCGAACCCAGACCTTGGACGCTGCCACACGTTGATTTTGCTGGAGCACCCCATGCCTGACCCGCAAATTGACGCATTGTCTCGAAGGTGGCCGGTTGCATCGCCTCGAGCAGGACTGTTCCAATGGTCTCGTCGAGAGGCCGGGCCGGAAACGCCTGGCACAACGGGGTGGCGTAACCCGGCAGGGCGCGCCGACATTCTAGCGGCGATACTCATGCCCGGAACTGAGTGTCATGCGCCGCCCGCAACGGCCACACAGCACCAGGTCTTGCAGCAACGCTGTTCCGTCGCGTGGCGCAACGCGCCCCTTCCTGTTGAATTTATAGGCTCTCATCGCGTCATTTGTTGGCACCGGCTATCATCGGGCTCTGCGACCAGGGGGCGGTATGGACCTGACGGTGTTCGAGGCTTGGCTTGGCGGGATCGCGGCCCTGACCGAGCCGCAACGGCGCCGGGCGTGGCGAGCGTTGGCCCTCTCCGAGGCTGCCGAAAGCGATGACCGTGAGCCGCATGCTCGCCCGGCCCTTGGGGCATCATGTCCCGGCCAGGCGTCAGACGATCCGCAGCCTGCAATCCCACCACTTGTGAACCCGGTTGGCGCGGCCGGTGTCGCCGCGCTCGGGCAGCGCCGGGTGGACAGCCTTGGCTGCCCGCATTGCGCCCAGCGCGAGGTGGTGCGTTGGGGCCAGGCGAGCGGGTTACCGCGCTATCGCTGTAAAGCCTGTTTACGCACCTTCAACGCGCTGACGAAAACCCCGTTGGCGAAGCTGCGTCTGAAGGAGCATTGGGTGACGCAGGCAGCTGCCATGATCGACGGCGTCAGTACGGCGAGAGCCGCGCAGCGCTGCGGCGTGCATTACACCACGGCGTTTCGCTGGCGACATCGGTTTCTGGCGTCCCTGGCCGACGACAAGCCGACGGCGTTGTGCGGCATCGTTGAAGGCGATGAGACCTTCATTCTGGAATCGTTCAAGGGCAAGCGGTCGGGCATACCGCGGGAGTCGCGCAAGCGAGGCGGCAAATCGGCCAAGCGCGGATTGTCCGCCGAACAGGTCCCGGTGCTCGTCGCGCGCGACCGCCAGGGCGCGACCACGGACGCGGTGCTGCCAAGATTGAACCGCGTGTCGATCGCCGCGGCGCTGGATGGCGTCGTCACGCCGGCCAACACGTTCTGCTGCGATGGCGGCACGGCGATCGTGGCCTTCGCGCGCCGCGCGGGGATCGCCGCCCATGTGCTGCCGATGCCAGGCAAACCCAATCCGAAGGCGCCGGATTTTCACCTAAACAACGTCAACGCCTACCATGGCCGGCTGAAGGAATGGCTGCGCCGCTTCCACGGCGTTGCGACGAAAAATCTGCCGAACTACCTCGGCTGGCGCCGCACCCTGGAGGCCTTGGGACAGCAGATCACGCCGCAAGCGGTGATCCTCGGGGCCATCGGCCTCGGACCATACCAACAAGCAGCGCGATGAGAGCCGTTTTCTTCGATGCGCTGCGGGTGAAGATCCGCGATGAGGGCCTGGTCCGCAACAAGGCGGTGCATATCGCGCTTGGCGTCAGGGCGGACGGAACCAAGGAAATCCTTGGCCTTTGGCT
>JBBSNW010000187.1:0-1857 GCA_038260405.1 Rhodobacterales bacterium | reverse complement strand
CGTAACGCTCCGGCGGGGGCCGTCTGACTTTGGCTACGATGCGATGATAAGTCCGACCTTATGTCCGATTTCATCTACCGCCCTCAAATCGAAGTTCTCTCTGCCGCCGATGGCGTTCGCCGTCGGCCGTGGTCGGATGAGGACAAGCTCCGGATCGTTGAGGAAAGTTTTGGCGGCCGCCGGCAAGTGACAGCGACTGCGCGGCGGCATGGCATGTGCCGGTCGCTGTTGACGATCTGGCGTCGACAGTATCGCAACGGTGAGCTGGGTGCGCCCCGCCCGGTATCCTTTACACCGGTAACCGTGACGAAGGACATCGCGGCCTCCCAGCCTGGGCCTGTTGATCTCCCTGATCTCACTCGGAACTCGCAGGTGGAGATTGCTCTGCCCAATGGCCGTCGGCTTATCGTGCCCATCGTGGTCGACCCGGAAGCGCTTGCCCGGATTTTGTCAGTGGTGGACCGGCAATGATCGCGTTTCCGGCGGGCGTGAAGGTCTGGATCGCGGGTGGCGTCACCGACATGCGGCGTGGCATGAACACGCTTGCATTGCAGGTCCAGCAAGGCCTCGGGCGCGATCCTCATGCCGGGGAGATATTCTGCTTCCGAGGGCGCAAGGGCGACCTGGTCAAGATTCTATGGCATGATGGGGTCGGCACATCTCTCTATCTGAAACGCCTCGAGGCAGGAAAGTTCATCTGGCCAGTCAGCCGCACGGGCGACGCGGTCCAGATATCCGCAGCCCAGCTCGGTTATCTTCTGGAAGGAATTGACTGGCGTAATCCGCGTTGGACGCAACGCCCTGCAAAGGTTGGGTAAATCGCGCTTATAGCCCTGTTTTGCATGGGCATTCGTAAGCCGGCGTGGTAGATTGTGACCATGTCAGACACCGCCTCCGAGCTCGAGAAACTGCGCGCCGAACTGGCCGCTTTGAGGTCCGAACTGGCCCGCTCGAACGCCGTGGTGTCGGCGTCCGAGGTGCTGATCGCGGGCCTCAAGCGCGAGATCGCCATGCTCAAGCGCGACAAGTATGGCCGCAGCGCCGAACGCACCGCCCGGTTGATCGACCAGCTCGAGTTGCAGCTCGAGGAACTTGAAACCGCTGCGGCGGAGGACGCCATCTGCGCCGAGCAGGCGGAGGAGAAGGCGACGAAGGTTCGCAGCTTCGAACGGCGCAAGCCGGTGAAGAAGCCTTTCCCCGAGCATCTGCCGCGCGAACGGGTGGTCGTCGATGCGCCAACCGCCTGTGCATGCTGCGGGTCAGACCGGATCGTGAAGATGGGCGAGGACATCACCGACACGCTGGAGGTGGTGCCACGGCAATGGAAGGTGATCCAGACCGTCCGCGAGAAGTTCACGTGTCGCGATTGCGAGAAGATCAGCCAACCGCCGGCGCCGTTCCATCCGACACCCCGGGGCTGGGCGGGTCCGAGCCTGCTCGCGATGATCGTGTTCGAGAAGTTCGGCCAGCACCAGCCGCTGAACCGCCAGGCCGACCGCTATGCCCGAGAAGGCGTGGATCTGAGCCTGTCCACGCTCGCCGACCAGGTGGGCGCGGTGACCGAGTTGCTGACGCCGCTGCATGCGCTGATCGAGGCGCATGTTCTGGCCGCCGAGCGATTGCACGGCGACGACACGACAGTCCCGTTGCTCGCTCGAGGTGGCACGAAGACAGCCCGGCTCTGGACCTATGTCCGCGATGATCGCCCTTTTGGCGGTGCCGCCCCACCGGCGGTGACCTTCCGCTTCTCCCGCGATCGGGGCGGCGAGCATCCGACCGGGCATCTGATGGGATGGCACGGGATCCTGCAAGCCGATGCCTATGCTGGCTACAACCAGCTTTACGATCAGAAGCGCT
>JBBSNW010000186.1:0-1891 GCA_038260405.1 Rhodobacterales bacterium | reverse complement strand
CCCCTGAGCCGACATCCCCCAAGTAGCCTGCAACTGAAATCAAGATTACCTGATTTTTCCTGTTGATCAAGTGTTTTGCGCTCTGTGTGGCATGAGTGGTCGCCGGAACGCCCGGATGAGGGCAGGTGGGCCGCAAACTCGCATCATTTTGGCCCAGCGTCGCCATTCGTCAGCGCGGTGGACAGACCTGTTCTGCCACTTTCGTTCAGTTTCTGTCAGGATCGCGGTCACGCACATGACGGAGGCGCTCGAAGGCGGCGGATCGCAGTGAGGATGGCCCTGACCATGGCACCGGTGACCGCCACCTCGGCGAGTTGGAAGGTGATGGCGCGGGCGTGACGCACGACGCGGGCCCCCATCTTGATCAGCTTGAGCTGGAGGGATGTCAGCGACCAGTCAGCCATGGCCTCTGGGAGCTCGATGCAGCGCAGGAACGTTGCCAAGTTGTAGGCAAGGGCGTGCAGTTGCAGCCGGACCTCGTTGTCACGAAACCGCTTGCATGACAGCCGCGTCCAGCGGAAGGCGTATTTGCCTTCCTTGATATGCTGCTCGGCGGTGCCACGCTGGTTGTAGAAGCGCACAACCCAGTTCGGGTCCATCGGCATATTGGTGACGATGAAGCCGACTTTTGGGAACAGCTCGCCCGGATGCCATTCGATCTTGGCGATCACCCGGCGTGGCTTCTCCCAGCTTTGCGCCTGATACTCGATGTCCTCGTAGATGCGCTTGACCTTGGTCAGCGACGGACGCCCCACAGGCCGGGTCAGTCGATGCGCAATCTTCTCCTTGAGCACTGCATTGGAGGGCAACCGGATGGTGTAGAAATAGCCCGTCTCTTCCAGCCGCGCGTAGATCGCAGGGATCGCATAGGCGGCATCGGCGCGGAAGAAGCGCATGAGGTCACGCTTGGCATATCGGGCGATCACCGGGTCGAGCACATCCCGCCAGCTGTCGGCGCTGTGGACGTTGCCGTGCCGCAAGGCGCAGCGTTCCAGCATGCCGAACTGGTTAAACAGGAAGTTCGGATGGTAGCAGGTGCAGTCAAAATGCCCGTTCCAGGCCGTGCCTTCCTGATCACCATGGGTCGGGCTGACCGAGCTGTCCATGTCCAGCACGATATACTTCAGCCCGTTGCGGTCGTGGAAGCGGTCGATCCATTGGCCGTTCAGGTCTGCCAACGCCGCCCGGTTCTCAGCCAAGGCCAGCGTCTCGGTCTCGAACCGCCCCATTTGCGAGGCCGAGGCAGCCTGTGTATCGACAGCCCGACCACCGACAACCTGACGCATCACGGGATCGGGCGCGAGACGGTCGGCATCGTTGACGTCCTCGTATCCGGCCAGCCGCCCGAACACTGACTGCCGGAACAGCCCGTCGAGCCGATGGACGGTGTTCTTGCCGGTGCGGTTATCGCGTAGCGCCTCTGACGCAAGGCCCGACAGTCCGAGCGCGTCATCGAGCTCGCGCATCACCAGCAAACCGCCGTCCGAACTGATCTGCGCACCCCGGAACTCCAGCCGCACGCGGCGGTCGAAATCGACCCGATCACCCCGATCCGAACTCGCACCCTCTGGGTGATCCATAAAACACGTCCCTCGCAGCCATCAACACTATGATTTATATATGAAATAACGAGTTCAGGACAGCGAAATCACAGATTTACTTGGGGAATGCGGAATAA
This sequence comes from Rhodobacterales bacterium, assembly GCA_038260405.1. GTDB lineage: Bacteria > Pseudomonadota > Alphaproteobacteria > Rhodobacterales > Rhodobacteraceae > Puniceibacterium. Next base: position 213 of record JBBSNW010000186.1, on the reverse strand, counting down.
TAGGTATTCCAGTCAAAGCGACCGCTGATGAAAGACTCGTCGATTGGTAAAGAACCTCGGTTAACTAAAGCATCTTCTTCATTGGATACATTGATCCAACCTATAATCTGTCCTGTTGTAATTTTATATTTTGTTAATTCTATCATTTTTTAAACTCCATTCCGACAATGCCGCCATTACATGTAAGGTTTGCACCTCCATCGTGACTACATT
>JBBSNW010000185.1:0-1909 GCA_038260405.1 Rhodobacterales bacterium | reverse complement strand
ATTTCGGCAATTTTGAAGCGCCCCGCGCCGCGTTGGTTGCGCGCGGCTACGAGATCGGGGGATTGTACCGGCCGATGTCGAACCCGTTCTTCAACGACCATGATGCGCTCAACATGCACAAGCTGTCGGACCCCGTCTTCGAGCAGGGCCGCCGTGGCACGATGGGCCTGCTGCGCCATATCAAGGATGGCGGCATGGGCGTGCTGCTGTTCGACGTCTATGACAGCGCCGGTGCCAGTATCGACTTCATGGGCCAGCCTGCGCCCACCCTCACCTCAGCCGCGGAAATCGCCCTGCGTACGGGCGCGCTGATGGTGCCGTTCTTCGGGTTGCGCCTGCCCGACGGGGTGAGCTTCGAGGCGATCTTCGAAGCCCCCATTCCGCATGGCGATCCGGTGGAGATGATGCGCGAAGCGACCGCCCGGCTCGAGGCGCGGATCAGGGTCAATCCCGAGCAGTGGTTCTGGATTCACCGCCGCTGGAAACCGAAACGTCAGCGCAAGCGCGCGGCCGCCAGAATCGGACCGTAATTCGCGCCCTGAACGAGCACGACAACCGGCTCGGTGCCGCTGATCGGAGTGGTGGTGGTAAAGCTGCCCTGCCCGTTCCACTGATCGAGTGCGGTCCAAGCGGTGACGATATGCGTATAGGGCAGCGTGCGCCCGGCATTCTCGCCCCGCTTGATCATCACCGAGTCCTGCGGCTTGTAGCGCACGAGCTCGATGACCGTCTGCCCGACATTCTTGAGGGTCTTGGCCTGTATCGACAGGATGCCGCCCGAGCGCGAAATCTTCAGGCTGACCGGAGTCGTGACGGCCTTGTGCGCCTTGATCAGGGCCGCGACATCCTTGGTACGGTTGCCCACCACGTCATGCTGTCCATTGACCACAATCTGCGGCGTGTAGATCGAACGGTTGCCGAGGGCGTTGGCATAGCCTTTCTGCCGGGCAGTAAAATCGGACTTGGCGAACTTGTCCTCCCAGCCGATGTAATCCCAGTAGTCGACGTGCAACGCCAACGGAATGATGTCGTCGCGCTCGTCGAACTGCGCCAGAAGCGCATCGGCGGCGGGACAGGAGGAACACCCTTGCGACGTGTAAAGCTCGACAACGACGGGATTCTGCTGTGCCGCGACGGACCCTGCGCACAATACCCACGCACTCATGAAGCAGCTGAAGAAAAATCGCATCTCAGGTCCGTTCTTGTCCGTTCTGGTAACGATGCGTAGCCGTCACTCGCTGAAATAACCAATCAAGGTTTTGCGAGAGTCGGTGAAGCGCGCCGCTCATATTCGCCAGCGCACACAGAATCAGCGCCATGAAACCATACTGCTTTGATCCGCTCATTGTGTGCAATGGTATACTAAAATTGTCGCACCCCCCTTGATCGGACTACGGGCATGAGGCAGATAGAAACCAGACCCAACGAAATCCATTCGTATCTCAAGGGAGATCTCCATGCCCATTTCCGTAGGACAGGACACCGCCAAGACACGCAAGACGCTGAGCGTGAACGGCCAGTCCTTCAGCTATTATTCGATCCCCGCTGCAGAAGCGGCCGGGCTGGGAGACTTTTCCAAGCTGCCCGTGGCCCTGAAGGTCGTGCTCGAGAACATGCTGCGTTTCGAGGATGGCAAGACCGTCACCCTGGACGACATCAAGGCCTTCGCCGCCTGGGCGCAGGATGGCGGCAAATCCAGCCGCGAGATCGCCTATCGCCCTGCCCGCGTGCTGATGCAGGATTTCACCGGCGTTCCGGCCGTTGTCGACCTTGCCGCGATGCGTGACGGGATCAAGGCGCTTGGCGGCGATCCGCAGAAGATCAACCCGCTGAACCCCGTCGACCTCGTCATCGACCACTCGGTCATGATCGACGAATACGGCAACCCGCGCGCCTTCCAGATGAACGT
>JBBSNW010000184.1:0-1931 GCA_038260405.1 Rhodobacterales bacterium | reverse complement strand
ATCGCGCGACCGCACTCGTCGCTCGGATACATGACCCCCGCCGCCTACGCGGCCTCCCTGAAACCGCAATGGCCGTCGACGCTGAGCTCGATGAATAGCTCCGCGCCGATGGCCATTGCTCACGCCGCGCAAACGCGCAAATCTCACCCCACAATTCTGGTTGCGAGTGGATGAGCAACGGGGGTCACGTCAGGCTGGCAATACTGTTTGCGATGAACACTGGTATGGCGCGTCAGGACCTGTGCGAGGCTGGTAGGCATATGGTTCGCGTAAAAAATACGGCAAGCTGCATATCGAATACATGCGCGGCAAAACGGAGGTGAGGGCCGATTTGCCCGTGATTCCCGAACTTGCGGCAGAAGTGGCCCGCCTTCCTCCCGAGCAGATCTTATTCTTACCTCAGAAAACCTGCGCGAACGAGCTATGACTGAATCTGGGTGACGCGGCCAAATCAGGCGGCGCTGGTTTCGACGGCGGCGGTCACCTCGACGCCGTTTCGGAACTTGATGCCTTCGATGATCTTGGGCAACTGATTTCTCCCGTTCAGCCGACGCCAGGATTTTGCGGCGGCCTGGATCAGGGTGAAGACCATCAGCCTGGCGGTCTTCTGCGACAGGGCACCCTTGGTGCGCACGGTTCGGTGCCGGACCGTGGCGAAGACGCTTTCGATAGGGTTCGAACTGCGCAGATGGTCCCAGTGCTCGGCCGGAAAGTCGTAGAAGACCATGAGCGTGTCGCGGTCCTTCGTCAGGCATGTCACCGCCTTGGGATACTTGGCTGCGTATTTCTCCTCGAAGATGTTCATCGCCGCCTGAGCGGCGGCGCGGGTTTCGGCGTGCGAGATGTCCTGAAGATCGGATTTCACCGCCGGGCTCATCGACTTGGGAAACGCATTCAGCACGTTGGCGGTCTTGTGAACCCAACAGCGCTGATGACGCGTGCCCGGCCAGATCTGATCGAGGGCCTGCCAAAAGCCCATGGCCCCGTCACCGACGGCGACCTCCGGTGGCACGGCAAGGCCGCGGCTCTTGATGTCGACGAGCAGCTCGCGCCAACTCTGCGTGCTCTCGCGTGACCCCACCTGGAAGCCGAGCAGTTCCTTCTTTCCCTCGGGTGTCGCCCCCCTCTCGGCAGATCGCTGCGCAATCGCCTGCCGGGCAGTGGAGGATCACCAGCATGCACTCGGCCTGAGGCTCCATCCGTGCCTGAAGGTAGACCCCGTCAGCCCATACATAGACGTAGCGGCGCGCCGAAAGATCGCGGCGCTGCCAGCCTTCGTAAGTTCCCTGCCAGCCGGCTGTCAGCCGCGTGATCGCCCCTGGCGACAGGTTCGCCGCCTCCGGCCCCAGGAGCGCGCTCAGCGCCTCCTGGAAGTCGCCGGTCGAAATGCCGCGCAGGTACAGCACCGGCAGCAGCGCATCGAGACTGCGCGACCGCCGTGCCCATCTCGGCAGGATGTTCGAGGTGAAGCGCACCCTCCGATCGGCAGGGATATCGCAGGCCCGGTCGCGCACCTTCGGCCGCCGGACATCGAGCGCGCCGATCCCGGTCTGGATCGACCGTTCCGGGCCGTGCCCATGTCTGACCACCCGCCGGCGTCCATCCGCCAAGGTCTCGTCGGCAAAGCCGGCGACGAAAGCATCGGCTTCCGCTTTCAGCGCCTCGGCCAACATGCGCCGCGCGCCTTCGCGCGCGATCTCGGTCAGAGGGTCCGAGACGGAATTCGGCTGGTGAAACGGGATGATCGTGGTATCTTCTTTCACGGCGTATCGCTCCTTCTTGGAGGTTCTGGCAGGCTTGAACACCCGCCACGATACGCCGCCTTCTCAAGCCGCATCACCCAATTTCGGCCATAGCTCGCCCGGCCCGCCTGACTTTCATTCTTCGGAGACATTCTTGTACATGCCGAACGGCTCGGGGATGTCGACCTT
>JBBSNW010000183.1:0-1949 GCA_038260405.1 Rhodobacterales bacterium | reverse complement strand
CGTTGCCAGTTCGTGCATCGCCATTGCAATCGAGAGCGCGGCATTTGGCGCCAGCCACAGGTGTGGACCTTCAATCTGAAAGCGGTTCGATCCTCCCCAAAGAGGTTCGACCGTCTCCGAGACGATATTCCGCAGATCCGCACCGCCCCAGTTTTCACGGGTCAGCACGTCGTGCGATTTACCAAGCGCGATCAGACGCGACCCGAACGTTGCGCGTGCTTCTTCCATCGACGTGGCGCTTTTGAGCGTCTGCGACGCGATGGCCTGCACCGTCGCCATGACGTTCTTGATGCGGTGATTGAGCTCACCGACCAGGACTTCCCGATGCTCATCGAAACGCTTGCGCTTGGTGACGTCTTCGATGGCAATCAGGATCAGGTCGTCAAGGTCACCTTCTTGCCGCAACTTGCACGCAGTGAGCAGCATTGATCGTCGCCCGGTCAGATGGAATTCCTGCTCGACCTCGAAATCGTGGATGTCTTCATCCTCCGAATGTACCTTGTCCAGAAGGGACCGGAGCGGCGGGTCGTTCCACTCGCCGCTTCCAAGCTCAAAGATAATCTGCCCTTTGGGTTCTTCGTCAAAAACAGCGAACAGTTCGCGGAAGGCCTTATTGGCGGTCTGGACGCGCAAGTTGTGGTCCAGAACCAGCAGGGGATGCTGGACTGTCCGCACTATGGTTTCGGAATAGGCGCGGGCACGGTCGATCGCATCGGCGTCGCGCTTGCGCTCGGTGATGTCGCTGAATGTGACGACGACGCCTGCGATCCGGTTGTCCTGCGTCCGATAAGGAAGCACGCGGCGCACATACCAGCGGCCCGCATCGCTTTGCACCTCCGCCTCGATCGGGGACAGTTTTCTGAGCACCGTTTCCACATCCTGCAACAGGTTCTCGTCGGCAAACTTCTGCGCAAAATGGAAAATTGGCCGACCGATGTCCGACTCGACAAAATCGAATAGCTCCCTGGTGGCGGGGGCAAACCACTTGATGCGAGATTTTTCGTCAAGGAACAGCGTCGCCGTCTCTGACCCGGCCAGTAGATTGTTGAGGTCGTCGGTCGTGTGTTCCAGCTCGCCGATCTTGTGCTGGAGTTGGCCATTGACGGTGTTCAGTTCTTCGTTGAACGACTGCAATTCCTCTTTCGAGGTCTCAAGTTCCTCGTTGGTGGATTGAAGCTCCTCGTTCATCGAGATGGCTTCTTCGTTCGCCGCCTTCAGTTCCTCGTTGGTGGTCTCCTGATATTCTATGGTGTTTTGCAGTTCGGCGCGGGTCTCCCTCAGTTCCTCCTGAAGGGCAAGTTCGCCAGACGATGCGTCGCCCGGATCCTCACGCGGGGGCGACGGGGTGGGATCGGACTGCGGCACCGCCGGCACGAAACTCACCAACAGGACGCCTCCCTGCGGTGACGCGGGCAGCGGCATGACCGTCATCGCGACGGATCGGGCGGTCTCGCTCTCGCGGATGCGGGCGTTGACCGTCACGCTTCTGTTCTCTTTCGACGCTTCGCGTATCGCAGCCCGCAATCTGGCCGCCAACCCGCCACGGACCATGGCCAACAAGTCCCTTGTCGGCTCGCCGGACGGATTCTCAAGATAATCCCGTGTAGCGCCGTGGAAATAAAGGACACGGCCGCTCTGGTCGATCAGCACCGATGCCGGGGCATAGTGCTCCAGCAAAGCGCGGCGGGCCATTTCGGCAGCCGAAGTGGATGGCTCAAGGCGTGGGAACGATGAGCTTTCGTTCGTGCGCGGTTCCGATCTGTCGCGCAACGGTGAAGCCTCGATCAGGTCATGCCGGGTCGATCCCAACCGGCGATAGAGGCGCCATTTCTTCGACACCGTTTCGAACAGGTCCTCGTGCTTTCCGATCGTCTCTGCGTTGCCGAGAAAAAGATGTCCGCCCTGTCGCAGCGCGAAATGACAAAGCGCGATGATCCTCTGCTGCGCGT
>JBBSNW010000182.1:0-1949 GCA_038260405.1 Rhodobacterales bacterium | reverse complement strand
GATGATCAACTCCGGCCTGCCCCTGGTACAGAGCCTCGATATTCTCGCGGAGCAGACCGAGAACAAGGCGCTGCGCAAGACCATTCAGGACGTGCTGTACGATGTCGAGTCCGGGCACACCCTGGCCGACGCGATGGGCAAACATCCCAAGGTCTTCACCGAACTGTTCGTGAACATGGTCGCCGCGGGTGAGGCGGGCGGCATCCTGGACACGATTCTGCTGCGGCTGGCCACGTTCCTGGAAAAGAACGACGCGCTGGTCCGGAAGATCAAAGGCGCGATGGTCTACCCCGCCGTGATCTTCACAGTGGCTGGTATGGCCATCGTGATCCTGCTGATCTTCGTGATCCCGACATTCCAGAACATGTTCGAGTCGGCGGGCGTGCCCCTGCCGCTGCCAACGCGGATCGTGATCGGGATGAGCAAGATCCTCCAGCATTGGTGGTGGGCGCTCGGCGCGGGTGTGGTGGCTGCCATCGTGGGAATCAAGCAGTTCTACGGGACCGACCCCGGCCAACTCGTGATCGATCGGCTCATGCTGAGCCTACCGATCCTCGGTGACATGCAGCGGAAGGCCGCGGTGGCGCGCTTCACCCGAACGCTGGGCACGCTGGTGTCGTCCGGCGTGTCGATCCTGGAAGGTCTCGAGATCACCGCGAAGACCGCCGGCAACCGCGTCATCCACGACGCCGTCATGGGCTCTCGCGCTTCGATTGCCGGAGGTGAGACGATCGCCGGGCCGCTCAAGGAGTCGGGGGTGTTCCCGCCCATGGTGGTCCAGATGATCAACGTCGGCGAGCAGACCGGTGGGCTCGACGAGATGCTCACCAAGATCGCCGACTTCTACGACGAAGAGGTGGACGCGGCCGTCGAGACGCTGCTGTCCGCCATGGAGCCCATCATGATCGTGGTGCTGGGTGTGGTGGTCGGCGGCATGATCGTGGCAATGTATCTGCCGATCTTTGACATGATCAATACCGTGAAGTAGGCGCTATCGCAGAAGTACCGCTTGTGGTTTGTGCCCCCCTTCGCAGGGGGTTCGCCCCCGGGGCCGCTCGCGGTTCCGGGGGTTTCTCGTTCTGCGCTCGCTAAGCGGTCGAGGCGCGTCTGGGGGACCGGTGGCCGCGGGTCTGTCGGCTGCGCCCGACCGATTGCCCCGGGGGCGAACCCCCTGCGAGGGGGGCTCGACCCCCTTGGTGGCTGCGGCGCTCGGCTTCGCCGTTGGCGTCGCAGGTCGGCAGGGTGGGGGGCGAGGCCAAAGGCCTCGGCCTGGGCTATCCGGGTGCCATCTATGAAGCAACCGTGACGGAGCACCCCATGGAAGCGAAGGCCAAGGTGAGACTCTACCGGCTCGTGGATCAGATCCCCGAGGAAGAGGTCCACGCGGCGGAGCGCTATCTCGAGTACCTGGCCGAGCAGGGCGATCCCTTTATCCGGAAGCTCGTGGACGCCCCCTTTGACGATGAGCCGGTGACCGGGGAAGAAGAAGCCGGTGTACGCGAGGCTTGGGAGGACTACAAGGGCGGACGCGTGCAGCCGCTCGACGAGGTCAAGGAGGAGCTGGGCCTCTGAACTGGAAGCTTGTCGTCTCGTGACCTCGGCTGATTTCCCCGGTATGGCGGCCCATGAAACCGCCTTCGTCGTTGCCCGGGCCACGATTCTTGGCATGAAACTAATTTTCCTTTACAAAAGGAAAGATATGACATAATTTTTCCTTATGATAAGGACAATGTCGCGAGACCTGTTGCGGCTCAAGCTCGACGAATCGCTCGCTGCGCCGCTCGCCCAGCTGACGCCGCGCGACTTGAATGTGCCGAAGATCGGCGGCAAGGCGTTCGCCGTGATCGGCGTGAGACGGGGAGGGAAGACATCGTTCCTCCAGGGGCGGATGGCCACGCGTGTCGCCGATGGGTTGCCCCGTGAAACACAGCTCCTGGTGTCGCTCGAGG
>JBBSNW010000181.1:0-1985 GCA_038260405.1 Rhodobacterales bacterium | reverse complement strand
TGCCGGCGTCGAGCCGCAGACTGAAACCGTCTGGCGTCAGGCTGACCGGTACAAGGTTCCGCGGATCGTCTTCGTCAACAAGATGGACAAGATCGGCGCGGATTTCTTCAACTGCGTCAAGATGATCAAGGACCGCACCGGTGCGATCCCCGCTCCGATCGCGCTGCCGATCGGCGCCGAGGACAAGCTCGAAGGCATCATCGACCTGATCAAGATGGAAGAATGGGTCTGGGAAGGCGAAGATCTGGGCGCGTCCTGGTTCCGCCGTCCGATCCGTGACGACCTGAAGGATCTGGCCGACGAATGGCGCGCGAACCTCATCGAGGTTGCCGTCGAAGTCGACGACGACGCGATGGAAAAGTATCTCGATGGCGTCGAGCCGGACGAGGACACCCTGCGCAAGCTGATCCGCAAGGGCTGCCTGTCGCTGGCCTTCGTGCCCGTGACTGCCGGTTCCGCGTTCAAGAACAAGGGCGTGCAGCCCCTGCTGAACGCCGTGATCGACTTCCTGCCGGGTCCTCTCGACGTGCCGCCGTATATGGGTTTCAGCCCCGATGACGAAACGGAAACCCGCAACATCGAGCGCAAGCCCGGTGACGAGGAGCCGTTTGCCGGTCTCGCGTTCAAGATCATGAACGACCCCTTCGTCGGTTCGCTGACCTTCACGCGGATCTATTCCGGCCTGCTGACCAAGGGTGACTCGATCCTGAACTCGACCAAGGGTCGCAAGGAGCGCATCGGTCGCATGATGATGATGCACTCGAACGCTCGTGAAGAGATCGATTGGGCCGGTTCGGGCGACATCATCGCGCTGGCGGGTCTGAAAGAGACCACCACCGGTGACACGCTCTGCGATCCGCAGAAGCAGGTCGTTCTGGAAACGATGACCTTCCCCGATCCGGTGATCGAGATCGCTGTCGAGCCCAAGACCAAGGCCGACCAGGAAAAGATGTCCGCAGGCCTGCAGCGTCTGGCCGCCGAGGACCCCTCTTTCCGCGTCGAAACCGACATCGAATCCGGTCAGACGATCATGAAGGGCATGGGCGAACTTCACCTCGACATCCTGGTGGACCGCCTCAAGCGCGAATTCAAGGTCGAGGCCAATATCGGTGCTCCGCAGGTGGCGTATCGCGAGACCATCGGTCACGAGGTCGAGCATACCTACACCCACAAGAAGCAGTCGGGTGGTTCGGGTCAGTTCGCCGAGGTCAAGCTGGTCATCACGCCGACAGAGCCGGGCGAAGGGTACTCCTTCGAGTCCAAGATCGTCGGCGGTGCCGTGCCCAAGGAATACATTCCGGGCGTCGAGAAAGGCATCAAGTCGGTCATGGATTCCGGTCCGCTGGCAGGTTTCCCGGTCATCGACTTCAAGGTCTCGCTGATCGACGGCAAGTTCCACGACGTGGACTCCTCGGTCCTGGCATTCGAGATCGCGGCCCGCATGGGCATGCGTGAAGGGATGCGCAAGGCCGGCGCCAAGCTGCTCGAGCCGATCATGCGGGTCGAAGTCGTGACGCCCGAGGAATATACCGGCAACGTGATCGGGGATCTCACCTCGCGTCGCGGTCAGGTGACGGGTCAGGATCCGCGCGGCAATGCCGTGGCGATCGCCGCCATGGTGCCGCTGGCCAACATGTTCGGCTACATCAACAACCTGCGCTCGATGTCCTCGGGCCGCGCGCAGTTCACGATGCAGTTCGACCATTACGATCCGGTGCCGCAGAACATCTCGGACGAGATCCAGAAGAAATACGCATAACGGGATGGCGGGGTGAACCCCGCCCTACCCACCACCCGTAGGGCGGGGCCGCCCCGCCACCCAAAGAAGAAGACAGGAGCCCATCATGGCAAAGGCAAAGTTTGAACGTAACAAGCCGCACTGCAACATCGGCACGATTGGTCACGTCGACCACGGCAAGACGACGCTGACAGCGGCGATCACGAAGTATTTCGGTGATTTCCAGGCGTATGACATGATCGACGCG
>JBBSNW010000180.1:0-2121 GCA_038260405.1 Rhodobacterales bacterium | reverse complement strand
TCCGCAGACCATCACCGAACACATCCTGGCCGCCGGCATGGCGCCCTGGATGTTCCTGCTGGTGGTCAACGTGATCCTGCTGATCGCGGGCAACTTCATGGAGCCGACCGGCATCATCCTGATCCTCGCGCCGATCTTCTTTCCGATCGCCGAACAGATGGGGATCGACCCGATTCACCTGGGCATCATCATGGTGGTGAACATGGAGATCGGCATGATCACCCCGCCGGTGGGGCTCAACCTCTTCGTGACGTCGAGCGTGTCCGAGATGCCGCTGAGCGACGTGGTGCGCGCGGCGCTTCCGTGGCTTGGCATCCTCTTCGTCTTCCTGATAATCGTCACCTACGTGCCGGCGATTTCGACGTTTCTGCCGACCGCGTTCATGGGACCTGAGCTGATCATCCGCTGAGCGCTGCAGGGCAATCGGGTGAATAAATTGGTGACAAGCTGCTGAAGTGATGAATCTGTCGAAGTCCTCTTGGTCTGAGGAGGACGGTGTCGATGGGTTTGGAGTCGCGTGGTTGCGAGGCGGTTGCGGGGGCCGTTGTTTTTCTGCGCTATTTCGAGGATTTGCCGGATCCGCGGCAGCGCGCCAAGGTGATGTATCCGCTGCCGGAAGTGCTGCTGCTGTGCCTTCTGGCCGTTCTGGCGGGAGCCGAGACCGTCACCGGTATCGCGCCCGCTTCGGCGAGGCGAAGCTGGCGCTGCTGCGCCGGTTCCGGCCGTTCAGCGAAGGCACGCCGGCGCATGATCATCTGGGCGACATCCTCGCGGTGCTGACGCCGAACGCTTCCAGCGCTGCTTCGCGGCCTGGGCGGCGTCCGTGGCCGGAGTGCCCGAAGGGGTCGTGGCGATCGACGCAAAGACCGCGCGCCGATCGAGGGGCGACAAGGCGGCGCTGCACATGGTCTCGGCCTTCGCCGCCCGCCAGCGCCTGGCGCTGGGCAGGTCAGGGTCGCCGACAAGGCCAACGAGATCGTGGCGATCCCGAAGCTGCTCGACCTGCTGGCGATCGAGGGCGCCGTCGTGACCATCGACGCCATGGGCTGCCAGCGCGCCATCGCGGGCAAGATCCTCGAGCGGCGCGCCGACTACGTCCTCGCCCTCAAAGGCAATCAGGGCGCTCTGCGCGAGGACGTCGAGAGCTTCGCCGCCGAGCAGATAGCCAACGATTTCAGGGATACCACGGTCAGCCGCAGCACCACGGACGATGGCGATCACGGCCGCATCGAGACCCGCGCCGTCACCGTCATCCACGACGTCGCATGGCTCGAGGACCGCCACGGCTGGCCCGGCCTGAAGGCCGTCGTCATGATCGAGAGCCGCCGCGAGATGTCCGGCGGGATCGGCAGGACCGAGCCCGAGACGCGCTTCTACATCACCTCGCTCACCCTGCCCGCCGACCAGATCGGCGCCATCGTGCGCGACCATTGGGCGGGGAGAACAGCCTGCACTGGGTCATGGACATGGTCATTCGCGACGACGAATGCCGCCTGCGAACCGACCACGCCCCCGCCAACTTCACCACCATCAAGCACATCGCTCTCAACCTCATCCGACGCGCCCCCGGCAAAGACGCCCTGCGTATCAAGCGAAAGGTCGCAGCCTGGGACGACGTCGGCCTCGCAAGCCTCATCGCCAGATGAGCCGTTCACCAATCCCTTGGTCGGGTGAGGCGGCGGGGTTGTGCTCGGGCGGGCGGGGCGGTATTGGAGGCGTCGAGAGGTTGGCGCGGGCAGGCGCCTTGCCAACTCGGTCAGGTCCGGAAGGAAGCAGCCGTAACGAGCCTCGCTTGGGTCGTTGTCCAGCCTCTCACCCCTCTCTCCCCCGGCACGATGCTCAGACCTGCTCACGATTGAGCAAATCGGCAAGGGGATGAATAGGCTGAGAATTGTACCCAGGGCTCCGAACTCAAATGACTAATGACAAGCGTGAGATTTGCTGAATCGATGCGGCGGCCCTGAATCGGAGCCGCTCATGACGCCCTTTCCCGAGACCATTCCCCGCAAGTCGCGCCTCGCCGCGCTGCTCGATCATTTTTCGCATGTGGAGGACCCGCGCGACGTAATTACCCACCCCCGTTCCGGGCTTTGGGTATCAGGTCGCGATTGCGTCGAGGAT
>JBBSNW010000179.1:0-2157 GCA_038260405.1 Rhodobacterales bacterium | reverse complement strand
TGGTCCGTGTTATTGCGTTGCCTAAGCGCTCTGCGCCATTGACCAATATGATCGGCCATTACCCTTGAGCGGGGCCGTGTTGGACGTGAACCTCGGCCATGAAACTTCGATCGCGGTTGCATTTGCCCTGCAGGCGAAGGGGGTGCGTTTCATATTTCACACCGGAGCAGATGTAGAGACTATCGCTTTGCTGGAAGTCTTCAACGTCCCTGTTATCCCGAAACTACAGGTGAGAACGACACTGTTGTCTAACCTTGCTGCCGAATTCGGACGGCAGTTGACCTCATGAACCTGCAGCACATTTTAGCCAGTTTCCTCGAATGATCGATAATGCGTTCGACCCGCTGATCAGCGCTGAACCCACCACGCCACCCTATGATCACAGTCTTAGTCTAAGGACACATCTGCAAACCAGTGCTGGCGCAAACGAATTTCGAAAGTACGCGATACGTCAGGCTGATACCGCACCACACGAAACATCAGTAGCCAGCCAGTAAGCGCAGGCCGACGTCTCCAGAAATCCGACGTTATCTCACGGCGGCCAATCCGGCACCCTTGCGCTGTTTCTGCGTCGTGCAACGCTGCAAGAGCAAGCGCAGCCTGTCTCGGGACGCGTCCGGGCCGGATGGATCGGTGAACCGCCCCGCCGGACCAGCGCGGCCGGAACCGGTGGTGATCCAGAATGCGATGAACTACCTCTCTTGAAATTGAAGCCGACTTCTTCTTGAGCGTCTCGCGGACCTTTTGCATCAGCGAGAACTTTTTAGTTTGGTTGTCATTGGGGAGAAGCTGTGTAACGTTGCGATATGGAGCCTTCAGTGCATTGCGGCCAGGCGGTGTCTGAAGTTGCGGAGTAGCCTTTCTTTGATATCCGATTCAAGCGCGAAGGTTGTGTGAGTATGGCGGATGAATCGCAAGGAGGAGGCAATCGCTCCGGGCGCAAATCAACGGCGAAGCCGACCCGGAACACGAATACGAGCGGTCGTGACGCTGCTCTCCGGCCGGGTAGGAGTGAGCAGCCCCTGACCGCCACTGACGGAGCCACGCCCGATGTCGCTGCTGTTCCGGTTGTCGGCATCGGCGCGTCGGCGGGCGGCATCGAGGCGTTGAGCATCTTCTTCGACGTGATGCCAACTGACAGCGGCTGTGCATTCGTGGTTGTGCTGCATCTCGATCCGAAGCGCGAAAGCGAACTGGCCCACATCCTGAGTGTCCACACGACGATGCCGGTCGTTCAGGTCGAGGACGGCATGCGGCTCGCTGCGAACAATGTCTATGTGATCGCGCCCGACACCGATCTGAAGGTCAGTGATGGCGGGCTGCACGTGTCCAAGCCGACGGACCCTCGCGGCCAGCGTCACCCCGTCGATGTGCTGTTCTCGTCGCTCGCTGCGGACCAGCACGAGCGGGCGATCGCCATCGTGCTCTCCGGGACCGGGCGCAACGGGACCGAGGGGCTTAGAGATATCAGGGCGGAAGGCGGCATGAGCCTGGTGCAGTCGCCCGAGACCGCAAAATTCGACGGCATGCCCAGGAGCGCGATTTCGGCGGACATGGCAGATCACGTGCTTGCCATCGAAAAGATGCCCGAAACTCTGATGGCCTTCAGGCGCCATGGCTACGTCGCAGCCCCCGCCGAAATCGAGGTTACCTCCCCGGACGGTCAGGCGACGCTCGGCCAGCTTCTGGAACTCTTGCGTGCTCGGGGCGGGCACGATTTTCGCGGCTACAAACAATCGACACTGAGGCGGCGCGTTCACCGTCGTCTCGGTCTGAGAAACATCGAAACACTGGACGAATATATGGACGAGCTGCGCACCAGCTCCGATGAAGTCGCCACGCTTGTCGGCGACCTGCTGATCAGCGTCACCGGCTTTTTCCGCGACGCCGAAGCGTGGAAGGCCCTGGCCGAACTGGTGATTGCGCCAATGGTTGCGGAGCGTGAGACGGGCGCTTCGATCCGGGTCTGGACGACGGCCTGCTCGACGGGCGAGGAAGCCTATTCCCTTGCCATGCTGGTGACCGAGCATGCCGAGGCGGCGGGAAAACACTTTGATCTGAAAGTGTTCGCGACCGATGCCCAGGAGATAAATTTGCGCAAGGCGCGCGATGGCATTTACCCGGCCGCCGCCATGACCGGCTTTCCGGCACCGCGTC
>JBBSNW010000178.1:0-2216 GCA_038260405.1 Rhodobacterales bacterium | reverse complement strand
TCGATCCTGATTGCGACACGTCCGGTGGACTTCCGCTGCGGGCATCGGGCGCTGGCACTGATTGTGCAGACCGAGCTGAAGCTGGATCCGCATTCCGGGGTGACGATGGTGTTCCGTTCGAAACGCGGCGACAGATTGAAGATTTTGGTTTGGGACGGAACAGGTCTCGTGATGGTCTACAAAGTTTTGGAACAAGGCAACTTTGCCTGGCCGAAAGTTCAGGACGGGACAATGCGGCTGTCGCGCGCCCAGTATGAGGCTTTGTTCGAAGGTCTGGACTGGCGCCGGATCGTTGCGCAGCGGGTCGCTCCACCCAGTGCAGCGGGATGATTTAATCAGCTGTTCTGGCGTTGTTTTATTGGCCTTTCCTGTTCGGATCGGCTATGAATCTGCATGTCGCAGCCCTTCGATCTCAGCCAGTTTCCAGACCTTCCATCCCAAGTGATGAAGGCCTTTGCCGCACAGTCTGCGGCACTGGATGCAGCACGGTTTGAAGCCTCTGTCGAGCGTGCGGCCCGCCTGCATGAACAGGCTGTGGGGGTTGAGAAAGACGCCTTCATCACCGAACTGACGGCACTGGTCGAAAGGCTGGAAGGTCAGGTCGGACAATACCGACATGCGAAGTTCGGGCCGAAATCGGAAAAGCTGGACCCCGCGCAACTCGAGCTGGCGCTGGAGGATCTGGAAGCCGCCATCGCGGAAACCCAGGAACAGATTGCCGCGGTCGAGGAGAAAATTGCGGCCAGCGAGACCGATCCCGAGAAGAAGGCGCCGCGCAAGAAGCGCAAGGCGCGCGCCTTGCCGGAACACCTGACGCGCGTCGAGCGCGTCATAGAGCCCGATAGCATCGTTTGCCCATGCGGTTGTGGGGACATGGTGCGGATCGGTGAGGATCGGGTCGATCGGCTGGATTACATCCCGGCGCGCTATCAGGTCATCGTCACGATCCGCCCGAAATACGCCTGCCCCAAGGGGCGCACGGGTGTGGTGCAGGCGAAAGCCCCGGCGCATCTTCTGGAGAGCAGCTGGCCCACCGAGGCGCTGCTGGCGCAGATCGCCGTGTCCAAGTATTCCGAACACATGCCGTTGAACCGGCAGGCGGTCGTTATGGCGCGGCTTGGTGTGCCGATCGACCGGTCGGTGCTGGCTGACTGGATGGGTCGGACGGGTGCATTGATCGCGCCGGTGGTCGACCACATGGCAGTGGCGCTGAAGCAGGGCAGCACGCGGCTCTATGTTGACGAGACGACCGCCCCGGTGCTGGACCCCGGGCGCGGAAAGACCAAGACCGGCTATCTGTGGGCGGTGTTGCGCGACGACCGCGGCTGGGGCGGCACCGCGCCGCCCGGCGTCGTGTTCCACTATCGACCCGGTCGAAAGGGTGAATATGCCGATGAGATCCTGGCCGACTTCAACGGCACGATCCAGGTTGATGCCTATGGTGCCTATACCCACCTTGCCACGCCAAAACGCACGGGTGGCAATCCGTTACGGCTGGCTTTCTGCTGGGCCCACGGACGGCGCAAGCTGATCAAGGCCAAACCGAAGAAGGGCTCACCCATCGTCGATGAGGCGCTGGTGCGCATCGCAGCACTCTACAAGGTCGAAGACGCGATCCGCGGATCAGCCCCCGATCATCGTCATGCGGTGCGTCAGGAGGTCTCCCGCCCTCTGGCGGATCAGTTCTTCGCCTGGCTGGCCGCACAGGCTGCGCGCGTCTCGCGCAAGTCAGAGCTTGGGGAGGCTATGGCCTACATGCTGCGTCGCGAAGAGGGCTTCCGGTTATTCCTCGAAGATGGCCGGGTCGACATCGATTCAAACCTCGTCGAAAACGCAATCCGCAGCCCGGCCATGAACCGCCGCAACGCGCTTTTTGCCGGCCACGATGAGGGTGGCCGTTCCTGGGCGCGCTTCGCCAGCCTGATCGGATCCTGCAAGATGAACGGCGTCGAACCCTATGCCTACCTGCGCGACCTCTTCACCAAGCTCGCCAATGGCCATCTCGACAAGAATATCGATGATCTGATGCCATGGGCCTATGCGGTGGATGCCAAACCCTCACAATGAGCTCATCCGGGAATCCTCAGTGAGCTCATTGTCAGCAATCACGAGGGCGAAAATGTTAGCCGACATCGGCGCAAATCCAGCCTGCATGCAAAATCCCAATGGGGCGGGAACGGCGCTTACGACAGTCTCAACGAGGCGGGCATCGGCAG
>JBBSNW010000177.1:0-2296 GCA_038260405.1 Rhodobacterales bacterium | reverse complement strand
CGCACCAAGCTGCAAGTGGCTCATACCAAGCTGTCGCACAGTCGGGCGTTCATCGTTCGGGCCTATCCACTACAGACCCACGAGATGCTGTTCGACGCGATGACCCAGGCGTTCCGGGTTCTGGGCGGCGTTCCCCATCGCGGCATCTTCGACAACATGAAGACGGCGGTTGATCGGATCGGCTCTGGCAAGGCGCGGCAGGTCAACGCCCGGTTCGCAGCGATGGCCAGTCATTATCTGTTCGAGCCCGAGTTCTGCAATCCAGCATCAGGATGGGAGAAGGGGCAGATCGAGAAGAATGTGCAGGATGCCCGCCGGCGCCTGTGGCAGCCACTGCCCAACTTCGCGGACCTCGATAGTCTGAACGCCTGGCTCGAAGAACGGTGCATTGCCCAATGGAGCCAGATCGTGCATGGCGTCGTTCCCGGCAGCGTAGCCGATGCGCATGCCGGCGAGGTCCAGAGCCTGATGCCCCTGGGGCGACCCTTTGACGGCTTTGTTGAACAGACCAAGCGCGTAACCCCGACCTGCCTGGTTCACTTCGATCGCAACCGTTACAGCGTGCCAGCCTCGTTTGCGAACCGCCCGGTCAGCATGCGGATCTATCCTGAACGGATCGTCGTGGTGGCGGAGGGTCAGATCCTGTGCGAGCACACGCGCATCATCGATCGGTCCCACCACCAGTCAGGACGCACGGTCTATGACTGGCGGCACTATCTGGCCGTGATCCAGCGCAAGCCTGGCGCCCTGCGCAATGGGGCGCCGTTCCTTGATCTGCCAGAGGCGTTCCGGCGGTTGCAGGGGCTCCTGCTCAAGCGCCCGGGTGGCGATCGGGAGATGGTAGAGATCCTGGCGCTTGTTCTGCACCACGACGAGCAGGCGGTGCTCTGTGCCGTCGAGGTTGCGCTTGAGGCGGGCGTTCCGACCAAGACCCATATCCTCAATCTTCTACATCGACTGGTCGATGGCAAAGAGACTGCGGTGGCGTTGATCGATGCGCCTCAGGCTCTGACCCTGCGCCAGGAACCCAAAGCCAATGTGGAGCGCTACGACACGCTGAGGGACAAGGATGTGCGCCATGCGTCATGATCCAGCCAGCGCCGCCGTTGTGGTCATGCTGCGCAGCCTCAAGATGTATGGCATGGCCCAGGCCGTGGACGAGCTGATCGAACAGGGTGCGCCCGCCTTCGATACGGCCGTGCCGATCCTGTCCCAACTGCTCAAGGCCGAACTTGCCGAGCGGGAGGTCAGGTCCATCGCCTATCACCTCAAGGGGGCACGCTTCCCCGCCTATAAGGATCTGACCGGCTTCGACTTCGCCTCCAGCGAGATCAATGAGGCCTCAGTCCTACAACTCCATCGCGGCACCTTCATCGAAGGCGCTGACAATGTGGTGTTGATCGGCGGTCCCGGTACCGGCAAGACT
This sequence comes from Rhodobacterales bacterium, assembly GCA_038260405.1. Lineage (GTDB taxonomy): Bacteria > Pseudomonadota > Alphaproteobacteria > Rhodobacterales > Rhodobacteraceae > Puniceibacterium. The sequence goes on along the minus strand of JBBSNW010000177.1, from coordinate 870 downwards.
CATGTCGCCACCGCGCTGGGCATCCAGGCGGTCCGCCACCAGCACAAGAAGGTCCGCTTCTTCGCCACCGTCGATCTGGTCAATGCGCTCGAGCAGGAAAAGGCGTTGAACAAAGCGGGCCAGCTTGCCGAGCGCCTGCTACGGCTCGATCTGATCATCCTCGATGAGCTCGGCTATCTGCCGTTCAGTCCGTCAGGCGGGGCGCTGCTGTTCCATCTGCTCAGCAAGCTCTACGAGCAGACCAGCGTGATCATCACCACCAACCTCAGCTTCAGCGAATGGGCCGGCGTGTTCGGTGACGCCAAGATGACAACCGCTCTGCTCGACCGGCTCACCCATCACTGCCATATCCTCGAAACCGGTAATGACAGCTTCCGCTTCAGGGCAAGAGCTGCAGCCCCAAAAACACGAAAGGAAAAGCCTGCCACTTGACCATCCCCGCTGCGCGGGAAACTATCGTCCAACCGGGTCACTTCTCAATGACAACCCCGGGTCAGATCCAAACGACAATCAACAATCCGGGTCGACGAATATCCCCACGAGTGGTCGGGAGGGATGGTGCAACGCGCAGTGATCGCGATGGCGATGATTGGCGAACCAAAGCTGCTTCTCGCGGACGAACCGACGACGGCGCTGGACGTGACCATCCAGGATCAGATTCTTTCTCTGCTTATGCAGCTTCAGCGCGAAACCGGCATGGCCATCATTCTGGTCTCGCACGACATTAGCGTAATTTCGGAAACCTGTGATCAAGTCGCGGTGATGTATGCCGGCCACATCGTGGAGACCGGAAGCACAGCTGATATCTTCAGAAACCCGGCGCACCCCTACACCTTCGGACTGTTACAGTCTGTTCCGCACGTGACCGGT
>JBBSNW010000176.1:0-2311 GCA_038260405.1 Rhodobacterales bacterium | reverse complement strand
CGGACCGCACAGGCCATCGCCGAGGGGCTTGGCATCGACTATCGCGCAGGGCTCATGCCGGAAGACAAGGTCGCAGCAATCAGGGATATGACCTCTGGTGCGCGGGTGATGATGATCGGCGACGGGATTAACGATGCGCCCGCGCTCGCCGCTGCGCATGTCGGTGTAGCGATGGGCTCGGGCACCGATGTGGCGCTGGAGACCGCCGACGCCGCAATTCTGCGCAACCGCGTGACCGATGCGGCGGGCACGATCCGCCTTGCCCGCGCAGCCATGACGAATATCCGCCAGAACATAGCGATCGCACTGGGGCTGAAGGCGGTGTTCCTCGTGACAACGGTGCTCGGGATCACCGGCCTTTGGATCGCGATCCTCGCCGACACTGGCGCCACCGTGCTGGTGACGATGAATGCACTGCGGCTACTGTTCTTCCGGCCGTCCGGTCCGACCGACGTGGAAGGGCCATTCGACAGACCTACATCAGAAACAGTTCGTGACAGTGCATCCGCGACCACTTGAAAGGAGACACCAATGACCCTGACGCGCCGCGCCATGATGGCCTGCACCGCAAGCTTTGCCGCATCCGTTCCCCTCTCGGCAGCGGCCCAGGGCGGTCCCGCGATCCACGTCCTGAAGGACCCGAATTGCGGATGTTGCACGGCCTGGATCGACATCCTGCGCCAGGATGGATTTACCGTCACCACCGAACGCAGCATCGGAACCCAGTTGTTCCGGCACAAGCTCGAGAACGGCATTCCGCAGAACATGACCTCCTGCCATACCGGCGAGATCCAGGGCTACATGATCGAGGGACACGTGCCGACGGCAGACATCCGTAGACTTCTGGCCGAGCGCCCCGATGCCGTTGGCCTCGCCGTGCCAGGTATGCCCTACGGATCGCCCGGCATGGGTCCCGAAGCCAAGCGCGAAGCTTATGACGTCTTTTTGATCCGGAAAGACGGCAGCACCGCGGTTTTCTCGAGCTACAAGGCTGCTTGAGGGCTCCTCCAGCACCGCGGGGTCACTTCGCTTGTTTTGGACACTGCATCTGCGGCGGAGCTCGACCGCCCCTCCCGCAAATGATCCCGTTCGTCGACGATCACCGTTCTGTCCATGATGTCAGGCCGATCTGCCGGGTTCTGGGGACCGCGGCATCGACGTATTACGGTTTCAAGTCGGTAGAGCGTGATCCTGAATTGGCATCTGATCGGGCCAGGCAGGATCGTCTGGATCTGGTTGCTATCAAGAAATCGTTCGATGGCAGTCGAGGCCGATATGGCGCGCGCAAGGTCTGGCACCAGCTGAGCCGAAGCGGCCAAGACATCGCCCGCTGCACGGTGGAAAGGCTGATGAAGGCCATGGAATTACCAGGGTTGTGCGCGGCAAGAAAGTCATCACGACCAACCCTGATGCGGCACGACCTTGCCCGGACGACAAGGTGAACCGAGCCTTCTTGCCGCCATGCCGAACCAGCTGTGGGTCAGCGATTTCACCTATGTCTCAAGCTGGTAGGGGCTGGTCTACGTAGCCTTCGTCATCGATGTCTTCGCCCGCGCTCGCCATTGTGCTTGAACCGATGGCGCATCAATGGCTCTCCGTCGGCTGGCGCGTCTCGACTTCGATGACGACCGGCTTCGTGCTCGATGCCTTGAACAAAGCCATTTGTCAGATGGCGCCGTCCGAGGTGGACAAGCTGATCCAACACAGCGACAACCGGCTGAATCCGCCCAATACCTGTCGATCCGATACACAGAGCGACTCGCAGAGGTCGGCATCGACACCTCGGTTGGCAGTGTCGGCGACAGTTATGACAACGCCTTGGCCGAAAGCATCATCGGTCTTTTCAAGACCGAGGTTATCAAGTTCCGCGGCCCTTGGAAGTCCGTTGGTCAGGTCGAATGGGGGACGCTGAAATGGGTCGACTGGTATAACAACACGCGCCTGCACAGCGCCATCGGCTACGTCACGCCCAAAGAAGCGGAGGAGGCTTTCGATGCAAGCTTGAACGATGCCGAAATAGCAGCCTAATCATTGAACCAGAAATTCTCCGGCAAACCCTGGGCGGTTCACCCACTCGGTTAAATGATCAGCTATATTTTCCTCCCGCAGGCTGTATATAGCAGGCTGGTAGCGGAAAAGGGCGCGAGGACACATGGCACGAACCCGAAGCCAGTCGGCCCTGACGAAATGGTTCCGCAGCTTTTCCCTGAGAACCTGGCTGGTCGTCGGCATGATGGTGGCGCTGCTTCCCCTGATTTCCATGGCTGTCTTGGGATATGCCACCTATCATAATCAGATCGCCGAGCCCTTT
>JBBSNW010000175.1:0-2320 GCA_038260405.1 Rhodobacterales bacterium | reverse complement strand
TGCCATCGAGCCCGAAATCGGCCACATGAAAACTGACGGCCGCCTGTCGCGATGCCCGCTCAAGGGCACCATCGGCGATGCGGTCTTCGCCGTCCTCTGCGGCTGCGGGCACAACATCCGCAAGATCCTCGCCCACCTCAGGGCTCTTTTGCCCCTTTTGATCGCCGGTGTCGCTGCAGTCATCGGCGCGGTCTTGGCTGAGATCTTTCGCGACCAGCACCGGAATGGCCGACGAGAGGTTTGTTCAGGCTGAACTAGAAAGCGGATCAGGCCGGGCCAGTGCGCGAGGGTGTAGCGGATGTCCTCGGCCATACCGGATGTCCACGCGCCGGATGGTCGCCGCGTCGCAGCTTCTCCGAAGCAGACCGACGGTCATCTGCCCTGGGCACCCCTGCGCAGCCAGTCATGGGCGAAGGCAAGCTTTCTTTGAGCGGCGTGAGACACAACGAATGGATACACATCATCCAAGCCCATGGAGCGATTGGCGTGATTGATGATCTTGACGGCCTCGATCGCGGCCCGAAGCAACAACATGGTGTCCGGTTCCGCGTAGGCATCCCAGCCTGCATGCGGCAACCCAGGCAGAACGAGGCCCGCCGAAATCGAACTGTCCGTGATATCGGTCAGATGCAGCAGATGCGCAGCCGTTTCCGCCCAGTCCTCATGGGGATGGGCTGATGCATAGGTAGTCAGGTAGCTCTGGCTCCAGTCGTCCGGCGGACCCTCGTTGTAGTGCCGTTGCAGCGCCGCTGCATAGTCGTCCCGTTCGTCGCCGAAGACGCTGCGAAACGCCTCAAGGAAGTCGGTGCGCAGGCTGAGGCGCCACCAGAGCATATGCGCGATCTCATGGCGGAAGTGGCCGATCATGGTGCGATATGGTTCGTCGAGCGCTTCGCGTCGCGTCGTGCGGAGGACCGGATCGGCTTCGGCCACGCTGATCGTGACCACGCCATCCACGTGCCCCATCGCCGCAGGGGTCGGGCCGTCATCGAGCATGTGAAAATATGGCGGCGTCCCCCGATCTTCCGGGCGAAACCAGTGCCAGCGTCCCAGATTGTCCAGCACCCAGCGCTTTGCGGCTTCGGTTTGCGCCCAGTTGGCCCGCGTGTCGGGATTGGATGTATCGGGATGGACCATGGTCATGGCACAGGAACGGCACGGCGCCCCGTCTTTGAGGGCGATCCAGTTGCATCCGATGATCTCGCGGTTGACGCAAAAGGGCGGCGTCGGGATGAACGCGCGGGCATGCGGATCATAGGCGACCGGGGTTCCGTCCGCCGTGGCAAGGTTGTGAAACCAAAGCGAGCCCGCCCCGACGGGATTGGAAAAGACCTGCATAAGGGATGGGCTCCTGATGTTTCTTGTTGCCGCTCAATACACCAAGCCGAAGGTCGACCGCTACACGGTCAACCAAATATTCTCGGATCACCGCAAAGTGGTTCACCCAGTTTCCGGCGACGTGACGCCCGCCCGAACACCCGAGGGCGGATCGACACCGACCTTCGGACTTGGGCTGCTGCCAGCAAACGGCGCTATGTCCTATGCCTCGGTATCATCCGGCAGGTAGGCGCCATCTTCGTCGTGCTCTTCCCGGCCGGTCACTGGAGGATTGAAGGTGCAGATCAGGCGCATGTCTTCGATGCCGCCCCGCAATGTGTTCTGATCGTGGTCGTCCAGCGCATGAAGCGTCCCGTCGGTGATCTCGTGCGTCTCTCCTGTGGCCTTGTCCAGAATGCTGCCGTTGCCGGCCACGCAGTACACCGCTTCGAGGTGGTGCTTGTACCAGAGATCCATCTCGGCACCCGCGGGGATGATGGTTTCATGCATGGAGAACCCCATGCCTTCTTTCTTGAGCAGCATCCGGCGGCTTGTCCAGCCCGGGCCGTTTACTTCGCGTTCCGTGCCGATGATGTCTTGAACTCGAACCACTTTCATTTTGATCTCCTAAGCATTACTTGAATAAGGCATATCAGAATATCGCCGCGCGACGGGGGCACGCATCGTATCGAAAAGGTCATGTAAAACCACGGATATAAGCATCACGGCATTGATTTAATGATGTAAAATGTAAGGAGACCGTCCTTGGGCCGGGCGCTGACAAAGGCTTTTTTGACAGTCCTGCGGGCTTTCGTTATGCTTAGTATAACAAAGTACATGATGACTTTGACGACGGTGTCGTAACGAACCTATCGCCAGCGTCGTGAACACATCCCACAGGAGAAGCGTAACCTTGAAATCTTTAGAAGCACCCATCTCAAAGGACGTCTCGGGCTGGACCGACCAGACCCTCGACTCCGTCCGCGGAACCGAAACGCCCAAG
>JBBSNW010000174.1:0-2339 GCA_038260405.1 Rhodobacterales bacterium | reverse complement strand
TGATCGAGGCGATGGATTGGCGCCGCACAATAGCACCGGCGCCGCCGAGCCGACCAATGCTTGTATAACAAAGCACCGATTCGTATTCTACTATGGTTTGTCAGAATATGGCACAATATACTTTGGACATGTCGCTCGCCACCGCCGAGTTACCTGACGATATGGTCTCGCTCCGTGCCTTCGCACGGGCCTGCCAGAGCGAGTTGAAGGTGGCGGAGCTCTCGGTTCAGTTTAAGGCGCTGGAGATCGAGAAGCTCAAGTTACAGATCGCCAAGCTGCGGCGCATGCAGTTTGGCCGCTCGTCAGAGCGGATCACCCGGCAGATCGAGCAACTCGAACTGCGGCTCGAGGAACTGGAAACCGGCGAGGCCGAAGCCGCTGCGAAAGCCGAAGCTGCGTTTGATACCGCCGAACCTGCGGCGCCGATCCGCGAGCGCGCCAAACCGAAGCGTCAGCCGCTGCCGGATCATCTACCGCGCCAGGAGGTTGTGCATCAGCCCGCCGCTGACGGCGCCTGCATATGCCCCGACTGCGGCAAGGGGATGGCCAAACTCGGCGAGGACATCACCGAGGTGCTGGATTACGTGCCCGGCCACTTCCAGGTCATCCGCCACGTCCGGCCGAAATATGCCTGCACCGCATGCGACGCGATTACCCAGGCATCGGCGCCGGCGATGCCCACCCCACGCGGTCGCGCCACCCCGGCCACGCTGGCACACTTGCTGGTGTCGAAGTACTGCGATCACCTTCCGCTCTATCGCCAGAGCGAGATCTATGCCCGCGAAGGTCTCGAGATCGACCGCTCGACGTTGGGTGACTGGGTGGGTCAGGCCGCGTGGCTGCTTGATCCGGTGGTGGCGGCGATCCGTCGGCATGTCTTCGCAGCCGAGAAGATCCATGGCGACGACACCACGGTGCCGGTGCTGGCGCCGGGGCTCGGGCGGACCGCAACCGGGCGGCTGTGGGTCTATGTGCGCGACGACCGGCTGTTTTGTGGTCCGGCCGCACCGGCAGCGGTCTATTTCTACAGCCCCGACCGCGGAGCCGAGCACCCGACGGCGCACATGGCGAGCTTCACCGGCTTCCTTCAGGCTGATGGATACGCCGGGTATCAGGGGTTGTTCAATCCGGCCCGGATCAAGCCAGGTCCCATTACAGAAGTTGCCTGTCTGGCTCACGTGCGACGGAAGTTTTACGACGTCTGGGAGGCGACTAAATCGCCGGTTGCCAAAGAGGCGTTGGATCGGATTGCCGCGGTTTATGCGATCGAGGACAAGGCGCGGTTTGCCCCGGCCGCTGAGCGGGTGGAGCACCGGCGCGAGACAGCGCCGCTGCTCGATAAGTTCTTCGAGTGGAGCAAAGCGACCGTGCTCAAGCTGTCGGGCAAGCTGGAGTTGGCCAAGGCGTTCCGCTACACGATCGATCGGCGTGAAGCACTCACCCGCTTCGTCACCGACGGGCGGCTCGAGGTGGACAACAACGTTGCCGAGAACGCGATGCGCGGTATCGCAATCGGAAGAAAGAATTATCTCTTTTGTGGTTCGGACGCCGGCGGTGAGCGGGCAGCGTCAATCTACACCCTGGTGACGTCGGCAAAGTTGAACGGCCTGAATCCAGAGACCTACCTGCGGGACATTCTGGCCAAGATCGCCGAGGGCCATCCGATCAATCGCATCGATGAACTGGTGCCGTGGCGGATGATCCCGGCTGCCACCACCGCGCCACCATAGTCGACCCCCGACGCATTTTTGAGCGAACTCCTTCTGTCGCTACAGAAGGAGTCCGCTCGCGCTGACACAGGGAGAGGAAACCCCTTCGTCTTCGGCGCCGGGCTGATCATGTCGCACCCTCATCGTCCTGAGGATACGCGGTAGCGCCTTCTCGTTGACGAAGGCATCGACGCTGACCCGGGCACCGTTCAGCAGCACAATCTCCATGCCGCCAACGCCGCTGTCGCGGCCCATGGACCGCAAATTCAAATTCCGCACTTTGACGGCTGCGGCTGGGCCAGCAACACCGTCTTCTCTTCCGCCGGCCATCCGCGGCGGCGTTCGACCCGCACTGCAATGATCCCTACATCTGTCAAAACCGCCTCCTGCCACAGCTGTCCAGCGGGTGAAAGCTTGCGGATTATGGCCGCCATTTCTACACGTGGCTGACCGGTCGCTTACGAACGGACATCCGGGACGCGGCGCGATAGCGATGCCAATCGGCGCTGACCGAGCGGGTGGTTATCCCCGACCACGAACTGCCGTTCTGATCCGCAATCCCGGCTTAAGACGGGGCCTTCGACCTCGGCCCCGCTCTATCCTTGCGCAATCAGAACTAGATCGCAGCGC
>JBBSNW010000173.1:0-2408 GCA_038260405.1 Rhodobacterales bacterium | reverse complement strand
GAGTTGGTGCGCGAGCTTCCGGCCGGCATGCAGGGCGGTTGGGAGGTCGCGGTGTTCGTCGACAAGGAACCCAATGCCTTCGCCCTGCCGGGGCGCAAGGTCGGGGTCTATACCGGCATCTTCACCGTGGCGAAAAATCAGGACCAGCTGGCCGCGGTCATCGGCCACGAGATCGGTCACGTCATTTCCCACCACCACGACGAACGCATCACCCGGCAGCTGGGCGCACAGGCCGGGGTCGGTCTCCTCGGATCGCTGCTCGGCTCGCAGTATGGCGAGGGTGTGGCCAATACCGCCCAGCAGGTCGGCGGCGCCGCGGCGCAGGGATTTTTCCTGTTGCCCAACTCGCGTGAGCAGGAAAGCGAGGCCGATATCGTCGGCCAGCAGCTGATGGCGCGCGCCGGATTCGACCCGCGCGCCACCGTCAATCTCTGGCAGAACATGATCGCCGCCAGCGGCAACCGGCCGCCGCAGTGGCTCTCCACCCCCCCCGATCCGCAGGCGCGCATCGGCGAACTGCAGCGCCGCGCCGCCGGCCTCGTGCCGGAGTACGAGCAGGCACGCACCAGCGGTCGCCAGCCGCGCTGCGGATGACACGCGCGTTAAATAGGCATAGCGTTTACCGAATCCGTTTCTGCTAGCGTTCGCAACCCGGCTCCTGCTCCACCACACCCCACTTCAAAGACTGTCAGGTGATTTCCATGCCCACATCCTTGCCGATCCGTTTCGCCCTGAGCGCCACCATCGCCGCCATCCTGTTGCTGGGCGTGGCGACCGAAACCCATGCGCAATCCGCCTCCGATGCCTTCAACGCCGGACACAACAAGGACAAGAAAGAGAAGCAGGAGACGCAGAAAGAGGCCAAGGCCGAGGCGGCCAAGTATCCCAACGCCACCCGCGAGGAGCCCGAGGCGAGGGCGTCAGCGAAGCTCGGCGGAGAGTTGAAGAAGGTCTTCGACGCCTACGAGGAAGGCAATGCTGCCAAGGTCGTGCCGATGGCCGACGAGATGATCGCCAACCCCAAGGCCAACGCTTACGAGCGCTCGATCTCCGCGCGCCTGGCCGCGGCCAGCCTGCTCGGCGACGACGACGCCAAGGCGATGACCTACCTGCAGAAGGCATTGGAGTTCAATGGCCTGAGCAACAATGAGCACTACGACACGATGATGCTGCTGGCCCAGCTGCAGATGCAGAACGACCAGGACGCACAGGGATTGGCGACGATCGACAAGGTAATTGCCGAGACCAAGACCACGGACGCCAACGTCATTGGCACCAAGGGTGCTGCGCTTTATCGACTTGAGCGCTATCCGGAGGCCCAGGTGACGCTCAAGCAGGCCATTGATGCGGCAGGGGACAAGGCCCAGCCGGCGTGGCTGCAGATGCTGATGGCCAGCTATTTCGAAGACAACAAGCCTGAGCAGGCCGCTAAGATCGCCGAGGACCTGGCGGCCAAGAATCCGAACGACAAGAAGATGCAGATGAACCTGGCCTCGATCTACATGCAGGCCGGGCAGGACGACAAGGCCGTTGCGATGCTGGAGAAGCTGCGCACCTCCGGCCAGCTGACCGACGACAAGGATTACCGCAACCTCTACGCGCTCTACCTCAATACCGACGGCAAGGAGAAAGAGGCCATCTCCGTGATCAAGGAAGGCATGGACAAGGGCATCCTCAAGCCCGACTATCAGACGTGGGTGGCGCTGGGACAGGCCTATTACTTCTCCGACCAGCCCAAGCAAGCGATCGATGCTTACCAGAAGGCCGCGCCGCTGGCGCCGGACGGGGAAACCTATCTCAACCTGGCCAAGGCGCTGTGGGGTGAACAGCGATTGGACGAAGCCAAGCAGGCCGCGCAGAAGGCCTTGGACAAGGGAGTCAAGAACCCGGAGGACGCCAAGAAAATCCTGGCACAGAAGGGCTGATGCCCGGCTTGCCGCCAGATCGCGGTTGGTATCCGCTGCCGCGATTGGTATAAGCTTCGACGTTCCCGCCGCCTGAACAAGGCAGCGGACCAACAACACCCGTGGCGCTGCGGCGTCCGGCCCACTTTCGAGCCCGCTGCGCATGACGGAACAGTTGCCGTACCACTCCAAGCACGACGACCGCGAAGATGACGGCCTGAACTGGTCGCGTATCGCAGGCATTACCCTGGCGATCTCGGTGCATGTCGCTGCGCTGCTGCTGCTGCTGGCGCCGGCCGTGCCGCCGGGTGGCGCCCAGGACGAGGAAGAGGCGACCCGCGTGGTCATCATCGAGCCGCCACCACCGCCGCCGCCACCGCCGCCGCTGCTGCCGCCCGAACTACTATCATTTTGACCGAAGCTTTGTGCGCTGACCGCCTGCAAACCTTGTTGAAAGGTATTCGGATCAATCCGGAAATGCCGGCTGTAGAGGGTCGGGGTCTC
>JBBSNW010000172.1:0-2414 GCA_038260405.1 Rhodobacterales bacterium | reverse complement strand
GGCCGCAAGGTCGGTAATCCCCGGTTTCTGAACCGTGCCAGGAAGAATCTCCGGCGCAAGCAGCGCCAGCTGTCCCGCAAGCAGAAAGGATCGAACAATCGAAGGAAGGCCCGTCTTGCCGTTGCCAGAGCGCATGAGCGCCTGGCCGACGTCCGGTCGGACTTCCAGCACAAACTCAGCCGCGAGATCGTTGCCGAAAGCCAAGGCGCGATCGCGGTCGAGACCCTCTCGGTGCGCAATATGCTCCGGAACCGGAGGCTGGCCCGTGCCATCTCCGATATTGGCTGGAGCGGGCTGGTCGAAAAGATTGGATACAAGGCCGAAAGAGCCGGGATCCACATGGTCAGGATCAGCCAGTGGGAGCCCACAACCCGTTGCTGCTCGGCCTGCGGGATCAAGGGGGAGAAACTCCCCCTTTCTGTCCGTGAGTGGAGCTGTGCCTGTTGCGGTGCGGAGCATGACCGCGACGTGAATGCGGCCATGAACATCGCCCGGGCCGGGGCGCTGAAACTAATGGCGGGCGGAACGCACGTCACTGCTACCGGAGGCCTGCGTCAGACAATGGAAACGTTGCAGCGGCCATTGAAGGAAGAAAAGAAGGCGGCTTGAGGGCCGCCCGAGAAGCCCCGTCCTTTAGGGCAGGGTAAGTTCACTAAAAACCATCAAGGCTTTTGGGAAATTTCTCGCTGCTCACCAACCTTGGCCTTGTAGGCCGGTGGTCTGCCGTTGAAGAAGGCCAGCATGTTTGCCTCCATGCGGCGTCGCTCGATGCTGTCGCATCCCAAGGCGCGAACGATCGGTCCGAGATTCATCTTCACGAGCACGCCGACTTCCGGGTTTCCGTTTCCTGCCACGATCGATCCGAAGCCCTTGGGGACCGTCAGATCCCTGCTCGTCGTGACCTCTCCGGAACTGCCGGTGAAGTGGCCGAAACCGTTTCGATATTCCGTCCATGTCGTCCGGGTAGAGGTCATCTCGTCAACCGGTTCGCCGCAGTCACCGATTACCTGCACGCGCGCGATGCCGTATGCCGATATCACGCCCTGGTAGGGTGCCATGACACTTTCGAGCTTCGTGTGCGTATTCCGGAGCATGCGCCCACCCATTCCGACAACATGCGCCCACTTGTTCCGGGGTATTCGCCCACCAGTGACGTGTTGCCGTGAGGCAGTGGAGATCGGGTATCAGATTTGAGGCATTTCGTCATCCATTTTGGCGATGGTTTTTCGCATGGACGCCCCTTCCAGCTCGATGCGATATGCGTTGTGGACGATGCGATCGAGTATGGCGTCGGCGAACGTCGGTTCGCCGATGACGTCGTGCCACGCTTTGATGGGCAACTGGCTGGTGATCATGGTTGAGCCGCGGCCGTATCGCTCTTCGACGATTTCCATCAGATCCCGGCGCTGCGTGGCCGTCAGCCGGTCCGGCCCCCAATCATCAAGGATCAGCAGCTGCGCCTTGGTGATGCTGCGGAACAAGCGCGGGAAGCGACCATCACCATGGGCCAGTTCAAGCTCCTCGAAGAGGCGCGGCATCCGTTTGTAAACCACGGTGACGCCGTCGCGACAGGCCGCCTGCGCCAGGGCGCAGCCGAGCCAGGTCTTGCCGACGCCGCAAGGGCCGGTGATGATCAGGCCGCGCTTGTCGGTGATCCACTTGCCGCTGAGCAGGCTCTGGAACAGCGCCTTGTCGAGGCCGCGCCGCGCACGGTAATCGACATCCTCCGGGCAGGCGCCCACATGGCGCAGCCTGGCTGCGCGCATGCGGGCCTCAAAGCGCTTGGTTTCTCTGCTGGCGACCTCACGGTCAACCAACAGGCCAAGCCATTCAGCGTGGCTGAGATCGGCAGCAGCGTCCTGAACCTGAAGGTCCGCGAAGGCTTCGGCCATACCGTCAAGCCGCAGGGCTTTCAGGTGATCGAGGGTTGGATGGATAAGCATGGATGTCCTTTCAGTGGAAGTAGTCGGCGCCACGGATGTTGGGGTGATTGATGGCAGGCTCCTCCGTGGCGCGGGCGCGAGCCTTGCTGTCCAGCCCATTCTTCAGGATCGAGTGGACTGATGAGTAGGACCGCGCGTTGATCTCCAAGGCGCGGTTGCAGGCGGCATCGAGGCGGTCCCGACCGAACCTGTCAGCCAGTCGGATCACGCCCAGACAGGTGCGATAGCCTTGTTCACAGTGCTTGCGGTCTCGCATCACGACCTCGGCGAAGATCGCAACGTTCGGCCCGATCCGCGCGGCCCAAGCCTGGATGCGCTGCGGCGTCCAATCTTCCCAGAACGTGTGGTGTGCCGGCATGTGGTCACGCTGCGTGGAATGCTGCCCGTTGCCGGAGGTGCGCACATGCGAGGCCACGCGTTTGCCAATATGGAAGACTTCGACCGTTCGAGCGGTGATGCGCACCCACAGCT
>JBBSNW010000171.1:0-2488 GCA_038260405.1 Rhodobacterales bacterium | reverse complement strand
CGCGCTGCGAGAGGTGGCAGGTCAGTTTCCGGACAGCACGACCTTTCTCGTCGCCCTGGCGCGTCCTCTTCTGCATCAGATCAAGATCGCCGGACGCGAGCGTGATCCCTCCCGGGCGCGCAAGGCTATCGTCACCTGGAATCGGTTGCTGCCCCCGGGTGCCAACGTCGCCGCCCTCACCGGATCCGTCCGCCGCAATGTCCGGCGATACCTGAGCTGAGCGCTCGCTCAGCGTTTCCAATCGCAACAGATTACAGTCGTCTAGCTGAAGCTCCCAGGAGGTCCAATTTTTGGTGATCGCTTTAGCTATTGCAAACTGCCTTTTGTGCGAAGTTGATGATGATATAGTAATCCCCCGTTTTTAACGGGACATGGTCGTAGAACTTACGCAGCCGTTTTCAGTTTCTGGGCAGGGGTTATGTCTCCGATCCCCATATTCGGTGGGTTATTGTTGCACGTCCATAGCCACCGCGTGGCGAAGTGCTGCGGCTAAACTCGTGCATGGACGCTGTTCTCGCCGCAGTGTTTCAACACCAACTACTTTGGCGCATTCGATGCCGCCGGGGTGTCCACCCCATTGCATGCCGTAGTTTACCCGGATTCGCATATAGATAATGCCCAATTTGGAAATCGGCGCGGGATAGAAGCGTTCCTTTTGAACTGGCAGGCCGACCCGGGGGCTCAATCTGATGGCTGGTTGTTCTGCCCGAGCGGAGTTGTTTCTCCACTGTCTTCGGCATCCGATTCGTCCTCAGTGCCTGTCTCGTCTTCAGCGTCGGAGGCTTCGGTAGCTTTGTCGTTTGCCGGTTCGGACTGCTGGCCTTCCGAGGGTGTCGATCCATCCTCCGGCGTGTCCTGCCGGACGGCGTCCGCTTCGGAGCCGGTCGATGCGGAAGGCTGTTCGGTGGCTTGCGCGTCATCCTCTCCGTTGGCGGGCTGCTGCTCGCCATTCTGGGAGTCCTGCTCCTGACCGGACGTGCCCTGTGCATCGTTTTCTTCGGATGCGGGGGGGTTGCGCTCTTCGTCCGCCTGACCGTCGGTTTCGCTCTGGTCTGCCGACTGACCGTCGCCCGTCTCTGAGCCGTTCTCAGGCTCTGTCGCCTCCGGGCTGCTGCCCTCTTGGCCAGACTGGTCGTCCTGCATGGCGTCGGCAATACGCTGTTCGATGCCAGCCAGTTCATCGGCGCGGGCCGAGATGCTGTCGGTCAGCGTTACCAGGCTGCCCTGAAGCTCCTCACGCTGCGTTTCGGAGGCGGAGATGTCGGATTGCAGGGAGTTCAGGCGCTCTTCCGCGGCGGTGGACTGCTGGCTCAGCGTCTCGATCTGATTCTGGATCTGTTCGCGCTCTTGCCGCGCGGGTTCCAGTTCAGCGTTGATGCTGCTGATTTCGGAGCGCGCCTCCTGCAATTGTGCTTCGCTGTCAGCGGCTTCCTGGGTCAGGCGGGCCGTTTCATCCGTCAGTTGTGCAAGGGTCTGTTGAATTTCGGCCTCCTGCGCGCGGGCTTCTTCCACCCGGCCGCTGACCTGATCCAGCTCTTCGGTCTGGCCGGCGACGGACTCTTCAAGTTCCGTGCGGCGCTGCTCGAAGCCGTCCAGTTCCTCGCGCAGCGGTGCCAGTTCCTCTTCCAGGACGGCCTTGTCCGACTGTGCCGTTTCGATCTCGCTGGTCAGGGTGTCACGCTGCGCCTGAAGATCCTCGACTCGCTGCAATAGCGTCTCGGCATCGCCCTCGGCGGTGTCGCGCTGCGCGGTCAGGTCCTGCAACTGGGGCGTCAGGGTGTCGATCTCTAAATTCAAATCCTCGACCGTGCCGGATGCGGCGACCTGTTCATCGAGATCCTCGCGAAGGGTGGCCTGTTCCTCGGTGACGCTGGACAAACGGTTATCAAGCCGGTTCTGTTGCGTGTAGAAATAGACGGCTCCAAGCCACCCTATCACTGCCAAGGCAATCGCTATGCCAGTCATCTTTGTGAAACCGCCGTTCGCGTCGTCCGGCTTGGCCATCCGTTTTCCTCCGTTAAAGGTGCGGACCGGGGCGTCCACATATGTCATCATTAAGAAAGGTAACCGTCTTGGACCGGTTTGGTTCCATGACAATCGGTCCAAGAGGTTGATTACTGGTGCGGCCGGCCTGAGGAGGGGACATCCGAAGGGGTGTTGTCACATTGGGGTCTGATGCCAGAGCGGGGCATCGCCAAGTTGTTATTTTAGTCGACTTTGAACAACGCCTATGAGGCGATCTGCAAGGCCATTGATCGGTCTGCGATGACGGCGATTGTGCGGTGGGCGCAGGAAAGACACACGAACAACAGGATGCTTGACCGCGTCGCAGCCAATGGTGCCGTGGCCGAGGGCGTACTTGATGGCGCCATGGACATGGGCCATTTCGAAGGTCTCCAGCAGGCGCAGAACCTGGACGTACCCGCGTTTGCGCTTCTTGCTGTAGATTTCAAATCCTTGCGTCTGCGCAAGCGTCCTTTGCCGGGAT
>JBBSNW010000170.1:0-2566 GCA_038260405.1 Rhodobacterales bacterium | reverse complement strand
GAGGAGGAGAGGGCCGCCGAACTTGTGTGGGAGTGGGTCCCGGTGGACCGATCCCGAATGAGTTGCGGCGACACCAGGGAGGAGGAGAGGCGCCGCCGCGTTATCGACCGACCCAGGGAGGAGGAGAGGGCCGCCGAACTGATGTGGGAGTGGGTCCTGTGGGACCGATCCCGGAAACTTGGTGCGGCGACACCAGGGAGGAGGAGAGGTGCCGCCGCTCTATCGAAGACCCAGGGAGGAGGAGAGGGTCCCGAATGTCTGTCATGGAACTCCGTGTTCCTTGATTTTGTTTCAACGTCGATCCAGAAAAGCCCCTGTCTCGGCGTCATGCACGTGGCCAAACGGCCATGTGCCGGATTTTTACGCTTCGTAGGCTGCTTCGTAGGCGACGCGGCGAAGCATCGAGCGGTGCAGGCCCAGATCTGCGAGTTCGCGATCGCTCAGGGACTGGAGCTCGTTGAGAGTGTTGCTGTACAGCTTGCGCTTGGCCAGACCGGTGCGCAGTGTGTGCACGAGGGCCGAAAAGCGCGACGCCGATGCGCCGTGGGACGCAGTGTTGATGTCTGTTGCGTAGGCCATTGTAACTTGCCTCGGATCATGTGTTTCGTTTCGTTGACCTCAAGATGGGGCAAATGCTGCAGTTGCACAATGGTTTTTGACCTCAATGCTGCTATGCAGAAACTGCATAGTGCGTACTGACCTATTTCAGGCATTTGCCCAAGGCTTGGGCAATTACCAACACCTGAAACCGCGGGTGTTGATACGATCGAAACACGTGCCCGCAATGCGGGCGCTATCGCCGGGAGATTTGGCATGGATGAAATGGAGACGAAGATTCGGGCAGAGCTGGCCCGTCTTGTCCTTCCGGACGGGGGGGATCTTGTCTCGCGCGACATGATTCGCGCTCTGCGCGTCGAACAGGGCAAGGTTCGCTTCGTGATCGAGGCACCCTCACCCGACATTGCCCGCCAGATGGAACCGCTGCGCCAGGCGGCCGAGAAGATCGTGGCCGGGGTCGAGGGGGTCGTCTCCGTCACGGCGGCGCTGACGGCGCATGGCCCGGCCGCTCCGGCACCGTCGCTGAAGATCGGCGGCCATCCCAAGCCGCAGGCGGGGCCGATGAAACCCGCCGGTGTCGACCGCATCCTTGCCATCGGGTCCGGCAAGGGGGGGGTGGGCAAATCCACGGTGTCGTCGAACCTCGCCGTCGCGCTCGCGCGGCAGGGGCGTCGGGTCGGGCTTCTCGATGCCGACATCTACGGACCGAGCCAGCCGCGGATGATGGGTGTGAGCGCCCGCCCCGAAAGCCCGGACGGCAAGACGATCATTCCGCTCAAGGCGCATGGCGTGACGATGATGTCCATCGGGCTCATGCTGCCCGCGGAAAAGGCCGTCGTCTGGCGCGGGCCGATGCTGATGGGTGCGTTGCAGCAGATGCTGGGCCAGGTGGCCTGGGGGGATCTGGACGTGCTGATCGTCGATCTGCCGCCCGGCACCGGCGACGTGGCGATGACGCTCTGCCAGAAATCCGAACTTACAGGCGCCATCGTGGTCTCGACTCCGCAGGATGTGGCATTGCTCGATGCGCGCAAGGCACTCGACATGTTCCGCACGCTCAAGACTCCGGTGCTGGGGCTGATCGAGAACATGTCGGTATTTCAATGCCCGCATTGCGGAGAGACGACGCATATCTTCGGAGACGGGGGGGTACGCCGCGAGGCGGAAACGCTCGGGATTCCGTTGCTTGCCTCGCTGCCGATCGACCTCGGGACGCGGCTCGCCGGGGATGGCGGCGTTCCGGTTGCAGCTGGTGAAGGCCTCATGGCCGATGCCTATGCACGCCTCGCCAAGGGGCTGGTGCAGGGGGGCATGGCCTGAGATCTGGCCCAAAGCCAGTCAGCCGCCAGCAACTGATTGCGGGACGCCGCATAAATCCTTCGGATTTACACTCTGTCCCACCCGGCGGCGCGGTCCCTGCGGGACCGCGCCGCTCAGCGTCGTGCGAATTGCAGAGGCAGGTTGAAGCTGTAGCTCGCATCGGTGAGCGCTTCGGGAGCGCGGGGCAGGCGGGCCGAGCGCGCGGCCTGCAGGGCGGCGCGGTCTAGCGCGGCTGTACCCGAAGAGCCCGTGACCGAAGCCCCCGCGAGATTTCCTGACGGGCTGACCGAGATCCTGAGCGTGACGATGCCGCGCGCGGTGGTGCCCCGCGGATAGCGTTGCGCGCGCGCAACGCTTTGGCGGATCGCGCCGCCCCATTGGGCCTGCGCACTACGAATCTGCGCGGCGCTTGGCCCCGGGCGTGGTTTGGCGGGAGCTTGCATCCGCGCCGTTCCGCCGGAATTGCCCGCTCCGGTGGCGCGCTGGGCGGCGCGCGGGGCGGAGGGCGCGGCGGCAGCGGAAGGGGCTTGTTCCTTTGTAGTGGTGTTGGCGGGCCGGTCCGTCGGCCGCAGCGATTCTTTCGGCGCGAGACCGGCGAAGTCGGGGGACGTGGTGTCGACGCTCGGCGCTTCCGGCGCGGTTTCGGCGCTGGGCGCAGATGGCGGAGCCTGCAGGACCGGCCGGTCCG
>JBBSNW010000169.1:0-2587 GCA_038260405.1 Rhodobacterales bacterium | reverse complement strand
TGCCCTTGCGCGCCACGCTGGAACTGGATTGTTTCGGTGTCATGTCTTCAATGCTCCAAGATCCTGCAGGATGTCCCTGAGCCCCGCATGCCAGTCGGGGCGCGGGGTGGCGAATGTGGCGGTGAGGCCCGTATTGTCCATGCGCGAGTTGAGCGGGCGCGGTGCCGGGGTCGGAAATTCGCTGCTGGGACTGTCCGCGACTTCGGGGCTCAGGCCCGCAAGCGCGAAGATCGCCCGGGCGAAATCGGCCCAGCTCACATCCGGGCCGCCGGAGAGGTGATAGGTGCCGGATTTGGCTGGATCGGCCTGCAGCTGTCCGGCCACTTCGAGGCAGGTGCGGGCGATATCGGCCGCCGGGGTCGGCCCGCCGATCTGGTCGGCGACGATGGTGAGCCGGTCCCGCTCGGCGCCAAGGCGCAGCATGGTCTTCACGAAGTTCGCGCCATGCGCCGAGACGACCCAGGAGGTGCGCAGGATGGCATGGGGGCCACCGGCGGCACGCACGCCCTCTTCGCCCAGCAGCTTGGTGCGGCCATAGGCATTCTGCGGCGCGACGGGATCCGAGGGCGACCAGGGCGCGGTGCCCGTTCCGTCAAAGACGTAATCGGTCGAGATATGCACGAAGGGGATACCGCGGGCCGCCGCTGCCCGGGCCATCGCCGCGGGGGCGTCACCGTTGATCACCGCAGCTTCGGCCTCATGCTCTTCGGCGCGGTCGACGGCGGTCCAGGCGGCGGCGTTGATCACGGCCGTCGCTTCCGTTTCCGCGATGATCGCAGCACAGGCGGCGGGGTCCGAGAGGTCGGCCTGTTCGCGCCCGAGGCACAGGGCCTTGTTCCCGGCCTGCCGGGCGAGTTCCGTCGCGACCTGGCCGGTCTGTCCGAAAACGAGGATCATGCCTTTACCCCCAGCCGGGTCCCCACACCATGGCGGTCCTGCAGGGCGCGCCACCAGGGCTCGTTGTCGAGATACCATTGCACGGTGAGCTCCAGACCCTCCTCGACCGTGACGCTCGGGCGCCAGCCCAGCTCCTCGCGGATGCGCGAAGGGTCGATCGCGTAGCGCGCATCATGCCCGGGACGGTCGGTGACGAAGGTGATCTGGTCGGCATAGGAGCCGCCGGCCTTGGGGCGCTTTGCATCGAGGATGGCGCAGAGCGTCTTCACGAGGTCGAGATTGGTGCGCTCGTTCTCGCCGCCGATATTGTAGGAGCGGCCCACGACTCCCTGCCGGAGCACGACCAGCAGAGCCTCGGCATGGTCCTCGACGAACAGCCAGTCGCGGATATTGTCGCCCTTGCCGTAGATCGGCAGCGGCTGGCCCGCGAGCGCGTTCAGGATGATGACCGGCACCAGCTTTTCGGGAAAATGGTAGGGGCCGTAATTGTTGGAGCAGTTGGTCATCACCACCGGCAGGCCAAAAGTCTCGTGCCAGGCGCGCACGAGATGGTCCGAACTGGCCTTCGAGGCAGAATAGGGTGAGCGCGGATCGTAGGGCGTGTCTTCGGTGAACTTCACCGCTGGATCGGCGGGCAGCGAGCCGAAGACCTCGTCGGTCGAGATGTGATGGAAGCGGAAACTCTCGGGCCGCCCTTGCCCAACCCAGTAGGAGCGGGCCGCTTCGAGCATGTTGTAGGTGCCGGTGATGTTGGTCTCGATGAAATCCCCGGGGCCATCGATCGAGCGGTCCACATGGGATTCCGCCGCAAGGTGCATCACCGCGTCCGGAGCGTGCTGCGCAAAGACCGCATCCAGCGCGGCGCGGTCCCGAATATCGGCCTGCACGAAGCTGTAAGCGGGATGATCCGCCACCGATGCGACGTTGTCGAGGCAGGCCGCATAGGTCAGCGCGTCGAGATTCACGACCTCGTGGCCCTGTGCAATGGCGCGCCGCACCACGGCGGAGCCGATGAACCCCGCGCCACCGGTCACAAGCAGTTTCATGGTTTATCCTTCGTAAACGAACGGTGAGTCAAAATCCGCCAGCGCGGGGGCGGCCGCATCCTTGTCCGAAAGGATGGGCGTGCCGTCAAAGCCCCAGTCGATGCCGCAGCTGTCCCAGCGCACCGCACCGTCACATTCGGGCGCGTAATAATCGGTGCATTTGTAGAGGATCTCGGTGTCGGGCGCCCGTGTCAGGAAACCGTGCAGGAAACCCGCGGGCACCAGCAGCTGCCTGCCATTCTCGAAGCTCAGCTCCTCACCCACCCACTGGCCGTAAGTCGGAGAGCCCTTGCGGATATCGACCGCCACATCGAACAGCGCGCCCCTGCCGCAGCGCACCAGCTTGTCCTGCGCATGGGGAGGCGCCTGAAAATGCAGCCCCCGGATGGTCCCGGGCTGCGCCGACAGCGAGTGATTATCCTGCACGAAATCGAAATCGAGCCCCGCATCGAGAAGCCGCTGACGGTTCCAGCTTTCGCTGAAAAACCCGCGCTCATCCCCGAAACGCCGCGGTGTAAGCACCAGGACATCAGGAATGGCGGTGTTTCGGATGTCGAGCATCGGATGCGGTTCCACGGGTGTTGTTGATGTAGCCCCCTTACACGGGTCCAATGCGGACGAAAAGGTCATGGAAGTTAACCCGG
>JBBSNW010000168.1:0-2724 GCA_038260405.1 Rhodobacterales bacterium | reverse complement strand
CATCCGCGGCGCGACGAGCGTGCAGGCAGACGTCCCGGGGCAAATTCTCGAAGCCACCCGGGAACTGCTGGTCGAAGTGCTGCGCGCCAACGCCATCAAAGAGTTCGACGAAATCGTCTCGGCAATCTTCACGACGACCAGCGACCTCACCTCGACGTTTCCCGCCGAAGCCGCCCGCGCCCTGGGAATGCACCAGGTCCCGCTGCTATGCGCCTGCGAAATCCCGGTGACGGGCAGCTTGCCCCGCTGCATCCGCGTGCTGCTGCACATCAACACCGAGAAGCCGCAATCCGAAATCGTTCACGTCTACCTGAGAGACGCGAAGAAACTCCGCCCGGACGTCTGCAGCGCTCAATAGGCCGCGCGTGAGCCGCGGAGGGAATGCATCCACAGATTTCGCAGATTGCGCAGATTTTGGATTTCCGCTAAGGAACGCAGGAAGGGAGGAAATTTGAAAATGCATTTTCCTGCATTCCTTAGAGGCCTCTCTTCATCCGGGCTATCAGTAATACAAACGTTTTATTTCTTTGCGTGGCGCGAAGATTTTTCATGCCGCAAGTTGGTTGAGTTTCTGAGTATCGGTTTTGAGCGCGGTCAGGAAGGCAGTGATGATCGTGCGTCCGGACTTGGTGAGAAGATAGCGGTGAGTTGTCTGGACCTTCTTGATCAGGCCGTGAGCGCGTAAGAGCCGAAGCTGGCGGGTGACCTTCGCGGCTTGGCGGCGCTGTTCGCCAGGGTCAGTAGTCGCGTCGAACAGCACGGCGCGCAGGTCGGCATTGCGGAAGCCGTTGATGGCGAATTCACCGCGCAGGACGGCCTGGAGCAAAGCCTGGTCGTCGGCCTCCATGGGACGCAGGCCTCGCACCGAGCGACCTTGCCAGGTTTTCGAGCGGCACACCTGATCGGCCAGGCTTTTCAACGGCGTGGTATCGTCGACGGCTGACAGCGCCTCAAGATACCGGTCATTGGCCGCCTGAGAGACTTGCGCCCGGCGAGGCAGATCACCGACTCCCTTGCGAAGTCGGCGCCACGTCTTCTCACTGTCCGGGTTCCCTTCCACGCGCCGAAAGACCTTCATATCCCGGGGATGGGTGATCGTCGTCTCCACGCGCAGGACGGATCCCTGTTTGTCATACATCTTGATCGAGTTGTGATTGAGGCGGTGCTTAATGCGAACTCCTTCCGGACGTGTCCGAAGGTCGCTGAGGACTTCACCGCCAAAGGCGCCATGCGGATTTCCCTCCAGCGTGGTCTTACGCCCCAGAAACCGCATGACGTCTCCACTGGAGAACGTTTGGATCCCGTGCCGCAGGAGCTGGGGATAAAGACGCGCCAGTCGGCTTCGCGAGCGGAACATCAGGTCGCTGGCCCACTCCGTGTCGTCGGCCGACCAGTAATACTCCATCGGTTGGCCCTTGCAGAGCCGGCGATGCAGAGGAAAGGCCCAACTCGCCAGACGGTCTAAGATCGATGTCCAGTCGGCCCGCACTTGGGCATCGAGAATCTGCTGAGCGCGATCGCGGTCCTCGACGGCCACGACACAGTTGTCGCGTCGCACATAGCCGATCCCCTGCCGATCCAACTCTCGACACATCCACTCCCTGCCGTTGAGACAGACATGGATGTTGAAGGGAAACCATGTCTGCAACCGCAGATGGCCAAAGCCGAAGTTCGGATCAATGAAGTAGAGGTACTCATGCAGGCACTTCAATCGCGCTCCTTGCAACTCCAGTTTTTTGCTGGCCCGTTTTCCGCGGACCTGGAACGAGAAGCACGGCTCGACACATGTCAGCACACAGATCAGTCCTTGCGTCACCTTGTCCTTCCGAGCCAGCTCACGGGCGAAGTCCTCCTTGGATGTGTTTGTGCTGTTCAAGTAGATCACAGGGCGTCCCGCCTGCTCGGCCAACGACTCCACGCCCTGCCGAAGCTCTGCGGTCAGACCCTGGGAGTACGTCGCAAAGTCCTTCAACAGAATCCGCAATCCGACCAGAAAACTCGAAAGCCCACGCACGGTCGCCAGCCAGCGCAACGTTCCGCGAAAACGCAGGCGATCAAATCCGCTCAACACCCCCATGACATCCTTCCGGTGTTTTTGTATAAACTGCAGCATGGCGTTGCTCCTGGCGAGTTGTTGTTCTGAACAATCAACAAGCTAACCAAAGAGCAACGCCTTTTCTCTCTTCAATTGGTTGCGGCTACGCCGCGCTAGGCCATCCGTGGTAAAGACGTTTCCTGGCTTCCTGGTCTCCTCATAAAAAATCTGCGTCATCTGACTTCGGCGAGCTCAGTCGAGTCGCGAAATCTGCGGACGCATTCCTCTTCTGAAATTTCATCGAGGATCACAACATGTTCTGGCTCTGCCCCCTCCTGTTGGCTGCCGCTCCGATTGATGTCGGCGATCAGAAGCAGCTATTCATCGATCACCGTTTTATTGCCGATAGCGATCGCATCGAGCTGCATACGAACGAGGCTCAGAAGTTGGGGCAAATTCTCGATGAGCAGGGGACGCCCATTCAAGGACACGTGAGCCGCGTTATCGATGATGGCGGCACCGTCAAGCTGTACCTCGGCGCCGATAGCGTCGACGTGCTCGAGAGCGCCGACGGCATTCATTTCAAACGCACCGGCGTGCACATCGGCGGCGGGGGCTTCAGCACCATCTTTCTCGATCCGCACGATCCCGACCCGGCTCGGCGGTACAAGCTGTTCCAGCTCGAGTTT
>JBBSNW010000167.1:0-2756 GCA_038260405.1 Rhodobacterales bacterium | reverse complement strand
TTTCGCCGATTGCATGAACCGCCCCTCCGCAACACGGACACGCATCGCCGCCCACATCGAAGACGACGGTTTCGCGGGGGAGATGATCGGGCAACGCCTTGCGCGAAGGGGGCGTGGGTGGATCGGCTGACACGCTCGGCACGCTTTCTTCGATGCGCGCGATGTCGGCGTCGAGGTCTTCAAGGGCGAGCAATAGCTGGCTGGGGTCGAGCTGCTCCGAGCGTTTGCCGAACTGCATGCGCTGCAGCTGTTTGATAAGCGCCTGCAGCCGGTCGATCTCGCCATCGCGAGTGGCGACCGCTCCCGCCATGTCGCGCACCAGGCGCTGCAGGAGCTCCACGTCGGACGGAAGATTGTCCAGATCGAGCCGCATGCCTGATTCTGGATGCGTTCGCCGGGTCCACCAAGAGGAATGCGCTGAGCGCCGCGCATTTTTCTCCAGCTCATCGTCTCTGATTCAAGCGGCTCTGGTCGGCTTCCATCGACGTTCGGGATTTCGCCAGTCGATGCCTTCGAGCAAGAGCGCAAGCTGGCCCGAGGAGAGCGCGACCGCATCGCCAGCTTCTCCCATCATCGGCCAGGCGAACACGCCGGCATCGAGGCGCTTGGTGAACAGGCAAAGTCCGGTGCCATCCCAGAACAGAACCTTGATGACGTTCGCCTTCCTGCCGCGGAAGCAGAACAGGTGCCCGCAGAAGGGATCGAGTTTCAAGGCTTCTTGCACAAGTGCGGAGAGGCCCTCCATGCCCTTGCGCATATCCGTGTGGCCGAACGCGAGATGCACTTTGACGCCAGCGGGTGCGATCATCATCGGCTGCTCTCCTGTTGGGCGACGTGTTCGCGAACGGCGGCGGGATCGGCGCCGATGGCGGCGTACACACGCCGGCCATCGCCAAGGTCTACCGCTGCCATGCCGTCCGGAGCCGGGATCAGCCCGTCCAGGATCAGCGGTGACGACCCGGAGTTGGCCTCTGTCGTAATCGAGGCCAGATGCGCCTGCGGTTTGCGGCGAAGGCCATACTGGACCCGCCAGCGGAACAGCATGCTGGTGACGATCCCGTGCTTGCGGCAGACCATGGCCGCGGTCGCCCCAGGGACTTCCGACTCGCCAACAATCGCGCGCTTGTCTGCGTCGCTGAAGGTCCGGCGATTGGCTGGCGGCTTGGGTCCGGGGTCCAACTCAACCGGTTCGGTCAATGCCAAATCCGCTGCTTGTTGCTTAGCAGCGCTGCTTGTCTTGCGCAGCGTCCGGGGACGCGCCGCAGGGTGAACCATCTCGCGCCAGTCAGTTTCGAGAGGGCTCTCCTCGAAACGGATGCGCCATTCGCGCAAGGTGGAGGGGCAGAGATTGTGAGCCTTGGCATACGCTTGCGCCGAGAAGCCGCTCCACAGCATCGCCTCGACATGCATCGCCCAAAAGGCCTGCACTGCCTTGCTCCGCGCCGATCGGGATGAGGGATGATGCCGCCCAAAACCGGGGCGTTTTTCCTTTTTGGTCAGGGTATGCGGCGCAAGTCGTCTGACCCAGCAGTTCATCGAACTGGTGTGAAGGCCGTGAGCGCGGCAGTAGTCATTGCGCTTCAAGCGGCTCGCTAGCCAGGCCTCGATATGGCCCGCCCAGTAGTCGCGCACAGAGGTATCGGCTGGCTTCGTGTTGCTCATCGGACGTCTCCTCAATCGCAGTCAGGAGAACGTTGTGATTCAAATCCGGTGCGCGGAACAATCGTGCAACGACCGGACGGTTACCCACGGCCAGCTACTCGACAAGATAAAGCTGGCGCGGCGCTTTTTCCAAAAACGCCTGTCTGCACATAGAGATGAAGCGCGGCGCTTTCACCCCTGCGTTGCGTCGCTTGCGCTGCGCTTCGTTCGCTAGGCGCAAGTGCTCGAATTCCTGTCCTGTTCTGTCAGATTCGGCGCATGACGCGGACCACCGACGATGTTGAATTCGAGCCGAGGATGGGCAGGGGCGGCAAGGATCGCTCCAGCCTGGCGCAGCTGCGCAAGGCCGTCAGGATCAATCGCGGAGTCAGGACGACGCGCGCGCCATCTGCACGGACCAGCCAGACAGGCCTGCGCGCCCACTTCGCGAAGGGTGTGAAAGCCGCCGCGAAACCCTCGTCGCCGGCCCAGCGGCGAGTCGTGGTAAAAGCGCGCTACGTTGCCCATGGTGCCGCGCGCGGTGCGTCACTTCGCATGCACGTTTCGTATCTGGCGCGGGAGGCCGGCGCGCAGAGATCTCCGGCTGAACCGGCGGTCGAGACGGGGCAGGCGGACGATCTGAAGAAGTCCGTCGACTATCTCGGCCGGGAGGGCAGCGGCGGCGCGCCGGAAATTTCATTCTACAACCAGCGGGAGAGCGGTCTGGACGCCCATGCGGTGACATCGATCTGGACCAATGACGCGCGCCATTTCCGCCTGATCATCAGCGCCGAGGACGGCGCAGCCCTTGGCGACCTCCAGCCCTTCATCCGCGAAGTGATGGCCAACCTTGAGGCTCGGCTCGGCACCCGGCTGGAGTGGGTCGCCGTCGACCACCATGATACTGATAACCCCCATACCCATGTCCTGATACGCGGCCGGCGAGCCGACGGGCAGGATCTGTTCATTCCGTCCAGGCTGATTTCGTCGGGCATCCGGGAGCATGCGCAGGAGGTAGTCACACGGGTGCTGGGACCGCGCCTGGGGGTCGATCTGGCGCGCGAGCGCGAACGCGAGATCCGCGAGGTCGGCGTCACGGCGCTTGATCGTGAATT
>JBBSNW010000166.1:0-2767 GCA_038260405.1 Rhodobacterales bacterium | reverse complement strand
TCCTTTTGAATGACGTGTGGATTCCAATCCAAGGCGACCAGGTATTCCAATCTGATGGCGGCCACCCTACCGATCTGATGGCGGCCACCCTTCCAATCTGATCCCGGCCACCCTCCACGGAACAGGAGGTCCGCCCGGATCGGAGATCGTTTCGCAGGTCAGTGTTCACCTGGCTCCAGCGTTCCCCCGTCGCAATCGATGGAGGGGATGGGATGCCGACGGAGAGACTGTCCATGCGGCGGATACGGCAGGTCCTGCAGTTACATTTCGGTGCGCACACGAGCGCCCGGGTCATCGCCCGTGAGGTGGGGGTGGGCCGCAGCACGGTGCAGGACTACCTGGCACGCGCGGGCGCGGCGGGGCTTGGCTGGCCGCTGGCGCCCGAGCTGACGGATGCGGCGATCGAGCAGCTGCTGTTTCCCGCGCCGAGCTGCAAGTCGGGTGCCCGGCGCTACCCTGAGCCGGACTGGGGCGCGCTGGCGCGTGAGATGAAGCGTCCCGGGGTCAGCCTGACGATTCTCTGGGAGGAATACGCGGCGGTTCACCCGCAGGGGTATGGCTATAGCCGGTTCTGCGAGTTGTTCCGGGCGTTCGAGCGGCGGCTGTCGCCGACCATGCGGCAGACCCATGTTGTCGGGCACAAGGCCTTCGTGGATTACTCCGGCAAGAAGGTGCCGATCGTCGATCCGCTCACTGGCGAGGTGCGCCTGGCGGAGATCTTCGTCGGCGTGCTCGGCGCGTCGAACCTGACCTATGCCGAGGCGAGCTGGACGCAGAGCCTACCGGATTGGATTGGCGCGCACGTCCGGATGTTCCGGTTCTATGGGGCGGTGCCGCGACTGCTGGTGCCGGACAACCTCAAGAGTGGCGTCACCAAGGCCTCGTTTTATGATCCCGAGTTGAACCGCACCTATGGCTCGATGGCGGCGCACTACGGCGTCGGCATCCTGCCGGCGCGACCCAAAAAGCCCAAGGACAAGGCCGCGGTTGAGGCCGGAGTACGCTTTGCGCAGGGCTATATCCTGGGCCGCTTGCGGCATCTCACGTTCTTCTCGCTGGCCGAATGCAATGCCGCGATAGCCGTGGCTGTCGAGCGGATGAATGACCGCGAGATGCGTCGCCTGGGTGTCAGCCGCCGCCAACTCTTCGAAGCTGTCGAGCGCGCCGCCATGCAGTCCCTGCCGGAGCAGGACTATGAGTACGCCGAATGGCGTCTCGCCCGCGTCGGGCTCGACTATCATGTTGAGGTCGCGGGCTTCTGCTACTCGGTGCCGCATGCGCTGCTCCGCGAGCAGGTCGATACCCGCGCCACCGCCCGCACCATTGAGGTGTTCCACCGGGGCAAGCGGGTTGCGGCTCACCTGCGGCACTACGCCGGACCGCGACATCACACCCAGCCCGAGCACATGCCCAGCGCGCATCGGCGTTATGCCGAATGGACCCCTGAACGGCTGCAGCGGCAGGCGCGCGACATCGGCCCCAGCACGGAGGCGCTGATCCTTGCCGTGCTGGCCCGGCGGCCGCATCCGGAGCAAGGCGTCCGAAGCTGTCTCGGTGTGTTGCGGTTGTTCCGCGGCATTGCGGCGGCGCGGGCGGAGGCAGTCAGCAGCCGGGCGATTGAGATCGGGGCGCTGTCGCACGACAGCGTTGCCTCGATCCTTAAACACCGGCTCGACCAGAAGGCGTCGCCGCAGGCCGCGGACGGCACGCCTCTGCTGCACGACAACATCCGCGGATCTCGCTATTTCCATTGAGGAGAGCAGCCTTGCTGAACCACCCGACACTGGATCGCCTACGCGAGCTTGGCCTGGACGGCATGGCCAAGGGCTTTTGCGATCTGGCGGCCAACCCCGAGAGCCGCGCTCTCGAGCATGCAGAATGGCTGGGCCTCCTCGTCGAACAGGAGGCAACGCTACGGCAGCAGAAGCGCTTCGAGGCCCGCACGCGCACCGCCAAGCTGCGCCATGCCGCCAGCATCGAGGATGTCGATTTCCGGACCCCGCGCGGTCTCGACCGGGCGTTGTTCCTGCGACTGGCCAGCGGCGATTGGATCCGCGAGCATCGGCACTGTCTGATTACCGGGCCCTGCGGCACTGGCAAGTCGTGGCTGGCCTGCGCCCTGGGCGACAAGGCCTGCCGTGACAACTTTTCGGTGCTCTACCAGCGCAGCTCGCGGCTGTTCGCCAGCCTGGCACTGGCGCGCGGTGACGGCCGGTACGCCCGACTGATGCGGCAACTTGCCCGGGTCGACTTACTGATCCTGGACGACTGGGGGCCGGAGCCCCTGGCGGCCGAGCAGCGCCGCGACCTACTGGAGATCGTCGAGGATCGCTACAATACCGGCTCGCTGATCATCACCAGCCAAGTGCCAATTGGCCGTTGGTATGAAATCGTGGGTGATCCCACCCTGGCCGAGGCGATTCTTGACCGGGTTGTCCACGCCGCCCATCGCATCGAGCTCAAGGGGGAAAGCCTGCGCAAACTGCGCGCCTCTGCTTGACCCTGATTACCTGGCCATGACATGAGCAAAACCGACCTGCGAGGATGATCGGGCCTGGCCACCATCAGATTGGAATGGTGGCCGCGATGAGATTGGAATTGGTGGCCGCCTTCGTCGGAATCCGCAGATCTTCTCGCGCAGCGAGCCTTCTCGCTCGGCCTTGGCGAGAGCGCTGATGAGATCGGCAAGGGTGAGGAAATGCACGCTGCGCCCGGCCTTCACGGCCTCGACGCCAAGGGCGATGGAGAGGTGGCTCTTACCGGTGCC
>JBBSNW010000165.1:0-2929 GCA_038260405.1 Rhodobacterales bacterium | reverse complement strand
TCACCAGCTCGTGGCGCATGTCGATCATGTCGACCAATCGGGGGCGGAGGAGGTCATCCTGTTCCTCAGGACGCGAACGATGCTTCATGGCAGGATCCAAACTGCAGCCTTTTCAATTGGATTCTACGAATCCATGCAGTTCGAAGCCAGAAAATTATCCGATTTATCTCGGTTATTCAGCTACATGGCAGTTGTTCAAGCTGAACTATCGAGCGTTTGTTGTGCGGCCCTGAAGGTTAGGGTCAGGCCTCGTTCTTGTTTCATAGCCAGAACAAGACGGTTGCTGCGAGGGCGACTGGATCGTATCCCAGTGAAAGGTGTAGCTTGCCTCGAGGATCACCATGACGTTCGGCGCGGGCCTGCCTGATCAGCGCGCCACGACAGGCAGGCTGACGATGGCATCGTCGCTAAAAGGCGCCATGGTTTCCAGAGTCATGTATCGCTCACGCTGGACCGTAAGCACCCGATTGCCACCGCCTTCGCGGGTTGAGCGATGTTTCGTAGACGATGTCGTTATTGGCGTCGTTACCGACGTCGTATCGGTCGGAGGTTATCGTGCGGGATGGTGTGGTGTTGGGAATGGAGCGCCGACGGCGCTGGACGGATGAGGCTAAGCTGTCGATCCTGGGCGAGGTCGGGATGAATGATTGGTCGGTGGCGGATGTCGCTCGGCGACATGACGTGACGCGCCAGCATATCTACCAGTGGCGACGCGAGATGCAGCGCAAGAGGCTTTGGCCTGCCGACGAGGCGCCGGTGTTCGTGCCGGTGGAGATGGCGGCGGCGCAGGCGGGATCGATGACACGTCGCTCTCGCGGCTGGTGCGGCTTCTGGAGACGGCATGATCGCCCCCGGAACCGGAGTGCGGGTCTACCTAGCGTGTGGGGTGGTAATCCCCCGTTTTTAACGGGACATGGTCGTAGAACTTACGCAGCCGTTTTCAGTTTCTGGGCAGGGGTTATGTCTCCGATCCCCATATACGGTCGGTCATTGTTGCACTTCCATAGCCACCGCGTGGCGAAGTGCTGCGGCTAAACTCGTGCATGGACGCTGTTCTCGCAGCAGTGTTTCAACATCAACTACTTTGGCGCATTCTATGCCGCCGGGGTTTCCACCCCATTGCATGCCGTAGTTTACCCGGATTCGCATATAGATAATGCCCAATTTGGAAATCGGCGCGGGATAGAAGAGTTCCTTTTGAACTGGCAGGCCGACCCGGGGGCTCAATCTGATGGCTGGTTGTTCTGCCCGCGCGGCGTAGTTTCTCCAGTGTCTTCGGCATCCGATTCGTCCTCAGTGCCTGTCTGGTCTTCGGCGTCGGAGGCTTCGGTAGCTTCGTCGTTTGCCGGTTCGGACTGTTGGCCTTCCGAGGGTGTCGATCCATCCTCCTGCGTGTCCTGCCGGACGGCGTCCGCATCGGAGCCGGTCGATCCGGAAGGCTGTTCTGTGGCTTGCGCGTCATCCTCACCGTTGGCGGGCTGCTGCTCGCCATTCTGGGAGTCCTGCTCCTGACCGGACGTGCCCTGTGCATTGTTTTCTTCGGATGCGGGGGGGTTGCGCTCTTCGTCCGCCTGACCGTCGGTTTCGCTCTGGTCTGCCGACTGACCGTCGCCCGTCTCTGAGCCGTTCTCAGGCTCTGTCGCCTCGCGGCTGCTGCCCTCCTGGCCGGACTGGTCGTCCTGCATGGCGTCGGCAATACGCTGTTCGATGCCAGCCAGTTCATCGGCACGGGCCGAGATGCTGTCGGTCAGCTT
This sequence comes from Rhodobacterales bacterium, assembly GCA_038260405.1. Taxonomy (GTDB): domain Bacteria; phylum Pseudomonadota; class Alphaproteobacteria; order Rhodobacterales; family Rhodobacteraceae; genus Puniceibacterium. The sequence continues at coordinate 1,175 of JBBSNW010000165.1, read as the reverse complement.
CACCAAGCTGCCCTGAAGCTCCTCACGCTGCGTTTCGGAGGCGGAGATGTCGGATTGCAGAGAGTTCAGGCGCTCTTCTGCGGCGCTGGACTGCTGGCTCAGCGTCTCGATCTGATTCTGGATCTGTTCGCGCTCTTGCCGCGCGGGTTCCAGTTCCTCGTTGATGCTGGTGATCTCGGAGCGCGCCTCCTGCAATTGGGCTTCGCTTTCAGCGGCTTCCTGGGTCAAGCGGGCCGTTTCTTCCGTCAATTGTGCAAGGGTCTGCTGAATTTCGGCCTCCTGCGCGCGGGCTTCTTCCACCCGGCCGCTGACCTGCTCCAACTCTTCGGTCTGGGCGGCGACGGACTCATCAAGTTCCGTGCGGCGCTGCTCGAAGCCGTCAAGCTCCTCGCGCAGCGGTGCCAGTTCCTCTTCCAGGGCGGACTTGTCCGACTGAGCCGTTTCAATCTCGCTGGTCAGAGTGTCGCGCTGCGCCTGAATATCCTCGACCCGCTGCAGCAGCGTCTCGGCATCGCCCTGGGCGGTGTCGCGCTGCGCGGTCAGGTCTTGCAACTGGGGCGTCAGTGAGTCGATCTGGGAATTCAGCTCCTCGACCGTGCCGGATGCGGCGACCTGTGCATCAAGATCCTGGCGGAGAGCGGACTGTTCCTCGGTGACGCTGGACAAGCGGTTATCAAGCCGGTTCTGTTGCGTGTAGAAATAGACGGCTCCAAGCCACCCTATCATTGCTACGGCAATCGCTATGCCAGTCATCTTTGTGAAACCGCCACTCGCGTCGACCGGCTTGACCATCCGTCTTCCTCCGTTAAAGGCGCGGACCGGGGCGTCCACGTATGTCATCATCAAGCAAGACAACCGTCTTTGACCGGTTTGGTTCCATGACAATCGGGTCAAGAGGTCGATCACTGCGACGCCGGGCCTGAAAACGGGGACATCCGAAGGGGTGTTGTCACATTGGGGTCTGATGAAAGAGCGGGGCATCGCCAAGTTGTTATTTTAGTCGACTTTGAACAACGCCTTGGGGCGATCTGCACGGCCATTGCTCGGTCTGCGTGACGCTGATTGTGCGGTGGGCGCAGGAAAGACACACGAACAACAGGATGCTTGACCGCGTCGCAGCCAATGGTGCCGTGGCCGAGGGCGTACTTGATGGCGCCATGGACATGGGCCATTTC
>JBBSNW010000164.1:0-3308 GCA_038260405.1 Rhodobacterales bacterium | reverse complement strand
TTGGGTAATATCCTCGCCCACCTGGCGCATTGTGCCGCCGCATCCAGCACATGCCTCACCGGGCGACAGGACCTCATCCTGCCGATCCAGATGATCTGGCAGCGGCTTGCGGCTGTGCTGGCGTTTGTTGTTTGGGGTCTCTTCATCACCGGGTGGCTGCCCGGTGTGTTGATCCTTTGCGGCCTGCGCGATCTCATCGTCTTCCGACAGATCCAGCACCAATTGGTCTATGCCCTCTGACTTCGCGCCAAAGCGCGCCTTGCGGTGACCATGAAGTTCAGCCTTCAGCTTCTCGATCCGGTAGGCTTGAGACTGAATATGCTGGAGCATTTGCGCGCTGACAGTGCGCAGCTCGTCAGGGTCTTCGGGCAGGGATTTGAAGGCCTCCAGCATGGCACAATTTATACCGGATCGCCTCTTATGAGGGAACGCAAAACTGCGCTAAATCCTATGTTTTGTTTGTCATTCATCTCACCCCGCGACCAGCGGTCGCCAGGTTTTTTGTGGGGTCCGCCAGTCGATTCCTTCCAGCAACATCGAGACTTGGGATGGGCTTAGGCTGACTTTGCCTTCCTTGGCAGCAGGCCAGACAAACCGGCCCCGTTCCAGTCGCTTGTACCTCACGAGGGGATGCATGCGTGACCCTCGCAGATGAGGATTTAGTGCGGGTCACGCATCCGTTTCATCCGCTCTTCGCCCAGCAACTTCCCTGTGTTGGGAGGCGATACAACCGGCATGGCGAACGGCTCCTTTTGCAGGCCGTCGATGGCGTGATCTGGTCGGTTTCAGCGCAGTGGACTGATCTTGCCAGTAAGGATCCGGAGTTGGTCATGGGCGACGGGCGAGCGGTGTTGCGCTTTTCAGACCTCTTGGAGCTTGCCGATTTGGTAATCCGGATATCTGACAAATCAGCTCACACGGCGGCGCAGGATCGTAAAGATAATTACGCCGCACATGTAAGGCGGATTACGCCGCAAGGAATGTCAGAATGACATATAATTCACGGTATGATTGCCGCAATTGCGGTCGGCAGAATGATCGCCATCTTGACGTGGACATATTTTGCGGCGTAAATGTTGTTACTATCAGCATGCATTCCACCTTTGGAGGAGGCAATGTCCGCGAAGTCTGGCAGAGGGCGATCAAAGACCGATGCCCTCATCGAAGAAGGCACATTCAACTCGAGCGCCGACAAGGTGCGCGATCCGAAGTTCAGCGGCAGCGAGTTCTTCGATCCACAAGATGCCGTGCAGGTTCGATACGAGATGCTGCGCCGGGTCTCGTTCGACAAGGCTTCGGTGACAGAGGTCTCGGTCGAGTACGGTGTTTCAAGGCCGACCTATTACCAAGCCAAGGCGAACTTCGACGCGGCCGGGATTGCGGGCTTGGTACCGGCAAAGCCAGGGCCCCACGGCCCACACAAGATCGATCAAGACGTCATGGCCTTCCTGGAGGCGCATCTGGTCTCTGGCGAACCGGTGCGAGCACGCGAGCTGGCAAAACTGCTCCGCCGAGATCTCGAGATCGATCTCCATCCCAGAACGATCGAGCGGGCATTAAAAAAAACTCGCCGCTGAACCGCTACGTGACGCCGGCGCGCTCTGCGCCGGACATTGCCGCAGATTATGAGATGCTGCGCTCAGCCGCGCTCGGCGAAGCGCTGCCCATCATGGCGCGCAGCGGCCTCATGCTGTTTCTGCGCCGGGGCATGTGGGGCTGGGCTCAGGCCCTGACCACATCGGCCAGGCCTGCCGCAGAATACGCTGATCCGTCCCCCGCGGCCTTTTCACGGCCCGGCAGGCACGGCGCCATCATCCACGTCCTCGCGGCAATCGCTATGAGCATCCAACATGGGAGGTCACTATGAACGTTCATCTCAAAGTCCAACAGCGTCACCTGGATCGCGGCGCCTACCTCTACATCCGACAGTCCTCGATGCGACAAGTCATCGAGAATGCCGAGAGCGCCAAACGACAATACGCGCTTCGAGGCAGGGCTATTGCGCTTGGCTGGTGCGATGAACAGATTGTCGTCATCGACAATGACCAGGGCGAATCCGGGGCCTCGGCTGCCTGGCGCGAAGGATTTCAGCGGCTGGTGAGCGACGTCGGCATGGGACATGCGGGCATCGTGATGGGGCTCGAGGTCTCCCGTCTCGCACGCAACAATGCTGACTGGCAGCGTTTGCTGGAGATTTGCGCTCTCGCTGATACCCTGATCCTCGACGAAGACGGCATCTACGATCCGGCAAGCTTCAACGACCGCCTTCTGCTCGGTCTCAAGGGAACCATGAGCGAGGCCGAGTTGCATGTGATCAAAGCGCGCCTGCGCGGCGGCATTCTCAACAAGGCACGCCGCGGAGAGTTCCGCTGCCCGTTACCCACCGGGCTGGTCTACGATCCTTCAGGCCATGTGACACTCGATCCGGATCAGCAGATACGAGAGACGATTGCCCATTTCTTTGAGACCTTCGTCCGCGTTGGATCAGCCGCCCAAACCGTCAAAGCCTTTCGTAAGGAAGGGCTGTTGTTCCCGTCACGCCTGCACAACAGCCAGACCGTGTTTCGTCCCCTGACCGCCTCCACCGCAATGCGCGTCCTGACCAACCCTCGTTATGCAGGCGCCTACGCTTACGGGCGGCGACAATATCGCCGTACCATCGATGGCAAGAAGACCCTTCGCGCGCGCGAAGAGGAGGATTGGCTGGCCTGCATCCCCAACGCCCACCCCGGGTACATCAGCTGGGATCAACACCACGAGAACCTGAAGGTGCTCAAGGCAAATGGGCAAGGCTATGACGCAGCACGCGTATCCATTCCGCGAGAGGGCCCGGCGCTGCTTCAGGGGCGAGCCGTGTGCGGACAATGCGGCAACCATTTCCGGGTGCGGTACGCAGCCCGACGTGGGCGACTGGAAGCTTGGTACATCTGTGATCGCGCCCATCAATATCGCGGCGAACCCATGTGCCAGTCCATCGCGGGGTCATCCGTAGATGCCGCCGTCGGCAAGTTGATTGCCCAGCAGATGACGCCGACTGCGGTTGAACTTGCGCTGGATGTCCGCGCGGAGATCGAAGCCCGTCATCACGAAGCCGACCAACTGCGCTCTCGCGCCGTAGAACGCGCCCAAGCGGAAGCCGATCTGGCGCAGCGCCGCTTCATGCTCGTCGATCCCAACAACCGCCTCGTCGCCGACACACTCGAAGGCGAATGGAACGACAAGCTCCGCGTTCTTGCCAATGCGCGGACAGATCGTGAGCAGGCACGGGAGCGCGACCAGTTTTGTCTCGACAAGGCCGTGCGCGAGCG
>JBBSNW010000163.1:0-3313 GCA_038260405.1 Rhodobacterales bacterium | reverse complement strand
GTCTACTATACCCATGTGTTCAAAGGTCAGCGCGAAAGCCTGGACCACATCATGTTCAGCCAGGAGTTCTACGACAACTCGAAGAAACGTCTTTGGGCCTTCGACGAAATGCTCGTTCAGAACGATCACCTGAACTACGACAACCACAAGGAAAGCGGGACCAACGATCATGGCATCATTCGCGTCGGCTTCCGCTGGAAACCGGAACGAGCACTCACAAGTTAAGTTTCACCCAAGCCGCGCCATCAGCGGTAAGTGAGGCGTCGCACGACTGGTGGCCAACTCCTGCAGTCTTGAGCCAGCGCTGAAGTTCAGGGTGGCGATCTTTCGGTACGAGCCGAGTGGCGGTGGAAACCATCGCTGTGCGCGGACTTATTTCATAAGCGCGTCGAGCGGAGCAAAGGGTTGCTCCATGCTCGGCGCCCCGCGCCGTCGACGATTGTGACCCTCAGCCATGGCGATGGGGCGCATCGGTCCAACTCTAACGTCGTTCGCGTCATCGAGTTGCCATGGCGCACCTGCGCAGAGGAGCCGTGCCCCTGGACGATGACCGCGGCGACGGCGATGCTTTCGACGATGACGGTCCTGTCCGTGATCTCGACGTTGTGCAGCAGTGGCCCCTGGCTGGAATAGAAATGGCCGGCCTTGAGCGCGTTCAGCAGCGCCTGGGGGTCGAGGGTTTCGGATTTCACCATGACCCAACCGCCGAAGTGGTCGGGCTCCGAGAAATGCGCATCATCGGTTGCGACCATCGTGAGGTCGCGGCCCTCGGAGAGCAGAAGGTCGGCGCACTGGAAGCCGTCCGGGCGGTCGCAGCCGACAGCACAGCCGTGGTTGTAGATCTCGACCGCATGTGCGGCACTCAGGCTTCGGGCGTCGTCCTGTGTCATGCCGGACCATTGCGGATGAGCGATGGCAACGAAGGCGCCGGCATCCACCGCTCTTTGCGCCAGTTCGGGCCCGGTTTCCTGACCGGCGACCGGGACGAAGGCGGGTGCGTTGGCCGGGGCGAAGTCCGCGGGCAGCCCGACGGCGAGGATGTGCCAGAGCTCGCCGTTCTGCATCGGCCCCGAATGCAGTTCCGCTCCAAGAAGCGTCGTGAACGCCTCGTCGCGAAACGGGACGGTGTCGGCGATTGGATATCCGTAGATCCCGATCATGTGGTCGGTGAGGGCGATGAAGTCATATCCTTCAGCCTTGTAGCGGCGGCAGACCTCGGCCGGGGGCAGAACGCCGTCCGACAGGGTGGAATGCGTGTGCAGGTTGCCGCGGTAAAAGCGGCCGGGCGCGGCGAATGCGGGCAGGATCATGCGGATGCCTCGGGAAGGACGAGAACGTCGTCGCGGGTGAACCAGACCTCGGTCGGCGCACCCGCGACGGGGAGCGTCGCGTCGGCGCGGTTGAACATGTCGATGCTGACGGATTGTCCCGCAACCTCTACCTGGGCTCGAATGACGGAGCCAAGAAAGCTGCTGTGCTGAACGCGGCCCGGCAGGGACAGATCATCGCCCGGCCTGCGATGCAGGGACAGGGCCTCGGGCCGCAGGGCGACCGTCAGGGGAACACCCGCGCTCAGACCGGCGCGGCGCAGCCCGCTGAACTCCTGGCCCCCAATGGCGAGGCTGTCGGTACCCGCGACTCTGGCATCGAACGTGTTCAGCTTGCCGACGAAGCCCGCGACAAAGCGGGTCGTCGGGTGGTTGTAGATCTCCGCCGGGGTGCCGATCTGGTCCGCGCGCCCCTTGTACATCACGACGACCCGGTCCGAGATCGACAGCGCCTCCTCCTGGTCATGGGTGACGAAAACGGTGGTGATGCCAAGCTCGCGCTGGATGCGTCGGATATCGTCGCGCAGGGAGGTCCGGATCTGCGCATCCAGGGCCGATAAAGGCTCGTCCAGCAGCAGCAGGTTGGGGCGGGGCGCAAGTGCGCGAGCGAGTGCCACGCGCTGCTGCTGGCCGCCGGAAAGCTGGTAAGGGTATCTGTCCGCAAGGTGCCCGAGCGCGATCAGGTCCAGCATCTCGGCGACCCGCGCGTCGATCTGGGCGCGGGTCATGCCCGCGATCCTGAGACCGAAGGCCACGTTGCCGCGCACCGACATGTTGGGGAAGAGCGCGTAGGCCTGAAACACCATGCCGATCTTGCGGCGGCTCGCGGGCAGGGCGGTGACATCGGCGCCGCCGACACGGATGGTGCCGCCGCTCGGTGTCTCGAATCCCGCGATCATGCGCAGCACAGTGGTCTTGCCGCAGCCCGATGGGCCGAGGAACGAGACGAACTCACCCGATTCCACCGCCAGATCGAAGTCGCGCACGACGGTATTGGCGCCAAAGGACTTGTTGATGCCGCTCAGGGACAGAAAGCTCATGATTTCGCCTTTTCGACGGTGCGGGGGGCACGCCACTGCAAAAGGCGCTGGCCGGGCTTGCGGGTCGCGAAGAGCTCCATCAGCACCATGCAGACCCAGGTGAAGGCAAAGGCCATGATTGCGAGCGCGGCAGGCTGATAGGCGTAGTCCTGCCCCATCTGCACGAGGTAGGGACCGAAGGCCGGACGGTTCAGCAGGCTCGTGATGACGAATTCACCCAGCGAGATCGAGAAGGTGAGGAATGCACCCGACACGATGGCCGAGCGGATGTTGGGGAAGATCACGAAGGCGATGGTGCGCAGGCGCGAGGCGCCGAGGCTTTCGGCGGCTTCGGTCAGGGTGGCGATGTCGATGGCGGCCATCCCATTGTCCACCGCGCGATACATGTAGGGCACGGAAAGGACGACATAGCCGATGACCAGCAGGATATTCGTGCCCGTTTCAGTCATCGTGAGCGGCAGGATCGAGCTCGTGCCGTAGAGGCGCACATAGCCGAAAACCAGCACCACGGGCGGGATGATCAGTGGCATCAGACTCAGGAATTCGATCAGCGGGCGCATGTGCGGCAGACGCAGGCGCACCCAATAGGCCGTCGGCACGACGATCAGCACGCCCAGAGCAATGGCCATAAGCGATGCCACCGCGGAAAAGCTGAGGACGCTCAGGAACTTGTCACTTTCGATGACGGAGCGGTAGGCGGCAAAGGACAGCTCTCCGCGCGTCATCCGAAGGGAAAAGTTGAAGGTCGCAATCAGCGGCACGAGGAAGAACGCAGCGCCGGCGAGCGCGATCAGGATCGACAGGAGCGGCGGGCGACGGTTCACTTCTGCCACCGCTCGGCCTTGCGGCGCAGGATGAAGTAGAGCGTGTTGGACAGTCCCATGATCAGGATCATGCCGACCGCCAGCGCATAGCCGAGGTTCGGATTGTAGAGCACATTTCCGC
>JBBSNW010000162.1:0-3339 GCA_038260405.1 Rhodobacterales bacterium | reverse complement strand
GCTTGCAGAGCCGCGATGCGGACGTCCTGTGCCGCAATCCGTTCCTGTGCTGACGCCAGTTGCGCGAACAGCGCCAGGATCAAGGCGTCCTTCTCGGCGTGGCTCAGTCTGGTGAGGTCAGGTGGTGCGGACACCTCACAGTGAGAATCAAAGCGCCCGTGATCGCGTCAAGTGATTTCTCAGCAGACCTCCGCGCAGGCACGCCCACACCGGGCCACACGCCACGCGTCAGGCCATGCCCCGAGGTGAGAAGCTATGGGGCGATCGGGAAAGGAGGGCAGCATCGTTGCCTCAACCCCATGGATGGAGCGCCTGATGCCACAGCCGAACGATCTAAGCAAATCCCTGACACCCTTTGTTCAAGGCAACACTCTGGTTGCCGTCATTGAGTTAAGCCTGTCGAGCTGGCTTATGACCGGCCTGCTTCCCGGTGTCGCTCGCCAACCACTGAAGAAGCTTGAGCCGGACGCAGCAGAACTGTTGCGGTTGCTCCACCGCTGGCGAGACGAAGCTGTGAGAAACGGGAGCAAGATCGACCGGATCGTCGTGGCCTATGAGGCGGGACGCGATGGCTTCTGGCTGGCACGCTGGTTACAGGCGCACGGCATCGAAACCTACGTCATCCACTCCACGAGCGTTGCTGTCTCACGCGAGCATCGGCGGGCGAAGACCGATCGGCTCGACACCGCAATGTTGATGCGTGTGTTCATCGGCTGGCTGCGTGGTGAGCGCGGTCATTGCAGCATGGTCGCGATCCCGACCATCAATCAAGAAGATGCCAAACGCCCACATCGCGAACGTGAGAACCTGGTCGGCGAGAAGACGCGGATCATCAACCGGATGAAGGCTGCGCTGATCCGGCTTGGCATTCGCGGCTTCAAGCCGGAGCTGCGCCGAGCACCCCAGAAGCTGGACGCACTTGGGACACCGGAAGGCCTGCTGATCCCGCCCAATACTCTCGATGAGATACGCCGTGACATGGCGCGGCTGGCAATGGTCCGTGAGCAGATCGACCTGATCGAACGGGCCCGTCTGACGCGCATCGAGCAAGCCCCGCAGACCGGGGCACATGCGATGGTGCGCTTGCTGGCCAGCATCATCGGTGTCGGCGTCGAGACCGCCGATATGCTCGTTCAGGAAGTGCTCTCTCGCAACCTGCGTGATCGCCGGGCGGTAGCGCGCTATGCTGGGCTGACCGGCTCGCCGGACGAGAGTGGCTCCAAACGGCGAGAGAAGGGGCTGGCGAAGTCGGGCAATGCACGAGTGCGCCGCGGCCTGATCCAACTCGCGTGGCGCTTCCTTCGGTTCCAGAAGGACAGCGCACTGGCGCAATGGTATCGCTCCAGGACCGAGGGGCCGAACGGTGTTCGCAAGACCACGATGATCGTGGCCCTCGCCCGTAAGCTGCTGATCGCAATGTGGCGACTGGTCACCACCGGCGAAATCCCCGACGGCGTCAGCATGCGTTCGGTCGTTGCGTGATCGGTCGGCGTCGATGATCAACACGAATACAGTTTCAGCACCCCGCCGCGTTGGCGCGAAAGGACGCTGATGACGATCCGAGGTGGTGGCAACCCGAGTAATTGCGTGGCTTGGACGCCGACGTGAGAATGGGCCCGCTACCTCGGAGCTCGCTACTGAAGCGCATGGCTGCTTCATGGTCCGGACCTCGGGTAGGTCCAACCGAATACAAGGTTGCGGCGCGAGATACGCGCACACTTGGCGAGCTCCCCTCGGTTCGTTTTGCTTACGCTTGGGCGCGGCCAGCACGATGGAGGCGCGCCAATCAAGCCGTGCCTGCGACGGGTCTGCCCCATTGTAATCCGTCACGTGACGGATTGGCCGGCATGGAGACGAAGGAGAAATTAGGAATGAAACCAGGACCGAAGGCACTGCTTGGCACGACAATGACCCATGCGGAGAGGCAAGCCCGCTATCGGGCCAATCATGTCGCGGGCGGGCCGAAGCTGCGCTACCGCAAGCCGGCCGACCGTCGCAGCCGACCACAGCGCTGGCATGATGCCGTAGCCGAACTGACCGAACTGCAGGCCGAGTACCAGACTTGGCTAGATGCTCTGCCGGAAAGTCTGGCGGACACCACGACAGCGGACCGCTTGCGCACAATCTGCGAACGCGACCTGCCGGATCTGGCGAGTGCAGAACCCCCGCTTGGCTTCGGACGCGACTGACGACGTTGCTATAAACGCTGACGCCACGCGCCCTCATCTTGAAGGTCAGTTCACGTGATAAATGCTGTTGACAGACAAAACCCCATACAAGCAATTACCCTCGATTGCCGCCGTTAAAGAAGGGCGGCAGAGCAACGCTTACCGTGAACCGGGTGAAAGAGATCCGCCGCCTGGGTCAGATCCTCCAGGGCAAGCTCGAAGAATAACGTCTCGCCCGATTTTCCCGCCGCCGTTTTTTGGTGGATGGCGGCGTCGTAGAAGTCCGCGTCGTGGATGGCGTTATCGAAGATCGTGGGGTTGGAGGTCAGTCCCGTTACGGAAAACTCATCGATGTAACGGCGCAGCGTGCCGCTCGTCAGCAGTCCGCAGGTGATGTTGTCGAGCCAGAGACTCTAACCGAAATTGTGCAGTTGTTGGGTAGCCTTCATGGTGCCTCCTGTTCCGCATAACCGGCGGCGACAGCGCCGAGCAAGACGGATAAATCGTAAGGCTCTTATTGGGTTTCAGGGTGATGAATTTGGCAGGTAGCGCGAGCTGAAAGTCTCTGATTAGATGAAGACGCTCTCTGGCTTGTTTGAGGAACTGCGTGATGATGGCGGGATCCGATCTTCTCAATCTGTCAGCGCTGCTGGATGAGGCGAAGTGCTTTGAGATGGTGCGCCAGCATCGCTGGCCGCAGGGTGCGCGCTGCCCCGATTGCGCCAGTGCGGTGGTCGTCCGCAATGGCCACGACGAGGTCCAGCCGCATCGGCAACGCTATCTTTGCAAGGCGTGCAAGCGGCGTTTCGACGATCTGACAGACACGGTGCTGGCAGGACACCACCAGCCGCTGCAGGTCTGGGTGCTGTGCCTCTATTTGATGGGACTGAACCTCTCCAATCGGCAAATCGCCGAGGAGCTTGGCCTAAATGCCTCGGACGTGCAGGCGATGAGCGAGCATCTGCGCAACGGTCTGGTGGCGCGGATACCGCCTGCCAAACTGCAAGGCCAGGTCGAGATCGATGAAGTCTATGTCGTGGCCGGGCACAAAGGCCAGCCGGCCGAGGTGGCAAAAAGGGGCGGCTGGGACGCTGTCGCAGACTGAAGGGCGCACCCGGGCGAGGCACGCTGGAGAAGGACAAGCCGCCGATCCTCGGCCTGATCCAACGTG
>JBBSNW010000161.1:0-3355 GCA_038260405.1 Rhodobacterales bacterium | reverse complement strand
GCTCAAGGGCACCATCGGCGATGCGGTCTTCGCCGTCCTCTGTGGCTGCGGGCACAACATCCGCAAGATCCTCGCCCACCTCAGGGCTCTTTTGACCCTTCTGATCGCCGGTGTCGCTGCAGTCATCGGCGCGGTCTTGGCTGAGATCTTTCGCGACCAGCACCGGAATGGCCGACGAGAGGTTTGTTCAGGCTGAACGAATTACCTTGGCATATTTCAACCCGAATTTCGCAACCCAAGAGCGGATGGCCTCATTGCTGACGACAACACCGCGCGCGGCCAGAACGTCCTCGACATCGCGCGAGCTCATTGGAAATCTGTGATAGGCCCAGACGGCGTAGGCGATGATTTCAGGAGGGAAACGATGGCCTTTGAAAGCGCCGAATTGCTTGAGTTTGGTCATGAGGATACCTACCGCCAGGTGAGTTGACCCGCAACTTGACGATGCCCGTCGGCTTGGCCACCTGTCATCTCGTGGACCCGTCGCCAGCAACGGTGTCTGCCTTGATGGCGCCTCGCGCGCCAAGCGGCATCGGCGCCCTGGTTGTGGTGTCCTCGCGGGTTTGGGCCTCCACCTCGGCATCAAGCTCGGCACCCAGAAGGATCACGTAGGCCGAAATCCAAAGCCATGTCAGCAGCACGATTATTCCAGCCAGCGACCCGAAGCTTTCGTTGTAGCTCGCGAAGTTTTCCGAGTACCAGGCGAACAGGATGGAAGCGGTGAGCCAGCCGATACAAGCCACCACGGCCCCGGGCGTCAACCAGACCCATTTCGCAGGGGCCCGGTCCGGACCATAGCGATAAAGTACCGCGATACCTCCAACCGCCATCATGCAGAGAAGGACCCAGCGGGCCAGTGATATCAGCAACTCAGTCATTGCCCCAAGATCCACCAGCGACAGGAGAGGAGGCAGGATCAGGGTCGCACCGATGCCTGACACAAGCCCGATGATCAGGAACACCGTCAATGCAAGCACCAGCAGCGTACCCTTGATGAGGCCGCGATCGTCGCTTTCGTCATAGGCGATGTTCAATCCCTCGACGAGGCTACCCACACCTTTCGACGCGGAATAAAGCGACAGCGCAATACCAAAGGCGGCAGCCAGACCCAGTCCAGCCTCGGCAGAACCTGCAATGGCAGTGGCCTGAGACACCACGATGTTCGACGCGCTTTCGGGCATCAATCCGGCAATACTTTCAATATTCCCGGTAATCTGCGACGGCTCCAGAACAAGACCCGCAATGGCCACAAGCGCTGCGATCGCGGGAAACAGCGCCAGAAGGCCGTAAAAGGCGACACCGGCTGCGACGAGACTGATATGGTCATCTCCCGACTCGCGCCAGACGCGCAGCAAGATCTGCTTCCACCCGGCCAAGGGAATATCGCTTGGCCGGGTGGCTCCGGAACCGGAACTTCTGGACATCAGACCTTCGGCTTCCCGAGGTTCTGTTTGTCAGCCTCGTCTTTGGTCGCGCCGACGATGCGCTCGCTTGCATCGGTGGCTTCCTCGCGGACCTTGTCCACCGCCCTTTTTCCGGCCTCGTCGGCCTCGGCGGATTTTTCGTCGATCACGTCACGTGCCTCGTCCAGCGCCGCGACGGCGACTTTTTCGGCCTTGTCACGTTCTTCCAGAAAGATTCGCTCTGCTTCATCCAGCAGGTTGTCGGAATGCTCGCCGATCCATTCGTCCTCCTGACGGGTGCGGGGAAGTGCTGCAGCAATTGCGGCACCGACGGCAAGTGCCAAGGCGCCGGCGACAAGAGGCTGTTCTTCAAAGAAATCAACAGCCGAGTCCCTGCCTTGAACCCAGCCCCGCTGCGCCCGTTCAGAAGCTTTGCCTCGCGCGGAGACAGCCCTGCGACGCGCAGCGATGACACGCTCGCGCGCGGATTCTGTCAGGCCTTCGGTCCCGTGCGCCAGACGCTCGCGGGTTCGCGTCGCGTATTCGGCAGTCGAGCGCGCCACATCAGAGGTTCCCTGCCTTGCGCGCCGGGCCGCATCAGATGCCCCCTTGGAGACATTTCCAGCCCGTTCTGCCAGGCTGCCCGCTGATCCCGACGTGCCGGGAGCGGAGGAGCTGGTGTCAGAGCCAACGCCCGACCCACTGTTTGCGAAGTTGTCGTCGAAGTCATCGTCGTCGTCACGAAGCCACGCCGGCTCATATCCCGAACGCATATATGCGCCCGGCGCCGCCGGTCTTCCTGTTTCAGCGCCCTGCAGCCTCGGATCGGCATTGCTGCGGGGAGCATGGCCAAAGCTGTCCGAATTGCCGGAATGGCCATTGCCATGACTTGAATGCGTGCGCACCTGTGGGGTATCGCTATAGGAGCGACCGAACATCATCCAGGCCAGGCCCACACCTGTCAGCGCCAGCCCGATCGGATTCTGCTTGACCGACCGTGTCACCGCTTGACCGACATCGCCGCCATGTTCACGAAAATTGCGCGCGATTTCGTTGACGACAGCCTCGGGGGTAAAACGCGACTGTATCTCGTTGATCGTCCCGGCAAGTTCGGAACGATCCCTTTCGATATCACGCTCGATGTCGTCGGGGGATCGATGTTCATTCGGCATGGCTGACTGCTCCTTTGACGGCGTTGGCGTCACGTTTGACATTTTCTGCGGTACGGGTCGGCGCAAGGCTCGACAATTTCAGATCTTTCAGGCCCTTGGACATCAGGATACCTGCGAGGATCGCAAAGCCACCACCAACGATGAGCGCGGACCATGTGGGTTCCAGGCCCAGTTCCGTCAGCGCGGCGGTAAGGGCTGCGGCAAGAACATTCAACGCGGTCAGCGCAAGAACGATTGCTGCAACCAGCATCCCCACAGCCGTCGCGGCGCGATGAAGGTTCTGATTGACCTCGGCGCGGGCCAGATCGACCTCGGACCTGACCAGTGAGGCCACGGATTGCAGGGCGTCGCCGATCAGGCCGGTCGTTCCTACAGAGCTTCGGTCAGTCATTAGTCGATCCTTCCTGTTTTGGCCCGCGTGGCGCTGACATCGGTCTGCACGATAGCGGGGCTGGATGTTGGTCCGGACGTGACGTTCGTATCGGAACGTGCGTCAGGTGTTGTGCCTGTGGCCGTGCTCGGTCCGGAGCTGCCGTAGGAGGGCGCATTTCGGCCCGCGCCGTCGTCACGATCGCGGTTCGACGCCTTGGCTAGACGCATTCCTGCAAAGCCGAGCAGCGCGGCGCCGCCCAGCAGAGTGACAGGGTGGCGGCGTCCGAACTCGCTGACCTCATTCAGCATCTGGCCCAGATCGCGACCATGCATTCTGTCCGAAACATCGGCCAGCGCTTCCGCTGCGGACGCAAAGGCCTGCTCGGAAACAGAACCGGAGCGCAGTTC
>JBBSNW010000160.1:0-3438 GCA_038260405.1 Rhodobacterales bacterium | reverse complement strand
GGATGACGGCGCAACGCCGCAATAACACAAGCCACGAGCTCCGGCAGCGATGTGCCAACCGCGACAACGGTCAGGCCAATAACGGTCTCAGCCACTCCGAAGTCGCGCGCGATTTCGATGGCACCATCGACCAGAAGGCGTGCGCCGATAATCGTACCGATGATCCCGGCGGCAGCCAGGCCCAGTGCGGCGATCAGGCTCATCCCAGGTGAAGTTACATCCGCAGCGACGTGTTCGTGCATTGCCGCTTCTGCGTCTGGGCGCCGCCGTTCGCTGAGGTACGCCCAGACAATGTATCCGATCAGCAGCGCCAGGAGCGCGAAGCCGACCGGACGGCTGAGAAAACCGAGCAGCACCGCTGCCAGGCAGGCCAATGTCGCCGCCGCCAACGCCAGCCCGTCGCGCCGGAATGCCGCCGGGTCAATCGCCAGAGGCAGGATCAGTGCCGAAACTCCCAAAATAAGAAGGATATTGGCAATGTTGGAACCAACGATGTTGCCCACCGCAATACCGGGCGAACCGTCGAAAGCTGCAAACAGGCTGGTAACGAGTTCAGGTGTCGAGGTTCCGAAACCGACTATGGTCAAACCAGCAAGCAAGGGCGAAACCCCGAGCCGGGTCGAAATGCCAACCGCCCCGCGCACAAGGACATCCCCGCCAACGGCTAGGAGGACCAGGCCAGCAATTATGAGTAGGAGGGTCATAAAATCACCGCTGCAATCATGTTTCCGGACACGCGCATTGTAGCCAATATGCCCGCAATGGCCGTTGCGACGGCCGCTCGCGCGTTCAAGATCTGGGTTCGATTATAGGCGACGACCATCCTGTTGAAATCAGCGTGGTCGAGCAGCTCGTCGCGGCAGATACGGCGCAGCCGCTTCCAGCTGGCCTGCCACCAGAACACGCCAGAGAGAAATGCCGCCGCGACAATGGATAGGTCGAGCAGGAGGAACAATATGGTCATTGATGGATCTCGAGGTGCGCAAAACAGAGACGGACCAAATCGGGGAATGAGTGGCCGGTCCTTCTAGAGACGGACCGGCCAGCGAGATGATCAGTCGAAAAATTCGGACAATATCGACTTCTTTTTCTTCGGGCGCCGCTTGTCATAACGATCATCATATCGGTCGTCTCGGCTGCGATTGTACCGATCATCATCACCCTGAAGCATGGATGCTGCCATGCCCATCAACCCGCCGGGGCCGCCCCGCCGGTCTGGGTTGTTCCGGTCTTCGGAGTCATGCCCGCGTTCCGCGTCACGCCCGCGTTCCACCTCACGCCCACGTTCCACCTCACGAACGACCGGCGGCTGCGTGCGCTCAATGATCTTGTCCAGCTCCCCGCGGTCCAGCCACACGCCGCGGCAGGAGGGGCAGAAACCAATCTCGACCCCGCTTCTGTCGGACATGGACAGGCCGGTCTTGCACACCGGGCATAGCATCGAGGCGACGGTTTCTTCGGTACGCATGATTTATCCTTCCTGCCGCTGGCCAAACAGGCTCAACAGCATCTGAAACAGGTTGATGAAATCGAGGTAGAGGGAGAGTGCCCCCATCACCTGGAGTTTGCCCAGGCTGGCTTGCCCGGCCAGCGCGTTCGTCCCGCTATAGGCGAAATATTCGCTCCTCAGACGCTGCATGTCCCACGCGGTCAGGCCCGTGAAGACGATCACGCCGATGATCGATACGATCAGGGATAAAGTACCCGACGCTAGGAACAGGTTCACGATTGATGCGCCGATCACGCCGATCAGGCCGATCATCAGGAAGCTGCCCCAACCGGACAGGTCGCGCTTGGTCGTGGATCCCCACAGCGCCATCGCCAGAAAAATCACAGCAGCGCTGAGGAATGCTTGCACGATGCTTGCGCCCGTGAAAACCAGCAGCGCGCTGGCCAAAGACACACCCATCAACGCGGCAAAGCCCCAAAACACACTTTGCAGTGCGCCCATCGAGAGTTTCTCGAACCGGAATGAGGCGAACATGACGAGTGCCAGAGGGGCGAAGATCGCCACCCATTTGAGCGGTGTGCCGAAAACGATGGCGGCGAGCGGAGCAATATTTGCCACGGCAAAGGCGACCGCTGCCGATAGGACCAGACCGCCGCCCATGTAAGCAAACACGCCTGTGAGATGCCTGCGCAATCCGGCGTCATATTGACCGATTTTGGCAGGAGACCTGCCGCGCGGTTTCACAATTCTTTCCATAAAAACCTCCTTCGATGTCAATCCGAAGGGGAGCGTTGGTTCTGATGTCGAAATTGCATACACCAGTCGATCAGCCCCCCTACTGGGGAGCGATCCGACATCACGGGCGATGCGTTTCTACACACCATCCGCCAGAGGGGCCCGGCTCGCGGTTGTGAAATAATGTCTCGCCAGACAAATTGCAATAGAGGTCATATGGGCAGAACGTGCCCGATGAACCGTTCAGAAAACTTACTGATTAACTGCCATGTGGGACCGATGGCGGGTTTCGGGAAGAACAGTTGGCGTCTCGGACGTCCGCGTTTGTGTCGCGTCCTGACTAGCAACTTCCGTACAGAACGTCACACTTAGCCGACATCGAGCGCGGCACAAAACTGGTTAGCTGGAGCCGGTAACAAAGCGGTCGTAGAGCTGACGAAATCGAATGCCCCAAAGCAGCCCTTCATTTATCAGGTTGAGAACCGGCCGGGGCGAGTGAGATTGGGCAGCAAGAGGACAGGCCTTTAGGTAGGCTAACACGGTGTGCGGTCATTGCACTGTCAAACCGTTCCTGACCGGCACCATTGGACACATAATAATTGGTCGGCTTCTTCGGATACCTCGTCGCGTGTAAGTCGTGGTCGCCGGCTTACTCAGACCAAGAAATTAAGACGTGTTCAACGCTTCTTAAAGTTTGCCGCGCAACCTTTCGGCGTGCCTGCACCGAAAATTAGTCGATTAATGCCGGCTATCGCCTCAGCATTTTTCAATATTGCGCCGTCTGAATTTCTGCATTAAGTCTGCACGATGCAAGGCTCGTATTTTTGTCCCTCCTTCGGCCTCGTCGCCGTGCGCCGATCGGTAGAGTATCACCTCACCGACTGGTTCGACGAGTGATCCCTGACCGCGCGGGATAGGCGCGGAAGGACAGGCCGGGCAGGCCGTCCAATTTCTTAAATTCCGAGCCTTTCCCTTAGCATTTTTGCTTTGCGGCATTCGTGTCGCTTTCAGGGAAAAGGGATCTTCCATGTCTACCATTGCCAAAATCTCTCGACGCATCGGGGGCGTCGCCGCGTTTCTGCTGACCACAACCGCCACCGCAGCCGTGGCGCAGTCCGCGCCTGTTGCAGAACCGGACAGCGCCGAAGGTATCGCGCAAACGGATGATGAGCCCGCAATTGTGGTGACCGGCACCCGAATCGAAGGACTGGCCAACGATGGTCCGGTCCAGACGCTGCAGGTCACCCGCGAAG
>JBBSNW010000159.1:0-3466 GCA_038260405.1 Rhodobacterales bacterium | reverse complement strand
TTTGGGGTTGACCCCCCGGAGGCGTCTTTCTAGATAGCCGCCTAGTGGGCCTGTAGCTCAGTTGGTAGAGCAACTGACTTTTAATCAGTAGGTCTCGGGTTCGAACCCCGACGGGCTCACCATTTTATCGATTGAACGTGTCATGCGTCACCGCTTTTGGACTTTGGCGTCACAGTTTTTTACGTTCGCTTGGATTCGTTTGAAGTGAGTGCTTTCGGACGCAACTGCGTCCTTGTGACTGCCTGTCACGTTTTTGCATGACTTCATGAGACACGAGTCTGCTTTCGCCTTGTCCCAGACAGGCTTGCCGTCACGCCATTTCGGATCCCTCTTGCTCCGCCACTTGCCCTTGAGAAGCTGTTTTCCCGATCCGGCAGCGGCCGGATTTTTTAGTCATCCTGCGGTGTTTATGCCGCAACCGCACCATCAATGGGTCATTGGGTTGAGTGTTAAAGCCTGATGAATCGTCGCGAACACAATTGGTCATATAGCCTGCATTGGTCCCGCGCGCCATGTCAGCTCCCTGCCAAGCCTTTCGCTCCTGCGCGGGCGTTGAGCCTTTTCAGCAGGTCTCGTATCGCCTCGAGCGCGTCCACGGCCTTCTCGTTCCCGGACGCCGCCCGCATGGCCGCTGGTGGCGCCATCTCGGCATCACCTTGGCGGCTGCCGAGCCGCAAGAACAGGTCCGCTCCGGCAGCGCGCGCGCCGCGGATCTCGTCTCTGATTTCGTTGGTGAGCGCGTCAAACTTCTGATCTCCCGCGTCAGGAAGCGGGGCTTCCGTGTCCAGGGTCTGTGCAAGGACCCGGCTCCAATGCACACTCCCCATGAGCGGCAGCAGCTTGAGACGAACATGGCCGAAGCGCGTGACCACACTCCAGGGTGCCGAAAGCGGGCGCACCGCGGCGGCGAGATCGCTATAGCGGCGATCGAGGTCGCGCGACAGCGCGGTGAGGTCTCCCGCGCCTTTCCGCATGTGTACGCGCCTGTCGGCGGCTGAGATGAGCTTTTCCAGCGCATCCATGAAGTCCGAGACCGCAGTTTCCACGCCGCGTGTCGTGCTGACAGGAAACACGAGAAAAGCCACCAGCGTTCCGGCAATGCCACCCACGACGGTTTCTTCGAGACGCACAACGAGCAGCTGCGGCGTGAACATTCCCATCAGCCCGTAAAGCAGTGCCAGCGCGATCGTCACGAAGAAGATCATCAGCCCGTACGAAGTCTGCAAGAAATAGAACGCGAGGAAGAACAGGACCGGGATCGCGACCCCCGAGGTGACCATATGGCCCTGCAGGATGGTGGCCACGGCCGTCCCCACGAACAGTCCGCCCAGCGTTCCCGCGGAACGTTGCAGGGCTCGCATCGCCGTGTCATCGCGCGAACGCGTGTTGTTGAACACGATGAAGGCGGTGATCACGGCCCAGTACCAACCGGTCGGTGACAGCTGCATGCCCGCGACGAGCGCAAGCGCACAGGCAAGCGTGACCTGGATGGGACGGTGCAAGGGCTCAGGAATGCGGGGCCGGGTAGAGGTTTCGTCCTCATCATTGTCCGAGGGCTTCGCGTCCTTTCCTTCTTCTGCATCTTTCTCCCCGGCAGTCTCGAAGGCAGGTGAGGGGCTGAAGCCGAGTGCTGCGTTGATCCGGACCCGCGCGTCGCGCAAGCGCAAGAGAAGTTGCACCGCAATGTCGGGCCGCTCGGCGCCGGATGCCTCGACCTCGGGCGCATGCCGCAGCAGGCTGCCCCGTTCGTCGAGCAGCGCACGCACCATGGAAGGGTCGGGCAAGGAGGTATGACGCGCCCGGACCAAGCGCTCGACGACGAGCTGGAGGTCGAAAAGGGCCGTGGCCAGATCAGAGGCCGCGCCTTTCGCA
Organism: Rhodobacterales bacterium; assembly: GCA_038260405.1. GTDB lineage: Bacteria > Pseudomonadota > Alphaproteobacteria > Rhodobacterales > Rhodobacteraceae > Puniceibacterium. The sequence continues at coordinate 1,594 of JBBSNW010000159.1, read as the reverse complement.
GCCAGAGCACCGGTCCTGCCCTGCGGAATGAACCCTTCCGCCGTCAGCATGATGTCCCGCAGGGAGGACAGATGCGCGCGTAGCCTCCGGTCTTTGTCCTTTGGCGCTCCGGAACCGTCGGCTCTGCGCAGCAGATGGCGCAGGATCAGATTGATCCTGTGATCGATCGTGCTCATCGCGCGGCGGAAATCGCGCTCGGGATCGTCGGGCAAAAGCATCGTCGAGACAAGATGACTGGCCAGCAATGACGTGGCGACGGCAAGAACGATCCAGCCAAACTGCGATGGCGCTGCTTTGAGGTAATCACCGATGAAGTAGGCGAGAAAAGCTACCATGCCGACCGCAAACCAGCGAGGCCCGAACCGCCGGATGTAGACCGAACCGAATATCACGCAAAGAAAGACAATATCGGCGACAACCGGTTCCGGCGCGAGGCTGCCCGCCAGAAGGGCAGAGACTGTCGCCGCTCAACCGGCATGGAGCCGGGTCACCAACTGACCCGTCGCCGTTTCGTCACGCACCGCCAGCGAGCCGATGAAGCACAGAATGACGGACAGACCATAGGAGGCCAGCGGCATCGCGTGGAACAGTGTGACGAAGCCCAGCAGACCTGCGCTCAGCGCCAGCGACAGCATGGCACGCGAAGCCAGACGCAGGCGTGAGAAGGCCGGATCGGCCGCTGCGAGACGGTCCGACATCCGTACGAAAATACCGTTTCGGTCGGTTTTGCCGTGAAAACTTTGCTTGAAGCTTTCGGAAACGTCCAATGCAGTGGCCTTCGATGGTTATTCCTTTCGGGAACATAGTCCGGAAAACGGGCTGGACGAAAGATTGGATATGTGTGTCATCCCGGGCCCCTGCCGGGCGGGTCAGCCGACAGCAGAGACACAGACACTTGCCGAGCAAGGTCTGTGTGGATCGGCAGGCCTGTTGTGACTGCGACATCGTTGCACGGGGCCAGTGGTTGCGAAGGCAGCCAAGATCGGAGAGTTTCCCGCCAATCGCTCCGAGAGCGACAAACCCGCCCCGACAGCGAGGGCTACGCGGCAGGCTGACGACGTTGCGGAGGCCTGGCAAACGGAGCGCCAGATGACAGGTCGTCCCGGAACCAGCAAATGTCGGCACGGGAATATGGCAAATCCGATCCGGACGATCGGCGGTTTGGCACCAGACCAGTGAGTGACCCGTCCTTCTCGAACTGGTGCTTTTTGCCTTGGGCTCTCTCGGCTGGAATGCATTGGCAGGAGACTCGGCGTGACAGCAATGAACGAGACGATGGCGGAGGGAACAGACATTCCCGCAATTGCTGAACCGGCAGATCCGGGGACAGCGGAAGAACAGCGCGATCAGGTCTCGCGCCCCAACCGTAATATAGCGCTTCTGCTGTTCGGCACGACGCTGATCATTCTCGCAAGTGCCTTCGGTGTCGCTGTGCTCGTCAGTTATGAATCGTCCCGGGTCTGTCGGAGACCCATAGCTTCATTTCACGCGACCATATCGAACGCGCCGTGCTGTGCATAGAAGTTGTCTTCTGCCTCGGCTGGCGGGATGTTTCCGATGGGCCCGAGCAGGCGTCTGTGGTTGAACCAATCGA
>JBBSNW010000158.1:0-3526 GCA_038260405.1 Rhodobacterales bacterium | reverse complement strand
GAGCCGGATCTAGACTCAATCTTCCTGGCAGATTCCTATGGCTACAGACCGAGAAAATCGGCTCTCGACGCTGTCGGCGTCACGCGTGAGCGATGCTGGAAATACGATTGGGTTCTAGAGTTTGATATCAAGGGCCTGTTTGACAACATCGACCACGAGCTTCTGCTGCGGGCTGTCCGGAAACACGTAACGTCGACATGGGCGCTGCTCTACATCGAGAGATGGCTGACAGCGCCGATGGCGCAGGAGGATGGAACAATAATCGAGCGAAGCCGCGGCACCCCGCAAGGGGGCGTGGTCAGTCCGATCCTGTCGAATCTTTTTCTGCACTACACGTTCGATCTCTGGATGGCGCGGACACACCCGGACCTCCCATGGTGTCGGTATGCGGATGACGGACTGGTTCACTGTCGGAGCGAGCAAGAAGCGGAGGCCCTCAAGGCCGACCTACAAGCTCGCTTGGCGGAATGCCGACTTGAACTGCATCCGACGAAGACCAAGATCGTCTATTGCAAGGACGGGAATCGCAAAGGATCGTATCCGAACGTCACGTTTGACTTCCTCGGTTACGGCTTTCGACCCCGTTGGGTGATGAATGCGCGAAGCAACAAGATGTTTTGTGGATTCGCGCCTGCCGTCAGCACCACCGCGCTGAAAGCCATGCGCGCGGCGATCCGGGACTTAAACCTTCGCAACCGCACGGATGTGTCGCTGGCCGACATCGCCCGCAAGATCAATCCGCTCCTTCGGGGCTGGATCGAGTACTACGGACGATTCGCGCCATCGGCCCTTCGGCCTATTCTTCGTTACGTCAATCAGACGCTACGAGCTTGGGCGATGCGAAAGTTTAAGCGCTACGCAGGTCACAAGATGCGGACCGGCCGCTTTCTTGAAAAGCTGTCGAAGGCCAATCCGCGTCTCTTCGTTCATTGGCGGAAAGGCATGATCGGCACGTTTGCCTGATGGGAGCGAAGGGAGGCGAGAGTCTCACGCTTCGGTCGAAGAGAGGCCGGCGGTGAAACTCCGTCGGCCTACTCACCAGGCTAAGCCGCTAGGCCGGTAGTTTTCTCGACGGTCCCCTTCTCGTGCAGCGCGTGGATTGTCCACGGCGCTCGAGGAGAGAGCCCATGGCCGACGATCCCACCACCATTCCCACCAGCAGCCTTCGAGAGCCGATCAGCCCGCTGCGCCAGCGGATGATCGAGGACATGACGATCCGGCGCCTGGCGCCCAGAACGCAGGCTGCCTATCTGCAGGTGGTTTCCAGGTTCAGCCGGCATTTTGGCCGCTCGCCCGACAAGCTCGGCTACGAGGATGTCCGCGCCTGGCAGCTGCATCTTGTCCAGTCGGGCCTGGCCGCCGGCTCGATCAACAGGCAGATCATCGCGCTGCGGTTCTTCTTTCGCGTCACTCTTGGCCAGCGTGACGCCCCGGAGATGATCCCGCTGGCGCGGGAGCCCGAGAGGCTGCGCGAGGTGCTGAGGCCGGACGAGGTCGCGCGCCTGATCGAGGCGGCGCAACATCCCAAGTATCGGGCAGCCTTGAGCCTTGCCTATGGCGCGGGTCTCAGGGTCTCGGAGGTCGTCGGCATCAAAGTGTCGGATATCGACAGCGAGCGCATGGTGCTGCGCATCGAGAACGGCAAGGGCGGACGCGACCGCCTCGCCAAGCTCTCGCCTCTGCTGCTCGAAGAGCTGCGCGCCTGGTGGAAGGCGTGGCGGCCCCGCGTCTATCTGTTCCCCAGCCGGATGAGCGCGTTCGATCACATCAGCACCCGCCAGTTCACGCGCGCCTGTCAGACTGCGGCCGCCAGAGCCAGGCTCGGCAAGCCGGTCAACCCGCACATGCTTCGGCATTCCTTCGCCACCCACCTGCTCGATGCCGGGGTCGATATCAGGGTGATCCAGGTGATGCTCGGCCACAAACGGATCGAGACGACCACGATCTATGCGGCGGTCTCGCCAAGACTGATCCAGAGCATCGCAAGTCCGTTCGAGCAGCTTGCCCTCAAGGACCGGCCTAAGGACCGACCGCGGCGCTGAGCCATGCCCAGACCCGCGTTCGAGGTTGCGGATATCGTCCGCAGCCTTGGGGCATCGTTGCGAGCCGGGCTCAGCCGCGACCAGCATCGTGCCGTCTCGGCGATCGAGGCCTGCCGCACCGCAGTTCTCGGCGGCCATGTCAGCGCTTGCCAGGACTGCGCCCACATCGACGTCGCTTATAACTCTTGTCGCAACCGGCATTGTCCGAAGTGCCAGGCCGCGGCCGCCTATGACTGGCTCGAAGCGCGCAAGCGGGATCTTCTTCCCGTGGCCTATTACCACGTCGTGTTCACCCTGCCGGCAGCGGTCGCCGACATCGCGTTCACTAACAAGGCCGCGGTCTACGACGCCCTGTTCAAGGCAACAGCCGAGACGCTGATGATCATCGGCGCTGACCACAAGCATCTTGGCGCCCGGCTTGGCGCAACCCTGGTGCTGCACACCTGGGGCTCGGCGATGACCCACCACCCCCACATCCACGGCATTGTTCCTGGCGGCGGCCTCTCCCCGGATGCAACGCGATGGATCGACTGCCGGCCTAAGTTCTTCCTGCCCGTAGAGGTGCTATCGAGCCTCTTCCGCCGGCTGATGTGCGAGCGCCTCGAAGCGCTGCACGCCGCTGGCCAGCTTCGATTCTTCGGGCGCAATGAGGGCCTCGCCGAGCAGGGCGCGTTCGCCGCTCTCATCCGGCGCGAGCGCCAGCGCGACTGGGTGGTCTATGCCAAGGCGCCGTTCGCCGGGCCCGAACAGGTGCTGGCCTATCTCGCGCGCTACACCCACCGCATCGCCATCTCGAACAGCCGCATCACCGCATTCAACGGCGAGCGCGTCACGTTCAAGGTCAAGGATTACCGCAAGGCCGGCGCGGACCGCTATGGATCGATGACCCTCAGCGCACCTGAGTTCATGCGGCGGTTCCTCTCCCATGTCCTCCCCAACGGGTTCCACCGCATCCGGCATGTCGGATTCCTCGCCAACGCACAGCGCGCCAGGCAGATCGCTCGCGCCCGCGAGTTGTTGGCCGACCGGATGACGCCGCCATTGCCTGCGCCCGAGATTGCAGAGCCGATCGCCGAGGCTGCGCCTCTGCCGGCGCCATGCCCGTGCTGCGGGGGGAGGATGATCCTCAGCCAGATCATCGAACGTGGCTCGGTCGTACGTGGCCCTGTCGTGAAGCGGCCCGACACATCATGATCAAAACCACTATCGCGACGATGCCGACCACCACTACGACGCGACACCTCCGCGCCGATGCGAGCGCTTGTGCCGGTCGCCTGGCTGCCCCGGCTTGCATGGCCTCAACCCGCATCGCTAACGCGCCAGACCTCTGTGTGAATGATGCCGAAGCCTTCCTCGCGCGTCGGGCAGGGCGCCGATCCAGCGCTCCGGTCGTGGCCGGCGCCGTACTACCCCCATAGCGCGCTCCCACCCGTCTCCCGCGGTTACCTACACTCGGCGTTGTTGGACGCCGGCCAACGTAGCCG
>JBBSNW010000157.1:0-3586 GCA_038260405.1 Rhodobacterales bacterium | reverse complement strand
CCATGCAGCGGCGCAAGGGGTCACGCATCTTGAACGGCTCGTCAGAGAGGTGGAACGCGGTGCGGACGGCGACGTCGCTGCGCTTGTGTGCGAAGGCGGCGAACGGATTGACGGCGATCTGTTTGTCGATTGCTCGGGCTTTGCCGGGGTAATTGCGCAGCAGGCGCTGAGGGAACGGTTCGTATCTTTCAGCGACACCCTGTTCAACGACCGCGCCGTGGTCATGCCCACGCCCCGCAGTCCGGATTACCGCCCCCAGACCGAGGCAGTCGCCATGTCCGCGGGTTGGCGCTGGTCGATCCCGCTGACCAGCCGCATCGGCAATGGCTACGTCTATTCATCCCGTCACCAGTCGGATGAAGACGCGGAAGGAGAGCTTCGGGCCGCGCTGAGCCTGTCCTGCAGAGAGACCGAGGCACGGCATCTGCGCATGAAGGTCGGCCGCGTCGAAAACAGCTGGTCGCGCAACTGCCTGTCTACCGGCCTGGCGCAAGGGTTTCTGGAACCACTGGAAGCCACCGCACTGCACATCGTGATCGCGACAGCACTCGAATTCATCAGTGCTTACGAGGCAGGGAACTTCACAGACCAGCACCAAGCCCGCTTCAACACCTCAATCGCGGAGCGGATCGACGGTATCCGCGACTACATCACCGCCCATTACCGCCTGAGCCAGCGCAGCGACACGGAATACTGGCGCGAGAACGCAACAAACCAGAACCTGTCCGACGGCCTCAAAGCGATGATGACGGCATGGTTCACCCATCAGGATATCGCCGCCGCAAACAAAAACGCCTACCCCCAGCGGCCATACTCGCAGGCAAGCTGGCACTGCCTGATGGCCGGTTACGGCACCTTCCCCGCATCCGAAAAAATGCAAACCCCGCCCGCAAACCTGCGCGCAGCCGACATGGCGGATGTCGACCGCATCCTCACCGCCAGCGCGAAGAATTTCGCTGTTCTGGGAAGATAAAGGCGACTGCGGACAAGACGATGGCGCGCAGTTCGGACTGTAACCCGCCGCCGCCGATAAAATAATGGTGAGCCCTGCTGGGGACGTAACCATGTATCGTTTGGCCACGCTACCCGACTAAGCCTCGACAAAACCTTCTGATTCTGCCATCAGGAGTGAGACATTGATGTGAGACATTGGATCCGGTGGCAGCTATTATCAAACATGTCCGAAAACGGGGGACAGCCTTCGAATACCATCGCCGCGTTCCCCTAGATGTGGTGCGGGATGAGAGCGCGCTAAGACAGCATTTCAACGGGTCTGCACTGTTCCGCCGGTCCTTGGGCAGCGACCCAGCAAGAGTTCTTGTCGAGGCAGAAGCGAAGCGGCAAGAATACAACCAGAGGCTCGCTGGCGCTCGAAGTGGGCGGCGGGATGAGGTTCGGGAGACGATGCCCCTCGCAAGTCTGCGTCCAGTTACAAAGGATACACTGGCTGACGTAACCCGACAGCAGCGTTTTCTCGTCCTGCGCCCATGGCTCGATGCCTATCTTCTGGCCGAGCAGAGTGCGGAGCATGCCGAGGAACTCGCGAGGATGCGGCATGAGCGGGAGCTAAGCGCCTCTGATACGCGCGAGCTCCTCACGAGCCCCGGCAGACGAAGCGCAAATCCTCGTTATGAGAGTCCCCTCCAAATTGCCGAGAGGGTCATTGAGGAGCTGAACCTTGACGCGCCGACCGGATCGACGGAGCGTTCACTTGTGGCTGTGGCGGTGCGGCAAGGTCGCATCGCCGGGGAGCGCGACATTGATCGCGTTCTGGCGGGAGACCTCCCAGCAGCCCAACCGGCAGGGAGCTCCAAGCATGCGTCAGCGGTATCAGGAGCGACCCTGCGTGATGCGGTAGACCGTTACCTATCCGAAAGGTCTCTCCGCCCTAAAACAGCACGCGACGTTCATGCATCGCTCCAGCTCTTTGAGGAAGCCGTTGGTAACAAACGTCTAGCTGACCTCACTCGAGCCGACTTCGCGCAATTCATCGAGGAACTGGCGAAGAAGCAGGTCGGTGGGCGCTCCAAAGATAGCGTCCCACGCATGATCTCACCGGGGACCGTCCAAAAACGTATCAGGTTCCTTCATACGGCGATCGGACACGCCATCCAACGGGGTATGCACGCTGGCGGTAATCCTGCCGCTAACTTCGACATTTCGGCTTGGGTGAAGGGCCCCGACAAATCTCTCATGCCAGACCGGCGACCTTTCGGTGTCGCCGAACTCAACCTGGTGTTTCAGCATCCATGGTTCACCGGATGCGAGTCCGCCAGCCGCACGCATGCCGCCGGGACCCACCGACTTGCGGGTGTTCACTATTGGGCGCCCGTCGTGGCTTTATTCACAGGTTGCCGCGCAGCTGAACTTGGCGGGCTCACGCTTAACGAGGTGCACCTCGAAGCGGAGTTCCCGCACCTGCACATTCGAGACAATGAGCATCGCCCGACAAAGGAGGGCTATGCGCGCTTCGTGCCTATACTTGATGCGCTGTTAGCAGCCGGGTTTGCTGATTACGTCGAGAGAGTTCGTAATGGCGGCGCCGACCGTCTCTTCCCTGACTGGATACCTCCGAGGCAGTCAGGCAGCTTCGACAAAGACGATGCGCGGTGGTCAAACGCGGGGCCGATCCGCGCCTTCAACCGCACAGTGATCACTAGCGCACTCGGCTCTCGTATGAACCCCGGCGCTCGCCGCGATGTGACCTTTCACAGCTTCCGCGGGGCGTTCAAGTCAATGCTCGGCCTGTCTCGCCATGGCGTCGCGCCTAATGTCATCAATGAGGTTGTGGGGCACGCAAAGAGCGGCATGGACAAGCACTACATCAAAACGGTCCCCTTGGAGGAAACCTACTCGTCCGTGAGAATGTGCAATTATGCTGGCTTGGCGCTCCCCCCGGCTCCGCAATGAAACTCCCGCCAGCCTTAACACAGTGAGATAACTCCGCGTCCTTGGCTTAGGGCGGTGAGCCGTGCCGAAAATGACCACCCGCAACGTCCGGTTTGTGCTACTCTAATAAATAACCTGCCTGTCAGCTCACGACCCACTTGCGGACATTCGCCAATCGGCCTAAAATATTGATATGCAGGCACTAGAGCGTTTGAAACCTCATTTCTTCACAATCGCCGTCTTGGCAGGTGGTGCTCTTGCTTGGCTCCTAAGCCCACTCGAATGGTTTGACGGATTTATCCTTTTCTTGCTTTGGTCAATTGCTGGAGGCTGGAACCGCCAGTTAAATCCGAACGAATATGAGATGGAAGGGCCCATTTTGCCTTGGGATGAAATGCATTCCGGCGAGAGATTGGCCTATTTTCTGCCTGCTGTAACAATTGTAATTGTCGGCTCGGTATTTCTGATGATGTCGATCCAATTCTCACGGGTTTCCATCGATTGGGCTGCAATCGCTGCGGCAATTGTCATTGTCGGGCTTGGTATTGCCAACGCATATCGGAAGTGGGCCAACCGCTACAGCTAACAGAATGTCCGCTTCCCATCTGTGGACGCCCCTTAGGATGCAAGCAGTATTTTGAGAGATTTGGCACGTAGTCGGATGCTGCCATCTGTCCGGCCTCCTGGTGCAGCGTTT
>JBBSNW010000156.1:0-3611 GCA_038260405.1 Rhodobacterales bacterium | reverse complement strand
GTGACCGTTACGGCCGCCCCGGCAAGGGAAACGACAAGGGCGCCGTCGAGGGGCTGGTCGGCTATTCACGCCGCAACTTCATGGTGCCGATCCCGCGGTTCGCGACCTGGGACGCGTTCAACGCCTACCTCGAGGAGCAGTGTCGCAAGCGCCAGGTGGATGTCCTGCGCAGCCAATCCGAGACGATTGGTCAACGCCTCGCGCGGGATTTGGTCGCGATGTCCGACCTGCCGGCGGCGCCGTTCGATGCCTGCGATCAGGCCACGGGGCGGGTCAGCTCCCAGGCGCTGGTGCGCTACAAGACCAACGATTACTCGGTGCCGGTCGCTTACGGCCACCGCGACGTCTGGATCAGGGGTTATGTCGACGAGGTGGTCATCGGCTGCGGCGGCGAGGTCATCGCACGCCATCCCCGCTGCTACGACCGTGAGGACATGGTCTTCGACCCGGTCCACTACCTTCCGCTCCTCGAGCGCAAGCTCAATGCCTTGGATCAGGCCGCGCCCTTGGCTTAATGGGACCTGCCGCCGGAGTTCGCGACCCTGCGCCGCCTGATGGAGGCACGGATGACCAAGGCCGGACGCCGCGAGTATGTTCAGGTGCTGCGCCTGCTCGAGACCTTCGGCATCGACGATCTTCAGGCCGCCGTGAAGAAGGCCCTGCAACTGGGCGCGGTCGGCTTCGATGCGATCAAGCATCTCGTTCTCTGTCAGGTCGAGAGGCGACCGCCGAAGCTGGACCTCGACATCTACCCCTACCTGCCACGCGCTGATGTCGGGACCACGTCGGCGGCCAGCTATATGTCCTTGCTGTCGGGGGATGCGGCATGACCGTGGCTCCGAAGATCCTGCTCGCGGATCATCTCAAGACGCTGAAGCTGCCCACCTTCCTGCGGGAATACGACAAGCTCGCCCGCCAATGCGCCGCCGAAGGGCTGGACCATGTCCAGTTCCTGGCGCGTCTGGTCGAACTCGAACTGATCGACCGCGAACGGCGAATGATCGAGCGTCGGATCAAGGCGGCAAAATTCCCGGTCACTAAGAGCCTGGACAGCTTCGACTTCAAGGCGATCCCGAAGCTCAACAAGATGCAGGTGCTGGAACTGGCCCGCTGTGAATGGATCGAGCGGCGCGAGAACGTCATCGCCCTTGGCCCCAGCGGCACCGGCAAGACCCACATCTCTCTGGGTCTCGGGCTGGCCGCATGCCAGAAGGGCATGTCGGTCAGCTTCACCACCGCCGCCGCGCTGATCAACGAGATGATGGAGGCCCGCGACGAACGTCGGCTGCTGCGCCTGCAAAAACAGCTGGCCGGTATCAAGCTGCTCATCATCGACGAGTTGGGCTTCGTGCCACTTTCGAAAACCGGTGCCGAACTGTTATTCGAGCTGATCTCGCAGCGCTATGAACGCGGCTCCACAATGATCACCAGCAACCTGCCGTTCGACGAATGGACCGAAACATTCGGCACCGAACGCCTGACCGGTGCATTGCTCGACCGGCTGACACACCACGTCAACATCCTCCAGGTGAACGGTGATAGCTATCGGCTCGCCCAGAGCCGCGGCCGCAAGATTGAAGCCGCCACCTGATTACCCAAATCGAGATTGGCCCTTTGGGCCACAGCGCCATGACACGCGCCAGCTATCTGGCAAGCGCGCGCGCCATGGCGCTTGGTGCCCCGCCACTGGCCGGGTTTTGCGCCGCCGCGTGGCCGGATTTGTCTCCGCCGTTGACAATAACAGATGAAATCTGCCGCGAAAACGAGCGATTACCCCGTCAAGATCGGTTTCAGTGCGTCCTGATTGTCGTTGATGAAGTCGAAAAACGCCGCGACCCGGCGCGTCTGGCGCTGATCGGGATGTGCAAGAAGGCGCCAGGGACGTGTCAGTGCGGTCACCGGGCCAAGCACTCGGACCAAATCCGGCTCCGCGTCGCCCAGAGACATCGGAAGGATTGCGATGCCGACCCCTGCTTTTGCGGCGTATATGAGGCCCAGGACGCTGGTGTTGCGGGCAGCGTAAACCGCTTCCGGCGCCACGTCGCGAAGCCAGACCGAAAGTCGATGCTTACTCATGCTCTCCTCGAACGCGACCAGAGGATGCCGGACGATTTCGGCGATAGACGCCGGAGCGCCGTTCCGCTCCACGTATTGGCGACTGGCATAGACCGCCCAGAGCGAATCCGCGATCTTGCGTCCGACCAGAACGTCGGCATCCGTGTCGCCCGAGCGCATCGCGACATCCGCCTCTCCCTTGGCCAGATCGACGTATTGATCGCTGAGAACGAATTCGACCTTCAGATCCGGGTATGCATCATGAAACTTGTCGAGAAGGCCAGATTGACTGAGCCGGAATGCGATCGGCTCCGGGCAGGTCACGCGGATGATACCCATGTGGTCACGTGCAAGCTCCGCAAGCTTGATCTCGAAGGCTTCGGCCATCGCGGCGACCCTTTCGGACGCCGGTAAGATCGCGGCGCCGAGTTCGGTCAACCGGTAGCCCGACGGATGCCGCTCCACGAGGTGCAGCTTGAGCTGATCCTCAAGTGCCATGAGCCTGCGCTGGACGGTCGAGGGATTGATCGAAAGCGCCCGACCGGCAGCCAAGGTGCTCCCATGGCGGGCGATGGCGAGAAATACCTTGAGATCGTCCCAGTCGAACATGAACTACTCTGCATCTTTGCGGCACCCTTATGCAAGAACGCAGATAATCCTGAGGACTGATCGGGTGTATATCGCAGAGGACGAGCAAGATTGCCCGCCAGAACAACCCATCTTCCAGGACCAACCCTCTGCGGCCCCGGCCGCAGACCGAACAGGTATGTCCGAAATCTAAAAGGAGGAACCTATCGTGACCTTGTTTTCACAATTCATCAGAGGCGCGTCGGCGAGTCTGGCAATGGCGCTGTGCGTGTCGCCCGCCTTTTCGCAAGATGTGGCACCGGCCAAGCCAACTGTTCTTATCGATCAGATCGTCACAGGTATGCCAGTCACCTCATCGCAGCAGGTGCGCGTGCTGACGGCCACATTTGCGCCGAACCAGCGGACCGTGTTTCACACCCATCGGTTTCCCGTGACCGTCTACATTCTCGACGGCAAGTTCGGTCTCGACATCGAAGGACAAGCGCCGGTTCGGCATGCCGCCGGGACGACCTTCGTCGAACCACCGGACGCGAAGATGACGGGATACAACACCAGTGCCGACAAGCCTTTGAGCGCCATCATCTTCTACGTAAGCGACCCCGACACCCCGTTCCTAGATCCGATCATGTAAGCCGGGCCGATCCGCATAGAGGATTTACCATGATGATGAGCAAAAACATTTACAGCGGGCCGGCGGCCGGGCCTGGGGTCGTTTGCGGGAGAGTGTGAAATCCTACGCTCTCATGAGCGTTTTTAGGTTTCCCAACACTATTAAAATACCCCGCTGACACGGGTTCGTCAAGGATATAGCCTGTGCAGGCGCTGGAGACAGTGGCCGAACCGATGATTGTCATGCTCTCATCCGCGGATTGGTTACCGCCTGACCAAATTCGATACGGGTTACCTCTCTCTAAGAACGGATATGTTTCCCAACGTAGTCCGAGGATTTCCCTATCAATGGCCGCCAT
>JBBSNW010000155.1:0-3744 GCA_038260405.1 Rhodobacterales bacterium | reverse complement strand
CAGGCCAAGCTGGGCGTGATCCCGCAGGCCAGCGCGGATGCGGTCTGGAAGGCGAAGGACGTGGAATTCGACGTCGCCCGCATCGACGAGATCGAGGCCGTGACCAAGCATGACGTGATCGCGTTCCTCACGCACCTCGCCGAACATATCGGATCGACCGAGGCGCGCTTCGTGCATCAGGGCATGACCTCCTCGGACGTGCTCGACACAACGTTCAACGTGCAGCTCGTACGCGCCGCCGACATCCTTCTGGCGGGCGTCGATCGGGTTCTTGCGGCACTCAAGACCCGCGCCTTCGAGCACAAGGACACGGTGCGCATCGGGCGTTCGCACGGCATCCATGCCGAGCCGACCACGATGGGCCTCACCTTCGCGCGCTTCTATGCCGAGATGGACCGCAACAAGAACCGGCTGGAAAAGGCCAAGTGGGAAATCGCCACCGGCGCCATTTCCGGCGCGGTCGGCACCTATGCCAATATCGACCCGGCGGTCGAGGAGCATGTCTGCGAGAAGCTCGGTCTGCGCCCCGAGCCGATCAGCACGCAGGTCATTCCGCGCGACCGGCACGCAATGTTCTTTGCCACGCTCGGCGTGATCGCAAGCTCGATCGAGAATATCGCGATCGAGATCCGCCACATGCAGCGCACCGAGGTTCTGGAAGCCGAAGAGTTCTTTTCGGCGGGCCAGAAGGGCTCCTCCGCCATGCCGCACAAGCGCAATCCGGTCCTGACCGAGAACCTGACCGGTCTTGCGCGCCTCGTGCGCATGTCCGTGATCCCGGCGATGGAGAACGTGGCGCTCTGGCACGAGCGCGACATCTCGCACAGCTCGGTCGAACGCGCGATTGGCCCCGATACCACGATCACGCTCGATTTCGCGCTTAACCGGCTTGCAGGTGTGGTCGAGAAGCTCGTGATCTATCCGGATAACATGCTGGCCAACATGAATAAGTTCCGCGGCCTCGTGATGTCGCAGCGCGTGCTGCTGGCGCTGACCCAGGCCGGTGTCAGCCGCGAGGACAGCTACAAGCTCGTGCAACGCAACGCGATGAAAGTCTGGGAGAAGGGCGCCGATTTCAAGACAGAGCTGCTCGCCGATTCCGAAGTCACGGCCGCCCTGACACCTGCGCAAATCGAGGAAAAGTTCGACCTTGGCTATCATACCAAGCATGTCGACACGATCTTTGCCCGCGTGTTCGGCGAGTCCTGAGACCAGAAGTGGACGGGGTGCGGGCTCCGTCCATACTTTCCAGTGCGGACAGCACGCCTGTTTCGCTCGAATTTTCGGCGAATGCTGCACGTTTCGACAGGAAATTCCGCCACCTCTCGCTTTCGTGAAACATGGCGCGATGGGGAGTCGCGAATCCGTGCTAAGCTTTACCTTCATCAGATGGAGGTAAAGCATGAAGCTCAAGGCACTTCTGGCCGCAACGGCTCTCGTCATCGCACCGACCCTCGTGGCGGCAAGCTGTTCGGGCTACTCCAAGCAGGTGATGTCCTGCACCGACGGCATGGTTTTCGACAGCGCGACGAACAGCTGCAAGGTGGTCAGCGGGTGAAACCCACGCACGGAACGGGAAGGCGGTCGGATACGGCCGCCTTCTGTCATTCTGCATGACTCTGTCCGGGCCATGCGATGCCGTGTTTGGATCAGTATGGCATCCTTCGATACACGGACATCCGCAAACTGGGCCGGTTTTTAGGGATTAATTCCAGCCTTCCTTAACCGCGATGCGATAGCCGTTGACCAAGGTCCAACGGAGCGTTTCATGAACAACCTCACACCCTTTGCCGCCCTGCCGCCGCCCGTCGGCAAGCCGCGTCTGACGCGCAGGGCCAAGGCGGCGATCATCGTGCAGTTCATCCTGAACGAGGGTGCAGATGTGCCGCTCTCTTCCCTGCCCGAACCCTTGCAGGAACAGCTCACGCAGCAGCTCGGCGTGATGCGCTATGTCGATCGGGACACGCTGGCGGCCGTGGTGCAGGAATTCGCCGACCAGCTTGAATCGGTCGGTCTGTCGTTTCCCGGCAATATCGCGGGTGCGCTCTCGGCACTCGATGGCAAGATCAGCCCCCGCACCGCCGCGCGCCTGCGCAAGGAGGCCGGCGTGCGACAGGCCGGTGATCCCTGGATCCGGATCGGCGCGCTGGATCTGGACCGGCTCGAAAAGATGGTGCTGTCCGAAAGCACCGAGATCGCCGCCGTCATGCTCTCCAAGATCGACGTGACCAAGGCCGCAGCACTTCTGGGTAGGCTTCCCGGTGCCAAGGCGCGGCGCATCACCTATGCGGTGTCGATGACCGCCGGTGTCACGCCCGAGGCTGTCGATCGCATCGGGCTCAGCCTTGCCAGCCAGATGGATTCCGAACCGCCCCGCGCCTTCTCCACCGCACCGGTGGACCGCGTCGGCGCGATCCTGAACTATTCCGCCTCCGATATCCGCGAAGACGTGCTCGAAGGCCTGGACGAAAGCGACAGCGTCTTTGCCGATGCCGTCCGCAAGGCGATCTTCACCTTTGCCAACATCCCGATGCGGCTCAACGCTATTGATGTACCAAAGGTCACGCGCGACGTGGAAGCCGCTGTGCTGGTCACGGCCATTGCGGGCGCGCGCACGCCTGAAGAGAACCGCAGCTGCGAATTCCTGCTCGACAACATGTCCAAACGCATGGCCCAGGGCATTCGCGACGAGGCGGCGGAAAAGGGCAAGATCAAGCCGCGCGTCGCCGAGGATGCGATGAACGCCGTGGTCGCCGCAATCCGCGATCTCGTCGCGGTCGGCGAGATCGAACTGCTCAACCCCGATGACGCCAATGCCGAGGACTGAAGCGGCGCAAGGGTTGTGATCCGCAGCGCCGCGGCATAATTCTTGGCCCAGCATTGCCGGGGGAGCATCCGTTGAGCCAGGACAACTCTGAGGACAAGATCGACGGGAGCCCGGCGGACTGGATGACCGACCGTGTCCTGCGTGCCGTGATCTGGGCCATGCTGTCCCTGCCCCTGCGGACGCGCCTTTGGCTGATGGGCCGCTTCGTCTCGAAGATCGTATCGCCACTGGTGGGCTACCGGGCCCGGGCGGTCGAAAATCTGACCCATATATGGCCCGACATGCCCGCGCTGGAAAAGCGCCGGATCGCGGATGGCGTGGCCGACAATGCCGGGCGTACGATGATCGAGAATTATGACGTTCTTGGCCTGCGCGACCGGATGCGCGACGCGACGATCTCCGGTGACGGACTCGCCGAAGTCGAGGCGGCACGCGCCGCCGGGCGTCCGGTGCTGTTCGTCACCGGTCATTTCGGCAATTTCGAAGCGCCCCGCGCTGCGTTGGTCGCGCGCGGCTACGAGATCGGTGGATTGTACCGGCCGATGTCGAACCCGTTCTTCAACGATCATTATGCGCTCAACATGCACAAGCTGTCGGACCCCGTCTTCGAGCAGGGCCGCCGTGGCACGATGGGCCTGCTGCGCCATATCAAGGATGGCGGCATGGGTGTGCTGCTGTTCGACGTCTATGACAGCGCGGGGGCAAGAATCGACTTCATGGGCCAGCCAGCCCCCACCCTCACCTCAGCCGCGGAAATCGCCCTGCGCACGGGCGCGCTGATGGTGCCGTTCTTCGGGTTGCGCCTGCCCGACGGGGTGAGCTTCGAGGCGATCTTCGAAGCCCCCATTCCGCATGGCGATCCGGTGGAGATGAGGCGCGAAGCGACCGCCCGGCTCGAGGCGCGGATCAGGGTCAAT
>JBBSNW010000154.1:0-3756 GCA_038260405.1 Rhodobacterales bacterium | reverse complement strand
GGTTCTGTCGCAAATTTGTAGCTGAGTTGAGTGTAGGCTTGCACTGGACATAATTATGCTGCGAGCTGAGCAAACTGCTGAAATGCGGTCGAGCCGTTGGCATCGAATTGGCCCTTGCGGATCATGTGCGCAGTCTCAATACCTTCAAGGGTAGCGGAGGCGGAATGAAAGGCTTTGAAGCCGAGCATTTGCCCTGTGATGCGCTTGATGAACCGATGGTCCTGCTCAAGGATATTGTTCAAATATTTGACCTGCAAGACTTTGATGGTCTGCCCTGTTCCCGTGAACTTCAGGATCACATTCACGGCTTCCAGCCCCGCCAGATTGGCCCCACTTTTGTCGATGACGACGCGGTCGGGGACGCCATTCGTTCCAATCGCCCGCCTGAAGAAGCGCCGCGCCGCAGCTTTGTCACGACGCTCAGACAGCATGAAATCAAGGGTTTGACCGTCCCGGTCTACGGCGCGATAGTGATACATCCACTTTCCGCGCACCTTGATATAGGTCTCATCCATGCGCCATGAGATGGCGGTCGGACGTTTTTTCGCTTGGGCTTTCGCAGCAATCAATGGCGAGTAGTTTACCACCCAACGATTTAAAGTTGCATGGTCAACATCGACGCCGCGTTCCTCCATTATTTCCTCGAGGTCGCGATAAGATACAGGGTAGCGCAGATAGAAAAATACCGCGAACAGGATCACAGACTTCGGATAATGCGCGCCTTTGAAGTCAACCATCGTACATATCCAATCATCGCTGCGACGTCACCTTCTACGGCGATGCATCATACTGCGCAAACATCAAACCCAAAATCTTTGCGTGTCGTTCTTGTTCCATTGGTGGACTCTAACGTATTGATATCATTGTGTTCATGTTCTTGTTTCATTCCCGGATTATAGTTTCATTATCGGACATAAGACACCTATTTTCCGGATTTGGCTATGGTGGATCGATCAGACATCAACACTGTCGACGATGCAGCATGGGAACAGGCGGTCGCGCGGGAAGCTGTGATCCGCTGTCTTGCAAGCAAGGCGTCACCGAACCGTGCCGAATTCCTAAAGGCCTGCCGCGATCTTGGTCTCAAGCGCTCTCGCCTCTACGAGTTGATCTCAGCGTACAAGGCGCGCCCGGTCACCAGTTCTTTGCTGGCAGCTCAGGTCGGGACGCCGACGGGTAGTCGACGACTGCCCGACGAGATCGAAGCGGTGATTTTGGGGGCGATTGAGGATTTCTACAAATCCCTTCAGAAGCCAAGCATAAATGCCCTGCAAAAGGAGGTGCGCAGGCGGTGCAGTCTGGAGGGGCTACGTCCCCCGTGCTGGACCACCCTGCGCGACCGCGTGGCGGCGATAGATCCGGCGGAGCTTGCGGCTGCGCGTGAGGGAGCAAAGGTATCTCGCCAACGCCATCGACCTGTCCCGGGAGAATACCGGATCGAACGGGCGTATGAGGTGGTCCAGATCGACCACACGTTGGTCGATGTCATCGTCGTGGACCGGGTTCATCGCAAACCTTTGCAGCGGCCTTGGTTGACGCTCGCCATCGACGTTGCCAGTCGCATGGTGGCTGGTTTCTACCTGACGCTGGAGCCGCCGTCGGTCTTGTCGGTGGCACTGGCCATTCAGCATCTGGCGCAGCCCAAATTCGACTGGCTGGAGAGCCTGGGTATCGACGCGGACTGGCCTGCTGAGGGATTGCCGGAGACCATTCACGTCGATAACGCCAAGGAATTCCGCTCGAAGGCGATGAAGCGGGGTGCTGAGGAGCACGGGATTTCACTGCAGTATCGGCCGATTGGAGCGCCGCATTACGGCGGTCATATCGAGCGGCTGATCGGCACGATGATGGGGGCGGTCCACCTGCTGCCGGGATCCACCTTCAGCAGCATCAAGGACCGCGGTAACTACGATTCCGTAGCGAAGTCCGCGATGACGCTTGACGAGCTGGAGCGCTGGTTGGCGCTGGAAATCACCCGCTATCATGCTGAACGACATCGTTCGCTCGGCATTCCGCCAGTTGCGGCCTGGAACGAGGCCTATGGGCGGCGCGAGGCACCTTTGCGCCTGCCTTATGACCCGGAGGGGTTCCGGATCGACTTTCTGCCGAGCACGGAACGCATGGTGCGCCGCGATGGCCTCCATCTCTTCGGCCTGCGGTATTGGGACGATATCCTGAGCCTCTGGGCGGGTCGGCAGAACCGGCAATTGCACGTGTCTTATGATCCGCGCGATCTCTCGACGATCTTTGTGCTTGGCCCCGAGGGTCAGCGCTATGCTGTGCGGTTTGCGGACCTACGCCATCCGCCCATCACCCTTGCGGAGCATCGCCGTGCGCAGGCGATTTTGCGCGAGCGCGGGCGCGCGCTCGAGGACGAAGAGCTTATATTCGAGGTGATTGAGGAACAGCGCGCCCTGGTTGATGCGGCCAGCACCAGGACACGGGAGGCCAGGCGGTTTTCCGAGCGACGGGACCGAGCGCTTGATGGGGTAGGGGCCTACGAGGCTGAGGATGCCGATCCGAGACCAGAGGAAAACGAGAATGTGCTCAGGAACCATCCGGGGTTCGAAGTCGAGGAATGGTCGTGACCGAAGGCAGCGCATTTGCACATCTCGATCCGGCCTACCGCCGGTTCGCGGCACTGCCGGATGATGAGCGCATTGCCTGGATCCGGGCTGACCGCTGGATCGGTTTCAATCAGTCCGGGGCGGCTCTGGCACGTCTGGAGAACCTGCTGACCTATCCGCCGCGTGACCGGATGCCGTGCCTGCTGATCTATGGCGATACAGGCATGGGCAAGACCAAGATCGTCCGCAAGTTCGAACGCGACCACCCGCCGAAGTTCAGCCAGGTGACCGGCGTTGACCACCGCCCGGTGGTTGTCGCGCAGGTGCCATCCGAACCCATTGAACGCGATCTTTACCGGGAACTTCTGGCCAGCACGGGCGCGCCGGCGATGACAGGCGGTACGCTCGCCCGCGAGAAGGATATCTGCCGGTCGCTGCTGCGGACCGTGGGGGCAAAGATGATCATTCTCGACGAGGTGAACGGCATGCTGGCCGGCACCTTCCGTCAGCAGCGCATCTTTCTCAATGCCATCCGGTTTCTGGCCAATGACCTGCGGATTCCCCTGGTTTGTGCCGGAACGGACCTGTCTCGGCAGGCGCTGCTGACCGATGCGCAGCTGGCCGAGCGCTTCGAGGCGTTCCATCTCAAGCCTTGGCAGAACGATGCCGCCTTCGCCGGGCTCCTGAAAAGTTTCGAACGCATCCTGCCCTTGCGCGAGGCATCCGATCTGATCAGTGGGGAGGCCAGAGAGCGGATTCACAAGTTGACCTCCGGTGTGACGGCGCGCATCTTCCGCCTGATCGAGACGGCGGCGGAAGATGCGGTTCGGTTGGGCAAAGAGCGCCTCGACGCGGATAGTTTTGGCGACAATCTGGTGCTGCCGCTGGTCTCGATGACCCAGACCGCTCGGCGGCGGGGAAAGCCCGTGTCGCAACGGGTCGGATCGCCTGCAGCTGATGATGTATATGGCGGGGCAGAGGGGTAGGGACGCAGGTGCGCGGCAGGTTGACGACGTGGCGCCGGAGATGGGGCTGCTCAGGCTTTGGGCTAAGGCCTGCAGGATCGATCCGGAACGGCTTCGTCGCAGGTCACTGGCTTCCCGATTTCCTGATCGGTCGCAGGACTGGTTGCTGACCGAGACCGTGCCAGTCTGTCTTGCCTGTTTCGATGCGGATGTTACTGTCGGTC
>JBBSNW010000153.1:0-3851 GCA_038260405.1 Rhodobacterales bacterium | reverse complement strand
TCGTATCGCAGCATGATGATATCGAGCACGCGCTGTACTTTGTTGCCCCCGGGAAATTCAATGCCACCTAAAAGCGGCGGCAACCAGTCCGTGGGTGTCACAAACCGGGGGGCCACGATCACGGCCGTCAGGTAACCGTCAATCAAATCCGGACTGAGTGGGGTTTTGCGCAACAGTCGCTCCAGTTCGCCTTTCTTTTCCGGAGCGATGTAAAGGTCGACGTCATCGTCCGGATCCGGATCGTCCATCGGGGCGTCGCTGCCGGGACCCGTCCCGGCGCTGTCCTGTTCGGCAATATCCAGTGTCAGAGCGACAATCATTTCGAAAATGGGTATCTTCTTGAAGGAACGGCCGGTTTCCAGTCCGTTCGCGACGGCCGCAAAAACCATCCAATCATCGCCGCCTGCATGGCGTAGAATGGCGGCCGATCTCGCGAAGAGCGATAACCAGAAGTCGCGTTGCGTTTCCAGATGCGCCCACACCACTTCCTCAGCCTGACGCTCGGTTCTGGCCTCCTCCAGAGCCGTTGAAAGGGTCGCATCACTGACAAACCATGTCGACGAAATCTCGTGGTCCCGCACCCATGCGATGCTGCGGCCAATGAGCTGCCCGCGTTTCGTGGCGGATAAACCGGCCAACCGGGCCTCCGGATCTGCGATGTCGCCCTGGGCGGCTGAAGAACAGTCTGCTGGGGTTATGTCGCGTAGTCCCAACATCTCTGCCACATCCAGAAACCCCGGCGCAGGGGGCAGGTTTGCGGCGAGACCCTCGCCCAGTGCTGCGGCCATTGCTGCGGGGAGGTAATCGATCGGAACCTCATGCATCGGCATCGAAGCTTCGATCTCAGCGAGGGTTCGCCGCTGATCGCTGGCACTGCTGCAGGGGATGGCATAGGCGTCCTTGATGCCGTGACCCGTCTTGAGCAGCAGTGCCGCGATATATTTTTTACTGCCGCGGCTGACACTCGCCAGGATGCTCTGACTGCCGGTGCCATCGGGCAAGGAGGACACCAGTCGATGAAGTTTCCAGGGACCGGGGACCGCACCACCGGATGCCTCGCGCCGAAGTGCCTCTTTGATCGCATGATCCAGAGCCGTTTTGGTTTCCGTGTCCGGGATCCACTTCCGGAGCCGGATCAGATCAGAAAGCAGGCTGGCATCCACGCCGCCCGCCTGCGCAAGGTCCGCAAATCCCTGAGCCGCCGACCTGCGCATCTCACCCACCGCATCGAGCAGGACATAGCGACCGACCGAGACCAGTTTCGGGACGGCGTGAGCAACCATCTGCGTGACAAACAGCGCTGCAGCGGACCGGGGCATCGCCCCGATACCTTCCCGCAAGACCATGTACGCCGGATAGCCCGTGACATCGTCCGGGATCAGATCGCGCATAAGAGCCTCAATGTCAGGGACTTCCATGTCGCCAATCAACGCCTCATCACCGGCGACGTCCAGGTTGAGGCGGACCGGATCCGGAGGCTCCAGACCCGCGCTGATAAAAGCCTGACACAGACCGATCTTTTGCCAGTTGTCCAAACTGTTCGATGCCACTTTTGCGTCAATCCAGCCGTCAATCAGCGCAAAGATTGCCGTCGCGTCCCGTTCGCGGTTCTCGCGGTTCATCCGCATGGCATCCAGAACGGCGCTTAACAGCGCCAGAAGGTCAGCGGGCAATGCAGGCTCTTCGTCCATTTGTTCAAGAAGGTCCGATACCGCACCTCTGTTCGCCGCCACGCGTTGCGACCAAAGGTCGGCCCATCGAAAGACCATGTGGTCTTCCGTCTGTCCGGGTCGCTCTGACATACAGGTCTGGAATATGGACTGTCTCATGCGGGTGATCTTATCCATTACGACACGCGGATAAAGACCCAGGCTTGCGGATTTCGGGAAAGCTCTGCGGTCGCGCTGACCACAAATGCAAAAACATGGAGATCCATCATGAACCTCCGATCGAAGTCATCGGAGTTAGCCTGTCAGGCGATCCTCACTGAGATCACGACATTTCCGGCCAGGTCAGGCTTCGGCGCATGACCACCTTGTGGACAATGTGCATGTGGGCAGGCTTGGTCTCGCCCCGCTCTTGCATTAAAGGCACAAGCCCTCGAGCAGCTTCACAACAATGCCTTCTTCATCGAAGAAGCCGGCTTGGCCGAGCGCTCCGAAACCTTTCACTCCCGGCCGCCAGGTCGTCACTGCGGAGAGAAAATCACTTTGCGGCACTCACGAGGGTTTTTGATAAGCCGGAACTGGAGCAATGACGCCAAGGCCACCTTGCACCAGGCTGATCGATGCTCAGGCGACGGGCATAGGCGTTTTGGTTTACTGCGCAAAGCCCAACAGGGCTGCGAAAGCGACTGTTCAGCGTGGACGGCCAAAGGCAGACGTGACCAAGGTGTCCACGACGATCCGCGTGGACCTGGACATTATCACGACGTTCAAGGCACAAGGAGCTGGTTGGCAAAGCCGGATCAGCGATGCCCTGCGCAAGGCCGCCGGGCTTTAAGCCTGCGCGGCGTTCCAGCGCGGAAGGTTGTATAGTACTCCCGAAGGTCATCCGTGCGGACAAGCGGAGCTAAGACCCCGAGGGACCGCGGGTTGGCCACAGTACTTATCTAATCGACGGCGATGATGTCGCCGCCTCCAAAAGGCAACGTTGCCTTGGCACGTAAAGTGCGCTGGAAGATCCGCAGGAGCTGCGTCGAAATTCCTGAAAGCATCCGCTCGATCGGCGAAACCCCGCTACCAAGGATGCAGCTCACATTGCTTAATTTTAAGGTTCTGACATCGAATAACGCTCCGATTGAGAGTCTCTCGTCCGCTGTGTCGCGGGCTGGTTATCGAATAACACTGCCGGGACTGCGTAACCATCGCCTGTGTTGGTGGTGTGGAATTGAGAAGAATGATTCTCGGGGGTTCCGTTCCGACGACTTGCGCCCTGATGTGCGCATCCTTTAACACTGTCGGCGCGATAGTCGGCTCTCTTGGAGATCAGTCATGAAATGGGCAGATACAACATATTCTGATGCTGGTTATGTCAGTGCCCCGGATCGCCTGGCGTTTGTTCGGTACGATGTGCCGGTCGGCGGTATTTCCAAGCGGTTCTTCGATATCTTGATCAGCGGGCTCTTGCTTATCTTGCTTGCGCCCCTGATGCTTGGGCTTGCCGCGCTGATCCTCACGACGTCGAAAGGTAGCGCATTCTTCGGTCACGAACGGATAGGCTATGAGAACCGGCGGTTCCATTGCCTCAAGTTTCGGACGATGGTTGTCGATGGCGACGAGGTCCTGAAATCGCATTGCGCACGCAATCCCGAAGCTCTCCGGGAATGGACGGAAAACCGAAAGCTGTCATCGGATCCACGGGTGACCCCGGTCGGACAGGTTCTGCGCAAACTCAGCCTTGATGAGCTGCCGCAACTGGTCAATGTCGTGCGCGGCGAGATGAGTCTAGTCGGACCCCGTCCAGTCTCGCTGGACGAGTTACAGCGCTACGGTCGTTCGGTGCGCTTCTACCTTCGGGCGCGCCCCGGCATCACCGGACTATGGCAGGTCAGCGGACGCAGCGCGATAAACTATTCGCGGCGGGTCGCCATTGACCGGATGTACGTGACGCGCTCCAAGCCGCTCACCGATCTTTATATTCTTGCCATGACCGTTCCCGCCGTCATTCGCACCGAACAGACGTCGTGAGGTCCAGCCAGATAATGTGATTGGCCACCGTCCCGCTTCCCGTTCGCCGGATGAAACTTATCCGGACGAGAGAGGTCAGACAGACAGGAGATCGATCCCCGGCAGTTGCGCCGCCTTTCGGTCGAAGGTGACAAGCGACGTGGCACCAGCGCGACGGGCCGC
>JBBSNW010000152.1:0-3918 GCA_038260405.1 Rhodobacterales bacterium | reverse complement strand
CATTTACGCGGGTTACCGCTATCCTCCCGAGATCATCTGCTACGCGGTCTGGCTGTATTTCCGGTACCCACTGAGCCTGCGGATGGTCGAGGAACTGTTGGCTGGGCGCGGTATCGAGGTCAGCTATGAGACGGTCCGGCAATGGGGGCTGAAGTTCGGTGAGGTATTTGTCCGCCGCATCCGGTAGCGAGCGCCGCAACGCGGCGACAAATGGCATCCCGGTGAAGTCGTGATTACCATCGCCGGGCGCAAACACTGGCTATGGCGCGCGGTTGACCAGCATGGCTTTGTTCTCGACGTCCTTGTCCAGAGCCGGCGCAACACGAAGGCGGCCCGCCGTCTGCTACGCAAACTGCTGAAGAAACAGGGTCGGGCTCCCCGGGTGATGATCACCGACAAGCTCGGAAGCTACGGCGCCGCCAAGCGGAATATCATGCCCGGCGTCGAGCACCGCCAGCACAAGGGCCTCAACAACCGGGCCGAGAATTCCCACCAGCCAACAAGGCGACGAGAGCGCATCATGAAGGGCTTCAAGTCACAGCGCCACGTCCAGCGCTTCCTGTCCACCCACGATCAAATTGCCAACGTCTTTTCTCGCCCGCCCCCAGCCAACGCCACCGACATCCGCTCTGCCCGCACCCAGGCGTTCACGCACTGGGCTGAGGTGACCGGCGTCGCAATGGCCGCATGATTACACCCAATTCCGGCATCGCGTCTTTCCACGCGCCCGACCGCAGCAAGTTGACGGTGCCCTTCTGACACCTCCCCAGCCCTGGAAAAGCGTTGGTCAGATTTCGGTGCCGAAACCGACGGTAGTGACACCTCGATCGTGCTCGGAGCCGATGCTTCTTTTCTGGTTAAGCTACCGCTATGTGTCGGCGATGCATTGGCAAAGCCCGCCAAAAGCCTACTTTTCATAAAGAGGGAAAACATGGTCAGCCGCGAGGATTTAATCGAACGCCAGCGCATCCTTGCCAAATTCAGTGAGTTCGCTCTGCGAAGCACCGACCTTCAGACGGTTCTGGAAGAGGCCTGTCGCCTTGTCGGCGAGGCGCTGGGGACCGATCTTTCGAAGGTTCTGGAAGTCCAGCCCGATGGCCAGTCGGTGTTGGTGAGAGCCGGTTGCGGTTGGCGTCCCGGCATCGTCGGCGAAACCGTCCTGCAGATGGATGAGAAGTCATCGGAGACATACGCCATCAAAGTGGCGGAGCCGGTGGTCACGCGGGACATACTCACTGAACAGCGGTTCATACTGCCCTCGTTCTTGGTCGAGCACAGTGTTAAGGCTCTCGTGAACGTGCCGATCTTCGTGTCACGCGATGAACGGGCCTATGGCCTGCTGCAAGTTGACAGCACTAGGCCTCGCAATTTTGGCGAAGAGGATATCGGGTTCCTCCGCATCTACGCGGGCATCTTGGGACCGGTGATCGATCGGCTCCACAAGCGCCACGACCTTGCGGTCGCGCTGGATACGAACAAAAGGCTGCTGGTCGAACTGCAACACCGCATCAAGAACAATATCGGCATGATAACGAGCCTGGTGCATATGCGGGCGCGTGGCACGAGTTCAGAAGAGGCGCGCGCCGAACTGGAGCTGGTCGGGGACCGTATCGAAACCCTCCGGCTCGCGCATGAGCATGTCTATGCCGAAGGCAACAGCACACTCTCCCTCCGCTCCTACGTCACCAAGATCGTTGAACACCTTGTCGAGCTCCACGGCGATCAGGCCGAGGCGATCAACCTCAGCGTCGACATCGACGATATCCAGCTCAGCCCGGACCGGGCCGTACCGCTGGGCCTGGTCATCAACGAGTTCGCGACCAACAGCCTCAAATATGCCTTCGGATCGACGGGCGGCACGATCTCGCTTCGCATCGAGCGCCTGAATGATAACCGCATTCAGGTTGTCATCGCTGATGACGGATGCGGATTACCTACATCCCCCGCGACCGGAATTTCCGGATCGGGAACGGGCATGAAGCTCATCGGGGGATTGGCGCGCCAGCTCCAGGCCGAGATAATCTGGTCATCTTCCAAAGGAACCGAACTCAAGCTGGTGTTTCCTGATCCGGCGAAACGGCACAACTCCTGAGCGGCGGACACAAAATGCGCGTCCCAACGAACCTAAGCACCTCATCCGTCGTTCTAATCAGTCATCAAACCGGAGAGTAGCGTAACGTGTGTCACGTTCTAATCATCGAGGACGAGCCGTTGATAGCGATGGACCTCGAAGCCTTGTTGGAACAGGAGGGCGCGACCTCGTTCTCATTCGCCGCTTCCCAGGATGAAGCGGTCAAGGAGGCGCTCGCGCGAAAGCCCGATTTCATCACCTCCGACGTTACCCTGACATCAGGCACCGGCCCACTTGCCGTCTCGATCATCCTCGATGCGATCGGGCCGATCCCGGTGATCTTCATCACTGGCACGCCGGACGCTTGCAGCCCCTGCGATCCTGAAACCCCGATCCTGACCAAGCCTTTTGATCGGACCGCTATCGCACAGACTTTTCGCCAACTGCTATCGTTGGGCTAGCTTCAACTCTGATCGTGTATCGCACTGGCTCGTTCACCTTGCTCGCAGCTCTCCGGCATTTCTCCATCGCCTCGCGGTTGGTCTGAAGGACGACCGCCCCTGCGACGATCGTGCTCCAGGTGTCGGGCGCACTGGCCGCCGCCAGTTGCCTGCGCGCCTACCACATCGGTAAAGCGGAGCCCGCGCGCAGCCATGCGCTCGGGCCATTGCCCCCCTTACCGACATCGCGCGCGGTCGGGCCGTTGTTGTGCGCGCGTCGCATCGATTATGTCTACATTTCGACGAACGTACGCCCGCCGCGTCGATCCGTCTCATGCAATGTGAGACGAAACCCCCCCGATTATCGCAGTCTCGACCGAGTATCATTGCGAGCCGCTACAGCCATGGATCATTTTCGTTGACTTGGCGATTGGCGAAGTGATGATGGATCAACGCAATTATTTTAGGTCCGCCCTATCAATCCACTAGCCCCAAAAATGCCTCTGCCAACGGGTGCAGCCCCCCTCCGCCATTGTCTGCGCTTGGCGACGGACGAGGTGCATCAACGGCTGCACCGGCACAATGGCTTCGCAGCCGTTCAGCATGGGACGATCAGCCGGGATGATTATACCAGGCTGCTTATTCGGTTGGATGGGTTCTACAGGGCGTTCGAAGCCGTGGCGCACGTTGGGACGCAGCGCAGTCACTGGCTTGCGCAGGACCTCGAAACTCTGCGTGGCGAGCCTTGGCTACCGAGCGCTGAGATGGCGCGTCCACCGATGCCGCCGCTTGATAGCAACGAATGCGTGATCGGCGCGTTGTACGTCGTTGAAGGTTCCGCCCTTGGCGGACGTGTTCTTGCAAAGGGGCTCGATCGACTGCTTGGTTATGGCGAACCGGCTGGTCGGCGCTTTTTCGAAGGACACGGCTCGCTGGCTGGCGCCGCGTGGCGCGACTTTGTCGGGAGGGTCGATTCGGTTTCGGCAGCACCTGCGGCTCGCGCTGCGACAATCGACGCTGCGGTCGAGGTCTTTTCGGTTTTTGAAGATTGGCTCTCCGGCTGGGGGACAGCAGATGTCGGTAGAGTCTGAATTCGAAACGCTTGTCGACACCACAAACTGCGATCGTGAGCCGATCCACATTCCAGGGGCGATCCTGCCGCACGGTGCGATGCTGGTCTTCGATCCTGACACGTTCGAGATTTTGCAGGCCGCCGGTGACACCGCGCTCTTGCTGGACAAACCGATCGGCGATCTGCTCGGGTCATCGGCCGAGACGATCTTCAATCCGCGACAGGTTGCACACCTTCGCGCTCTGAGCGTTAAATTTGACCTGGCCAAGCCGCGCCATCTGCTCGACCCGGTGCTGCGTATAGATCCGGAGCGTCCGCTCGACGCCAGTTTGCAT
>JBBSNW010000151.1:0-3975 GCA_038260405.1 Rhodobacterales bacterium | reverse complement strand
CGCTGTGTTATTGCGCCGCTAATCCACCCACCTCCCGGGACGCCTGGCTCGGTGGTTCAACGGCTCGGGCCCGCCCCCTCGCGCTCCCCGGAGTTTTCCGGGCAAGATGAAAGGGGAAAGAGGTTTTGCGGCTCATGGCGTCACCTCCAGTACCGAGACCTGGCCGCCCAGATCCTCGAGCAGGTAGCGCGTCAGCATGTTGCGCGCGGTGGTGAGGCGGTATTGCGCACTCGCGCGCATGTCGCTGAGCGGCTGGAAATCGTCTTCCCAGGCATCCCAGGCGGCGGCGATGGTGTCGTCGTTCCAGGGTTTGCCGGTGAGGGCCGCCTCGACCTGCGTCGCGCGTCGGGGTGTCGCGGCAAGGCCGCCGAAGGCGATGCGGGCCGCTTTGACGGTGTCGTCCTCGAGCGTGATGCTGAAGGCGCCGCAGACGGCGGAGATGTCCTGATCGAAGCGCTTGGAGAGCTTGTAGACCCGGAGCCGGTCCGGCTGGCGCGGGATCGTCACCGCCTCGACGAACTCGCCGGGCGCGCGGTCCTGCTTGCCGTAGGAGAGGAAGAAGTCCCCGATGGGCAGATCGCGGCGGGAGTCGCCGTGACGCAGGTGCAGCGTGGCATCGAGCGCGATCAGCGCCGGGGGATTGTCGCCGATGGGCGAGCCGTTGGCGATGTTGCCGCCGATCGTCGCCGCCGCCCGCACCTGGGCCGAGCCATAACGGCGGATCATTTCGGCGTAGGAGGGGTGCAGGCCGCGCATCCTTGCCAGCACACGGTCCATGGTGACGCCCGCGCCGATGCGGATGCCGCTTTCGGTCTCCGTGATCTCCTGCAGGTCGCGGCAGCGGTTGAGGAAGATGGTCCGGGGCAGGGTGCGCAGGCCCTTGGTCACCCAGAGGCCGACATCCGTGGCCCCCGCGACAAGCGTCGCATCGGGCATCGCGGCGTAGAGTTCGGCCAGTGCGTCCACGGTTTCGGGGGCATGGCAGCTGTCGCCGGGCTGCGTGGCGGTCTCTGCAGGCTTGAAATCGGCATCGGGGGCGAACCAGTAGGGAACGGGCGCGCTCGCTGCGGCCTCGGCGGCGCGGATGATCGGCGCATAGCCGGTGCAGCGGCAGAGATTGCCCGCAAGCGCGTCGTCGTGACCTGTGTCGCCATTCGCATGGGCCGTCGCCATCGAGACCACGAAGCCGGGCGTGCAGAAGCCGCATTGCGAGCCGTGATGGTCTATCATCGCCTGCTGGACGGGGTGCAGCCTGCCGTCGGGCGCCGAGATGCCTTCGACGGTGCGGATCGCGCGGCCGTGCAGCTGCGGCAGGAAAAGGATGCAGGCATTGAGCGCGCGCGCGCCACCCGGGTCCGTGACCATCACCGTGCAGGCGCCGCAATCGCCTTCGTTGCAGCCTTCCTTGGTGCCGGTGAGGCCGCGTTCCTCGCGCAGCCAGTCGAGCAGGGTTGTCGTCGCATCGACCTCCCTGATCTCAACACTCTCTCCGTTCAGAAGAAAGGTGATATCCATGATGATAACCTGCCGCCTTACCGAAATGACCCTGTCTGCGCGCCCTCGATGCGGCGTAGAAGATGCGCGGGTCTTCGTTGATCCGTTGAAGAGGCTAGGCGGCGCGGCTCGGCATTGGCAAGGGAAAAATGCAGAGGCCGGAGGGAAGGCCGGGCCGGTGCCTTGTTCTTGGGCCTCATTCGCCAGGGTGTTGCACTTGCGCGATGCCGGTGCGGCGTGGCGTCCACCGGACTGTGCCTTTGGCGTGGTCCGGAACGCTTCGGCGGCGCATCGCTCCCGATGACTTTGGAGCAGCGGGCATCTTCGCCCTTTCGTCGAAACCGGCCACCCCATAATGTGGCGGCATGACACAGCATCCCCGATTCATCCACCTGCGCACCCACACCGAATATTCCCTGCTCGAAGGGGCGGTGCGGCTCAAGAAGCTGCCTGCCCTGTGCGAACAGATGGGCATGCCCGCAGTGGCGGTGACCGATACCAACAACCTCTTTGCGGCGCTCGAATTCTCCGTCACGGCGGCGGAGGCGGGGGTGCAGCCGATCATCGGCTGCCAGGTCGATCTGCAATATGTGACGCCTGCCCCGGGCGAACGTCCGCGTGATCCGGCGGCGCTTGTCCTGCTGGCGCAGAACGAGCGCGGCTACGAGAACCTGATGAAACTGAATTCCTGCCTCTACCTGCGGGGGGACGGGCAGCTCGCGCATGTGACGCTCGAGGATCTCGAGAAACATTCCGAGGGGCTGATCTGCCTCAGCGGCGGGCCGGAGGGGCCGGTGGGGCTGCTTCTCCAGCAGGGCCAGCGCGGCGCGGCGCAGGCGCTGATGGTGCGGCTGCACGCAGCCTTCGGCGACGGGCTTTATGTCGAGTTGCAAAGGCATCCGGGCGAAAATGGCCTGCCCGAGAACGAGCGCGCGTCGGAGCGCGGCTTCATCGAGATGGCCTATGAGATGGGCCTGCCGCTGGTCGCCACCAACGATGTCTACTTCCCGAAATCTTCGATGTACGAGGCGCATGACGCTCTGATCTGCATTGCCGAGGGTGCCTATGTCGATCAGCAGGAGGCGCGGCGTCGCCTGACCCCGCAGCATTATTTCAAGTCGCCGCAGGAAATGGCGACGCTGTTCGCCGATCTGCCCGAGGCGCTGGAGAATACCGTCGAAATCGCGCAGCGCTGCGCCTTCATGGCCTACCGGCGCGACCCGATCCTGCCGAAATTCGCCGATGACGAGGTTGAGGAACTGCGCCGCCAGGCCAAGGAGGGTCTGGTCGAACGGCTCAAGGTCATCCCGCATGCCGCCCCGGTCGAGGACTATGACAAGCGGCTGGAATTCGAGCTTGGCATCATCGAGGGGATGGGGTTTCCGGGCTACTTCCTGATCGTTGCGGATTTCATCAAATGGGCCAAGGATCACGACATTCCCGTCGGTCCCGGGCGGGGGTCGGGTGCGGGCAGTCTCGTCGCCTATGCGCTCACGATCACCGACCTCGATCCGCTGCGCTATTCCCTGCTGTTCGAGCGGTTCCTGAACCCCGAACGCGTGTCGATGCCCGACTTCGACATCGACTTCTGCATGGACCGGCGCGAGGAGGTCATCCGCTACGTGCAGGACCGTTACGGTCGTGACAAGGTGGGTCAGATCATCACCTTCGGCGCGCTGCTGTCCAAGGCCGCGGTGCGCGACATCGGCCGCGTGCTGCAGATGCCCTATGGCCAGGTGGACCGGCTGTCCAAGATGATCCCGGTCGAGGGCGTGAAGCCGGTGAGCATCGAAAAGGCGCTCGCCGACGAGCCCCGCCTGCGCGAGGAGGCCCGGTCCGAAGAGGTCGTCGCGCGCCTGCTCGATTACGGCCAGCAGGTCGAGGGGCTGCTGCGCAATGCCTCGACCCATGCTGCCGGCGTCGTGATCGGCGACCGGCCTCTGGATGCGCTGGTGCCGCTTTATCAGGATCCGCGCAGTGACATGCCCGCGACCCAGTTCAACATGAAATGGGTCGAACAGGCGGGTCTGGTGAAGTTCGACTTTCTGGGTCTGAAGACGCTGACAGTGATCCAGAACGCCGTCGATCTCGTCAAGAAGTCCGGGCGGCACCTGCATGTCGCCGCCGACGGTACCGAGCTTTACCAGCCGCCCGAGGTCGCGATCGACGATATCGGTGCGATCCCGCTGGACGACGAGGCGTCCTACAAGCTTTATGCCGCCGCCAAGACGGTGGCCGTGTTCCAAGTGGAATCCAGCGGCATGATGGATGCGCTCAAGCGCATGAAGCCGAACTGCATCGAGGATATCGTGGCGCTCGTCGCCCTGTACCGCCCCGGTCCGATGGAGAATATTCCGACCTATTGCGAGGTCAAGAACGGGCTGAAGAAGCTCGAATCCGTTCATCCGCTGATCGACCATATCCTCGAGGAAACCCAAGGCATCATCGTCTACCAGGAGCAGGTGATGCAGATCGCGCAGG
>JBBSNW010000150.1:0-3980 GCA_038260405.1 Rhodobacterales bacterium | reverse complement strand
GCAGGGCAAAGCAGCAGCGCGCCACGACACGCTTTTGCGCATCGGGGCCCAGATAGATCAGGACGTTGCGACACGACACGAGGTCGATACGGGAAAACGGCGGGTCCGACAGCAGGTCTGCGACTGTGAACACGATCAGGTCGCGCAGGGCAGATGTCACGCGCCAGCCGTCATTGTCGGCCACGAAGAACCGTTCGAGCCGGGCGGCGGATACAACATCCTTTATGGTGTCCGGATAATAGCCCGCCCGCGCGGTTTCGATTGCCTCGGGATCGATGTCCGAAGCGAGGATCTGCAACTGGGCGTCGGAGCCTGCCGCCTCCATCGCCTCGATGCAGATCATGCCGAGGCTGTAGGCTTCTTCCCCGGTGCTGCATCCGGCGACCCAGATCCGCAACGGTCGGTCCGAAGGCACAGCGGCCAGAAGATCCGGCAGTGCGGTGGCCGACAGGTGGTCGAACACTGCCGGATCGCGGAAAAAGCCGGTGACGTGGATCAGCAGATCGGTCGACAGACGCCCGCATTCGGCGCTGTCCGAGCTCAGGATGTCCAGATAGCGCGTCGTCTCGTTCGGGCCGAGGCCGACCAGCGACATACGCCGCACGATTCGGCGTTCCAGTGTGCCGCGTTTGTAAAGTGAGAAATCCTGTTTGGAATGGTCGCGCACCATGGCCAGAATATCGTCGTAGCTGCGTTCAGCCCGATCTGGTGCAACGGTCCTGGTGTCGTCGTCTGCAGGAGAGGCCTGAGCGCCTTGCCTTGGGCTGTCCTGCCCGGGCGTCGTGGCCGCTTTTCCGTGCTCTGTTCCGGGTTCGAGGAAAAACGCCCCGAGCGCCTGCGCCATCCGGTCGATCGGCAAGGTCTGCGACACATGCCCGCTGCCGATGGCGCTGTCGGGCATGCCGGTAAAGGCGGCTTCCTGCGGATCCTGTGCAATCACCAGCCCCCCGGCGGCAGCGATGTCGGCAGTGCCTTCGCTGCCGTCGGTGCCGGTGCCAGACAGGACGATGCAGGCCGATAGCGCGCCCGCATCCTTGGCGAGTGACCGCAGCAGGACGTCAAAGGGCAGCCGAACCGCCTTCCCGTCGTCAGGTTGCGACAGATGCAGCACCCTCTGGTGGACCGCCAGGAAAGCGCCGGGGGGATGACATAGAGGTGGTTGGGCCGCAGGACCATGCCATCTGAGGCCTGCACGACCGTCAGCCGCGTATGCGAGGCCAGCAGATCGACCATCATGCTGTCATGGGTCGGATCAAGGTGCAGGATCAGGATATAGGCGGCGGGGGTGGCAACAGGCATGTCCTGGAGCAGGGCACGCGATGCGTCGAGTCCTCCGGCGGATGCTCCGATCGCGACGACAGGCAGCTGATCGCGCAAGTCGTCCTGGGATGTTCGTTCCGACATGGTCTGCTCCGGAGATGTCTGAATGTCGGGCTGCGCACGCTGCCCCGGTCTCAGTCCGGCAGCAGAGGCAGGAGGGTGGTCGTTACTGTGGTTTCCATCAGTCTAGCAGACAACGGCAGGGTCGCAATTAAGTATAAACCGCCCCCCACAAGGGGGACTTCGACGCAGCCGTCGTTCAGTATGGGTAGTTTCCGAGTCTATCGGCGGCCCCGTCATAAATCCTAGGTAAAACGCGAGGCGCTGCCTGTGGCGGACACAGTTGTGGCGCAGGATTGAAACGTCGGCCCATTGTTCACGGTTACTGGGGTACCCCTCCCTCCTCTATATCAGTACCGGGTCGGCGCGCATGAAACTGCACTTGGGTCACTGGCATTGGTGTTCAGCGCAGGCGCGCCTCAGCGACCGACAGGAATCGACTGAACCGATCACAAGGAGACCCCAAGAGCCAGTTCATCTACATCGTAAGTGCCACCGTCCTCGCGTTGCTCAGCCTTGTCGGCCCGAGCTGAGGCCATGTTGAAGTTCGCCACAATCCGGCGAGGATTCCCACGTTCACAAGTTCCCTGACGCCCCGCCCGCAGCGCGCCACGACCGTAGCGCGGCCCGATGCCAAGACTCTTGCGTGGACTGGGCATTGCTCTGACACCACCCCCTTGATTGGCGCGCTCTGCAACCCGGGCGCCGCACCCCGAAAGCCGCAAACCTAGGGAGACAAGTCATGCCAAAGGAAACTCAAGTCGAACTGGTGATGCGCACCATCGCTGAAATCCGCGATGCCGCACCGGGCTGGGACGACGCGCAGTTCGAACGACGCCTCAAAACCCACATCCTGCGTTCTGTCCGGGACTTTCGGATTGCCCCGGAAAAGTGCGGATGGACGATAAAACTACCTGGGCGCCAGTCGGCAGTCCCTCTGGCCGGAAAATAGTCGAGCGCACACCGAGTCAGAAGCGCCTCCCACAAATCCGCCGGAAATCAGGAGTGATGCCATGAAGATCGAAACCCTGGACGATCTGTTCCTCCATACCCTCAAGGATGTCCTGTATGCTGAACGCAAGATTCTGAAGGCGCTGCCCGGGATGGCGCGCACGGCCACGGATGCAAAGCTTGCAGCGGCCCTGATGTCGCACCACGACGAGACCGAGAGTCATGTCGTGCGGCTGGAAGAGGTGTTCGAAAGCCTGGGCAAGCCAGCGCGCGGCGCGAAATGCGATGCGATGGTGGGCCTGATCGACGAGGCCGAAGGTCTGATGGCCGACATCAACGATGCCGAGACGATGGATGCCGCACTGATTGCGCTGGGTCAGGCGGTCGAGCATTACGAAATTGCCCGCTATGGCACGCTGGTCGCTTGGGCCAGCCAGCTCGGGCACAACCTGGCGGCGGAGCTTCTGCAAAAAACGCTGGACGAGGAATACAGCGCTGACAAGGCCCTGTCCAAGTTGGCCGAGCACCGTCTGAACAAGGTAGCCGCAGCATGAAACAGCCGCAGAAGGCAAAGGACGTGCTGTCCCATACCGCGGTCGGCGGAGTCATCGGTAAGGCCGGGCGCATCGGCGAATTTGGCCATGCATCCGCTCTTGCCCTTGTCGATGCATCCGACGGGCGTGCGAGGGCTGAGGCGCCGACAGGGCACCTCCCGTCCGACGGCGTCAAGCGGCCCTCGGACACAAAGGGTCACCCGTTCCGCATTCTACTGCTCCGGCACGAGAGGGTCCTGCAGCGCCGTGCGCTGAAGCTATCAGCGAATAAACATCAGGCTCAGGATCTGGTGCAGGCGACGTTTCTCAAGGCCTGGGCCAAGCGTGACAGTTACATGCCCGACACGCAGTTGCAGGCTTGGTTGTTCACGATCCGTCGCAACACCTTTATATCGAATTATCGCAAATACCGGCGTGATGTGCCCGATGTCGGCGGCACGAAGTCGGCAAGGATTTCCGGAGAGCCGCGCCAGGAGCATGTAATTGCGCTGCGCGAAGTGATGTCGGCGGTTGCGCAGCTGCCCGGTATCCAGTCAGAATCTGGGTGGGCAGCATTGAACGATAGATCTGAAGATAAACACTCTGTCCCTCCGGCTTCACATCACGGTCTGCGCACCGAGTTGCCACCCGCAATGATTCCGTTGATCAGTAGAGCGACCTGCACGTGCATTTCCTTGCTGTCGTCCAGGCTGGCAGCACTTTCATGAGCATCTGCAGCGTCTTTCAGAATCCCCACAAACTCTTTCTCGGGCATGATGTTGTGATCGTTCAACGCCAGCATGAGGGCCTCGCAAATGGAAAGTGCCGCAATGCCGGAGTATCTTTCCTGATCGGGGACCTTGGGTTCGTCTTTCATCCGGGGATCGTCCTTCAATGTGTGAGGTCGTCGGGACAACGGAAGCATCCTGAACAACTCCTACAGTGTGACAGGAATTACTGTGCGTCGGACTGATAGAGATCAGGCCGCCGCGTTGTTTTGCAGCGCAATCGTGACAATGTCCGGAGACACTCATGCACGCCTTCGAGACCAGTCCCCTCACGAAAAAACTCGCAGCCTTCGTTGCCTTGTCGGGTAATGACCACGCCGTGCTCGCG
>JBBSNW010000149.1:0-4093 GCA_038260405.1 Rhodobacterales bacterium | reverse complement strand
TAGCTCGACCCGGAACGTCGCATTCGGCAGGAGTTCCTTCACGACACCGGGAAATTCGAGCGTATCTTCCTTGGCCATGGTCTCTCCTGAGTTACCGACTCTGCTGCCTTTGCAGAGCGAAGCACTAAATGGGCGCATTTCCGCGGATTTTCAAGGCCCAATTCAGCGCAGCGCCCGCATAGGCGCCGGAAGGTCGCGCCCCGCCTGTTCGGCCCAGTGTGCGCGGTTGAGAACGACCCCATCCGCGCGGACATGGGCGATATGGGCGATATCGACTTCGCCATAGGTCCAGCCCGGGGCGTTCAGGGTGCCTTCGGCGATCACGCCGGTCGCCGGAAACCCGGTATCGGGCGGGCCGAAGATGCCGCCCATGCCGGTATTGGTGTCCACGGCCTCGGACCAGGCGGCGTCTCCGACGGTGGAGGACATGACCGTCACGCATTGCTGTTCGAGCGCACGCGCCATCGCGCCGACCCGCACGCGGGAATAACCGGTCAGCGCTTCCGTGCAGGAGGGCACGAGGATCACATCCGCATCGGTCAGGGCGCGGGCCAGAAGCGGGTATTCGCTGTCATAACAGATGAGAATGCCGAGTTTCCCGAGATCCGTGTCGAAGAGCGTGAGCGGATGGCCGGGCACGACACCCCAGACCTCGCGCTCGAACCGGGTCATGATCTGCTTGTCCTGATGGGCGCGGGCACCGGAGGGGGTGAAGAGCCGCGCACGATTGACCGGCCGCGGTCCGATCGTGGGATCAAAGACCGGAGCCGAGGCCGCGAGGATGTGGACGCCGTATTCGCGCGCAAGGGCGGCGTGCAGGCTGTCGGCATCGGGAATACGGTCCGAGACGGCATGCAGCGAGGCTTCGAGATCCCCAGCGACGTCCCGGCCTGCGAGCGTGGCAAGCTCCATCGCGCCATATTCCGGAAAGACCAGCAGATCGGCGCCCTGCCCCGCGGCCTCGGCGACCCAAGCCGTGATCTTGGCCGCATAGGCGTCCCAGTCGGGCAGGAAATCCATGGGATAGGCGGCGGTTGCAACTTTCATCGGGTCGTCCTGTTCTCAAAGGTTTGTCGGTGTGCGGCGCAGGTTCGGTCTGTCTGCCGGTGGCATCATGCTCTTGATCAAGGTGTCTGGCCCAGAATTGCAAGGGCTTGGCGGTTTCGGCCTTCTGGTCGATATCCTTCCAGCGGAACTGCGCCAGCACACCGTCGAGCGGCGCATAGCCGCGTTTGCGCCAGAAAGCGTCGAGCGGAACATGATGCGCGGGACGCAGCGGATGGTCCGCGGGGCGCATCACCGAGCAGAAGGCGGTGATGGGAAAGCCGCACCGCCGTGCATGGTCTTCGCGCAGATCGAAAAAGCGATGCCCGACCCCCTGCCCGCGGCAGTCCGGCAGAAGCACCGATTCGGCGCAGTAGAAGATATCCGAGAGCGCCAGAGCGCTGTCTTCGAAGGCGGCGGCGAAATCCTCGGCATGTTCGCTCATCGGCGCTCCGGTCGAGGCGCCGACGAGCCGGTCGCCATCGAAGGCCCCCACGAGCACCGCGCGATCGCTGTCGCGGTAGGTCTGCAAGTATGAGCGTTCATAGTCGAGATCACCGTCATAGAGGTAGGGCCAGCTGCGGAAAACCTGCATGCGCAGACGCGCCACATCGTCGAGCGCCTCCGCCAGCGCCGCCCCGGTCAGTACCTCGACCCGCATCACGAGACCTGCTTGATCCAGTCATTCAGGTTGTAATAGGTCACCACCCGCGTGATCTTGCCCTCGTTCAGCGAAAAGAACGACCCGGCAGGCAGGCGGTAGCTCTGTCCCTTCGCTTCGGGCAGGCCCTCATCCGTCTCGAGATAGGTGCCGTTCACCATGAATTCGGCGGCACCGCGCGCGCCGTCCTCGGCCTCGAACAGCACGAGTTCGGTGAGCTTTTCGTCATAGCAGCGGGACATGTGTTCACAGAATTCCGCGAAGGCTTCGCGACCGATGCGGACCTGGCCTTCGTTCACGTAATGCGCGACTTCGTCCGACAGGCAGTCGAGCATGCCCGCCCTGTCGCCCCGGTTGAAGGCATCGAAATAGCGTTCCAGTACGACCTTGCCCATCATCTTCCCCATTTTCCCTTCAATTGTTCATAGATCTGGTCCCGGGTCTGCCGGTACGCGTTGAGCTTTGCCTCGCGGCTTTCGCCAAGGCCGGTCGGATCCATGATCGGCCAGTATTCCACCGACAGATGAAACAGCCGCGTCAGATCCAGCGCCTTGCGCTGCGAGGCAGGCGACATCGCGACGATCAGGTCGAACCCGGACAGCGTCTCGCCGTATTGCTCGAGATCGTCGAAATTGCGCGCCGTGTGGCGCGAAAGCTCGACCTCGATCTCCTTGCAGGCGGCGATGGCGAACCCGTCGATATCGAGATCGTTGAGCACGCCGACGGATTGCACATAGGTATCAAAGCCGTAGAGCTTCTTCATGATGCCCTCGGCCATCGGAGAGCGCACGGCATTGTGGTCACAACAGAACAGGACGGATTGCGGAAGTGTCGTCGGCACCCGTCAGCCCCCGAAATGCAGGACGCAGATCAGGGTGAAGAGACGCCGTGCGGTGTCGTCATCGATATCCGCCTTGCCATCAAGCCGCTCCTGCAGGATGCGCGCGCCCTCGTTGTGGATGCCGCGGCGCGCCATGTCGATCGTCTCGATCTGGCTCGGAGGCAGGTTCTTCACGGCCTCGAAATAGCTTTTGCAGATCTGGAAGTAATCCTTCACCACTTGGCGGAACGGCGACAGCGAGAGGTGAAATTCCGCTGCCTTTTCATGCGCTTCGGTCGCAACGTCGAAGACGAGACGCTTTTCGCGGATCGACAGCCCGACACGGTAGGGCCCGCCCGGCACCTCGCGGTCCTCGCGGGGGGGAAGCACAAAGGAGTTCTGCTCCATCAGGTCGAACATCGCGACGCGGCGTTCCTGTTCGATCTCAGGCGTGGGCGGCGGCAGGTTGGCGTCGTCCAGTTCGATATGGGCTATGCGACTCATCTTCTGTGTCCTTCGGCTGCCCTATGCGTACCCCGGCAGAGGCACGGTCGCAATTGCGCCGGTTGGATCTGCGCGCAATGACCGCTCTGCACAGCAGCGGCGCCACAGTGTCGGGCCACCTGCCCGGCTAGCCGTTGAGCTTGTTCAGCCGTGCCGTGACCGAAAGCCCGTGCGCCTCGAGACTTTCCGACGTGGCGAGCCGTTCGGCCGCCGGACCGATGGCGCGCAGGGCTTCGGGTGTCATGCGGGCAAGCGTCGTTCGCTTCATGAAATCGAGCACCGAGAGGCCGGATGAGAACCGCGCCGAGCGCGCGGTCGGCAGCACGTGGTTCGGCCCGCCGACATAATCGCCGATCGCCTCGGGCGTCCACTGGCCGAGAAAGATGGCACCGGCATGGGTGATCTTCTCGCTCAGACCCTCGGGGTCTGCAACGCAGAGTTCGAGGTGTTCGGGCGCGATGCGGTCGGACAGCTCCGCCGCCTCGGCAAGGTCGCGCACGGTGATCACCGCGCCGAAATCGCGCCAGCTTGCCCCGGCGATCCTGCGCCGCTCCAGCGTTTCGAGCCGCTTTTCGACCGCCTGCGCGACGTCCCGGCCAAAGGCGGCGTCGGTGGTGATCAGGATCGACTGCGCGCTTTCGTCATGCTCTGCTTGGCTCAGCAGGTCGAGCGCGATCCAGTCGGGGTCATTGTCGCCATCTGCGATCACGAGGATTTCGGAGGGCCCGGCGATCATGTCGATGCCGACCTTGCCGAAGACACGCCGCTTGGCCGCGGCGACAAAGGCATTGCCGGGGCCGGTGATCTTGTCCACCGCCCGGATCGTTTCGGTGCCATAGGCCAGAGCCGCAATCGCCTGCGCCCCGCCGATGCGGTAGATCTCGTCGACGCCGCTGATCCGCGCGGCGAGCAGCACGAGCGGGTTGATCACGCCGTCCGGCGTCGGCACCGTGATGCAGAGCCGCGGCACGCCCGCGACCTTGGCCGGAATGGCGTTCATCAGCACCGAAGAGGGATAGCTCGCGAGCCCGCCCGGCACGTAGAGCCCCGCCGCCCCGACCGGC
>JBBSNW010000148.1:0-4109 GCA_038260405.1 Rhodobacterales bacterium | reverse complement strand
TTCCAGGTGACGATAGCCTTGCGCGCCCGGGAGGGATCACGCTCGCGTCCGGCGATCTTGATCTGATGCAGAAGAGGACGCGCCAGGGCGACGAGAAAGGTCGTGCTGTCCGGAAACTGACCTGCCACCTCTCGCAGCGCGGCGGGAATGCCCGGATCCTCATGCACCTCGTCGATCCCGTAACGACAGCCGAGCATGCCCGAAAGGATGTTCAGTTCAGCATCTTCAAGGGGCGTATGCTGGTCTACCTCCGACGCTTCGTGCAAGACATCCAGAGCCTGCGCCCAGAGCTTCTTGCGCGCAGCAATCACCGCCTTCTGAAGCAGGGCGCGCCGCTGATCCATCGGATCGGGCAAAGTGTCTTTTGCGTAGCCCGGCGTATTGGGCTCGTGGATATAGGCACCGGTCGGCAGTTCCCTCAGCAGCGGCGCGATCAGCGTCTGGTCGTGATCCACCCAGCGCTGGTTTCGTTCGGATTCGCCGTAGCGGCTTTCGGCCGGCCCGCGCTCACCGGCATGCTGCCGCTGCCGCAGCACGTGACGATCGATGAAGGCCGATTTTCCGGTACGCGCCACGCCAAGATAGAGGTAATAGTCTACCGATGCGTGCACGTCCGGGCGGAACGGCCGCAGCGCTTCAAGCGATGCGCGGCGCGTCAGCACACAAGGATGGCCGGTGACGAAGCAATCCTCCATCAGCTGCGCAAAGAAGGGGCGCGCGTCGTCCGTGGGATAGGGCACGTCCGAGTCGCTGCCGAGTTCCTCTTCGCCGTCGATGAACCGCGACATGCGCCCATAGGACATAACGCAGGCGGAATCTTCGACGAAGGGCCGGGCGAGCGCCTCGACTGCGCGGGGATCGGCAAGGTCGTCGTCGTCCATGATCCAGACGAGATCGCCCTGAACATGGTCCAGCCCGCGCTCGATGGCGCCAAGCTTGCCGGAGTTTTCCTGATGGATGTACGTCACCCGAGGTCCGAATTCTGCGACGACCTCGGCCGTGTCATCCTTTGAGCCGTCATCTACCACCACAATGTCTGTCAGCGGGAAGGATTGATCGAGGATCGAGTGGATCGCTGCCGCCAGGAATGGCGCACGATTGTATGTGGGCAGTATCACCGACACGCTGACTGCCCGAGCGGGCGCGCCTTCCTCGAAACCTTCTATGTCGGTCTCGACGGAGCGCAGTTCGTCCCTTGCCGCATCGACATCAGGTATTTCGGTTTCCGGGAACCCGGTTTTGCGGTCAGTCATATTCATTGGAATGGACACTCTTCGGCCTGATTTCGACAATAGTCACTTCGGGGCGAACGCTTCCCCGGCGCTGCCCTACAAGAACGTTTTAGCGGCGCAGGCTTCGCGCCAGTCACCGGAATCCTTCAATTTCTTTTCCATCACCGGGGTCTTCGGGTTGACAGGATTGACAACCAAACCACTTTCTAGAAGTCTCAGTGGGTGTTGAACGCGTCGGGCTGAAAAATGGTTCCTGATCGCAATGGTACGTACAACCAATTGCGACGCCTCTCATAAATTGTCCGGCCTGCTCGGACCCCGTTTCATACCGTATGCTCAAGATTTGGATGCGGCGCAGGATAGTATCCGGACAGGATCGATGACCGAAAAGCGAATACCACTCAAGCCCGCTCCGAAGGTTTTGACGCGACTCGTTTCTGGCGACTCTTGCCGCGATCCCGAAGGCCAGTACGAGCGCACCGTCGCGCCGCGATCGACTTGGGGGAAGTGATGTCGCGGGGTGCCCTGAAGGTCTGCGTCGTCACGGATACGTTTCCGAAATTGTCCGAGACGTTCGTGCGGGACCAGATCATCGGTCTGCAAGGCGCGGGCGTCGATGTGCGGGTGATGACCGACAGGCTTTCCCCACCTCTGCAGGACACGCGCGACATCAGGGTGGCACGGCGTTGGGGTGGTCTCAGCCGGATCGAACCCCGACTGCGCGACCTGCCTCCGACGGTATCGGACCGTGCGATCACCGGCCTCGACCGGGTGTTTGCGCAAAAGCTGTGCGGCTTCGACGCAGTGATCGCGCATTTCGGGATGAACGGCGTGCGCGTCGCCCGGACCGGGCGGCGCACGCCCGGATTTCCACCCCTGATCACCGTGTTCCATGGTTTCGACGTCGGTATGGCGGCCCATGACGGGACGTTGGGGCAGTATCGGCCGATTTTTTCCTTTCCCGGCCTCTTGCTGACCGTGAACCAGACGTTCCGCGACATGCTGGTCGATGCCGGGGCGCCGCCGGAGCGGACGCGCGTGCATCATCTGGGAATCCGGCCCGAGGGGATCCCCTTTCGTCGTCGCGACTGGTCCGGTCGGATCCAGTTCCTGTCGGTGTGCCGTCTTACCGAGAAGAAGGGTATCGCGCAGGCGCTCAGGGCATTGGCGCAGCTGAAGGAAGAGACCCCGGCGCATGACTGGCTCTACACGATCATCGGGGATGGCGAGTTGCGTGGCAGTCTGGAAAAGCTGGCGAAAGAACTTGGGGTCGCCGACCGGGTGCAGTTCCGGGGCGCGCTGCCGCATGAGGAGGTGCGTCGCGCGCTGAGTGCTGCGGATGCGTTTCTCCTGCCCAGCCTGACGGCCGCGACGGGGGACATGGAGGGCATTCCGATCGTTCTGATGGAGGCGATGGCTGCCGGGCTTCTGGTCGTCAGCACGCGGCATTCGGGTATCCCGGAACTGATCACCGATGGCGAAAGCGGATTGCTGGCCGCCGAAGGGGATGTCGAGGATCTTCATCACCGCCTCGCCTGGATGATGGAGCATCGCACCAGGCTCGACTCGATCGTCGCGCAGGGGCGTCGCGTGATCGAAACCTCGTTTCATGCCGACCGCCAGACAGGCGAGCTGGTCGATTGGCTGCATGAACTGCGCGATACGCCGGAATTGGTCGGAGCTGACCACGTGCGCGCGGCAGGCCGCTCCGTCGGGTGAGCCCGCTCCGATGCCGAAGGTATTTTGATACGGTCTTGCGCTCGCGCGATACGCGGGTGAACCATACACGGTTTCGTGAGTTGGGTCTGAGAGCCTGCCTGTCAGGCTCGGGTGGCCATGTAGCCCCTCGATCCCGCGACGCGCAGGGGTGCATCCACCGAGGAAGCCGGAAAGACGAAGTTGGGAACTGCCATGACGACGATAGCCGAAACATCAGGATCGATGCTCGAGCATGCTGCCCGGATCTGCGAGCGGGGGGTGCGCGCGGGCGTGCCGCCCGCTTGGTTCGGCTGGCGCTGGCTGCGCGAGGAAACGCTGCGGCGATATTTCGATCGGGGCGGCAAGGGTCGGCTGGAAACGATCCACCCCGCAGCCCGGACAGACAACCCGCTGCCCGTCAATGTCGACAATGCGCATGCGCTTTCGGACGATCCCGACTGGTTCGGCTTTTCCCAGCGCGACGTCCCGACCCGTCAGAGCGGAGAGACGCTTTGCGCAACCGTGCCGGACTGCACGGTCGTCACCTTCACCGATACCGAAAAGCAGCGTTTCTGGCCCACGGTCATCAATGGGAACCGACAGGCTTTCGACCTGCGGGAGATGCGCTTTCGCCCCAGGCATGGAAAAATCCTGCGCAACGGCGCGCCGCGTCGGCATCTGGCCCGGGCGACCTGGATCACGGAGCGGGTCTACGACAATCATTCCCACTGGCTGACGGCGCATCTTCCGAAACTGTGCCTGCTTAAGGCGCAGGGTCGGCTGGACAATCTGCTGCTGCCCGAGCGCCGATCTGCGGCAATCGATGTGTCGCTTCGGATGCTCGGCCTCGATCCGCACGCCTTCAAGACGCACGGGACGGATCAGGCCATCGATATCGATGAGTTGACCCTGATCGAGACCGACCGTTTCCGCCCGGAGCTGTTGAGGCCCGTGCGCGAAATGCTGGGCCGTCCCCCCGAGCGCGCGCCCTGGCGGCGGGTTTTCATCATCCGCGCGGAGGCGCGCATCCGCAAGCTGGTGAACCAGTCCGAAATCGCGCCCATGCTCACCCGAGCGGGGTTCGAGATCATCGCGATGGAGACGCTGGATTTCGAAGCGCAGGTGCGCCTCATGGGCGAGACGCGGACCTTGATGGCGTCGCACGGTGCCGGCCTCACG
>JBBSNW010000147.1:0-4124 GCA_038260405.1 Rhodobacterales bacterium | reverse complement strand
TTGCGATGTTCTTCGGCCTGAGCCGTTCGTTTGGCACCCTGGACTGGCCGTGGAGCCTTGTGGCAAATGCCTGCCTCATCCTCCAGTTTCCGCTCCTGCACTCGCTCTTGCTGGGCCGAGCCGGCAGGCGTGTGCTAGGCGGAATGCTCCCCGGGCCACACGGGCGCGTGTTGGCAACCACCACCTATGCCCTGATCGCATCGATGCAACTGCTGGCACTGTTCACCTTGTGGACTCCCTCAGGCGTGATCTGGTGGCAGGCGCAGGGTGCGGTGTTCGTGATGCTCTGCCTGGCCTATACGGCGGCATGGCTGCTCCTATTGAAGGCGATCCTCG
This sequence comes from Rhodobacterales bacterium, assembly GCA_038260405.1. Lineage (GTDB taxonomy): Bacteria > Pseudomonadota > Alphaproteobacteria > Rhodobacterales > Rhodobacteraceae > Puniceibacterium. Next base: position 3,788 of record JBBSNW010000147.1, on the reverse strand, counting down.
ACGCGGGCATCGAACTCCAGGTCGGCGCCCTGGGGTGGATGTCGCTGCTGCAGAACATCCCGGTGCGGTTTCCAGACATGCCGATAGGCGGGCTGTTCCGCCTTATCCGCCAGCCGATCTACGTGGCATTTGCTGCCACTTTGTGGACGGTGCCGGTCTGGACGCCGGACCAGTTCGTTCTGGCCATCAGCTTTACAGCCTATTGCGTGATTGCGCCGCGTCTCAAGGAGGCACGTTTTATCGCCATCCACGGCGACCGGTTTCGCGCCTACCAGGCGCGTGTGCCTTACATGGTCCCATATCCAAGGCCACAAGATGACAAGACCCGCAATGACCTGACGATCTACAACACCGTCGCCGACCGCTGGTGGAGCGACGAGGTGCGCTGGGTGCGGACGCTGCGGAACATGGTCCCCGCCCGGCTGCGCTATTTCGACGGGTTCATCGACTGGCAGGGCGCGCGCGTGCTCGACCTTGGGTGTGCCGGGGGGTTTATGGCCGAAGCGATGGCACTGCGCGGGGCGCAGGTGACCGGGATCGACCCCGCGGCAGATGCCGTTGATTCTGCGGCGGCCCATGCCAAATGCGCCGGTCTGAACATCGCCTATGACGTTGGGTCGGGCGAAGCCTTGCCTTATGGCGACGGGTCGTTCGACGCCGTGGTGTGCGTCGACGTGCTGGAACACGTCGCGGACCTTCGGCGCGTTCTGACAGAGGTGTCGCGCGTGCTTCGCCCGGACGGCCTTTTCCTATTTGACACGATAAACAGCAACCTGCTCGCGCGCTTGGTGACGGTCTCCTTGGCCGAGAACGTCCTGGGCCTTTTGCCACGCGGCACCCACGACCCCGGAATGTTCATAACGCCTAGCTCAGTTCGGATGAAGCTTGCGGAAGTGGGGCTGGTCGCCGGTCAGTTTACCGGCATAGGCCCGCGGGGATTGGATAGGCGAGGAGACCTTACATTCGGTCGCTGGCCGGGCACAGCCGTGATCTATCTGGGCACGGCGCGTAAAGCCGCTTCCGACGTCTCAGTTGCCAACGCTTCGCCCAAAGAACAGATTTCGACCTAATGAACTCGTGCAAGAGGATTTATCGGTATCGTCGCGCCAGAGCTTCGGCCTCTATCTGCAAGCACCATCCCAAAGTGAGTTTGGCGGTCTTGCCTGTCTGTAGGTCTGCTTTTGCCGCCGTAGGGTCCGAATAAGAGGTGGTCTCAACGACAGCTGTGCGGGACAAAGCGACATTTCGCTGCGCTCGATCCGAGCTACCGCTTTTTGGAACGACCATTCCTGACGAAGGCCATGAAGACATAAGTCCCAATTAACAGCTAAACAGACTCAATAGCTGTCGGGATGGAAGCCGCTCGATCAACCCTCGAAGCGCTGCGATTCCCTCCGTGTTGCCTCTCGCATGACGCTGAGAAACAGGACCGCGATGCAGCCAACCAGTAAGACCGCGCCCCCTACAAGATTGGGAAGTCGTATCAAGTCGATTAGCAACGCAGCGACCACGACCGTCGCCAGTATGGCACCTGTCAGGCGCGCGTCGGCAACAAACATACTGAACAGCTCTGACAAAACGTCCTTGAGGATGTTCATGGCGTCACCTCCTTGATTGGTTGTCGGACCATGCTGGCAGCCATGATCCCTGCGGCCAGGAACAGCGCCGCGAAGACGAACAGGGCAAGGTCATGCCCCGGCCAGTCCACACCCAGTCCTTCGCCGGTCCAGAACACACCGAAGGCCGAGAGCATAACTCCAACGCCGAACTTGAGGGTATTCTCCGGCACCCGTGCCAGCGGTTGATGGGCAATGGCCCCGACCAATAGCACCAGTAAACAGGCCGCGATCGCGCCCAGACTGGCGGGCCAGAGCATCCCGCGCCCTGCACCGACCGCAATTACGATGAAGATGACCTCCAACCCTTCGAGCAACACCGCCTTGAACGCGGCTATCCCCGCGATCCAGTCCTGCGATGTCTGTCGGCGCTCAATCTCGGCGGTCAGGCCTGCCGTTTCCTTTGCAAAGATAGCATCCTCGTCGTGCAGCGGAATGACGCCACCCGCCCGCAGCGCGGCCTTGCGCAACCAGCCGATGCCGAACAGCAACAAAAGCACCCCGATCACCAGTTGCAGAAGGTGAAGCGGCACCTGATCGAGAAGCGGGCCGAGGATCACGACGATTGCCGCCAGGACGAACAACGCGGCACCTGTGCCAAGCACAGCGGGCTTCCAGCCGCGCAGGGTGGCGACCACCAGCACGATGGTGAACGCCTCAACAACTTCGACAATCGAGGCCAGAAAGGCTGCCCCCACGGCTGGGCCTGCGGTCGACCATTCAAGCATTGCCGCTCTCCCTTTTAGCCTGTGCGGGTTTCAGTCCCATCGCTGCGCCTCCCGGATGGCCTCGACTCGGCTCACGGCGATGTCGTCGAGAAGATGATCTTCGAGACGTAGCAATTGGGTTCGTTGCCGTTGCCGGTCCAGCCAGAGGGCTAGAGCTGTTGGCCCAGCCGATCGTGAAAGATATGGCGCAAACCTCATCAAGGAAATCGGCTTTTGAATTGCTAGCTCATTCATTGCTTTAGCCTCATTTGTTTTCATCATGGGCGTCAAAAACCTTGCGCGCGGAGTCTTCCAGCACGGTGACGCAGCCTTTCAGCCGCTCCTGTGCCTCGGAGGCGCGGTCAGCTCCGTAGAAGTCGAGTTTCTGGATCTTGGTCAGCCAGCCCTGAAGCTTCTTGAGATCGACGTCGTTCTCTTCAAGCTCGGCATAGGTGAAATGGTTGGCGGTCACTTCCTTGGCGACCTCGGTCTCAAAGTCATCGCACTTGTCGATGAACTCTTCGTAGGCGTCGTCCCGTTCGGCCTTGAAACGCGCGAGAACCTTGGCTTCCTGACCGGGGTCGAGGGCTACGGTTTCGAGAATAACCGACTCCCCCTCGGCTTCGTCGATATCATTCTCCAGCATCTTGAGGCGCCGGACGTGATCGTCGGTTTTGGGCAGCAGGCAAACTCCGTTCTGAAGATAGATCGCACCCATTCCCTTGAGCTTGCGCCAAAGTGAGACGCGCTTGGCGGCAGGTTCCGGTGGGACTTTGTAGGTCAGCAGTAGCCAAGAAATGTTTGTCATGTAACGAAAATGATGTAACGACGGTAACATGTCAAGAGGATCTGCAGAACTACATTCCTCTGGTCGTTGTGGCAAAGCGGTCATTTGAACAGAACGCAGCATAGGTAGGATTGGGCTCCACGAACGACCGTTTGGCCCCTGCCCCGCCCTTTGGGCGCGGCACCGCGCTCTAGCCTTCAGCCGACAGACCGGCTTGCGACTGCAACGTCCCGGCCCATCCTCCCTGTCCGTATGGCCCGCGCCCGGTCTCTCTGAGCCAGTGTGCAAACCTTCGGCCATGGTCGTCCTGGTCCGCGCCGATGCGCCCTGACGGGTTGCGATCGCTGGGGCGCGGTGCGGGGTTCGCGCAGGCGCGATACGCCGCTGCACCGCAAAGACAAAAAGAAAGCAAGACGGGGACCGCCGGTCCCCCACCGCAACCCTGAAATACGGCACCCAAAGGGGTGTCCCCGTCCTTCCTGCGCCTGCGGCTGCGTGCAGGCCGGGTGATCCCCCTCCCCTTTGGCTTTGATTTCAGAAGTGCGGCGGGTCCCCCCCGGCCCTCGCCGGGAGGCAGGCTTTCAGGAGAGGGGCGCGCACAGCACGTCCTCGCCAGAAACCCCGCCCCGATTTTCGGCACCCAGACCGGGAACGCGGCACCACCACGAAGGACCGACA
>JBBSNW010000146.1:0-4124 GCA_038260405.1 Rhodobacterales bacterium | reverse complement strand
TGGCACCCGTTGCGCAGGTCAAGCAGCTCGCCCTTCGACTGGAGATGGACCCCGCAATCAAGCTGCCGGTGCAGGGCAGGGTGCAGGAGCTCAACAGCGTGCTGATGAACCTCGCCGGCAATGCCTTGAAGTTCACCCGCATTGGCACCGTGACAATCACGATCAGGCTCCTCGAGGACACGGGCAATGCCTACAGGATCTGGTTCGGGGTTCGCGACACGGGTATCGGCATCGCGTCCTCGCACCTGCAGAAGATTTTCGAGCCCTTCTATCAGGTCGAAGGCGGAACCCGCCGCAAGTACGGCGGTACCGGGCTGGGTACTACGATCGCGAAGGAGCACGTGAAGAAGATGGGTGGCATGCTCCGCGTCGAGAGCGACGAGGGCCAAGGCACACTCTTTTCGTTCGAATTGAACATGGCCCATGCTCCGGCGCGCATGGTTCCCGTTGAAGCGGAACCCAGCGTAGTCAGCCGCAGGGTGACCGGCAAGCGTGTCCTGATCGCCGACGACAATGCCCTGAACCTCGAACTGATGAGGGAAATGCTCGCGAAGGACGGTCAGATCGTCACTACGGCCACCTCGGGCGAAGATGCCATACGCATCCTGAGCGATTCGGATTTCGACATCGTCTTCCTCGACTTCAACATGAGCGACATGGACGGTGCAGCGGTTTTCCAGGCGTACCGGTTCTTCCGGTTCGACGTCGCCCCCACGTTCTTCGTCACGGCCGATACCACGCCGCAGACGGTCGGCAAACTCGACCAGCTCGATGCCGCCGGCGTGATCCACAAGCCGCTGACGTTCGAGAAGCTCCGGGGTGCCATCAACAGCTGCTTCCCGGGCGAGTCGGTCGAGCACGCGCAGCCTGCCGCCCGCAGCACTGCCGAAGTGCCCAGGCTGCGTGCGGTGCCCGTCGAGTTCATCGACCCGGAGGCCATCGATACGCTTCGCGAGATCAAGGACAACCCGGTGTTCCTGCACAAGATGCTCAGCGACGGGATCTGCGACATCGAGACCATGCAGGACAAGCTGGCTGTATCAATCCGGGGAGGTGAAGTCACTGCCGTGCATCGAGATGCCCACGCCATGCGCGGCGTTTCCCTCACGCTGGGCGCAGTGCGGCTGTCGGCGCTCAACGACCGCCTGATGACGATCAGCTCCGACGCGCTGCAGCAGGGAACCGCGCAGATCCTAAAGGATCTCGAGGAGATCACCCGGCCCAGCCTTGCCGCGCTGGGGGAGCTGCGCGACGGGTTTGGCGCGCAGGCGGAACGCAACTCCCATTCCGCCTGATTGTTGGCCGCAGCTCAGGCTGCGATCCGCCGGTCCTCCTGGCTGCCGCCCTTCTGCATCAGGATCAGCATTTCCATCGACCGCAACTCTTCCTGCGAGAGGGTCATCGCAGTCTCGACCCAATCATCGACGATCCGGATGCCTTCGTCGTAGTTCAGCGGCGCATGCCGATAGCGGCTTGCCTGCACCTTGAGCCTGGCATTGAGCCTGGATGCGTGGGTGGCGATGAACTGCTCCACGGCGAGCTCCCCCTGACCCTGTGGGCAGACCTCGTCCACCAGGCCCATGTCGAACAGTTCGCCGGCGGTATAGAGCTTCTTGTTGGTCATCATGCGCTCGGCCTGGCGGGCGCCGATTCGCGACGACAGCAGTCCCATCGCGCCAGTGCACGGAAACAGTCCGAACATGATCTCCGGGAAGCCGAACGTGCTTTGTTCCTCGGCGATCAGGTAATCGGTACTCAGCGCCATCTCGAAGCCACCACCGAGGGCACGTCCCTGCACGAGTGCGATCGATGTCATTTTGTCCTTGAGCTGCGCCGAGAAGGCGTACATCAGGTTCAGGCATTTCATCGAGTAATCGCGCAGGCGGCTGGCGTCGTTGTGTTCGATGCAGTCGCGGAAGAATTTCAGGTCGCCACCGATGCTGAAATATTCGTCGTGACTCGACTGGATGACCGCGTAGGGCAGTGCGGATCGCTCCATCTCAGGGTTCAGTGCCCCCTGGTCGGATTTGAGCGAGTTGACCAGGGTCTGGAATTCATTGACGAGGTTGGGGGTGAAGTTCTGCAGCCCGCTGGTCGGGTCGCGATCGAACCGCACCCAGAGTGTGTCCAGGGCCATCTTCCGGATTTCCGTCGAAACCCGACGGCTTTCGAAATGGGTCTGCAAAGCGGCGACGGAAGGACGTTGCTTGTTCATGGTGGAACTCCTCTTGGTATTCCGGTGACGAGATGGACGGACGCAATTACTTGGGGTGGCGGGAGACGATCAGGGCGACGTTGGTGCCCCCGAATCCGCAGGAAAACGACAGGGCCGTATCGACGGGATGGTCTTGCATCGGTTGGGCGCCGACGTGATTGAGGTGGCAGCGGTCATCCACATCGTCAGGATCTAGGCCGGCCGGCAATACGGATTCGTTGATCGCGAGAACCGTGATCAGCAGTTCGAGTGCGCTGGTCGCGCCAATGAGGTGGCCATGTACCGATTTGGTCGAGCTGACATAAGCCGATTGCGACGAGTCACCGAATACGGCTCGGATGGCTCCGGCTTCGATGACATCGCCGCCGTTGGTCGCGGTCGCGTGCGCGTTGAGGTACTGGATGGCAGAAGGTGGAGCATCCGCGTCCGCCAAGGCCGTGCGCAGGCATCTGATCTGCCCTTCCGGGGACGGCATGCCGATGTGATGGGCATCGTTGGCGATGCCGTATCCGACGACATGCCCATACATCCGTGCGCCCCTGGCGCGCGCATGCGCTTCGGATTCGAGCACCATGAAGGCGGCGCCCTCGCCGAGCACGAGGCCCTTCCTGTGCCTGGAAAAGGGTTTGCAGGTGTGGGCGATATCGCTTTCGTCCGGGCTTGCCATGGCACGCGTGCCCTGGAACACGCCCAGCACGCCCGGGGTCAAGGGTGCCTCGGCGCCGCCTGCGATGGCGATATCCAGATACCCGTCCGCGATCGCGCGGGCCGCCTCGCCGATCGCGACACCCGATGAGCCGCAGGCGCTGGCGTTGGTGATCACCGGGCCGAGGATCTTGTGCCGGATGCCGATCTGGGCCGCACCAGCGTTGCCCATGATCGCCATGGCAGTAAATGGACGCGCTGCCTGCTTGAGCTCGACCAGGAGCCGGTGGGACCAGTCCACCACGGCTGCCGCACCGCCGTTGACGTTTCCGTAATACAGGCCGGCCCGCTCTCCGAGGTCCGAAAAATCTTCCACGCCCGCGTTGGCCGCAGCCTGCCGCGCGGCGAGGATGGCCAGCTGTTGGCAGCGATCGAGGAACGGTCGTTCGAGGTTGCTGAACTCGGCATCGAATGAAGCATCGATCACCCCTGCTGCGAAGGGTTTGATGATGGGCGGGGCAGGGTGCATGGCAATCCCCGACCGCCCCGTCTGCAGTGCTGCTGCCACTTCGGCCACGTCAAGCCCGATCGGTGACAACACACCGAGCCCGGTGATGGCGACCCCTGTCTTCTTCATTGTTTCCCCGCCACCAGGAGGTGGCCACAAAAGACTTTTCGGCACGCTCCCTCGTGCCGTCGACACCCGTTCACCGCTGCTTTGGTCTTGGCGCGAAATTGGCGCGTACTGAAGTCTCTTCAGTCCGCGAGACTCACCACTGGCGGTACACGTCAACAATAGGCCTATTCAGGCTTTATTTGACAATCAGGCCATACAAACCGATTGGCGGATATCGATCATGCGACGAACGTCACACTTTTGACCCGTTTGTCTCCCAATCCTGTCACGGACCGGAGGCCTTCGGACGGTGCCTGGCGTGGCCCGACTAACCTAGCGTGGAGTCGCGCAGCTCGCGGCGCAGGATCTTGCCGACGTTGGTCTTGGGCAGCTCGTCGCGGAATTCGACGTACTTCGGCTGCTTGTAGCCGGTCATGTTCTCGCGCGCGTGGGCCTTGACCTGATCAGCGGTCAGTGCCGGATCCTTCTTGACGATGACCACCTTGACCGCTTCGCCCGATTTTTCGTCGGGCACGCCGACCGCGGCCACCTCGAGCACGCCGGGCATCATCGCGACGACGTCCTCGATCTCGTTGGGATAGACGTTGAAGCCCGAGACCAGGATCATGTCCTTCTTGCGGTCGACGA
>JBBSNW010000145.1:0-4133 GCA_038260405.1 Rhodobacterales bacterium | reverse complement strand
TTTTTCTATGGGCGATCCGCTTTTTGTGAAGGCCGAAGGTTGCCCGGTCAGGCCAGGGCTAAGCCCTGCCTTGATCGGTCCTGCGCTATGCGCGCAGCATCCGCAGGCGCGGAACATCGGTGCTAAACCTAACCTTCGTCGCACCTGCCCGATCTCCGCAGCGGTAGCGAAGGCAACGGGGAGAAAGGGCGGAAGCTGCCGTCCGCCGCACATGGCACGAAAGGCAGCTTCCGGTGTCAGCTGGCGTCCTTAAATTCGGCGTATTCGCCGCGCACCTGAACAGTCACGGTAGCAGCCGAGCTGTCCCGATTACGCCAGAACCAGCCGTGCTCGCCGTCGAACGCGGCGACGATCTCGCCTTCGTCGCCGGTGGAGCCGCGGCCCTTCTCATAGGTCACCGACTGACCGCCACCATGGCCATGCATGTCGAAATTCACGCGACCGCCTTCGACGGTCATGCGGTATTGCACCGTCTGGCCTTCTTCCATCACCAGCTTCCATTCGGCTGAGTCGCCCGGGGCCAGCGAAAATGTGGTCTCGTCGCGCCAGACTTCGGCCTCCTGGGCGTGGGCTGTGCCGACAAAGAGCCCGAAGATATCGTTCATCAGGCTGGATTGCTCTCCGGCTTCAAGCTCCATCAGCCTGTCGGCCTCGGCCTCATCCGCGAGCTGGGTCTTGATCTCACCCATCTCGCTCAACCCGAGAACGCCGCCGATCCCGGTCGGGTCGATGTTATATTCGGCGGGTAGCACGACGGTCACAAGGATCACGACGGCGCTGGCCGCAGCGATGGCGGTGGAACGGACAAGCTGAGCGGAACTTGGCAGTTCATCGAGGCTTGGTTTTTCTGCGTTGAACATGTTGGTCTCCTAAATTCTCAGGCAGCTACGAAATAGCCGGTGATTTGCAGGCCCATGAGGATGAACCCCATGGACATCATGACGACGTTGGTGGTGTAGGCCTGGCGGAAGAAGTGAGGCGATTTCCGCCAATAGCCCATGACGATGAGGATCACGGCGAGCGCCATGATCTGGCCGAGTTCGACGCCCATGTTGAAGGCAAGCAGGTTCGGCAGGAGCCCTTCGGACGCGATGTCGTAGTCGAGTATCTTGGTCGCCAGACCCGTGCCGTGGAAAAAGCCGAAGATCAGCGTCGCGACCTTGGTATTCGGCTGGAACCCGAACCAACGCTGGTAGGCACCGAGGTTGTCGAGCGCCTTGTAGACTACTGACAGGCCGATGATGGCGTCGATGATGTAAGCGTTGATCCCCCAGCCGAACCAGACGCCCAAGAGCATCGTCGTCGAGTGCCCGATGGCGAAAAGGCTCACATAGATGGCGACGTCCTTCATCCTGTAGAGGAAAAAGACGACGCCCAAGAGGAACAGAATATGGTCGTAGCCCGTCACCATGTGTTTGGCGCCGAGATACATGAAGGGAATGATGTTCACCCCCCAGATTTCCTGGATGTAGCCCGCGTCACCCTCGGTGACGTTGTGGGCCAGGGCATGTCCGGCACTCAGAAAGAGCGTCGACAACGCAATGAAGGACAGGAGCACGATCCGGCGTATGCCGGGATCGGTCCAGCCCCGATGGGCTGTATTCATGGATTTGACTCCGCGTATGTGTTTGATGATCGCATGGAACGCGCCGATGGCGCGCAGTCGATCAGACGCGGGGAGGTCGTTCGATCTGGTATATCCGTAACGTGCTCGAAGTGGCTGAGCTGAGCCGCCATGCGGTCCTATAGATATCGAGCGGCTTTGGCGACAGATCGGGACCAGGCACGACCGCCTGACTGTGATCGTGATCGACACTGTCGTGGCTGTGTCCATGCGCGGCCCAGAGGATGTCCTCCTCCAGCCCAAGCGAATGCCCGTGCTCGGCGATTATTTCCGCGTGATCCTGGAGCACATCGAGAATTGCGGGCGTGTGCAAGGTTGCAGGTACAACCGACCAGACCAGAAGGGCTGCGCAAAGAAGCGTCGCGAACGCGGCCTTTCCGATAGTTCGCAAGGTTTTCATAGGTTCAGCCTGTCTGCTCGTCTCTGGCGTGGTGCGTCATGGCACCATCTTGTTCTATCCTCCAGGGGAGGATAAGCCTTACCTATGACAACTCCCCCGGTCCATGCAACCCATCCCGCCCTGATCGCCCGGCTGAAACGTGCTGACGGTCACCTGCGCGCCGTGATCGAAATGATCGAGTCGGGCAGGCCCTGCCTTGAGATTGCCCAGCAGATGCAGGCCGTCGAAAAGGCAGTCACGAACGCCAAGCGGGCGCTGATCCATGACCACATGGATCATTGCCTGGACGTCGAAGGCTCCGAAACAGATCGTGCCCAACTGCGCACGATCGCCAGATATCTCTGAGGTCCGCCATGTTCGACATCCTCTCCGACCGCACCTACCGTCATCTGTTTCTGGCTCAGGTCGTGGCGCTTCTGGGAACCGGGCTCGCGACTGTCGCTCTCGGTCTACTTGCCTTCGATCTTGCGGGGGACCGTGCGGCCATGGTGCTGGGCACGGTCTTCACCATCAAGATGGTGGCCTATGTGGGCATCGCTCCCATTGCCGGGGCCTTCGTGGACCGCCTGCCGCGCCGCGCGCTTCTGGTGGCGCTCGATCTGGTGCGCGCCGGTGTGGCGCTGGCACTGCCGTTCGTGACTGAGGTCTGGCAGGTCTATGTTCTGATCTTCCTGCTGCAATCGGCCTCCGCCGCCTTCACGCCGACCTTTCAGGCGACGATCCCGGACGTTCTGCCCGAAGAGGCGCGCTATACCCGCGCGCTGTCGCTGTCGCGGCTGGCCTACGATCTGGAAAACATCGTCAGTCCGACGCTGGCCGCACTTCTGTTGGCGGTGATGTCCTACAATTCGCTTTTCCTCGGAACGGTCGTAGGTTTTGCCGCTTCGGCCCTTCTGGTTGTTTCGGTGCTGCTGCCCAGCCCCAGCCCGTCCGAGCCACGCGGCATCTATGACCGGACGACACGCGGTATCCGCATCTACCTCGCCACGCCCCGCCTTCGTGGGCTCCTCGCGCTGAACCTTGCGGCCGCGGCGGCAGGGGCGATGGTGCTGGTCAATACCATCGTTCTGGTGCGCGGCTCGCTCGGCCTGTCTGAAAGCGCGCTGGCCTGGACGATGTTCGCCTTCGGTGCGGGTTCCATGAGTGCCGCACTGATCCTCCCGCACGTTCTGGATGCGCTGCCCGACCGGCCCGTGATGTTTGGCGGTGCTGCGCTGATGATAGTAACTCTGTTTGGGCTGGGGTTGACGATCCTTGCAGCTGGCCTTGACTGGCCCATCCTTCTGGGTGCCTGGTTGCTAATGGGTCTTGGATATTCCGCCGTCCTCACCCCTTCCGGCCGGTTGCTGCGCCGCTCCGCCCATGCCGGGGACCGCCCCGCGCTCTTTGCGGCGCAATTCGCACTGTCGCATGCCTGCTGGCTGGTGACCTATCCGCTGTCGGGCTGGCTGTTGACGGTCTATGGCGTCGTGCCCGCGCTGATCGGCCTCGCGCTCATTGCTACCACTGGAATGCTCGCCGCCCTGAGACTTTGGCCATCTGGCGATCCGACGGAACTTGAACACACGCACGACAACCTCCCACTCGACCACCCCCATCTGAACGGGCACCGTCGGCACAGCCATGCTCTGGTCATCGACGGCAGTCATCCTCGCTGGGCGACACATTTCTGAACCATAGCAAGTCACTAGGACTGGACACCGGCGGTTCGCTTTCTTCCATGCAAATTTTCGTGCTTGGTCAGCCTCAGTCAAAAAGGGCCCGGACCTGCCGTTAGCTGCGCCAGGCACGAATGGCCGTACCCTTGATTTTGCAACCCAGCGAAAATCCGTTCTGGCGGGCTACGCCGCGGCACAGCCGGGGGTGGGTGAACGGCGGCAAAGGGCCGCTGCGGTGTCAGTTTCAGGCTTCGCATTACCCGGCCCGCGGGGCGGCGAGGATCACGGCGGCCCCGATCAGGCAGAGGCCCGCGCCGACGAGGTCCCATAGGTCCGGCCGCTGCCCTTCGGCGCCCCACATCCAGAGCAGCGAGGCGGCGATGTAGACGCCGCCGTACGCAGCAAAGGCCCGACCGGCAAAGCCCGCCTCGACCTGTGCGAGCAGCCAGCC
>JBBSNW010000144.1:0-4545 GCA_038260405.1 Rhodobacterales bacterium | reverse complement strand
CGGAAGGCGACATCGTAATTGGCAATGGCGTATTGGATATCGAGCGTGCGGAACTGCTCCTTTTCGAGCCGCGCCCCCAGATCCCGCGCCCAGTGCCAGCACAATCCGCGCGGCTTGAGCCCCTTGTTCACCTTTGAATTATGGGTGAGCGGCGAATCCTCGATCTCGTAGGCCATGGCGAGCCGGCGCGGATATTCCACGGCGAGTCGGGCAGCACGCTCTGCCTCACCGGGATCGACATCGGGGCCCAGCGCCGCAATGGCGAGGCTCAGTTCGGCGATCTTCTCGGAATCGGGCTGGTCCGGGACTGGCGGCGTCAGAGTGCAGGAGGCGGCCAGGAGGAGAGCCATCAGGCAGGCCAGTTTACGCAGGGTTAACAGAGGCTTCATCCAATTGTCTTGAGTTTAGGCGATAGTTAACGCGGGTCTCCACAGCTGTCTAGGCCCCGGTGCTGCAGTGCGGCATCAGGCGCGCTCGTCCTTGGGCGAGCCCATGACCACATAGGATGTGATCGCATTCACCTGCGGCAGGGTGCCCAGTACCTCGGTGTGAAAGTGCTTGTAGGCGGCCAGATCGGCGGCCTCGATCCGCAGCAGATATTCGACGGCGCCGGTGATGTTGTGGCATTCGCGCACTTCGGGGCTGCGGGCGATGGCGCGCTCGAACGCTTCCTGCGCGGCCTTGGTGTGCTGGTTCAGCCCCACGGTGACATAGGCGACAAAACCGATACCGGTCTTGTCGGGGCTGAGCACGGCGCGATAGCCGGTGATGACGCCCGCCCGCTCCAGCGCGGTGACGCGGCGCAGGCAGGCCGACGGCGAGAGGCCCACCGCCTCTGCCAGGGCGAGGTTGCTGATCCGCCCGTCACGGCTCAGCGCACGCAATATCTTTTGGTCAAGGTCGTCCATGGCGCTCATAAGTTGCGTTATATGCCGTCGATGCGTGAAGTTTGCAATTCCATGCCGCCGGATTGGTCAGATATTGTGCGGATGATGCCAGATATCCTCCCCGCTCTGCTGATGTTCGCCCTGGTGACCGTGATCACCCCGGGGCCGAACAACCTGATGCTGATGGCATCGGGCGCCAATTTCGGCTTCCGCAGGTCCGTGCCGCACATGCTCGGCATCGGTCTCGGATTTCCGGCGATGATCGTGCTGGTGGGCATCGGCGTCATGCAGCTTTTCGATCTGTGGCCACAAAGCTATCTGGTGCTCAAGATCGCCTCGGTCGGGTACATGCTCTACCTCGCCTGGAAGATCGCCCATGCGACGGCCCCGAAAGAGGCCGAGGCGGGGGGCAAGCCTCTCAGCTTCCTTCAGGCGGCAGCGTTCCAGTGGGTCAATCCGAAGGCCTGGTCGATGGGCCTGTCGGCAATCACGCTCTACGCGGCGGGGCGCGATCTGGGCTCCGTGCTCTGGGTTGCGGGGGCCTATGTGGCTTGTGCGGCCTTGTCGACCACGGCCTGGACCCTCGTGGGCCAGCAAGTCCGGCGGATCCTGGGCGCACCGTCCCGGCTGCGGATCTTCAACTGGGTCATGGCGGGGCTGCTGGTGGCCTCGCTCCTGCCAGTCCTGTTGCGCTGAGTTCAGGGCAGAGAGTTGCATAAGGCGTCTCGTGCGTTCATATGACGCGTGACACCGAAGCGGAGCCTGGCACATGACGCATTACCTCGATTTTGAGAAACCTCTGGCCGAGATCGAAGGCAAGGCCGAAGAGCTGCGCGCGATGGCGCGGGTCAACGAGGAGATGGATGTCGAGGCCGAGGCCGCGGCTCTCGATCGCAAGGCCGCGGACCTTCTCAAGGATCTCTACAAGAAGCTGACGCCGTGGCGCAAATGCCAGGTGGCGCGGCACCCGGATCGCCCGCATTGCCGCGACTATATCGAAGCCCTGTTTCAGGAATACACGCCACTTGCCGGCGATCGCAAATTCGCCGAGGACGAGGCGGTTCTGGGTGGCCTCGCGCGGTTCGAGGATCGCCCCGTCGTGGTGATCGGCCACGAAAAGGGCAACGATACCGGCAGCCGCATCCAGCGCAATTTCGGCATGGCCCGTCCCGAAGGCTATCGCAAGGCAGTGCGGCTGATGGAGATGGCGGACCGCTTCGACCTTCCGGTGATCACCCTCGTCGATACGCCCGGCGCCTATCCCGGCAAGGGTGCCGAGGAACGCGGCCAGTCCGAGGCGATCGCCCGCGCGACCGAGAAATGCCTGCAGATCGGCGTGCCGCTGGTTTCCGTCGTCATCGGAGAGGGCGGGTCCGGCGGGGCCGTCGCCTTTGCCACGGCAAACCGGCTCGCGATGCTGGAACATTCGGTCTATTCGGTGATCTCGCCCGAGGGCTGCGCATCTATCCTCTGGAAAGATGCCGAAAAGATGCGCGAAGCGGCCGAGGCGCTGCGCCTCACCGCGCAGGATCTGCTGAAGCTCGGCGTCACGGACCGCGTGATTCCCGAACCGCTCGGAGGGGCGCACCGGAACCCCGAGGCGACCATAAACGCGGTGAGGGACAGCCTGATCGCCATGCTCGGCGACCTCGACGGCCTGAAGCGCAAGGCGCTGATCAAGGATCGGCGCGACAAGTTTCTTGAACTGGGTTCCAGAGGGCTCGCTGCCTGAATCGGCAGCGCCTCGGCCGACCGGTCCGATTACCGCGCACGCCGGAGTGAGGGGCCGGCCCCTCACACTCCCCGGGACTTTTGAAACCCGGAGAAGCTGGGAGCGGGTCCTGTCTTCTCCGGGTCTGAAATATCCGGGGGAGTCGCCAAAGGCGACGGGGGCAGCGCCCCCGCACCCTTTCATCCCTTCCGACACTTCGGCTGGAGGTCCGAATGCGCGCCTCGGGTGAAGTGTCTCACAAATTACTTAGCCATTCTCGATGGTTCTGAATCACCGGAAGCAAGGAGTCACCTCTCTCAGGTGGTCAGCATCCGCAGCCCCTGCGTCACGTCCGAACGCACGGCCAGCCGCAGCCCAGGCTCGTCCCCGGCCTTGAGCGCCGCGATGATCAGGCGGTGATAATGCGGCGGCTCGTTGCGGCGCATCCGGGTGTATAGCGCCCGCATCGTGGGGCCGAGCTGGAGCCAGACCGTCTCGGCCATGGCGAGCATGGCCGGCGCCTGTGCCCTCAGGTAGAGCGTGCGGTGAAATTCGAGATTTGTGCGGATGTAGCCCACGGCATCTCGGTTCGACACCGCGTCCGAAATCGCGCCGTTGATCGTCTGCAGACGGTCGATGAGAGCGATATGTGCGCGCGGCAGTGCGCGGCTGGCGAGTTCGACCTCGAGCAGCGAGCGCAGGGCGGCCAGTTCCTCGATCCGCTCGTTGCTGAGTTCCGGAGTCTGAACCCGGCCCGAGCTCGACATTGACAGGGCACCTTCGGCGACCAGCCGCTGCACCGCCTCTCGGGCGGGTGTCATCGAAACGTCGAAGTCGCGCCCGATGCCGCGCAGCGTCAGCGATTCGCCGGGCCCCATCTGCCCCACCATGATTCGCGAGCGAAGGCCGCGGTAGACGCGGTCATGAGCCGATATCCGGGCCTCGGGGGGCTTTTCCGATGAACGCAGGGGACTGAGCATGACGTGACTGTGATCACAAGCTCCTGCCCGGTCAATCGTCAATTCGCGGGCCTCCCTCGTCAATCCTCGAACCGGTAACGGTGCAATGCCGCGCCATTGTCACGCAGCCAGCGGCGCGGCGCCTTCCAGTCGCCGTGGATCCGGGTGACCGTATCCCAGAAGGCGCGGGAGTGGTTCATCTCGGCCAGATGCGCCACCTCGTGCGCGGCGACATAGTCCAGCACCTCCGGAGGCGCGAGAATGAGTCGCCAGGAATACATGAGCCCACCGGCAGCGGTGCAAGATCCCCAGCGAGAGCGCGTGTCCCGCAGCGTGAGGCGCGTATATCCGCGGCCAAGTCTTGCGGCATAAAGGTCCGAAGCCGCGGCGAGCCGGTCGCGCGCCAGCGTCCGCAGATGCCCCTGCAGCCGTGCCGCGACCCGATCCGCCGCACCGGGCACGCGCAACTCTCCCCCCGCTTCGGTCATCAGCGTCTGCACCGCACGGCCCGCCCCAGGAACTATTCGGTGCTCGACGCCCTCGAGCGGAACCATCGTGTCGAGCGCCACCGGCATCGCCGAGACCTGATCGGCCAGATGCTTGCGCAGCCAGCTTTCCTTTTCCTGCAGAAAAGCCAGCGCCTGCGCTTGGGGGAGCCGTTTGGGCAGGGTGAGCGTCACACGCCCGTCGAGTTGCGAGAGACGCAGCGAGATCCGGCGCGCCCGCGCCGAGCGGCGCAGCAGCACCGGGATCGGGGGGTTGCCCCAGAGCGTGAGATCACCCATATGAACGCCTCGGAGGTTACTGGCCAAGAAGCCTTTGACACTGACATAGTGTTATGGCACTTGGCCCGGATCGTCCACAGGACCAAGCATTGAGAGGGACTTCCCATGCCCAAAGAAGAATGGGGCGTCAAACGCGTCTGCCCGACGACCGGCAAGCGGTTTTATGACCTGAACAAGAGCCCGATCATCAGCCCCTATACGGG
>JBBSNW010000143.1:0-4786 GCA_038260405.1 Rhodobacterales bacterium | reverse complement strand
GCATCCGCATCGCCGCGCTCGGCGGCAGTGTCCAGCGCTGCCCAGGATGTGAACCGCGCTACGGTTTCATCGATGACCAGGTGGAGCTGGCGGTGGCGAAGCGCATGGGCGGATGACAGCTGGCGATGCAGATCCTCGATGTGCCGATGAGGTGAAACGGCTTGTTGAGGTTGGCGAGGCTTTCAAACAGCCGCGTGTTCGTTCGTGCAAGGACGGCCGTGCCCGGCCCGATCCTGATGTGACCGCTGTATTTCAGCACCTCTGTCGATCGGGCAGGGTTTCCGGTCAAACGGTGGCGCGGAGGCGACGAATGGTCGACCAGTATACGGCTGGCGAGCGTTGCGACTTTTGAACCGAACCGCCAGCTCTGGCTCGACGATATTGCTTCGGCATCGATGTGGATAGGTGTCAAAGCGGGGACCCCGCGACGTCATGGCGTAATGCGTTGGCACCATCCAAAATAGCTATTTACAGGAGGGTCCCGCTCGGCGCCGAGCGGGACCCTCTCATGGCCAAGCTTTTGGCGTACTTAGATTCGTTTTGGCTCAAATTTAGTGGGGTGCCGCTTCGACGCCGTTCCATAGGTTGGGCGTCGCTGCGGCAGTGTCGCTCTTCTTCGGCCGGTTGAAGGCATGACAATATCTTGCGCACGAACCATGCGCATAGCTTACATGGGACTGGCGCTATTTCATATGGCCGCTGTCCCAGAATCTCGCCGGCGATGTAGCCGCAGACGGGGTATGAATCAACTTATGTCGAGGTTCAGGCCGCCCGGACAACTCGCACTGTGCATTGGATGCGATCGCCTCGCCAAGACTTGCGAGGCTTTCAGCAAGGGCGCCGTCGGCGACGGCATAAGCAAATTCCCGCGGCGACAGGCCCTCCAGCATTCGATGATGATCGTCTTTGGCTTGGGCGATTTGTTGAGCGGCGTCGTCGGGTATGGGCGCCGACTTTGCACGCTTTCCAAGGAGCCTCTCAATCGCCTTGGGCAGCTGGAGCCGGTAGGTGTTTGACGTTTGTCGACGGCGCGGGCCGGGACCGCATCGCTCGACGGTTACGAACCGTCGCCGCCATTCGAGAAAACCTGCCTCCCGGAGTTGCTTCAGGGCGCGCACGACAGCGGTACGTGAACGCTTGATCCCACGCATCATAAAATCGAGGGATGGCTCGATATGACCTTTGAACCGTCGACCGAGCCTATACAGCAGTGCCAGCAACTCGAGTGCGACCGGCCCGACCGCGCCTTGAGGTCGGCCGTCGCGGCGCGTTTCCCGCTCCAGCGCTCTAGCGCCTGCCATAGCAAGCGCAAAGTCGCCGTGGTCCGGCTGTCGCCAGAAGCCATTTTCGAAGCTGCCAACATGGTAGCTACCTGAACGGACGGGCGCGCAGCGAGTTTGGCCGCGCCCGCTTATGATGCCGGCAACAGCGTCACCGATAGAACACACTCCCACTGCCGTCCTCCTCATGCTGGAGGCCGTGACCGGGCAAAAAACTCCCGTGGCGCGATGAGCGCAGTGTTGAACCGGTGTCGAAGATCGGCTATATGATGAGGACTGCTGAGGTCCTGTCCTCGCTTGCCGGCGAGGTCAGATGTCGATCAAAGAGCCCGGCCTCGCGCCGGGCTTTTATTTATGTGGTCACAGCTTTCTCCGTTTGCTGGTTTCAACGACCATCACGCGATTGCGCGATGGGATCCAGGGGCACTTTCTGGTTCCTATCGGAGGTCGGAAATCTCACCGGAACTACCCGATGACGTCTTCAAACCCGATCGATTTGTCCCAGAGGGCCTGGACTACGGCCGCTGTCTGCGAGCCCACCCGGTAGTATTTACGGGTACGGCTGAGCGATTCAGCGACTTCATGCTCGGAAAGCTGAAGCTTTCGGGCGATGAACAGTTTGCTTTTCCCGCGTGCGACAAAGCTGATGATCTTTCGATCATCGTCGCCGAGATGGCCCCGAGGTTGTCCGGCCTCGATGTCACGTATTCGTCGGCCGGCACTGAAGGCATGAGTGCCGATGAAATATGCTGCAGGCAGAGTTTCTGGGTCGGGCTCCGTGTCGCTGTTTTTAACGAACGTGACAAAGCCTGACGGCTCTCCTGGCTGGTGGATCGGAATGGTGTAGCCGTGCCGAAGTCCGAACTTTGCTGCGTTTTCGAGATAGTCTTTGTGGTGCGGTTGGAACTCGATAATCTCTGGCAGGTCCGACCACAGGAATGGCGCGAAATTGTTTTTGACCGCTGCAAGGACCGGGCTGTGTCTGAAGTCCGATGTTTCAGCCTGTTGCTGCATGAAGTCTGATGGGTAATTGAACGCAACCAGCGGCCCGACGTCTGTGCGACTGCTATTGCTTTGCGCAATGGCATAATAGTCAAATCCTAAACGCCTAGTCGCCTCGGCAATGACATCTGACAGCGACCGGAGAGTGTCCGAATTGCGAAATTCCTTGACAATGTCTTGCGCAAAGCCACCAAACATTTAATACTCCTTTCACCGCTTTTCAGCGTGATGAACCAGGAAATCGAATCAGCTGCGATGGTGATCGATAACGGCTCCCCTGGTCAGTATTGACTCGCACCTTACCGCCGGAATCTAAATTCTACGTCATTTTCTCTCAAGTACCACCCGCGAAGTCGATCTACACTTTGTGTTGCGGCGCGATCGGCGTAGCCAATGTCCAGCGCTCGAGGCTCATCAGCCTGCAGTTCGGCCAATTGGCACGTCAGTGTTTTCATGAAGCGGTCGAGAAAACTATGGGCCTCGGTGCCGATCAGTTCGGCATGCCCAAGCCGCGACAAGACTTCCGCCGTCAGCATGTCGCCGACCATCTGTTCATAGAGTCGCTGCGCGCCGGGCGACGTTGCCGTCCCCGACTTTTTCAGCCGATATAAGTGGCGCTCGCTGATGCCTGCTGCCGCTGCCAGCTTGCGGTTGGATCGGGTGATGCCCACCTTCCTGCATCGAGCGCTTGAGAAGTCTAATCCAAGCTCGCGCGAGTTTTCTCGCTTGCCAGCGTCATCCCTTTTTTCGGTGTCCATAGAACAACCCTCACAGATTGCTCTAAGCTACATAGACTCGAGAACCGACGCAAATAGATTTATGCACTCCGGCTTCGAGGTGCGGGTGTCATGGGCTCAGCTTTGTCAGATCCGGCCTGGCATGGCGCAACAATGCTGCCCGAATGGTCCTCGTTCGATCGAGCGAGTTGAGCGACAGAGTTTGGAGAACTGCTTTACACTCCCGTAACAGCCGCATTTCGTCGGTCGAAAATGCGATGTTGAGGTAGCCTTCGCCACTGAAGTCCGTCTTTTCGTATATTTTCAATAATATTGCGACCGTTAACCGGTCGTCTTCGATGATCTGCTCGAAGCCGGCGACCGCTGCGGCTCTCACGCTGACCAGCTGCTGCTGTTTGATCGAGACACGATGAATCGCCGCACTGGCGACGCTAATCAGCGCCTCACTCTTCCCCACCCGAATGAGGGTGTGCACTTTTTTGACCCCATCCATTCTGCAATACTTCCGTAAATATCGGTTAATACTACGCAACTTTCCGAGTCGATATGACCATTTTCATGACATTATGTGACCAGAAATATGACCTCCGGGCTCAGATAGCAGACATACGTCGAGTCGCGTGAAACATGGTTGCCGATAACCATATTATGACGCAACCATATTGCGCAGACATGCATAAAACGGGTCGTCCTAGCGGAAATCTCTTTGTGATTTTCCGTTCTGTCGAAAGACTTCTCCTGCGGCCGGTCCCGGTCGTGTTTAGCAAGGAGACACAGTCCCATGAAGCTCGCACTTTTCTCCCGCCGTCCGATGGAGGGGGCCCTTCATGCCGCCGCCGTCGCTACGGTTGCCGCACTGGCTGCAGGTGTGGCTTTCGCCGGTGCGGATGCGACCTTCGCGCCCGCCCTGACCGTGTTCACCGATTACCTCGAAGGTACCGGCGGCGCGATCATCACCGTCCTGTCGCTCGCCGGCGGGATCATCGGCATGGCCTCGGGGCGCTTCAGCCTCGGGCAGATCGCCGTCCCGGTCGGGGTGGGCATCGGCGTCGGTACCGGTGTGCCGATCGTCACCGCAGCCGTCACCGCCATCATCTAACCGGCGGTCAGCAGAGGGCGGCGTTACTCTATGTCGGACAAATTCCTCATTCCGCGGCGGCTCGATGATCCTGAGCTCATCGGCTTATGGACACTTGATGAGTTCATCGCTCTTGTCGTCCCGTTCTCGTGGGGAATACTCGCACACCATTTGTTCATAGGTCTCCTGCTGGCGTTGGCGGGGTGGTTCGTTCTGCGAAAGGCAAAAGCCGGGCGGGCAACCTCTTGGCTCCTTCACATGGCCTATTGGCATTTGCCGTCGAGTTTCACCGGCATGAAGCGGACGCCGCCCTCATACTGTCGCCTGCTTGCGGGGTAGCGCTCATGCTCGCCGATATTTCTCATGGCCGATCGCAAGCGCTGCTCAAGCAGCGTAACATGCTCGCGGTTCTGGTCCTCGCTCTCATCGGCCTGATGATGGTGATCATCACCATGTTCGTCAGCCGTGATCGCGAGATTGTGCTGCAGCCGGTTCTGTCGCGGCCCCTGACGATCAGCTCGGCCGGCGTCACTTCCGAATATCTCGAGATGGTCACCCGCGACACGGCCAGCATCGCGCTCAACCGTTCTCCCGAAGCGCTCGAATACTGGATGCAGCAGATCCTCAAGATCGTGCATCCATCCGCCTATGGCCGGCTCAAGGCCAATCTGCTGCGCGTTGTCGATGAG
>JBBSNW010000142.1:0-4939 GCA_038260405.1 Rhodobacterales bacterium | reverse complement strand
TCCTCGAGCCAGACCATGGTGCGCCCGACCCAGGGCAGCGTGTCGACTTCGCGCTTGATGCCCTGCGCCATGAGAAAGGCGAAGTTCGGCGAACACCAGTAGGTCGGCAGGCGGAAGCTGACCACCACATCAGACGGGCCGGTCACCGACACCGCTTCGACGAAGCCCAAGTCGGTGATGGGCTCGTCGAGCTCGGGGTCCATCACCCGGTCAAGGCAGGCCTGGACATCCGCCAGTTTCGCTTCGATCGAGAGGGTGTCGTCCACGCCCCCTACTCCGCAGCGATCGACAGCGGGTGAGCGGCAAGGGCGCTCTTCTTCGCCGCGATGTCGATGTTGTAGATCCGCGCCGCATTCAGGCCGAGGATCTTTTCCTTGACCGCGTCTGTCAGTTGCACGCCACGTTCGGCCGCGATGTCCTCGGGGATCTGGTAGTTCCAGAACTTCTCGATCAGCCATTTCGGCGTCCAGATCGCATAGTCCGAACCGAACAGGATCTTGTCCTCACCGATCCAGAACAGCAGCTCTGCCATCACCTCTCCGAAATAGCGCGGTCGTGTGTGGATGAACGGCAGCGCCACGGCGAGACCGCCGAAGACGTTGGTTTCCTGCGTCGCGATCCAGCAGAATTCGTCCAGACGCGGCAGGCCGCAATGCTCGACGATCCAGTTCAGGTTCTGGAAATCGGTCGCCGCATAATCCACGTCGCGCACGTCGAACGCATCGAGGTTGAGCGGGATGATCGTCGGACCCTTGTGGATATGGACGTTCTTGATGCCGAGCTTGTCGAGCAGTTCGAAGCACTTGTAGGCCGCCGGGTCATTGAGCTTCCAGCCCTTGCTGTCGCCGTTCCACTCCGCGGTATAGAGCTTCACACCCTGGATGTTGAACGTCTCGTGCATGTAATGGATGTATTCGAGCGCCTTTTCCCCGTCGCGCGGATCGAAGGCACCGTTCACGATGAAGCGGTCGGGATATTTCGCCGCCATCGTCGTGCTGCGCTCGATGCTGGAAAAGCCGGTCTTGTAGAAATCCTTGAGATAGGTGGACTGGATGATCGCCACGTCGTCCGGGCCGTCGATGAACAGATCGCGATAGACGTCATCCGCCGAGTATTTCTCGAACTTGCTCTTCTCCCAAAGCTCTTCCTTCGGGCTGAGGTTGGTGTGGTAGGCATAGAAGCATTCGATGAATTGCTTGCCGTGCACGTTTGACTGGTTCTCGGGACTGCCGTCCCAGAAATGGATGTGGCCGTCGACCACGAAAATCTCTTTGCCGTCAGGTGTCTTGAACATGGCCAATACCTCGGGATGGGCGCGCCCTTGGCGCGATCACGAAAAAAGGGGGCGGCGCGGGGTCATGTCCCCGCGCCAGGTGTTTCAGATGTATTCGAGCATCTCGTCCATATCGCCGAACAGGATCACCGTGTTGTCGTCGGTGCGCACCATGCGGCCGTAATGGGTCGAGGAATTGACCTCGAACATCTCGGCCGTCATGTCGCGGCCCAGATATTCGCCGATCTCGTCCATCTTGAAGATCATCTTTCCGCTGCCGTCGATCCGGATCAGCGCCGGATTATAGGTCACGGTCACACCTTCCTTGGTGTCCATGAATTCGGCGATGGCGCGGGCCTCGACCGAATCCGACATGGTGACGCCGCACTGGTGCGAGATGGTCTTGTCGAAGGTGATGTCCTTCATCTCCTTGAAGATGTTGGCATGTGAATTGTCGCGCGCGATGTTTGACATGGGACAGGTTTCCTTAATTGCGGGACAGGTTGAGTTCGGAGAGGATCTTGCCGAAACGTTCTTCGGACACGGCACGCGCCTCTTCGTAGCTGATGGGTTTGGAATGGGCCTGCGACCAGATCGGCTGAAGCGAGCGGGACGCGGTATCGGCGAGTTCCGCGTGCTTCATGATCCAGGTCTGGAAGAGCTGGCGGTTCGCGGCGCCGAACTTCTCGTCATTGGCGAGCAGGTAGATCAGGTCGATCGTGTTCGCGAGATTGCGTTCGTAGTCGCCTTCGGCCGCAGCGATCACAGAGGGTGTCATGAAGTCGTTGTTCGGCGCACCGGCCTGCATGAGGAAGCCCGAGCGGAACAGCTCTCCGACCAGCGGTTCGAAGACGAGGTTGGTCGCGAAATACTGCTCGAGATAGTCGGGTGCCCCCATGATCGTCTCGACCGCCTCGCGGGTACCCTGCCAGATGTCGTCCTCCATCCACGCCGTCTTGCCGGCCTCGTCATCCCAGCCCTCGAGATCCATGCCGATCTCGGCCAGGTAGAGCGTGATGTCCTGTGCGAGACGCAGCTTGTAGGACGAATTGGTCAGCGTCGCATTGTTGATCATCTGGGTGTAGCCATAGCGCTGCGCCTGCATCAGCGCGGTCCCGAGGCCGAACTCGGCATGCTTCCAGGCGCCCAGATGCTTCTGCAGGATCTTGCGCCATGTAGCGTCCATCGCGTGGTGTGCGCCGGACTTGCGCCCGTTGGCGATGACCGACTGCACGCCAATCTCGATGCGCGACTGGCGCTGGTAATGGGTGCGTTCCCATTCCTGATCGGGCGCACGGAAGGCGTGCCAGTTAGAACTCTGCGCCTGGGTCGAGGTCTTTTCGTAGGCTCCCTTGCCGTTCGGAAAGGCGATAATCCAGTCCTGGATCAGATAGCGTTCCGGATCGGGCTGCACGTCGACGGTGACATCCTCGTAATGGGTGGCGCGCTTGCCGCGCGGTTCGAAATAACGGTACTTGCGGCTTTCGGAGTCCGCGAACTGCGCGGCGCCGGCAGCCCCGGAACCGACTGAACTTGAAGTGGCAACCATGTCTCTCTCCCTTGTTTTCTCGCGGGGCGTCTCGCCCCAGTCGATGTCAGTGCGTGGCCACCGGTGTCTGGGCGGTGGAGGTGGTGAACTTGTCGAAATGCGTCCGGTCCGGATCGAAATCCTGCATGAAGAGGACCGGCTGCAGCGCCTCGATCATCGGCGGCGGGCCGCAGGCATAGGCATCTGCATCCGTCTCGATCCCGAGACGGCGCAGCTCGCTGCCGACGACCTCGTGCACGAAGCCCTGCGCACCTTTCCAGCTGGCATCCTCGCCCGCATGGCTCAGCACCGGGATGAAGGTGATCTCGGGACGGGCGGCGCAGATCGCCTTGATCTTGTCGAGGTAGAACAGGTCACGCTGCGTGCGCGCGCCATAGAAGAAATAGACCGGGCGGTCCTCGCCGCTCGCGATGTGGTCCTGCAGGATGGACCAGATCGGTGACATGCCCGATCCTGCCGCGACCATCACGATGGGTCCGGTTTTGTCTTCGCGTCGGAAGCAGTTGCCGAAGGGTCCCCGGACCTTGACGGCGGCGCCGATTTCGATGGCTCCGGCGTCGAGGGCGTTCGAGAACTTTCCGTCAGGGTATCTTTTGATGATGAATCTGAGGTCCTGGCCTTGCTCCGGCGTATTTGCCATGGAGAACGACCGAGTAATCGTCTCCCCCTCTTGGGTCGTGACGGTGATGTCGACATATTGACCGGCCCAAAATTTGAGAGGCGTCTCGAGCCTGATCCCGACTGACAGAATATCGTGGGTGAGGTTCTCCTTGCCGGTGATCCGACCGGTGAAATCCTTCACCGCGATGGATTTCGACAGCAGCTCCTCGTCGAAGTTCAGAAGCTCTACGGTCAGGTCTTCGAGCGCCAGCGACCGGCACAGAAGGATGCCCCCGAGTTCACGTTCGGGATCGCTCAGCGCAAAGGTGGAATATTTCAGCAGCTCGACGTCGCCCTCGACCAGGTTGCACTTGCAGGCCGAACACTGGCCTTCCTTGCAGCCATGCGGCAGCGAGATCCCCTGTCGGAACGCGGCGTCCAGAACGGTCTCGCCATCCTCGACCTCGAATTCGACCCCGATGGGTTCCAGTCTGACGGTGTGGGTCTCGGACATGTTTTCTGTCCCCTTCAGGTTGCAGAGTTCGGTCCGCTGCCCCGAAGGGCAGCGGGTATTCTTCAGGAACGGGCCAGAAGTCCGGCCCGCTTGACCCTGGTCAGTGGCAGGGGTTGATGGTGAAGCCCTTGGCGTAATCGGCCAGATGCGCTTCGCGGGCCGCATCGTCCATGCCGCGCAGCGCGTTGAGCGGCGAGCCGAGCTTGTTGCCGCGGACATGATCGAGCGTCCACATGTCCTTGTCGTCGAACCTGAGGTGCGGTTGCGGCACAAGGGTCTTGCCATCGGAGCGCACGAAGTTCAGATCGACGATCGCATCCGCGATATCCCATCCGTCATAGAGCGTCTCCCACTCGCGCTTGCCGCTGAAACGGCCCATCGCGGGTGTCGGGCGGCCCTGGTATTCGTCCGCGAAGGCCTCGACAGCGGTCCAGCGGTCGATCTCGTGGGCGAAGGTGTGCAGCTGGCCATCGATCCTGTCGACCACCATGTCCTCGCGGATGAGGCAGGGCACGAGGCACGACCAGCAGCGGTGCGGATAGACATATCCGACCTCTTCGTTGAACAGCAGGACCTTCTCGCCGGGCTTGGAGAGCTTGGCATACCATTTCCAGAAATCGCCGAACTCCGCGTACCAGCCGGGGTACTTGTGCTCGAACCACTCGAAATCCTTCTCGGTCTGCGCCTCGATCCGCCAGAAGTTGACGGGCCAGCCGACCGCAAAGAACTGCCCAACCTTGTGGACGTAATTCTTCTTGGTGATCCGCTCCCAGGCGGCGGTCACGTCGTCATGGTGGATCTTGATGCCGTATTTCTCCATCGGCAGCATGTAGGTCCGGTAGTAGTCCTCATAGACCCAGCGATGCCACATCTCGGCATAGCTTTCCTTGTTCTTGTCGCGGTCGGTGGTGCCGTATTCGATGAACGTCCCGATGGCCGCATCGACGATCGCATGGTTCTGCCAGAAGGCATACTTCATGTCCCGTTCGATGAGCTGGTGGTT
>JBBSNW010000141.1:0-4958 GCA_038260405.1 Rhodobacterales bacterium | reverse complement strand
GACGGCAGATCGAGCTGGAGACGCTTGTCATCCGCAAGGCTCTTGCGCTGTTGCCGCAGATTCCGCCCGGGGTTTCGATCTCGATCAATGCCTCGCCTGACACGGTCGCGTCGGGAATTCTTGCACCTTTGGTGTCTGAGGTAGGACCGGAGCGCATCATCCTCGAATTGACTGAACACGCGATCATCGACGATTTTGACCGCGTCGATTTGGCGATTGTCGAACTTCGCGCTCTCGGTGTCAGAGTGGCGGCGGACGATGTAGGGGCAGGGCATTCCGGGCTGACCCAGCTTTTGCGTATGAAACCTGACATCATCAAGCTCGACATCGGACTTGTGCGTGGTATCGACCAGAACTCTCCGCAGCGATCATTGGTGAAGGGGATGGTGAATTTCGCCGAGGAGATCGGAGCGACGATCATCGCCGAAGGGATCGAAACCGAAGCTGAACTGAAAACGCTGCGCGAGTTGAAAGTCCAGAAGGGACAGGGTTATCTCCTGGGCAGACCCATGAATATAGCAGGTGTAATCAAATTGCTTTCATGTAAGCGTGCCAACGCCTAGCAAGGGGACGCATCCGCCGTTCTCACCGATAAAGACGGAATCGACGCGGAAGTTATCAGCTAAGCTATAACCACAAGACCATGCGCTTCGTCCCGATCAAGACTCCCGACCAGCAAGCTGCGGCCATGGTGCTGAAGGCTCGTGCCCTCTTGGTGCGACAGCGAACACAGGCGATCAATGGCCTGCGGGCTCATCTTGCGGAGCTGGGGATCATCGCCGCTGGAGGCGTTGCGAAGGTAGAGGCGTTGATCGCGATTATCCGCGACGACGATGATGCTCGTCTGCCCGATCCGGCTCGCTTCGCCCTGAGTATGCTCGCTGAACAGATCGAGGCCCTGACAAGTCAGATTGACGAACTCGAGCGGGCAATAGTCACCGACGTGAAGCGCGACGAGGATGCGCGGCGACTGACCTCAATTCTCGGAGTTGGTCCAATCATAATTGCGACTGTCAAAGCATTGGTTCAGGACTCTGGTGGCTGCAAGTCAGCTCGTCATTTTGCTGCCTGGCTTGGATTGAAGCCGATGGCTCATTCGTCCGGTGGCAAGGAGCGACTTGGCAAAATATCGAAGATGGGTAATCCGGAGATGCGCTCACTGCTCGTCGCAGGGGCGACATCCGTTCTGAGGATCGCTCGCAGCGATACCAAAGCAAGCCCTTGGTTGAAAGCGCTGCTCGCCAGGCGCCCATTCAAAGTCGCGGCCGTCGCCTTGGCCAACAAGATGGCACGGGTCATATGGGCACTGCTGAACAAAGGGGGGATCAACAAGAAACTCGAATTGCCTATGACAATCCGGCCACTGGCGGATGAGGGCGGTTACCGCCATGAAAATCTGACCGGCGCGTGCCGACTGAGGCAAGGTGCAGAAGCAAGCGATGAGCACTCGGGACGCTTTCCCGACACGAGTGAGGCCGCCGCGGCAATCCGCATCAAGCGCGTCAAATTGACTAGCCCCTCCTGTCGCGGACTTCATTGAGGCCAGCGGCTATTTGCCGTATCGAAAGGCCGTACATATGACCGCACCAATCCCCACTGCACATCAACTGAAAAGCTCTTGCCATGCGGGCCGTTCCACATGTGGCGCGCTATAGTTTTTCCTGTCTGTCATTAGGTTCCCGTCCCTGCATCGAGAGCGGCGACGGGCGGAACAGCCGCTCGCTTCCACGTCATCACAATAATCGCCGTTGCCGTGATCTGGACCGCTGCGAACATCAACATCGCCGACGATAGGCCGAACATATCCGCCAATGCACCGCTGGCGATCACAGGAAGCGAAAACCCGAAATACGCATAGACGAACAGACCTGCTGTTGCCCGCGCCCGGTCGCCCGGCGCACACAACGAGACTTCTGCCAGTGAGGCAAGATAGGTAAAGCCGTAGCTTGCCGCACTGGTGATGCAGGTGCCGACGAGAACGAATGCCAGAACCTTCAACCAAACACCGAACAGAAGGACTAGGAAGCCAAGCGGGATCAGGACAAACCCGAGTGCGAGCGCGCGGTCGTTGGTCATGTGCCGGGCAACGGGTTGGCAGAGAAACCCCACGAAGATCGCCAGGAAGATGACGAGGCCCGTCCACCCACCGAGGTCGTTCGCGGCAAGCTCCAGCGGAATGACAGCGATGGTCATGCCGGTCGTGGACCAGGCCAGCGCCATTGCGGCCCCGAACATCCATGTGCCGGAAGGGAAGACCGGCAGGCGCAAAAGGGATACGGGCCGGGGCTTGTCAACTCGGGGCAGTCCGAGGGCAATCACAGCGAGGACCGGAACCGCCACGAACAGGGCGATATAACTGGCTGGCAATAGAGTCGGCCCCTGCACCCCGAGGCTGATACCGGTCGCCAGAGCGCCGCCGCCAAAGCCAAGCGACGTGGCAGAGGTAACAATAAGGGCGGCGTTCTTCGCCCGGTCCGGCGCAAGAATTTCTGTCATGTAGGCCGTCCCGGCGGTCGTCGCGAGTCCGGTTCCTATCCCGAGCAGGAAGCGTGCGATCACCAGACTTGTCCAGCTTGGCGCCTGCACGAGAAGCGCCGTCGCCAGGGCGCCCAGGATCAACGCCAGAGCAATCGGAACCCGCCGCCCGATCCGGTCCGACAGCCCGCCGAGCAGCACCAACGTCGGCATGAGCCCCCCAACATAAGCCGCAAACGCTACGGTCACCGCTGTCGCTCCAACATCACTCTCGACCGCATAGGCATCATAGAGTGGAGCCTGAAGGTTCACGGCGAACGTTACCGTGAAAAGCCCAAGGGCGAGCAGTGAAACCGGGATCAGTTTGGACACGGGGTGCGGACCTCAAAGATTGACTTGAGATCGGAATGCCATGAGGAAGTAAGTAGGACAATTTTTCTATTGTACTAGATACAGTGAGAACATGACAAAAGCCCGATACATACGCCTCGCAGACATGCTCTCGAACGCGATCCAGGATGGCAAACTTGCTCCGGGCATGAAGTTGCTGACACATCGCGCGTTTGCGGAACAGTTCAACGTGGCGCTTGCCACGGCGACTCGTGCCTACGGAGAACTGGAGCGCAGGGGCTTGATCGTGGGCGAAGCCGGGCGCGGCACCTTCGTGCGCGACCTTGGCTTGCCTCCCACGCTGGGGGTTCGACAGACCGCCAGCGATGGCCTCATCGACATGGTTTTCAACATGCCGGGTGAGGCGGCCGATGTGGATATGCTGCGCACGGGACTGCGGCGACTTGCGGCGGCGGGCGATCTTGAGGCGATGCTTCGCTACCAGCCCCACGGCGGGCGGACGCACGAGCGCCGGAACATCGCTGAAAGCCTTTTCCCGATCCTTGGTCCGATTGATCCCGAATGCCTTTTGGTCACGTCCGGCGGCCAACACGGGCTGGCGATAATTGGCCTCGGGCTCTTTCGGCCCGGGGAAAGGATCGCGATCGACACGTTGACCTATCCCGGCTTCAAATCCGTGGCGGCGTTGCAGGACCTCGAACTTGTTCCGGTCGAGGGGCAGAGCGGCGTGATGGACCCGAACGAACTTGAAAGACAGTGCCGCACGCACAAACTGCGGGCGGTTTACCTGATGCCCACCGTCCATAACCCCTTGGGAACAGTAATGAACGAAGGGGCACGCCTGCGCCTGATCGAGATCGCGCGTAAGTATGATCTGCTGATTATCGAGGACGCGGCCTACGCTTTTCTGGAGCCGGACCCGCCGCCGAGTCTCATCGCTCTCGCACCGGAGCGAACGTTCCATGTGGGTGGCTTTTCCAAGAGCCTCGCGACAGGGCTCCGTCTGGGCTACGTAATCGCCCCTGCCGCCCACACAGACAGGTTACTTGAAGCGATCAGGGCGACGACCTGGAACGCCCCGGCGCTGATCTCCGGTCTGGTCACGGGCTGGATAGAAGACGGCACGCTCGCCAGTTCCGAAGCGACCCGGAGGCGGGACGGCGCAGAGCGCCAGCAGCTTTGTCGGACCGTCTTGGGTGGATCGTCTATTCTTTCGCATCGCTACGCAGGCTTCGCTTGGTTGCCACTCGAAAAGGGCGTTCGGGCCGAACCGATTGTCACACGCCTGAAGGAGCAGGGCATATCGACGTCTGGTGCAGAGCCCTTTGCAACGACTGTTGCAGCCCCACAGGCGTTGCGGCTCGCTTTCGGTGGCGTTCCGAAGGATGAGCTGAAGGGAGTTTTCGAGACAGTCCGGCAGACTGTCGAGGAAGCTTCGGTGTCTTAAAGCAGTTCCGATAGCTGGTATTCAAGCAATCGCAATGAAAGCCCGCTTTGCCCGCATAGCCGACCAACACAGTTTGCGGATACCACCCTTTCACAGCCCACATGCGAGCTGTGTCACGCTTGCATCGTCAGGCCGCTCTTCTGAAGTATTCCACGGCCTCGATGGTGACGTCGCTTGTCATGCCTTTCCTGTCGGCAAGCCAGGACGTCGCCTCCTGAAGCGTATCAGCGACGTGGAAGTCACTCTCATTTCTCAGCTGAAAAATATCCGAGTAAACGCCATACATCCGAAGCTTGCCAAAAGAGACCAGGTCCCCGGCGACACAGGATATGTAGCTGTCTTCCGGAGGTGGCGGAAGTCTGGCCGAGTTCTTCAATTTCATTACGTATCGCGTGATGTCGGATGGTCTTATGTGGTCCATACCGACGTCGGAGAAATCCTCGAGCATGGGGTAAAATGGTTTACCATCAAAACCCGTACCTGACATGTCACTCAAGTTTTCGATAAATAGCTTCTCGAGTGAAAAGGGCTCTGAAAATCGTCGGTAATTGAGACCGTTGAACTGCAATGTTCTGGTTTCCAATAGCTCACCTCGACGGTTAAGAGCGCAATTGGATTACGCTACGTCATCAAGTGACCAGTTAGCAACCCTGCATGCCTGTATGGATATGTGGGCATTGGAACT
>JBBSNW010000140.1:0-4993 GCA_038260405.1 Rhodobacterales bacterium | reverse complement strand
AGGAATCTCTCCAGCCATATTGAATTCTCCTAAGGTTATGCGGGCCTCCTCCAAGGCTGTAGACCCGCGTGAAGGTCGCGCGATAAACCGGATCGGGGCGCAAGGCAAGGCGGATTCGGCACTGTCACGGTGCGGTAGGACGCGTCTGGCGCGCTTGGAGGCGTCTGTCCGCGCGGCCGTCAGCGGGCGAAGGTACGCGCTGCTCCCGGAACCGCGTGCCACCAGAAACGGTGCAGCATGAAAACCCCGGCGACCGCGAGCCCGACGACGAGGCCGAACCAGATGCCGACACTGCCGAATCCCCAGACGAAGCCGAGGAGGTAGGAGGCCGGGATGCCGATGCCCCAATAGGCGACGATCGCCATGATCATCGGCACACGCGTGTCCTGCATGCCCCGCAACAGGCCGAGGGCAATGACCTGCGCGCCGTCAACCAGCTGAAACAGGGCCGCAACGGCCAGAAGCGACACGCCGGTCGCGAGGATCGCCGCGCGCGCCGGGTCGGCGGGATCGAGGAACAGCGATACCAGCGGGCCCGGCACCGTGAGGAAGACCACGATCGTCGCGCAGGAGGTGGCAAGCGAGAGGCCGAACACCGCCATCGCGCCGCGCCGGAGCTGCTCGGGATCGTGCCGCCCAAGCGCGTTGCCGGCCCGGATCGTCGCCACGTTGGCGAAACCGAGATGCACCATGAAGGTGGCCGAGGCGGTCTGCAGCGCGATGCCATGCGCCGCGAGCGGCACGGTGCCGAGCCAGCCCATCATGATCGCCGACGCCTCGAACAGACCGACTTCGGCGAGGGTGGTGAGCCCGATGGGCAGACCGAGCCGGAAGACGCGGGCGAACATCTCGCCGTCCGGTTTCCAGAGGCGGGTGAACAGCGCGTGTTCGGGCAGGCGGAAATGGGCATAGAACGCGATGCCGATCAGCGCCACGGCCTGGCTCAGGACCGAGGCGATGGCGGCGCCGGTGATGCCGAGTTCCGGCGCGCCGAAATTGCCGAAGATCAGGGCGTAGTTTCCAAGGCCGTTCGCAAGCGCCGCGGCCAGCGTCATGAGCAGCACGATGCGCGTGCGCGACAGGGCGGCAAGGTAGCTTTTCAGCACCATCACGAGCAGGCCCGGCAACATCCCGAACCCCGCGATGCGCAGATAGGTCTCGGCATCCCCGGCAAGCTCGGGCGTCTGGCCGAGCGCGAGCAGCAGCGGTCCCGAAAACCAGAGCACCGGCATGACGCAGGCGAAATAGAGCGTCGAGAGCCAGAGCCCCATGCGGGTCGCCCGCCGGATGCTGGTGGGATCGTTCTGCGCATCATATTGCGCGACCATCGGCATCACCGCCCAGGCAAAACCGCAACCCATCAGGAACAGCAGGAAGAACAGGGCGGTGGCGAGGGTCAGCGCCGCCAGCGCCTCGGCCCCGTAGCGGCCCAGCATGATCGTGTCGGTCAGCCCGATCGAGAACTGCGCGAGATGCCCGCCGATCAGCGGCAGGCCGAGGCTCAGAACGGCGCGCAGATGCTGCGCCCAGGTGATGGCGGGTTGGCGGGTCATGGGGCGGGCTTTAGGGGGGCGGCGGTGTTTGGGCAAGAGGGCTCTGTCCTGCGAGCGTCACCGTGCCGACAGCGAGGGGCCGGCCCCTCGCGCTCCCCGGGATATTTAGGACCCGGAGAAGGAGGGGCCCCGCGCCCAGAGGTCAGAGGCTGCGCAGCAGAAGTTGCAGTGCGAGGGCGGCAATGACGGCGCCTGCAAGCGCCTCGACGAGGCCGAGGGCACGGACGGTCGCATCGCCCTGCGCGATCCGGGTCAGCGTGCCTTCGCGCAGCGTCACGCTCGCCACGGCGACCGCAAGCGTTACGGCGGCGGTGCCGAGGCCGATGGCGAAGGCGCCCGCGATGCCCTGCCAGATCAGGCCCATCCGCCAGGTGATGATCAGCAGGAACAGCGCGCCGGTGCAGGGGCGCAGGGCGATGGCGCCGATCAGCACCGCCGCGTCACGGGCCGAGCGGATGGCGGCTGCCTGATCCGGGGTCGGGCCGTGGGCATGGCTGCAGGAATGATCGTGGTCGTGGTCGTCATGATGCGCCGCCGTCGCGCGGCGCATCATGAGCCTGCGCAGGCCCCGCAGTGCGAGCCAGAGGCCGATCAGCCCGATGGCCGCGTAGCTCAGCGGCGCCAGCAGATTGTCGGCCAGCGCCTGCATGTAGGTCCGGCTCCAGTTGAGCAGCAGCACTCCGGCATAGACCAGCGCCACGGCGGAGGCTGCCTGCGCGAGGCTCGAGGCCACCGCGAGCACGCCGAGGCGCATCAGCGGGACCCGCGCGGCGATACCGTAGCCGCCGATCAGGATCTTGCCATGCCCCGGCCCGGCCGCGTGGCAGACGCCATAGGCGAAACAGAGCCCGAGCAGGGTGGCGAGGGCGCCCGGATCACCGGCCCGCAGGCTGCGCAGGGCGCGTGCCATGGCGTTCTGGGCGCTGCGCTGGCCCTCGGCGGCCCAGAGGCTGACGAGATCCGCGCCGCCAAAGCCCCAGAGCCAGATCGCGAGGGCCGCGACGCCGAGTGCCGCGATCAGGAGGGCGCGTTGCATGTGATCCGGATGTCCTCGGCGTAATGCACGCCGATCTGGATGGGTGAGAACTGGTCCGCGGGCACCTGAGCGAGCTCCCTTGCCAGCGCCTGCGTTCCGGCATCGGGATCGGGCGGGGTCACGGTCGCTTTGCAGGGGGCGGGTACGTGCACCCCGCCGGTCAGGGTGTAGGCGACATAATAGGTCGGGTCATATTGCTTGATCTGCAGCCCGTCGGCAGGGGTTGGGGTCAGGGTGCGGGTGTGCGTTGCCGTGATGCGCCCGTCGGTGACCGCGATGGCGCTCGGCTCCGGGTGATCGAGCGGGATCTGTGTGCCGTCGCGGTAGAAGTAGAGATCGCCTTCGAAACCCTCGGGCCATTCGAGCAGGTCGAAGCCCTTGAGCTGCGCCAGTTCGGCCTCGGTCAGCTGCGCGTCGCCGTCGGGATCGAGGCCCATATCCTCGAGGATCAGCAGGGTGGTGAAATCGTCATAGGTCCAGCTCAGCGTGAGGCCCGTGACGTTCCGTTCGGCATCGAGCGTGAGCTCGAGCCGACTGTCCACGAAGATATGCGGATGCGCGAGAGCCGGGAGCGGCAGCAGGGTGAGGAAGGCGATGAGGAAACGCATGGGCAAAGTGCTATGCGGAACCCGCGGCACTGGCAAGATCTGGACGGGCCGGTTGGCGGGGCTTTGCCGCGCGGAGCGATCAACTGTGCGGCGTACGTCCTCACGGGCGCGGTCCGTCTTGTCCAGGACCTGCCTTGGCGGCGCCCTGACCAGCGGGGTCAGGGCCCGACAGGATCAGACGCCGAGCAGGTCGCGCCACCGGCCCTGGGGTGCAAAGCCGAGCAACTTCTGCGCCTTGGTGATGTCGTAGAAGGTTTCCGTCTGCGCCATCTTCCGCCGGACCGGCACGCCCTTGTAGTAGCGCTCCATGATCTCGTCCGTCGACAGGGCCACCGACAGGTCGGGATTGGCGACGTTGAACACCTCGTAGCCGAGCCCATCCGTCTCGAGGCAGCACTGCACCATGTGGCCCAGATCGCGGGCGTCGATATAGGCGAAGATGTTGCGCCGCCGCAGATCGGGATTGTCGAGATAGGCCGGAAAGTCCGCTTCATATTCATGCGGTTCGATCACGTTGTTGATCCGCAGCCCGTAGATGTCGGTGCCGGTGCGGGCGTGAAAGCTGCGTGCGCAGGCCTCGTTCACCACCTTGGACATGGCATAGCTGTCCTGTGGAATGGTGGGATGCTCCTCGTCCACCGGGACGTAGTCGGGCTTCATCTCGCCATCGGCAAAGCAGATGCCGTATGTCGTCTCGGAACTGGCAAAGATCACCTTCGGGATGCCGAGCTTCGTCGCCGCCTCGAAGACGTTGTAGGCGGCAAGCGTGTTGGTGCGGAACAGCTCGTTGTCGGGCTTGATCAGGATCCGCGGAATGGCGGCGAAATGCACCACCGCGTCGAATTTCGGCATTCCCGTGCCGGGCTCGAGTTCGTCGAGATCGGCGTAGGAGGTCAGGGCGTTCCAGACCTGGCCGTTCTCCGTCAGATCCACGGTCAGGTTGTCGACGCCGGGATGGTCCAGCGGGGTGAGGTCTGCATTGACCACCCGGTGACCCTGTTCCAGCAGATAGGGAATGACGTGGCGCCCGGCCTTGCCGGTGCCGCCGGTGAAGAGAATGCGCATGGAATGCTCCTTCTGGGGTTGGCCCCGCTTGTGGCGGTGCGGGCCGGGATGGTCCCTGCCTATCCGCCCTTCGGTTCCGTAACCATTGATTTCCGCCCCGAGTTCCGGCAGATCACGCGGGATCATCTGGAAGGGACCATCATGACTCGCATCGACGCCAAGTTTGCCGAACTGAAGGCCGAGGGAAAGAAGGCCTTCGTCGCCTATGTCATGGCGGGCGATCCGGATTATGACACGTCGCTCGAAGTCGTTAAGGGTCTGCCGGGGGCGGGCGTGGACATCATCGAGCTGGGTCTGCCCTTCACGGACCCGATGGCGGATGGTCAGACGATCCAGCGTGCCGGTCAGCGCGCGCTCGAGGGGGGCATGACGCTCGACAAGACGCTCTCGCTCGCGCGGACCTTTCGCGAGGAGGATGACACCACGCCGATCGTGATGATGGGTTATTACAATCCGATCTATTCGCGCGGAGTCGACCGGTTTCTGGTTCAGGCGAAGGAGGCCGGGATCGACGGGCTGATCATCGTCGACCTTCCCCCCGAAGAGGATGACGAGCTCTGCATCCCGGCGCAGAAGGCGGGGTTGAACTTCATCCGCCTTGCCACTCCGACCACGGATGACAAGCGCCTGCCAAAGGTCCTCCAGAACACATCGGGCTTCGTCTACTACGTATCGATCACCGGGATCACCGGAGCGGGCGAGGCGCAGGCGGCGGATGTCGCACCCGAAGT
>JBBSNW010000139.1:0-5023 GCA_038260405.1 Rhodobacterales bacterium | reverse complement strand
GTCGGATGGAGGTGATGTCGATGAAGCCCAAGAAGCTCTCAGCGGTTTTGTCGTAGCGTGTGGCGACACGGCGTGCGTTTTTCAACTTGTTGAAGCACCGCTCGACAAGGTTGCGCAAGGAATAGAGCGAATGATCCACACCCACGCGCATCTTGCGTGATTTGCGCATGGGAATTTGGGTGAGCACCTCCCGCGCCTCCATCTTTTTCCGAATGCGGTCAGCATCATAGCCTCTGTCCGCCAGCAGGACGCTCGGCTCTGGCAGGTTGTCGACCATGACCAGATCGAACCCCAGGTAATCGGATGTCTGCCCCGGAGTGATTTCGGTCCTCATGGGCAGGCCTGCTGCATTGACGCGGAGATGGATCTTGGTCGTGAAGCCACCTCGAGAACGGCCAAAACCCTGTCGCGGAGTCCCCCTTTTGAGCCCGCTGCCTGATGGTGCGCGCGGATCACGGTGCTGTCGATCATCTGGAGGGCGTCCGGCACGGCCCCGCTCTGGTTCAGGGTTTCCATGATGTCCTCCCACAGCCCTGCCAGTGTCCAGCGCCGGAATTGCCGGTAGACGCTGGACCATTTACCGAACTCTTCGGGAAGATCCCGCCACGGCGCTCCCGTGCGGGCGATCCAGAAAATCCCATCAAGAACAAGGCGGTGGTTGGTCGGTTTGCGCCCGTTAGGCGCACGGACTGCCAGAATGAACCGTTCAAAGAACGCCCATTCTTCGTCCGACATAAGATTTCGTGCCAAGCTGGTCTCCATCGCAGATACCGGCTTGAATCATGCCTGTAGCGCGATGTGAAACCCTTTTGTCAACACGGCCTAAGGTCACCGTCCTGCAAGAAATCCTGCGAATATCGTGGGCAGTGATGAAGCCGCCACTTCCCTGGGGACACAGTGGCCTATCGCTTTTAGATGACAGGACGTCACTGGCGGATACTTTGCCCCGTGTCAGACTACAGAAACAGCGTTGAGAGAAGAGGGAACAAGGCCACCAGGATCAGGACGATCAGCATCACCCCGATGAACGGCATCGTGGCGGCAAAGATCTGTTCCACCGACACGTTCGGATCGTTCAGCGTGTTGTGCACCGTAAAGACCGATATTCCGAAGGGGGGAGTGAGCAAGCCGATCTCGACAGCCAGCACCGTAACGATCCCAAAATGGCTGAGGTCAATGCCCATGCCCTGCGCGATCGGTGCGGCAATCGGCACCATGATCAGCAGGATGGAGGTGCTGTCGAGGATCATGCCCATTAGCAGAATGATGACGGCATAGAAGAAAAGAAAACCGTACGGCCCAAAGCCGGAACCTTGCACGAGTGCGGCGATGGCATTGGGCAGACCGGCAATCGACAACATCCGAGAATAGAAGCTCGCTGCGATCAGCAACAGCAAAATCGAGACGGAAATGACACCGGTCTGCTTCATGACCTCCCACAACTTGCGCCGGTCCAGGGACCTGCGTCCCAGCGCGACCAGCAGGGCACCGAAGGCACCGATGCCGCCGGCCTCGGTCGGTGTGAAATACCCGGTATAGAGCCCGCCCAGAACCAGCAGCACCAGCAAAAGGATCGGGAACAGCTTGGCCAGCATCGTACCGGTCGGCATCTTCACGGTATCTGTCCTGAGCCGACGGTCCCGGGACGCTTCGGGATCGCTCAGAACGAAGCCGGGAAACAAGATCGTGATCGTGATCAGCATGGCCACGAAGCCTCCTGCAAGCAGGATCCCGGGCAAGATTCCTGCAATGAACATGCCCCCTATCGAGACCTCGGCCAATACGCCGTAGATGATCAGCAACAGGCTGGGCGGAATGAGCATGCCCAGCACCGACGACCCAGCCACCGTCCCGGCCGCGAATGCGGGGCGATAACCGTGGCGCGTCATCTCGGGCACGGCGACGCGGGTGAATACCGCCGCCGAGGCGATCGATACCCCGGTGACGGCGGCAAAGATCGTGTTGGCCGCGACGGTGGCCACGCCCAGCCCGCAGATCATGCGGCGCAAGAGTTCTTCGGCAACTTCGAACGTGTCACGTCCGACATTCGAAACGCTGACCAGAAGGCCCATCAGCACGAAAAGCGGTATGGTGGCGAAAAGATAGTCTGCGATCCCGCTATAGGCCGTCAGCTCCAGCATGCGGAAGGCCAATTCCATGTTGTCGCGGATGATCCAGATTCCTGCGAAGGCCACGACGAACAGGGCGTAGGCGATCTGCATCCCGAGCAACACGAGACCGATCAGGACAGCAATAAGGATGAAGCCGATGGAGAGTGTCGTCATGTCCGAAAGCTCCGGAAGGCGCGCAATTCTGCGGCGAGGCGATAGAGCGCGGACAGCGCAGCGACTGCAGATCCGAGAACGGTAATGAACCGGAACGGCGCGGTCGGTATGGTAAAGACCCCCTGAACACCGAAAAATTCGGAGCCCTGCCATGCATCCATCATCTTGGGCCAGGACGCCCAGAAGATCAGCGCAAAGACGACTGCCCCGGTCAGCGCAAAGAACGCCTCGAGCAGGGCGACCGAACGCGGCGACGCGCGTTCAAGTCGTCGCACCAGAAAATCTGCTCGCGTCAGGCGCTTTTGCTGAATGGCGGCGGCGACCTGCAGGAAGACGATCGCCACGACGGTTCGCCCCGCGATTTCCGACACGCCGGTGATCGGCGCGTCAAAGAAGTTCCGTCCGAGAACATCAGCCACGACGAGGGCCATGAGGCCGCCTATGCAAGCCGTACCGAAGGACGACATCACCGCCGCCACGTTGCCCAGAACCGCGCCAACAGGCGCGTCGGCAAAGTCCGGGATACGGCCATCCTCCCTTTCGCTCGGTTTGTCTTGCCCCATCCGTGCCTATCCGCCCGTCAGATCAGTGAAAAAGATACCAATCAGGGCCCTGCTCCGACCGGTATCTTTTTCTGCGGCGCTCTGTTTCAGCGCCCTTCATCCCAATTGCGCAGTGGCGTCGCACCGCGCTCACGCAGAGCGTCGAAATAGGCCGTCAGCACGGCCTTTCCGGCATCCCCGGTCTGCTCCAGCCAAGGCGCCACGATATCCGGCAATCCCTCGACCCAGGCCGTCTTTTCGGCCTCGGGCAGATCGTGGACGGTCAGGCCCGCCGCCTGCATTTCCGTCATCGCCCTATCTGCCAGCTCGGTCACGTAATCACCGTGCGCCACGGATGTCGCCTTGGCTGCCTCGCGGAAGGCAGCCTGAACGGGTTCGGGCAGACCGTTGAAGAAGTCCTCGTTCGCTGCAATCCCGCCAAAATACATCGCACCGATGCCGACACGTGTCAGCTCCGGCGCGACTTCGTAAACCCGCGTAGGCAGAATGCCGGATGCAAAGGACAAGGTGCCCTCGGTCACGCCGGTTTGAATGTTGGTGTAATAGGTGGTCAGCGCGCCATCGACCGGCGTCGCCCCGGTTTCCTGCAGCCAGTTGGCCGAGGTGCCCGGCGCGTTCAGCTTACGGTTCTGCAGATCGGCCATCGTGTTGACAGGAAATGTCGCATAGATGTCGTAGCTGTCCGTGATCAACGACGAGAGGTGCACCATACCGTTCTCGGACCAGCTGTTTGCCAGTTCGGGAAGGTTCTGGCTCAGGTCGTCGAAGATCTCGATGATCATCTTGTGGTCCGAGGTGGCAAAGGGTGTGAAGTAGGTCACGTTCTGAAGCGGCATGTTCGCACCTTCCCAGACTGTGCCCACCATGCCGACATCCACGATCCCGTCCATCACGGCCTCACGGGTGTCGGTGAACTTGTAGAGCGTGCCGGCATAGGCCTCGACCCAGTCGACCTGATACTCATTGCCCGCTTCTGCCAGGATCCGGTTCACCTCGGGTTGAAAGGTGTTCTTCATCGCATAGACCCAGATATTGGCCTCGGGATGCGATGAGCCGATGTTGACGGTGATCTGTTCCTGTGCCGCAGCCCAGCTGGCTGCAGACATGCCGAGCGCTGTAACCACGCTGAAAGTCGTGTATTTCATTGTCTTTCCTCCCTTTGAAGGAGATGCCTCCTCGCATCTCCTTGGTATCTCAGTCCCTTGGTGTGTCAGTCTTCGAAGGCCTCAAGCGCCCGCAGGATGCGTTCCGGCGTGAAGGGCATTTCACTCACCTGTGCACCCATGGGGCGCAGGGCGTCATTGATCGCGTTCATCACAGCGGCGGGCGCCCCCGCGGTACCGGCTTCTCCGGCGCCTTTTGCCCCGAGAGCGCTTTCCTTCGTCGGAGTCTCGACATGGCCGATGACCATGTCCGGCATCTCTGCGGCCATCGGCACGAGGTAGTCGGCCATGGACCCGTTCAGAAGTTGGCAATTCTCATCGTAATGAATCTCTTCGAACAGCGCGCCGCCAATTCCCTGCACGATGCCGCCGCGGATCTGTTCATCCACAAGCTGCGGGTTGATGATGCGTCCGCAATCCTCGACACACCAGTGCTTCAAAAGCTTGACAACGCCCGTCTCAGTATCGACCTCCACGTAAGAGGCCTGCACGCCATTGGTGAAGGCAAAGGGATATTCCGAGGTGATGTAATGTCGGGTCTGCACCAGCTCGCGGGGCAGGCCCTCTGGCAGGGTGTCACCCCGGAAATAGACGATCCGTCCCAGCTCCTCCAACGGCATCCGTTCCGCACCAGTTTCGGCGTCGACGACCTGCCCGTCTCGGATGTCGAGCCTGGACTGGTCCGCCTGCAGCATGGCCGCGGCAACTTCGAGGATCGAATCCCGCAATGCGCGCGCTGACCGCAGCGCCGCCTCGCCACCGATGCCCGCGCCACGAGATGCCCAGGTGCCACCACCATAGGGGGTCACCTGCGTATCCCCGGTGACCACCCGGACGTTCGCTGGGAGGACCCCGACACCTTCGGCGACGATCTGGCTCAGCATCGCTTCGGTGCCCTGCCCCTGTTCGGTCACGCCTGACAGCGCCACGATCGATCCGTCTGGATCCATCCGCACCGTGCAACCATCCTGCGCCGAGATCCGCGCGCCGCCGATCCCGTACATGAACGGCG
>JBBSNW010000138.1:0-5057 GCA_038260405.1 Rhodobacterales bacterium | reverse complement strand
CGTTTCGGATGTCTCCGGAAGAAAGAGCTTTCTCGATCCGGCGAAGCGCGACTGGGTTATCTCTTTCAAGTAGGTTGTGAAGGTTTTCAGGCATGAGTTAATACTAGCACACTAACGACCTAGAGACTACTCTCCTACACAGACATGCGCTGAACCATACCGAATTCGACACGATGGCGGCCAGGTTCGCTGTCAGTGGGTCTGGTAGAACAGCGGCACCATATCGTCTTGAGCCGGTCGATTTTCCGTGAAGTGTGGCAGTTGCAATTGCGCTTCGGAAACGCCGTTCGACTTCAACACTACTGCGAGCTGGAGCGTATCCGTCCGGTTGCGGCGCGCTTTCAGGCCTTTTCGGCCTGCCAGTTCTAGGGCCTGTGGACATTCAGGATTCCCATTGGGCCTAATTTCTGATTCAAACTTCCAAAATGGAGGTTTGAATGAACGAGCAGCGGTTTGTGGTGTCGGACGTCTTGTGGCAGCGGCTTGAACCGCATCTTCCGGGTAAGGTCAGCGATGCTGGAGCCACGGCAAAGGACAATCGCCTGTTTCTGGAAGCGGTCTTCTGGCGGGTGCGCACCGGTTCGCCGTGGCGCGACCTGCCGCCTGCCTTTGGCCACTGGAACAGCCAGTTCCGACGGTTCCGGCGATGGGCTCGGTCAGGAGTATTCGAGAGTCTTTTCAATGCTATGAGCAGCGATCCCGACCTCGAATATGCACTCATTGATGGCACCATCGTTCAGGTCCACCAGAAGGCAACGGGCGCAAAAGGGGGACTCAGGCTCAGGCCATTGGGCGCTCACGCGGCGGACTGACAACCAAGATCGTGGCCCTGGTGGATGCGCTCGGCAACCTGGTTCGGTTCCTGTTTCTGCCGGGGCAAGCGCATGATATGAAAGGAGTCGCGCCGCTGATCAGGGGCGTTTCATTCGATGCGTTGCTCGCGGACAAGGCGTTCGATGCGGACTGGTTGTTACAAGACCTCGACACGCGCGGCGCAACCGCCGTAATCCCGCCCAAAGCCAACCGCAAAATCCAGCGCGACTATGACGCCGAAGTCTACAAGTGGCGGCATCTGGTGGAGAATTACTTCGCAAAGATCAAAGAGTTCAGAGGGATAGCCACAAGATACGATAAAACCGATTGCAGCTACGCAGCGTGCTGGAACCTCGTAGCTGCACTCATAGCCTCAAGATGATTGTCCACAGGCCCTAGGGCATGAGTTCGTCGATGCGATTGATCTTGTGATCGGGCAGGCGCTGGAGGACCCATGTGAGCCACGCTTCGGGGTCGACGTCGTTCATCTTGGCGGTTTATGCCGACTGCCGAACTATGCCGAATGGGCGTGGAAGCACCCCGCCGTTTGCGCGTACGCGCGGCTGCTTGGGTGGATGTCGCTTCGGTGCCATTCGGCATATTCTTCCGTCTTTACAGCGCTTCGAGGAAAGCGAGCAGTCGGTCATCGGCACGAAACCGGACTGGTTTAGCTTTATTGTACGGCGCAAGCTTGGCGAGCGCCGCCTCCTTGAGGGCGAGATGTGCATGCAGGTAAGTCTGCGTGGTTTCGACAGACTCGTGACCGAGCCACAGCGCGATCACGGAGCAATCGACGCCTGCTTGCAACAACTCCATTGCGGCGCTGTGCCTCAGCATGTGCGGTGATACTCGCTTGGACGCCAAGGAGGGACAATTTTTGCTGGCCGCGCGGACATACTTAGCCAGGAACGCCTGGACGCTGTCGGGGCTCAATCGGCCCCCGTGCATGTTGGGGAACAACGCGTCCGCACCGTGGCGCCCCGGTTCCTTGAGCCACGCTTTGAGAGCGCCGCGCGCGTGCGCGGTCAGTGGCGTACATCGTTCCTTCCGTCCCTTGCCGACACATCGCACATGGGCCCCGACGCCGAGATGAATGGCATTTCTGTCGAGGTTGATCAGTTCTGAGAGGCGCAAGCCGGTCTGAACTGCGAGTAACAACAAGGCGTGATCGCGGCGTCCAAACCATGTTGTGCGATCGGGTGCAGCCAGAAGCGCCTTCAATCTCGGGTCGCGTCAGGAAATATACCTGAAGCTTGTCATGGCGTTTGCTCGGTATCGCGAGGACGCGCTGGATAAGGGCGCTGTGGGCCGGCTCTTCGAAGGAAACGAACCGGAAGAAGGAGTGAATGGCGGTCAAGCGCAGATTCCGCGTTCTCGCGCTGACGCCCCGCTGAGCCTCGAGATCGGCAAGGAACGCGCTGATGAATGGTGCATCGAGATCATCGACGACCAGAGCAGAGGGCGGCTTGCGGAGCCGCG
Source organism: Rhodobacterales bacterium (assembly GCA_038260405.1). Classification (GTDB taxonomy): domain Bacteria; phylum Pseudomonadota; class Alphaproteobacteria; order Rhodobacterales; family Rhodobacteraceae; genus Puniceibacterium. The sequence continues at coordinate 2,765 of JBBSNW010000138.1, read as the reverse complement.
CCTGTGCAAACCTGAACAGCAGCCGGAACGTGTCCCGATAGAATGCGATCGTGTTGGCACTGACGTTGCGTTGGCGCATGAGTCGCTCCGTGAAGTACCGCTCGATCAGGGGGGCGACATTGCAACTCTGCTTCATGGCGCGAGCTCCCATCGCTGGTCGAGACGCTGTACCGCCGCCTGCATCAGTTCTGGACAGGCCGAGAGGTACCAATAGGTGTCGCGAACGCAGGTGTGACCGAGGTAGGTGGAAAGCATCGGGAGCCGCTGCTCGACATCGAGCCCTTTACGATGCCAGCCGATAAGCGTCTGGATGGCGAAACGATGCCGGAAATCGTGAATGCGAGGCCCCGTGGTGTCGCCTTTGCATCGCAGCCCGATCTCGCGGGACAAGTGCCAAAAGACGCGGTGAACATATTGGTGGAGCAATCGGCCGCCGCGCTCGGCCACGAAGAAATGCGGCCCGCAGCGCGATCCGAGGTGTGCTTCCCGCCGCTCGGCGTAGCAGCGCAAAGCCATGCAGGTTGTCGGATGCAGTGGCACAATGCGCGATTTGCCGAACTTGCTTTGCCGGATTGTCAGCAGACCTTCGTCCAGGTCGACGTCGTCTCGGAGAAGCCCGATCGCCTCGGAAATACGCATGCCTGTCACCGCGATTAATCCGAACAGATGATGGTAGGTCCATCGCCGCAGCCCGTTTGTCGGCGGCAGGGCCAACGCCGCCGTCAACAGCGCGTTGATCTCCGTATCGCTGTAGATATAGGGCCTGGCGCGCTTCAATGGCGGGAACACCCCCGCAGGTGGCACTTCCGTCTCCGGATCGATGTTCGCGAGGTGGCGCGCGAAACCGCGCACGTCAGTTAACCGCAAGGCCCAGGATGCATGCCGATCGACCGGCAAAGTTGCCCAGGTGACAGCCAATCTCGTGGTGATGGTCGCAGCGTCCTGTTGTTCCATGAAAGCGACGAAGTCGGTGAGCCGTCGCGCCTGGTGTTCGTACTTGTATCCGAACCCGCGGCGCATGATCAGATACCGCTCGAGGGCCGATCGTAAGGTGGTCATTGCACACCTCCCGGCCAGGGGAGGCTCAATGTCCGAAGCATCTCGATGTCGACCTTCGCGTAGATGCGCGTCGTGTCGTGGCTCTCATGCCGCAGCAACTGACCAATCTCCGACAAGGTCGCTCCCGAACGAAGAAGCTCGGTAGCGAGGCTGTGACGGAAGATATGAGCACCTTGGTGGGCGTAGCCGCTGATCTCGGCACGCTTGAGTGCCATCTTGGCAATCATCGTGATGGCGCAACCGGTGGCGAAGCCGACATGGGGCGCCAATGTGCGCAGAAACAGCCTGCGGCATTGTGATGTAGGGCGGCCGTTCCGCAGATAGGCAACGATGGCCGCGCCGACATCCTGCGGAAGTGGCATCCGCGCTCGCTGCCGACCCTTGGCGCGAATGAGAGCCTCCCCCGATTGCCAGTCGATATCCTCGAGGGTGAGGCTTGCGACCTCGCTGGCCCGCAATCCAAGCTTGGCCAGCATCATGAGGATAGCGTAGTCACGTCGTCCCAAAGCCGAGGTTCGATCACAACCGTCGAGGACCTTTTGAACCTGCGCGGCGGACAGATAGGTCGGCAGGCTTGAGAGCCTCCATCGTCGGATGGAGGGTATGCCGACAGCAAGATCGACAGGGTGCAAGCCGCAATGATGGAGATATCGGAGAAATGCGCGCAGCGACCAGCACATCCTCTTCGCAGATGCCGCACTTCCATCTCCAGCGTGGCGCTCGATGTAGTGGGTGACGGTCTCTTGGCTGATCTTGCTGAGCTCATCTGGGCCAGCAGGACACACCTCGCATAGGAAGCGACGAATGGTGGGCAAGTGGGTGATAATCGTTCTCGGGACCAGCCCGCGCTCCTGTCGCAGATGATCGCTGAAATCCGCAAATATCTGATCCGCCGGAGTGATCACTGGCTTTGGTGCCTGTGGAATCATAACCGACTCGCGCAGCACCACAAGAAACCGCTTCAGCGCCGCCCAGTCCCCGGGCTGGAGGCTTTGCTTCTCCCCTCGGTGCTCAAGATACCGTTTGACCATGCGCTCATCGAGATCGGCCAGCTTCAACTGGCTTCTCTCGCTCCAAGCCAAAAAATCTCCCACCACGTTCAGGGACCGCCAAATGCTGTGACGACCAAAGCCGTCTGTCACCATCCGCGCTGCGTAGAGCTCGACCAAATGTCCGCGGGTACCGCTCTTTAGGCGCTGAAACAGCTGGCTCCTGCCCAAGTAGTCTTCTGAAAACATCTCTTCTCCTCCGCTTTTGAAAACGGGGAAAGGAGACAAACTATGCCGAAAAAATATATGCCATTCAGAACAGAACTTACGAAAAGACACGCCCATTCGGCATAGTTCGGCAGTCGGCATAAACAGCCTTATGCCGAGCCCGGCATAAGGCTGTCTCGATGAGCGTGTAGGCGATGGCGGCCGCTTTTCCGCCGCCGATTGACCCCATGAACAGGTAATTCTTGCGGCCGAGGGCGATGGGGCGGATTGACCGCTCGCAAGTGTTGTTATCGGGCATGCTGTTCGTGGCGCTTCGATTTCGACGCTCGGTTTTCCATCTGTCGTGGTAAACTTGGGTATCGGGGCAGGAGCGCTGGAGTGCGAAGAAGCGGGCAGGCCGTTTTGACTATGAGCTGCGAGCTCGCGTTGTTATCTGGCCGCCCCTGCGACCTGCCCGTTTGCGCCGAGAGCGCGTATCCGTAGATGTCG
>JBBSNW010000137.1:0-5335 GCA_038260405.1 Rhodobacterales bacterium | reverse complement strand
CGCGCACATTCCCAGGGTGCCCAGCGTTCAGGGGTCGAGCGCACGGCAAAATGGCGCATGTCGAAATGCTCGGGGTCGCATTCGCCCATTTCGGGATGGCCCTGCGCGTCGCGCCCGGTCTCGCGGAACCGTTCGGTTCGCAGGATCATACGATCATCATCGACCTCGAGTTCGATGTCGCGGCGGATCGCCTGGGCCTGGAGCGTATCGTGCGGGTTCCAGGCATGCATGTCCGGCTCATGCGCGGTGGTGGGCGAGGTCAGCTCGTCGATCAGCGCCAGCAGCCCGTTCGGGCGCAGTTCCTGTGCCTGCAGCCCGAGCGAGTGGAGCATGCCGGTCAGCCCTTCGCGGCATTCGGACAGCTCGGCATCGGTCACGCCGCCGGGCACCGGCACGCCGAGCGAGACAATCACCCGGACATTGCGGGCATGGAAGGGCGCATGCGCCGAGCCCGAGTTCCAGACGAGATCGTACAGGCGCTTTGTCCGCGCCCTCGCGATGGCCTCGTAGATTCCGCCTTGCTCGTAGCGCGGGGCAAACCAGGGGGCGACGACATTGCCAATCCTTGGGCTTGCGAAGTTCAGGACCTGGAGGCAGGCACTTTGCGGCAGCCCTTCGGAAAAGAACTGCCCGAGGATCTCGCCGGTCTGTTCGTCAGCCCCGATCAGCGGAGTGACTTCGAGCACGAAGCCCTTCGAGCGCGCATTGCGGTAGAGCTTCGCGCCCTCGTCATAGACCCGGTAAGGAAGCCAGTCAGAGAGCATATCGAGCCCGAAATGTGCCCGGTCTCTTTCGGGTCGCGCTGCATCGGCAAAAAGCCTGCGCGATAGCGCATCGCGCGCTGCGGCTAGGGATAGCGTCACTGGCTTTCTCCTTTGTTCATATCAGGGTGGGGGACCGGCTCGCGGGGAGGCGAAAACGAGCCAGGTCCCCCGGGTTCCGGCGCGTTGGCGCCGGGCATCGCCGGAAGTGGCTGCGAGGGGATAAACAGCTGTTCCGGCAATATTTGTGTCGTGTGGTGCTCTGTCGGGCGTGGATCAGGTGCGGGGTTGCCCTCGCGGGTTGCAGCAATGGTCGCGCCCAGCGAGCGGAGGATGTCCCTGCGTCCCTGCGGTGCGCGCCAGTCTGTTCCCGCAGGCTCAGGCAGCGTCAGGTGCACGACCCGCGCTTCGTGCTCGCGGCCCGCCTCGTCGCGGTAGCCAGCGATTACGACTTGCAGGCGGCGGACCGCTTCGCCGGTCGTCGGCAGGGGGCGATGTGCGTGCCCGGCTTCTGTCCGGTCGATGCCGGTTGCCCCGGCATCGATGGTGGAGGTGGGCGCGCAGGTGCCATCAGGAGCGCGGCAGGCAAAACTGCCTTTCACGTTGCTCCCGAGGCTGGTGCATCCGCTCGCCATCACGAGCGGCGCGGCCAGCAACAGAGCGCGCAGGATCGGGAGCCGGCTCATTGCGCGCTTCCCTTCGCGCCGGAGGCGAAGCGGCGGATTGTCGCGGCATCACGGTAGCCATGGAGCACTGCCCCATCGCGAGCGCGCACGATCACCGGCGTCCCGTTAAAACCGTGAGCCTTGGCAAAGGCCTCGTTGGCATCGAGCGCCTTGGCTTGCTTACAGGTCTTGCCGCTCGCGGGAGCCTGTCCGGCATAAGCAGCATGGAGCGCCTTTACCGGATCCTTCGCGCACAGGACGGCTTCTGACATCTTGCGGCTCGGGGCGCCGAAGATCGAGATGGGTCGCTCTTCGACCCGGACTTTTGCCTTGGCGAGTTCGCCTGCCAGGCGCTGGCAGTAGCCGCATTGAAAGTCCGAGAAGACCACGAGCTTTTCGCCCTTGGGATTGCCCCAGTGGATCGCACCGGCTGCCGGAAGGGTGGAGAGATCGACGTTAGCTGCGGCCGTCTGGGCCGGAGGTTTGTCTCCGCCCGGTTGCGTTTCGCCACCGGCGCGCGGCGCACCGGCGGCAAGCAGGTCGGGATTAAGTTCGAGCAAGCGTGCAGCGGTCACGTCGCGCCGCTCTTCCATGTCGTAGAGCCGGCCGACGAACAGGTAGCGCGCGGTCTCATCGATGTAGAACAGCGTGTCGCCCGAAACGACTTCGCACCATGGTCCGAGCTTGTCGCAGCTGATCGCATCGATCGGAGTCTTGGGCAGCCGTAGCTTCAGCGCCTGCGCGACATCGCTTGCCAACGCGGAAGCTGATGCGGGCATGGCGGTGACAGCCGAGACACCGAGGGTGAGCACGGCAGCGGTACTGGAGAGTGCCATGGCTAGGTGGGTAGCGCGGGCCTTCAGGCCCGGCCGGTGGTCATTGTAGTTCATTTGAAAGAGCTCCTGACATGGACGCCGTCGAGAAAGACGATCTCGACCTCGATGCCGGTCGGCATCTCGACGACTGGTTGATATTGTTCTGCGCGTTCAACGAGGTAGCGGCTGACCGTGTCGGCAGCTTCGCCAGCACCCTGGCCGAAGCCGCCGGCAAGAATGTCGGTTGGCGAGAGCGCTTCGCGCTGGCCGTCGCTGCCCACTTGTCCGGTGAAAATGCCGTTGGCGTTGGCAGAGAATCCGCGTCCGAACCCGCCGACAATCCCGGCAAGCAGAGCCTGGCTGACAAGGCTGCCTTCGCGGCTGACCACGCGGCCGCGCACCCCTGACTTGCCGGCAAAGGAGATGAACCCCTTGACCTCGCTGACCGCGAACCGTCCGCCGGGCTGCGCGCAGGTCATGCGCACCAGTTTGACGTAGACCTTCTCTGCCGAGAGATCGCCGCGCGCTGCGCCGTTGACGAGGCAGCCGGTAATATCGGTGGTGAGCAGCTTATTGCCGCGCATGACCGAGCGGGCCGGACCGGTGATCCTGAGGACCACAGGCAGCGGATCGCTCTGGCTGGCCACTCCAGTCGATGCGTCGACCCCGACAATGACCGTTGCCGGCGCATAGCTATTGGGCGGCAAATACTCCCGGCTTGCTTCGAGCAGTAATGCAGGCGCTGTCTCGGACACTCGCGGCTTGCCGTCCTTGCCGGTATCAGCGCCGAAACTCATCAGGCTGAGCTGTCCTCCGGTTCCGTCTGATCCGGCCTGCGGCGGCTGGATCGCTGCGCCCGTTCCGACGCCGGGCCCATAGGCGGGTGGCGGCGGTACCGGCATGGGCTCTGAAGATGCTCTTGCCGCTCCCTCTAGCTGTGAGCGCAGCACGACGTTTTCGGAAGAAATCGCGTCGATCGCTGCCTGGCCGTCCGAGCGCATCTGCGCATTCTCGCTGCGCAGCGCTTCGAGCTCCTCCTCGGCTTGCGCCGTCGGCAGCTGGGCTTGTTCCAGATCCTTGATCGCGCGGCCTTGCGCGTCGAGCCGGTTGCCGTAGCTTGCTACGAACTCGCGCTGCGAGAGGTTGCGATTGACGAGGCCGCCCGTGTCGATCGTTGCCGCGCCGTTTGCATCCGCAGCGTCGTCGTCGCCATCGCCGCTGAAGATGAACATGCCGCCGCCGATGAGCGTGATGGCCCCGATCCCGGCGAGCAGCAGCTTCTGGCGCTGCGCGATCTGGGAATTGAGGTTGCGCCGTCCGCTCTCGCGGGCTTGCGGAGAACCCGGCATGGGCTTTGTCTCGGTGCCTTGCGATTTTGTTGGTGCCTCGGCCATCAGTCGAGCCCTCCCTTTGCAAAGACAAGGAAGGCGCTGGTCGCTTCGCCGGGAGCGAGCGCGCCGCGGCCATAGGCAAAGGCGAGCGCGCCTGCGGGCGCTTCGCGCTCGGCGGCGAGCGCAAGGCTTTCCTGGCCAAGGTTGCGGACAAGGAAACGCTGACCGGTGAGCGCATCGCCCTGGTATTCAGCGACAAGCTGGACTTCGATCCCGCCTGTCCGGCGCGCAGCGGAAAGCTCGGCGCGCGCGGTAAACCCGGGCAGGACGGCATCGCCTGCCATCGCCTCTATCAGGCGGATCGCAGTGTCTTCGGGGCCGGTTGCGGTCTCCCATTCTGCCGCCTCGCTCTTTGCCAGCGCGGGGTTGGTGATGAAAAGCTGGGTCGCCTCCTCGCCGCCAAGGCGGCAGGCGAACTTGTAGACATAGCCCGCTGTGCTGGTGGCAAAGAAGCTGACGCGGGCAGCGGCGAACTGCGGTGGCACCGAGATGTAGATGTCTCCGCGCACCGGCTCGTGCGTCACCTGGAAGTCGTTGTAGGGAAAGCCGCTCGCGATCTTCGAGACATTGGCAAAGCCATCGTCGATAAGTGCGATCCGGGTGAGTTCGCCGCGCGCGAGTTCGCAATCGATGGTCGCATTGTCGGCAGCCTCGACGAACTGGTCAGCATGCGCGGGGACCGGGGTGAGCGCAAAGGCAAGCACGGCAAGACCGGTGAGCTTGAGCCCGGGATCGGGGCGTCTTGCGGCGCCAATCGCAAAACAGGCAAGGCCGGTTCCGGCGAGCGCGGCAGCAAGGGGAGATGGGAAAAGGCTCATGCGCCAGTGTCCTCTTTATCGGTGGGAAGTTGTTCGAAGCCGGTCAGCGCGAGGCTGAGCCCGCGCTTCGACCAGCGGAAACGGAAGGAGCGGCGCTGGCTCGCGATTACCTGCGCGCCGACGAAGGTCTTGAGTGTCCCTTCGACCGTGGAAGTCAGGGCCTTGGGATCGACGTGTATTTGGGCGATCACGAAGGCCTGGGAGATGTCCGAGCCGCGCTGCTCCTCGACGATTTGGACGAGCTCGGCCTTGAGCGCGCCGTGCGCGGCGGGATCGGCAAGCTTGAGGATGTTGGCCATCCAGTAGTCGAGGCTTTCTGGTGCCCGGTTAAGAAGCATCAGCGCCGTGTCGCGGGTGACAAGCTCGAGATAGGGCGCATCGACCCCGCCGCTCGAGACGGTGATCCGCTCGGCAGTGATCGGCACCAGCACGACCTGTTCGTCGTTGGCCAAGGCAGCGCCAAGGCTGGCCAGCGTGGTCAGGCCCAAAACCCCTGCCAGCACGGCGAAGCGGTTGCGCTGCCGCAGGAAACCCTGCGCCTGTTCATGTGCGAATTCTGCTTGCATGGCTCGTGCTCCCTCAGCCCGCCAGTAGGCGGCAGTGGGAGGGCGGCGTGGCTTTCAGGCCCAGGAAACTCCCGGGAAGGTACCAGTACGCAGCGTGCACTAGTGCCGAACCGGCACCGCGAGCCTTTGCCTTCCGCAAGGCAAACCAGGTTCCGGCGGCCAGGCCGATACCGATGAAAATGTGCTGCGCGAGAATGCCCCAGGCGAAGGGAATGAGAATCCCTGCAAACTCGTCGATGGTCCAGAAGCCGATAAGCTCCGGATCGTCGAGCCGCCGTGGAACAAGGTACCTGTCGGCCATGATGCCGCCCTCCTGTTG
>JBBSNW010000136.1:0-5338 GCA_038260405.1 Rhodobacterales bacterium | reverse complement strand
CCGCGACGCTGAGCCTCACGACCGATTTCGCCGCCGCACTCGAGGCATCGACCGATGCACTTCTTCGCAACAGCTATGCCCTGCGCGATCAGGTTCTGACGCGGTGGACCATCCCCCTTCAAGGAGCCGTCGCATGAGCGCCGATCACGCAGACCTCTACAGGATTTCCGGACATGCCCCGCTTCGGGACGGGGCGAGCCCCGCCCTTATGGGCTTCAAGGCCTACAATCTCGCGCGGATGGCGGCGATCGGGCTCAACGTGCCCTCCGCCTTCGTGCTCGGCACGGGATATTGCGCGACACCGGATGCGGTGCAGCCGGAGCTGTGGCGGCCCGCGCTGGCCGTGCTCGAGGCGGAGACCGGCCTTGGCCTTGGCGATCCGCGCCGTCCCCTTTTGCTCTCCGTCCGCTCCGGCGCCGCGGTGTCGATGCCCGGAATGATGGATACGCTCCTGAACGTCGGGCTGACCGATGTGACCCTGCCCGGCATGATCCGCTTGACCGGGAACCCGCGGCTCTGCTGGGATGCCTACCGGCGGCTGATCGCAGGTTATGCAGAGGTCGTGGCCGGGATCGCGACCGCACCGTTCGAGGCCGACCTCGCCGCGTTCTGTAGCACGATCCCCGAACGGGAGCTGGACTTTGCCGCCCTGCGCGATCTCGCCGCGCATCACAAGGCGACCTTCCTGCGTGAGGCCGGAACCGCCTTTCCCCAGGATGCCGAAGCCCAGGTTCAGGCCGCGATCAAGGCGGTCTTCGCCTCCTGGACCAGCGACAAGGCATCCGCCTGGCGCCGCCTGCGGCAGTTGCCGGACGCGATGGGCACCGCCGTGACCGTGCAGCGCATGGTCTTCGGCAATGCCGGAGGATTGTCGGGGGCCGGTGTCGGCTTTACCCGAAACCCCAGCGATGGCGTGGCCGAGCCCTGGGTTGATTTCCTATTCAACGCGCAGGGCGAGGATGTGGTATCTGGTCGGCGCAACGCCGAGGGGCATGATGCCCTTGCAGCCGTGGCCCCGAAGGTCTGGGCCGATCTCGTGGCCGCGTCGCAGGATCTCGAGCGGGACTTCAAGGACATGCAGGATTTCGAGTTCACCGTGCAGGAGGGCGAGCTGTTCCTGCTGCAGACCCGCGATGGCAAGCGCACTCCGCAGGCACAGGCGCGGATCGCGCTCGACATGGCCGACGAGGGTTTGATCGACGCGGCAACCGCGCTGGAGCGCACCTTGGGTCTCGACACGGCGGCGCTCACGACCATGGGGATCGCCGCCGCGGACGGCGCGTCGCTCGAACCACTGGCGCAGGCCGCGACGGCTGCAAGCGGCGTGGTAAGCGGCGAGATCGCCCTTTGCGAAGCCACCGCACGCACCCGAAATGCCGCCGGTGCCGACGTGATCCTGGTGCGCCGCGACGCCGAAACCAGCGACATCGGCGCGCTCGATCTGGCGGTCGGCCTGCTGACCCGGCACGGCGCGCGCACCTCGCATGCGGCCGTGGTGGCGCGCCAGATGGGCAAGGTCTGCCTTGTGGGCTGCGAGTCCATGACGCTCGATCCCGTTCAGGGTCGCTGTCGCATCGGAACGATGGACTTCGCCGAAGGCGAGCTGATCACGCTCGATGGCAATTCCGGCCAGATCTATGCCGGTACCGCAAAGGTCACGCCGCTTGTCCCGCAGGACCTGCTCGATCGTCTCACCGTGTTGCGTGAGACAGCAAAGAGGGGCCCCGCGACCGCGCCAAGTTGCGGGATCCATGCACAACCGGGCGCCGAATCCGTGGCCGCGGACAGCGAGGTATGAGCGGTTCGCAGACTTCCGCCGGGCTGCTGTCGCATGACATGACCGCCGGTGAGGCGATGGTCTGCCTGCTCGATCATTGGGCGCAGGACTTTGTCGATCACCTGCCGCTCCTCATGTCGACCGAAGATCCCGAGGGCACGCATCACACCCGCGTCGCCCTGCGCCGCCTGCGGGCCGTCCTGCACGGGTTTCGCCCCATCCTGAAGAATAGCGGAATCGCCCCGGTGAAAGACGAGGCGAAGGCCCTTTTCCACCGGATCGGAGAGCTGCGCGATGCCGAGATCCTGTTGCAGGCGATTGGCGGCGATGATCGGACCGAGGCGCTATCGGCGAAGCGGATTGCCCTGAGGGCGGCCTTGAGGACACAGGATGCCGACGGCTTTGCGACCCGCACTCATGCCCTTCTTCAAGGAAAGGCCTGGCGCCGCAAGGGCCGGACGGCGCGCGATTGGCGCAAGGGACCGGTAAAAGTACTGGCCAGCCGCGCGCTCGACGTGGCCTCGGGAACCTGCGCCGCCTATGGTCCCGACATTGCGGAGCTATCTCCCGAAATGCGGCACAGCTTTCGCAAGGATCTGAAGACGTTTCGATACCTAAGCGAATTCTTCCTGCCGCTCTGGCGACTTTCCCCTGCGTCGGCTCATCTTTCGACGGTGAAGGCGATGCAGGACGAACTGGGCGTCCTCACCGATATCGCTGCCATGCGCCGGGCGGTCACACCGGACGCAACGACCCGCAGTGAGCAGGATCAGAAAACGGCCGGTGCCCTGATCGCAGCCGACATCCTGTGGCACAAGCTTGCCGCGCAGGAGCCATGGTGGCGTTGACTGGAGTTTCAGACTTTCGTTGACATCCGGCGGGATCGATAAAGGACATGGCGGATCTGCAGCCTTCGCTTTCCGCCGAAGGAGCAGATCGTGCAGCTCGATATGCGACCACCCTGCGGACCATGGCCCCCCTCATATCCATTATATCTCCGTCTTGAATCCGTCATTTATTCGTTACCGATCCGGCGCAGAGATACGCTGCCGCAGGCCGGTCGCCTGCCGGGGCCCAAATGCCCCCCTCCGGAGATCGACCATGACATTTTTCACACGAACAGCGCTCCCGTTGCTGGCCGGCGTTTCTGCACTGACGATGACCGCCGCCCTTGCCGAACCGTCCCAGGAGCTGATCGATGCCGCCAAGGCCGAAGGCAACCTGACGACCATCGCCCTGCCGCACAACTGGTGCGGCTATGGCGACGTGATCGCGGGCTTCAAGGCGAAATACGGCATCGCCGTGAATGAATTGAACCCCAATGCGGGCTCCGCAGACGAGCTGGAAGCGATCAAGGCGAACAAGGGCAATACAGGCCCGCAAGCGCCTGACGTCATCGATGTGGGCCTGTCCTTCGGTCCCGCCGCCAAGGACGAGGGGCTGCTGCAGCCTTACAAGGTTTCGGTATGGGACTCGATCCCAGCGGATGCCAAGGACCCCGAGGGCTATTGGTACGGTGATTACTACGGTGTTCTGGCCTTCGGCGTGAACAGCGACATCATCGCGGAGGCACCGACCAGCTTTGCCGAGCTGACCGAAGCGGCCTATGCCAATGCCGTCGCCATTCCGGGTGATCCGCGCAGCGGCAACAGCACGATGATGACGGTCTATGCCGCAGGTGTCGCACAGGGCGGCGAGGCGGGTGCGGATGCGTTGAACAAGGGCATTGGCTACTTCAAGAGCCTGAAGGACAGCGGTAATTACGTCCCTGTCAACGGCACCTCCCAGAACCTCGCGCAGGGAACCACGCCGATCTATTTCGACTGGGATTACAACCTGCTCGCGATGCGTGACACGCTGGCGGGCAACCCGCCGGTAGAGGTCGTCGTGCCGTCGGACGCCGTCGTCGCGGGAGTCTATGTGCAGGCGATTTCCGCCTATGCGCCACATCCCAACGCCGCGAAGCTCTGGATGGAATACATCTATTCCGACGAGGGTCAGACGCTCTGGCTCAAGGGATACTGCCATCCGATCCGGTTCAACGACATGGCCGATCGCGGCGTGATCCCTCAGGACCTGATGGACAAGCTGCCCCCGGCGGAGAACTACGCCAAGGCCGTGTTCCCGACGCTCGACCAGCAGGCGGAAGCGAAGACCGCCGTCGCCGACAACTGGGCCAAGGAAATGGGCGTCCAGTAACGCCGTTCCCCGAACCCCGCGCGGCAGGTTCCGGCCTGCCGCCCCTTCCCAACTCCGAACGGATCCTCCCTTGACGCAGACCGCACCTTCATTCGGATCTACGGCCTCATCGGGGTCCGCTCTGCCAAAGGACACAGCCGAACCACGCCGCGCGTTGCGGCTGAACTGGTCCTGGCTGGGTCTTTTGCCGTTCCTGCTCTTTGCGCTGATGTTCCTGATCCTGCCGGTCCTGTATCTCGTCAACGGCGCCTTCCAGACACCGGACGGGTCCTATTCGCTCGAGACGATGCTGTCGCTCTCCGCCCCGGAGATCGCTCGCTCCTACGGGTTGTCGATCAAGCTCAGCTTCGCCTCGGCGGCGATGGGCACGGTGTTCGGGTTGGCCTTGGGCTATGCGGTTCTGCTGGGTGGGCTGCCCGGATGGGTGCGCCGCGCCTTCATGACCTTCTCGGGTGTCGCCTCCAATTTCGCCGGAGTTCCCTTGGCCTTTGCCTTCATCGCGACGCTGGGGCGGCTGGGCCTGGTGACGCTGGTCTTGCGTGACGTGCTCGGAATCAACATCTATGCTGCGGGCTTTACCCTGTTTTCCTTCTGGGGCCTCGCCTTGACCTACCTCTATTTCCAGCTTCCGCTCATGGTGCTGATGATCACACCAGCACTCGAGGGTCTGCGCCCCGAATGGCGCGAGGCTGCAGAAAGCCTTGGTGCGACCCGCATGCAATACCTGACCCGCGTCGCCCTGCCTCTGCTCGCGCCTTCCGTTCTGGGATGCTTTCTGCTGCTGTTCGCCAACGCGTTTGGAACGCTGGCGACAATCTATGCCCTGACCTCGGCAAACTTTCCGGTCGTGCCCATCGTGCTGTTCCAGCAGATCCGCGGAAATGTGCTCTACAATCCGAACCTCGGCTATGCGCTGGCGGTCGGCATGATCCTGATCATGGGACTGTCCAACACTCTCTACTTCATCCTGCGCCGCAGGGCCGAGCGGTGGCAAAAGTGACCCGTCGCCCGCCGCTCCTGTCGATCCTGATTGCGCTCGCCGGCGCTGCGTTCTTCCTCGTGCCGCTGATTGCGACCTTCAACTTTTCTCTTCGGATGACACGCGGAGAGCTGTCCTTTGCCGCCTACCGCTCCGTCTTCGAAAGTGACACTTTCCTGAGCGTCCTCGGCTTTTCCGCGGTGGCATCGCTTATGGCCATCACTCTGGGCGTGCTGATCGTCGTGCCGACGGCCTATTGGGTGCGCCTGCGCCTGCCCCACATGCGCCCGCTGATCGAGTTCCTCAGTCTGATGCCCCTTATCATCCCGCCCGTAGTGCTGGTCTTCGGCTATGTGCGCCTCTACGGCACGAGCTCGATCCTG
>JBBSNW010000135.1:0-5458 GCA_038260405.1 Rhodobacterales bacterium | reverse complement strand
GATCCTCAAGATCGACGTAGCTGAACAGCGACCCGCTCGTTTCATCTGTCCCGCGCATCTTGACCCCCCACCGATCTCTTGCAGAGAAGGAATCATGTTCTCAAATCGCTGTCCAGAAGGGACTATTTCAGCACCCTGCTAGGCTGTCAGGATTGTCATCCACCACCAGAGCAATGTTTTGTCGCTCGCGATCAAATATGTGCATCTTGAGCCTCTTCGAGACAGGCGACGACCGCGCGCATGTCAAACACCGCAGCTGCATTCCGCACCGTGTTCAGTGTGTCGCCGCTCAGCATTCCATTTGCTGCGAGCGCTTCGATTTTTGTCGTCAGCGCGCGGGCTAGCCCGTCCTTCGCAATGGCGATCAGCGCGGCGCGTTCTTCGTCGGATAGGGCGGTCTGGGTCTCCTTCGTTGCGTCCTTCTGGGTTTCGCAGGTCAGCTCGAGCCGCAGCAGTTCGCTGATGCGGACCAGCAGATCGTCGAGGTTGTAGGGCTTGGCGAGAAATGCATCGCAGAGCTTGAGTTCCGGCAATGGCTTTGCAGCATCCATTGCATGACCCGAAATCATTGCGATGGGCGTGGAACGATGATCGCAGGCACGCAGCATTTCCGCAAGGGACCAGCCGTCGCGGCCGGGCAGATCGATATCCAGAATGAAGAGATCTGGTGTGATATCTTCGATCATTTCAAGCGCCTGTTCGGCGTTCGACGCCAGAAGAATGGAAAAGCCGATGGGCGCGAGGAAGTATTCTACCAGCCTCAGGTGGTTGTGGTCATCATCGACAACCAGAATGGTCTTTCGCGCTCCAAGGTAGCCGGTGACGGGCGTGCTGCTCGGTTCCTCGAAATCATGAGTTCGGGCATACAGGCTGTTAACGGGCAAAGAGGGCAGCATCAGCCGCACACGAAAGCGACTTCCGGCGCCCGCAACGCTTTCGACGTCTATCTCTCCGCCCAGGATTTCGACCAGCAGCTTGGTGATCGTCAGGCCCAGTCCTGAGCCGCTTACGGCGGAATTTCCTATGCGCTCGAACGGCTCCCAGATGCGGACAAGATTTTCCGGGGCGATGCCGATGCCAGTGTCAGTGACGTCGATCACCGCGACCTCGTTGCGGTAAGAGATGTGCATGTTGACCGATCCTGACTCGGTATAGCGCAGGCCGTTGGAAAGCAGATTTATCAGGATCTGGCGCAGGCGCTTTTCATCAAAGGCGATCCAGTGGGGCAGCGATCCCTTGGTTGTCAGCGAAAAGGCCAGCCGCTTCTCCCGGGCCTGCTCCTCAAAGATCGACGTGACCTGAGTGAGAAAGTTGCGCAGATGGATGCGGTCGCGGGAAATCTCAAGCCGCCCGGCCTCGATCCGGGAGATGTCGAGCAGACCTTCGATCAGCCCGGCCAGATGCTCCGAAGCGCGGCGGATCGTGATGACCGAGGTGCGTCGGTGGGCGGGGATGCTTGGATCCTTTTCCAGGATCTGGGCAAATCCGTAGATCGAATTCAGCGGCGTGCGTAACTCGTGACTGAGGCCGGTCATGTATCGTGTCTTGGCCAGGTTCGCGGCCTCGGCCTTGTCCTTGGCCTGTTGGAGCGCGCGGTCGGTGCGGTCGTGGGCACGCACCTCGGCCAGCAGGCGTTCGGTCTGGCGTTCGGCCTCGTCTCGCGCCTTGTGCTGGCTTTCATTCACAAGGATGTACATCCAGACGCTGATTCCGATGACGATCAGCACCATCCCAAAGATGACCGACAGCACGGCGTCGAAATTGGCGGCATAGCGAAACGAGCGGACCAGCAACAATAGCTGTCCAAAGACCGCGCTGATCACCGCGGTCGCAATCACAAATCGCGACAATGGCGTGGTCAGGGCCGCAGCGACATGCGGGGGAAGGTGCCCATGCGCCAGCCGGGCGACGACGCTTGTGATGCGCGCCTCGGGTTTACAGGCGTCGCGACAGGCGCTGTCCAACGTGCAGCACAGCGAACAGATAGGCCCGGAATGGAACGGGCAATGGGTCATATCCTCGGAATCAAAGCTGTACTCGCAGACCGAACATGTGTGTTCATCGCCATCCAGCTTGGGAATGGGGCGCGCGATGTAGTATTTGCCTTTGGTCCACCAGCAGATCGCCGGGGCCAGCGCGAAAGAGCTAAAAAGCGCGATCGGCGCCGACATGGCCTGCACCAGCGGTCCGAAGCTGCCGCAATAGGCGATGAGCGACAGGACGCAGGCGCTGGCCATGGCTCCAATCCCGACCGGGTTGATGTCATAGAGATGCGCACGGCGGAATTCGATTCCGGGCGGGCTGAGCCCCAAAGGCTTGTTGATCACGAGATCGGCCACAAGTGCGCCGATCCAGGCCAAAGCAACATGCGAATAAAGCGCCAGAGTGCTTTCAAGAGCCCCAAAGACACCCAGCTCCATCAGCATCACCGCTATGGCGACGTTGAACACAAGCCAGACAACGCGACCTGGGTGAGAATGCGTGAGACGGGAAAAGAAGTTCGACCAGGCGATCGAGCCAGCATAGGCGTTGGTGATGTTTATCTTGAGCTGTGACAGGATCACGAAGGCCGAGGTCAGCAGCAGCACCAGCCAGGGTGACTCGATAACCTCGGAAAACGCCGCATGGTACATGCGTGTGGGATCCGCCGCCTGGGACATGGAAACTCCTTGCGACAAGGCGAGTGTCACGAGGTACGAACCTGCGAGCATCTTGAGAACACCGAGGATGGACCAGCCGGGACCGGCCGCGATGAGCGCGACCCACCATCTTCGCCGTTCCTTGCGTGTCTTGGGTTCCGGCAGAAACCGCAGGAAATCGACCTGTTCACCAACCTGCGCAATCAGCGAAAATACCACGCCAGCGGCAGCGCCCAGCATGATCAGTCGTCCGCTCTGTGTCGGAGAGTCCGGCAGCACGCCAGTAAAACTTGACCAGCCCTCAAAATCATATCCGACAAAGGCCAGCATGACGAAGGGCGCGATGTGCAACACGACCCAGACAGGCTGGGTCCAGGCCTGAAACACCGAGATCTTGGAAAAACCGTTGATGACCAGCGGGATCACCACCAGCGAGGACAGCAGGTACCCGACCACTAGCGGAATCCCGAGCGTGAATTCCACAGCCAACGCAAGTATAGCCGCCTCAAGCGCGAAGAAGATGAAGGTAAAGCTGGCATAGATGAGAGATGTCAGAGTGGAGCCAATATATCCGAATCCCGCGCCCCGCGTCAGCAGGTCAATGTCCACGCCATACCGCGCTGCATAGTAGCTGATGGGAAGCGCTGTAAGAAAAAGCAGCGTGCCTACCAGCATGATCGCGGTGATCGCGATGTCGAACCCGTAGGTCAGCGTGATCGCCCCACCAATGGCTTCGAGCGCAAGGAACGAGATTGATCCGATAGCCGTGTTCGCCACCCGCGCGGCCGACCAGCGCCGTGCGCGCCGAGCCGTAAAGCGCAGCGCGAAATCCTCCATCGTCTCGTTCGCGACCCATCTGTTGTAAAGCCGCTTTTCCTTGGTCGCGCGGTATGTCGTGGCCATTCCTTGTCCCCGGTTCTGTCACTTTGTGGCAAGCACACGCTGCCTCTCCGGCAGGTCGTGCCGGGCACCCTGAATACGTCTTGCAGGTGCATCCCATGTCTGAACGTACAGGGTCATTTCGCGCAGAGGCATACGTCAATTGACGTATACTGCATTGCAGCATCCTCAGCGAAAGTCAGCGGATACGGCAGGTTCGCTGCCCAGAAATAAATCTAACCCGCCGACAAGGAGCTGACATGACTGATCGCAAAATTCCCAATTCGCTCGCCGGACCCAGCAGACGCGCGTTCATGGCCGGCAGTGCCGCCATGACGGCCTCGCTCTTCGCCCCAAAGGCGCTGTTCGCGCAGGACTACCCCACGGCCGCCGTGAACACGACTGGTCTCGCGGTCACCGATGACACCGTGACCATCGGCATTCTTCATTCCGTGACCGGCACAATGGCAATCTCGGAAACAGGGTCGGTTCAGGCTGAAAAACTCGCCGTTGAGCAGATCAATGCACAAGGCGGCATCCTTGGCCGCAAGATCGAATATATTCAGGAGGATGGCGCGTCCGACTGGCCTACATTCGCGGAGAAGGCCCGCAAGCTGCTGGTGAATGACAAGGTCGCCTCGGTCATGGGTTGCTGGACCTCTGCCAGCCGCAAGGCCGTTCTGCCGGTGTTCGAGCAATACAATGGCATGCTCTATTACCCGACTTTCTACGAGGGCCTCGAAGAATCGCCGAACGTCATCTACACTGGTCAGGAAGCGACCCAGCAGATCATCGCCGGTCTCAACTGGGTGTCCGAAACCAAGGGCGCCAAGACCTTCTACCTTCTCGGATCAGATTACATCTGGCCGCGCACCTCGAATAAGATTGCACGCAAGCATATCGAGAACTTCCTCGACGGCGCCGAGGTCGTGGGCGAGGATTATTACCCGCTCGGCCACACCCAATTCAACTCTGTCATCAACAAGATCCGTCTGCGCAAGCCGGACGTTATCTATGCAATCGTCGTAGGCGGCTCCAACGTCGCTTTCTACAAGCAGCTCAAGGCGGCCGGCATCGACATGACCAAAGAGGCCCCGCTGGTCCTGACCATCTCAGTGACCGAGGACGAGATCCGCGGGATCGGCGGCGAGAACATCGAAGGCGCCTATGCCTGCATGAAATACTTCCAGAGCCTCGATAACGAAAACAACATCGCTTTCGTCAAAGCCTTCAAGGAGATGTGGGGCGAGGATATCGTCATCGGCGACGTGACGCAGGCGGCCTATCTGGGTCCGTGGCTATGGAAGGCTGCAGTAGAAAAGGCCGGATCGTTCGATATCGACAAGGTTCGGGATGCGCAGATCGGGGTCGAACTGACCAACGCACCCGAAGGCTACGTCAAGGTGCACGAGAACCACCACCTCTGGTCCAAGACCCGCGTCGGCCATGCCAAGGCAGATGGTCAGTATAAAGTCGTGTTCGAGACGGCCGAACTGGTCGAGCCGGACCCGTTCCCAGAAGGCTACCAGTAAGCCCTGGGTGCCCGGGGCCGCAACCATCCCTGTGGTCCCGGGCAACGTCTTCTCCCTCGTTCCGCATCCGCTTTCCGCAAGAGGACTTGCCATGTTTTCCGACTATTCGATGAGCGAGCTCGGCGCCATCTTTGCCATGCAGGGGTTCGCCGGACTGATCCTGTTTTCCGTCTTTGTCCTCATGGCACTGGGCCTTGCGATCATCTTTGGACAGATGGGCGTGATCAACATGGCGCACGGGGAATTCATGATCCTTGGCGCCTATGTAGTTCGCCCTGAACAAGTCAGAACCCTCTGATATTGTTTATCGATCCCGCCAAAACTGTAGCGGGAAATTGCAGGGTTTCGTATACTGGGTTTCGAAACCTTGCAAATTCCGGAGCCGTGATGAAGCCTCATCCCCGCGCT
>JBBSNW010000134.1:0-5476 GCA_038260405.1 Rhodobacterales bacterium | reverse complement strand
CATATTCCGGTCATCGACAAGGCGGGCCGCACTGACGGCACGTGGTCTCGCGCCGACTTTGAATGGGACGCCGAGAACAACCAATACATCTGCCCGGAAGGCGAAACCCTCAAGCAATTCCGACGCAACTACTCAGACCCAAACCGTGGCCCGACCGGCAAGGGCGTCGCCAAGTATCAGGCCTTGAAGCTGACCTGCCAATCCTGCCCCTCGAAGCCGAAATGCTGCCCGAATGCCGACGCCCGCAAGATCACCCGCGAAGAGCATGAAGACTCCCGCCAGGTCGCCCGCGACATCGCCAGGTCGCCCGCGACATCGCCAGGTCGCCCGCGACATCGCCAGGACGGCGCAATACGCCGTCTCAATGCGGCTCCGAAAGTAGGTCGAGATGCTCTTCGCCCACCTCAAACGCATTCTGCGGCTGGGGCGGCTCCGATTACGCGGCCCGAACGGCGCAAATGACGAATTCCTGCTCGCCGCCACGGCCCAAAATCTCCGGAAACTGGCCAAGATCCTTCCTGCACCGCAGCATGTACGCCCGGCCTGATAAGAAAGGCACTCGCGCCCTCGTCGGAACCTGATTTGCTGCACGAGCGAACAGTTGTTTTTCAACAGAATCGGCTCGGACCTGCCGTTCGCTGCGGTCGCGAAGAAAATCCACGCTGAACAGGGCGAGGTGTGACCGGTATCACTATTTGGCATGGTTTTGGCACTGTTAATTGGCGCCTATGACGAGTGTGGATCGGGCGGTTTCGACGACGTCTTCGGTGATCAAGGTCATCTCGTTGATGGCGAGAATGCGTTCGATCTGGTTAAAGAGGCGCTGGAAGAGACGAAAGTTGCCTCCTGTGATGCGTGCGATGGCGGCGATGGCGCGGTCGTCGGTGAAATCGTCGGCATCGAGCGCCAGGCCGAGCTTCTTCCAGTGGCGACAGAGCACGAAAGTCAGTTCCTGGCCCTGAAGCGGCTGGTACTCGTGGGCGAAACCGACGCGGCTGTAGAGTTGGGCATAGCGCGCAAGGCGCTTCTCGATCCCAGGCATGCCGATGAGGACGAGTCCGATGGGCGCGCGATCATAGAGGTCGCGGAGGTATTCTAACGCGGTGAGGTTCAGCCTATCGGCCTCGTCCACAATCAGCAGTTCTATTGGGGTAACGCATATGGCGTCCACCGACGGGTCTTTCAGAGCGAGGCCAGCGCTGATGCAAAATCCCATGCGTACGGCCAGAAAATTCAGATCCTCCTTCATCTGTTTGAGGCCCGCCCCGACGGCGGGAGTGTAGAAGACAGTTCGACTGCGTGCCGCCAGAGCGTGGATACGCGCGTCGGAGGGATCGCGCGTACCCCATTCGAGGAGGAATGACTCGAGGCGGTGCCATTGCGCGTATCGGCGGGCCGACCATGTCTTGCCCACGCCCGCGGGGCCGAAGCACAGGCCGATCGTGCGCTGGCGTCGCACGGCGTCGGCGAATTCGACAAAGCGGCGGTACTCGCGGGTGGCGATAAAGCCGGGCATCCGGTCGGGGCCGCGCAGTGTGTATATCCAGTCGAATGCGACGGTCGGCATGCTCAGTCCTCCCGATAGACCTTGAGGCGAGGGTGCCGCCGCCCGGGGGCCGATACCGGGTCCGAAATCGCATCAGGATTCGCCCGCGCGTCCGGAACAGCCGGGACGGCTGCAATGCGTTCATTGATGCCCGTTCGCAGAGCTTTGCGGCGGGCGCGCCGAGCGGCCTGCACGTCGCGCAGGGACACGGGGTGCGATCTGCGTGCTCTGCGTTGATCGCACGACACAGGAAGCGGTCTCGGTGATAGACCCGGACCTCCGCCACGTCGCGTGGGTCGTGGCGGATGGTAACGCGCTAGCCCATGAAGGCGGCGAGGGTAGGATCCAGATAGCGCAGGCCGCCAAAGCGGATGCCGTCGCGTCCGACCACGCGTGGTCGAGCGACCAGAACGAGCAGCTCGTCGAGTTCCTCAAGCCGGTCGGGCATGCGCGGCAGCCAGCTATCCGCGACCCAGGCGCTGTTCGGGCTTGTGCCGGTCGCGGGGTGGGACCGCGAGTTGTAATGCTTGACCACGAAGGCGTAAACGGCGGCGTCGAGTTCGCTGAGCGTCATGCGCGGAGGGGTAGCGGGCTTGCCGCCCAACAGACGACCGGGAAGACTCGCCAGAAGCTCGGTGTTGACGCTGCCAAATAGGCGCTCAATCTTTCCGCGACCTTGGGGCCGGGCGACGGTGGAGTATACGAGGCGCATTTGCAAATCCGCAGCCACCTACGCGATGTGTATGCTGGTAAATTCCGATCCATGATCGACGTAGAGCACGTCCGGGATGCCGCAGATCTGCCAGTCCGGATCGTCCTTGCGCCAAATGGCCTGGCGCAGTGCGAGGGCGGTGTTCATCGCCGAGGGCGCATCGATCAGCAGACTGTAACCCGTAATGGCGCGGGAATAGCCATCGAGTACAAGGGTTAGCCAAGGGCGCAGCAAACGTCGCCCTGGCGCCACGACGAGGATGTCCAGTTCGGTGTGGTCGCACTGCCAGAGCGCGTTGGGACGGTCGGCGCGGTGTCGGTGGATCAGCTCGTACCTATCCCTGTAGGCCGCTGGTCCATCATGAACGAGCGTGCGCATCGCCGGGTCGAGGGCGGCGATAATCGCCCGCACCGTGCGCGGGGCCGGGACTGGCCATCCCTGTTCGGGTGCGACCTCCAACAAACGCCGGTGGATTGCAGCAGCCGAGGATGGTGGTCGCGTGAGCGCCATGCCTTCCACCATGCGCACCAGGCCGTCGGGGAGTTTCCGTCGCCCTCGGTCGGCCCGCTCCTTCCGGGCAAGGCCCACCACGCCATCCTGTTGAAAACGTGCAAGCCAGCGCCGCTTGATCCGGACCGGCACTCCTGCCGCCTTGGCCGCACTCACCAGTGGCACACCATCCTCAATATACGGGCGTAAAGCCGCAAAGCGCGTCATGGCCTCACCCTGCCTGTCGGAGGGCAAGGAAACGTCGGTTTGCTTGCCCATTGCGCGCCACCTTCCCCTAATTGCAGAACAACGGGTCTGCGGGTAAGGAAACACGGTAAACCAATCTGCGTCAGGAAACGACATGCTCGCACGCGATCCTTGCATATCCGCCATGTTCCGCCGATGTGACCGGCACCTCCCATGCTGATCGGCTACGCGCGGGTGTCCACACACGACCAGAACCTCGACCTGCAACGTGACGCCCTCTAGACGGTGGGCTGCGAACGGGTGATCGTCGACAGGATGTCCGGTGCGGCCTCCGCCCGTCCCGGCCTCGTGCAACTTAAGGACATCCTCCGTGGAGGCGACACGCTCGTCGTTTGGCGACTTGACCGCTTCGGCCGGTCGCTCAAGGACCACATTGCCTGGGTCAGCTATCTCGACGAGCACGAGATCGGCCTGCGCTCGCTGCACGAAGCGATCGACACCACGACGCCCACCGGCAAGCTGACCTTCCACATCTTCGGTGCCCTGGCCGAGTTCGAGCGCACCCTGATCCGTGATCGGACCCAGGCCGGACTCGCCGCCGCCCGTGCCCGGGGCCGAACGGGCGGGCGCCGTCCCGCGCTCAACGCCGACAAGCGGGCCCTTGCCGTACGCCTTTACAACGAACGTTAGACGCCCATCAGCCGGATCTGCACCATGATGGGGATCTCAAAGCCGACCCTCTACAGCTACGTCCGCGCTGCGAACGGCGTCACAGATGGCCCACCGGCCAAATAGCGTTGCCAGAACCGTGCCAGATAGCGATGCCGGTCACACTCCAGTCGTCAGGTGCAGGCCTAGGCATTTAACAGACTGAGTCGTTCTGTTAAACGCAGACCTCCTCGGGAGGTCTTCCTGCGACAGGAAGGGCGGCGACGGCAAAATGCATCAGCTAAAACTCTGCAGGGAAATTTGCGAGGCGCCTTGAAGAGCTTGTGAATATTGCTGAAGCTGGCCCTACCTTCAGACACACCGTTGGGACCCGCTACATGCTTGATCTGCTCACTTACGACGTTTTCACCGAGACTCCATTTCAGGGTAACCCGCTTGCGATCGTGCTGGATGCAGAACTCCTCACGACGGACCAGATGCAGGCACTGACGCAAGAACTCAATCTCTCCGAGACGATCTTCGTCATGCCGCCCGACGATGCGGCGAACACAGCGAAAGTCCGTATTTTCTTTCCGAAAGCGGAAATCCCTTTTGCCGGTCACCCGACCATCGGCTGTGCAATCCATCTCTCGGGTTTGGTCGAGGCCGAGGCTGATGCGGCCGTTGAAATGACGTTGGAAGAAAAGGCGGGATTGGTTCCAGTCCTCGTGCAACGGACAAACGGCCGGGTGACTGCGGAATTCACAGCGCCACTCCTTCCGGTTCGGGTCCGCGTGATGGCAGACAAGACCCTGGCAGCAAGCGCGCTTGGGCTTGAGGCTCGCGATATTGGCAATGCAACCTTGGCAATGCCCGAGGTCTGGCAGGCGGGGCCGTCCTATTTGCTTGTTCCAGTTGCGTCGGTCAGCGCTCTGGAGCGGAGTTATCCAGCCGGAAGCAACTGGGACAGGCTGACAGAACGCGCAGACACAATCAGTGCATGGCTTTTTACTTCGGACGGCGAGCAGGGATTTCGTGCGCGGATGTTTTCACCAGCGGGCGGAACGCCTGAAGATCCGGCAACCGGATCAGCTGTTGTGACTTTCGCGGGCTTGCTGTTTCATCACGGCCATTGCACGCGCGATGAAACAAGTATCCGGGTCACCCAAGGCGTTGAAATGGGACGCCGCTCAGAGATACAAGCGCGGATCACAGCGAAGGACAGAAAACTTGCAACCGTGCGAGTTGGTGGTTCCGCCGTGCCGATCTTTTCGGGGAGGATCAGAATACCATGACACAAGGCCCACTACCCATGATCTCTCGGTCATTGTTCAGTCATGGTGCTGACTCGATGTGCCCGGCTGCTTGCGACATTCGGTTAACGAGGCCGCAAGCAATGCAATCGCGACGAACGACCGGAAGGTCTAGACATAGAAGTCCAACTCTTCTTGCGCCTTGAGCAGGTCGCGCATTTTGATCGGGTCGTCACCGAAGAAAAACACCAATCCCCAGTGTGTGCCGAAAGCTGACCGGTCCGGCACGGTTTCCTGTGCGGGGGCCACCAGTTCGTGTGAGTCGAAATACGGGTGTTCCGTTGTTTCCTTGGGCATCTCAAGCGCACTGACCACGCGACGACGGGGGTACACGCCAAAGCAGCCCGCGTAGCCTTTCGCGTCTTCCACCGCGCGCGGGAAAAAGGCGTCGACCTCTTCCTTGGTGCTTTTGGGATCGAAGACGAGGATGGATGCCTGGTATGCACTGAAGCCGTAGGCTTTTTCAATCAGTTCGAATGCCTTGAAACCGGGTGGACGGTAGGCGACCTCGCCGAAGTACATTTCCCCGTCGGCCGTCACGAAGTATTCCGGGTGGATCTG
>JBBSNW010000133.1:0-5494 GCA_038260405.1 Rhodobacterales bacterium | reverse complement strand
GCGCGAATATCGCGACCGGAACGCTGAACGTCACGAAGTCGGTCACGCTCGACACCAGCGCCGCGACGGTGACAGCAGGTGCGGCCTATTCGCTGTCGATATTCGGCACTGACGCCGACCGCTCTTCCTTCGATCCCGCACGGCTCAACAGCACGGCGCTGGCGGCGGGCACTCAGGCGGAAATGGCGGCGAGCGAAATCAGCTATGTCGCGCGCGACGGCGACACAATGGCGGATGTGAGCAAGGCGCTCGTGCTCAGATTCGCAGGCTACGCCGCGCGCAACGAGATCGCCCCCTCGGTTCTGACCCTGACCGCGACCGGCAGCGGCATCACCGCCACCTCCTCCGTCGCCAGCGGAACGGATACGATCGCCATCGGCCTCAACCAGCTCAAATCGGATGCCGCGAACACCATCGGCGGCGGCCTGAGCGTGCTCAACGATGTCGATGTCACGACAGCGGCGGGCGCGAGGGCTGCTCTGGGCCAGATGGAAGGGCTGATCCAGACCGCGATCGGCGGCGCAGCGGCGCTCGGATCGGATCAGGGGCGACTCGAGACGCAGTCGAAGTTCATCTCCGAAATCACGACGACGCTCAGGCTGGGGATCGGCAAGATGGTCGATTCGGACATGGTGGAAACCTCGGCTCGCCTGCAGGCGCTCGAGGTGCAGCAGCAGCTCGCCGTGAACGCCCTGTCCATCGCGAATTCCGCGCCTCAGGTGATCCTGAGTCTGTTCCGCTGATCCACAGGCGCGAATCCACTGTGATGAATTTCTGAATTTCGCCAGACAACTGCTTGAGCTGAAAAGAAAACTGCCCTGTTTCTTGACGATCCGCCTAGGGTGAGCCATGTTCGCCTCAGGCTGCAGGGGGTGAACATGGACAGCACACTGGACCCGTCCCATCCGGAATGGGGCCCCTTCGGGCGTCCCCTGTTCGACGACCCGCTTTCGCAGGCGCTGTCCCGCGTCGGGGTGATCGACATCGGATCTAACTCGGTCCGGCTGGTGGTTTTCGACGGCGCGGCACGCTCTCCGGCCTATTTCTACAATGAAAAGATCATGTGCGGACTGGGCGCCGGCATGTCCGAAACCGGGCGGCTCAATCCCGAAGGAAAGATCCGCGCCTTTGGTGCCATCCGCAGGTTCCAGATGCTGGCCGAGGGCATGAACCTGCCACCCCTCACCGCCGTCGCCACCGCAGCCATGCGCGAGGCCGAGGATGGCCCGGCCTTCCGCGAAGAGGTCGAGGCGGCGACCGGACTGCGGATCTGGGTCATCGACGGCGAGGAAGAGGCGCGCCTGTCGGCACAGGGCGTACTGCTGGGCTGGCCCGGAAGTTACGGGCTGACCTGCGACGTCGGCGGCTCCTCCATGGAGCTTGCCGAGATCTTTGAGGGCCGCGTGGGTCGGCGTGTGAGCTCGGCGCTCGGGCCGCTCAAGCTGCGGGATCTTCCGGGTGGCAAGAAGGGACGCGACGCGGTCATCAAGGAATCGATCGAAGAACTGTCCCAGATCATGGGCACGCAGCGCGACCGGCTTTTCCTTGTCGGCGGATCCTGGCGCGCCATCGCGCGGATCGACATGCACCGGCAGAACTATCCCCTGCACGTGCTGCACGAATACCGCATGACGGCCAAGACCGTTCAGGCCACGGTCAAATATATCGAGAAGGCCGATCTCGAAGCGCTGCGCAGCGAATGCAGCCTGTCCTCGGCGCGGATGTCACTGGTGCCCTACGCCGCCGAAGTGCTGCGCCGTCTCGTGCAGGTCTTCAAGCCAAAGGATATCGCGATTTCGAGCTACGGTATCCGCGAGGGTCTGCTCTATGAACAGATGCCGCAGCAGTTGCGCGACCGCGATCCCCTGATCGAGGCCTGCCGTTTCGCCGAGGCCAAGGATGCCCGGCTGCCCGGCTTTGGCAAGAAGCTCTACAAGTTCGTGCTGCCGATCTACCGCAACAGCCCGGAAGCGCGGCTGCGCCTCGTCAAGGCCGCCTGTCTGCTGCACGATGTGAGCTGGCGGGCCCACCCCGATTACCGCGCCGAGACCTGTTTCGACAATGCGACTCGCGCCAACCTCGGCGGGCTCAGCCACCGCGAACGGGTGTTCCTCGGCCTCGCCTTGCTGCATCGGTACCGCAACAAGCGCGAAGGCACACGGTTCGAGGATCTCTATGATCTGCTCGACGACAAGGGAAAGCAGGATGCAGAGATCCTCGGCAAGGCGATGCGCTTTGGTGCGATGCTCTGGATGTCGGACACCTCGCAGGACGGCGCGTCGCTGGAATGGCAGCCCAAGAACAAGGTGTTGCGGCTGATCCTGACCAAGCAGGCGCAGCCTCTGTTCGGCGAAGTTGCGGAATCCCGTTTCGGATCACTGGCGCGCTCGATGGGTGCACGCAGCGAGACCAAGATTATCTGAGCCTGAAGCTCGGAAGCTAAAGCTCGACTTCCGCGTTCGGTGCGCTCTCGGTCTCGGCTTCGGGCGTGTCCATCTCTTCGGGCGTCTTGCGGCGCAGAAGGATGTCGCCGTTGGGCTGCATCTCGGGCGGATGATAGACCGACCAATCCTCGACCTCGGTCATCAGGTCCCGCAAGGCGGGCCCCATTTCCTGCGCGAATTCCCGGATCCGCGGCTGCAACTCTTCCGAGAGGCCCTGCAGATCGTCGATGGCCGGTCCCATCTCTTCCACGAGACCGCGGAACAGCATCCGCGCCCCTTCTCTCATGAGGTCAAAACCTTCACCATCGGACTCCTGCGCCTGCAGGGGTGTGGCGAGCGTGACGACGAGGGCGGTGGCGACGATCTTTTTCATGATGCCAATATAGGCATGCGCACCTTCTACGGAAAGGGTTAGGCCACAATATCGAGCTTGATGTCGGAAAGGGCCTTGGGCTGTTCCAAAGGCTCGGTTTGGCCTGCGCATAGGGATCACCGCTTGCCTGCTGCGCCACGCTGCCGAAACGTCATGCCGTCGCGCGGGACGAGATGTCTTCCCAGGCGCGATTGATGTCGATCAGGCGACGCTCGGACATCTTCACCGCCTCGGGCGGGACACCGCGGGCGAGCATGCGGTCGGGATGGCTTTCGCGCACCAGCGCCTTCCAGGCGCGGCGCACCTCGGGCAGCGGGGTATCGGGCGTCACACCCAGCACGCTGAACGGATCGGGCGTCGCATCCGGCACGAAGCGGGTGCGCAGGGCGCGGAACTGGCTTTCGGACAGGCCGAAGATCTCGGCGACACGGACGAGAAAGTCATCCTCCGCCGGATGATAGTTTCCGTCGGCGATGGCGATCTGGAAGAGCCCCTCCATCAGATCACAAAGTGTGCCGATTTCAGTGCCGAACATCGCACGGATGCGGCTCGCATAGACTTCGAACCCCGCAACATCCTGCCGCGCCAGGTTGAAGACCTTCGCCGCGCCCTGCTCGTCTTCGGGGGCGATGTGAAATATGTCGCGAAACGCCATCACCTCGGCCCGCGTTACGAGGCCGTCCGCCTTGGCCATCTTGGCGCTGAGCGCGATCACGGCGATGGTAAAGGCAACGGACCGCTCGGGCGGTGTGCGCAACTTCTCGAAGACGGCCGACAGCCCTTCTCCCATGGCAAGAGCGGAAACGGCTTCGGATATGCGGGTCCAGATCGACATGGGCCCAGTTTATGCAATCCGCACGGGGATGTCAGCGCAGATCGTGCAATTGCAGCAATTTTGGCAGTGTCGTGATGGGTGGTTGAGCGACGCCTCGGTCAAAGCATCTTCTGCATCAGGATCAGATCCATCCAGCGCCCGAACTTGTACCCGACCTCTGGCAGCCGGGCGATCTCGGTGAAGCCGAGTGCGGCGTGAAACCGGACGGCGGCGGGGTTTTCGGCACTGATCCCGGCCCAGAGGCTGTGCACGCCTTCGGCCCCGGCATGCGTGCATAACGCCGACATCAGTGACCGCCCCACGCCACAACCCCGTGCATCCGGGGCCAGCATGACCGAATGTTCCTTGGTCCGCGCATATCCAGGACCACCACGGAACGCGCCATAGGTCGCAAATCCGAGAACCCTGCCATCGCGTTCGGCCACCTGAAAGGCCCCACCCCGGGCGCGGATATCCTCCGCGAGCCCCGCTTCGGTCTTGAGATCGGTGGTAAAGGTGATGGCCGTGTCCGCGATCACAGGGTTCCAGATGCCCGCAATGGCGCCCGCATCTTCCGCACGCGCCGGGCGGACGATCATTGCAGGGATTTCCGCCCGGTATCGGTGCTGAAATCGGCCTGCAGACCTGCTTTTTCGGCGGATTCGAACACAACGCGGCTGTCGCCCAGATGCGGCTCCAGAAGATCGCGGAGCGCCACGGCATCGGAATGTTGCACCGTCAGCCGCTCTAGCACGGGCCCGCCTGTGTTCATCGAGGTTCCCGGCGGCACCGGGCTGTGCCACTGGATCATCGCCGGGAACATGCCATCAAAGGGCAGGTTGCCATCTTCGGGCACCGAAATGGACCATTCCAGCGTGCCGCGGCTCAGACGGACGGGCTTTCCGCCCATCGGCAGGCACTTCAGCGCTGCATCTATATCCTCGACGCGGCAGACCCATTTGTCGAGCCGCGGGCGTCCCCGGAACGTGTCGAGACCGAACCAGCGCGGATAGCATTTGGGCGGGGCTGCGGGATCGATGGCGATCGCTTCCAGGTACAGCCCGCCATCCAGTCCAAGCAATTGATTATGCGTGGCAAAGTGCTCGTGCTGACCGCCGGGCAGCAATGGCAGGCCAAAGGCTGCCTCGACATGGACGACCGCCTCTTGCAGCGTTTCTCCGAGAACGGCGATATGATCGAGAACCAGCAAGCGTTTGCACCCCTTTCCTGCTATGACCCCGTGACGATAGGACAAGGTTATCGGCTTGAACAGTCGCGCGGGATTGCGACATTTTGGTATGTTCGCTCGCCGCGGGATGGCGGTCGTGCGGGCAAAGCGCCCACCCCGGTCCGGGAGGACACTGCGCCCTGTCTTTAGCCGATGACCGGTCAGTCACTTTCGTGCGGCACGGATCAGTTTCAGGATGTCCTGCGCGGCTTCGGGAATGTTTGTGCCCGGTCCGAAGATCGCCTTTACCCCGGCATCATAGAGGAACTTGTAATCCTGCTGCGGGATCACCCCGCCGCAGATCACGAGGATATCCCCTGCCCCCGCATCCTTGAGCGCCTGAACCAGCTTCGGTGCCAGCGTCTTGTGCCCCGCCGCCTGGCTCGAGATGCCGATCACGTGCACATCGTTGTCCACCGCATCCTGCGCCGCCTCTTCGGGCGTCTGGAACAACGGGCCGACATCGACGTCGAACCCGATATCGGCAAACGCCGTGGCGATGACCTTGGCACCGCGGTCATGGCCGTCCTGGCCCATCTTGACCACCAGCATGCGCGGGCGACGGCCCTCTTCCTCGGCAAAATCCTCCACCGATTTCTGGATCGCGGCAAAGCCCGCATCCCCCTCGTAAGCCG
>JBBSNW010000132.1:0-5535 GCA_038260405.1 Rhodobacterales bacterium | reverse complement strand
GCAATGGCCGCGATGTGGTCGGGCGTTGTACCGCAACAGCCACCGACCACATTCACCAGACCTTCGGCGGCGAATTGTGCAACCTGCCGTGCCGTGTCGTCCGGCCCTTCATCATAAAGGCCAAAGGCATTGGGCAAGCCGGCATTCGGGTAGGCACAGATCCACGTGTCGGCGACGCCCGCCAATTCGGCGATGTGGGGGCGCATCGCGGCGGCACCCAGTGCGCAATTCAGACCGACCGTAAAAGGCCGGGCATGGCTGACCGAGTGCCAGAAGGCGGTTGGCGTCTGCCCCGACAGGGTGCGGCCCGATGCATCGGTGATCGTGCCGGAAATCATCAGCGGCAGGCGCATGCCCAGTTCCTGGAACGCCTCGAAGCAGGCAAAGATCGCGGCCTTGGCATTGAGCGTGTCAAAGATCGTCTCGATCAGGATCAGGTCGGAGCCACCCGCAATCAGTCCCCGTACCTGCTGGCCATAGGCCACACGCAGATCGTCGAATGTCACCGCCCGATACCCCGGATCGTTCACATCAGGGCTCAGCGAGGCTGTGCGGTTCGTCGGACCCACAGCCCCGGCCACGAACCTTGGTTTCCCGTCGATGGCAGTTGCCCGATCCATGGCGCGTCTTGCGATCCGCGCACCGTCGGCATTCAGATCATGCACAGCCTTCTCCATGCCGTAATCGGCCTGCGCGATCGTCGTGGCGGAGAAGGTATTGGTCTCGACGATATCGGCCCCTGCCATGGCGAAGTCGAAATGGATCTCTTCCACGGCCTCGGGCTGGGTCAGGATCAGCAGGTCGTTATTGCCCTTCTGGGGGTGATCCGAATGGTGACGGCAGGCGTGACCGGAACCGTGACCGGCATAATCCTCTTCGGCAAGCCCGAGGCTCTGGATCTGTGTGCCCATGGCACCGTCAAGAATGAGGATGCGGTCACGGATCAGTGTCGCGATGGAACCGGAGCGATCTGAGGATATGTTCTGTGTCATGGCACCCTCATAGCGCAGGACGCCGCAACATTAAAATTCATAATATCGCAAATAAACATGAGCGCTGCGCATAATCATTTGATATGGAGGCCCGCTCGCCTTCCCGCCAGGACGTGGAGAACAGAAAATGGGTGAAAGATTCTCTCGACCTGCCATACGACCGCAGGGTGTGGCCCGTCTTGACGCCCGCTCCGCCATCCCGCATCCTTGCGAAGGATGGTTCCGGGGTCGCGCCAAGCGGCCCGGGATGAAAAGGGAATACGGTGAGGACTTGTCGCCAGGCGCCAAATCCGTGACTGCCCCCGCAACTGTAAGCGGCGAGCGACCCCGAGAGTACCACTGGACCGAAGCGCGGTCCGGGAAGGTTCGGGAAAGCGTCGACCCGCAAGTCAGGAGACCTGCCATCCAAGGCACCATCAGGTGTCGCGCTGAAACTCACCCTGGGCGGGGCGCCCTGGAAAGGAAATCAGGATGGAAAGACGGTCAAGGCCGGATTACCCGGTCTGCTTTGCTTCTGGTCATGCCCCGCGGATGCGCGGAGGGATGCATGCACAGGAACGAACGAAACGTCACAACGATCTGTATCTCCGGCCGGGATCCGGACCCTGTTTGTCAACAATGTCATGAACTGGTCCGTCGCCTGCATGTCGCCATAGCCACGTCGGCACATATCGTTGGCGAGGAATTTTGCATCGAAGGGTTTGTCACCCTGACCGCGGGAGGCCGACCCCGTCAGGCGGCCTATCGCGGGACGCTCAAGAACGTCTGGCTGTTTGCCGATGTCGATCCGGATGATGAGATCGATGATCTTGTGGCCTTTGCAATGGTGCCTTCAGGCGGGGAGGGAGACCACCACACGCGGCTTGGGCGGGTTCCGTCTCTGGTGATCCGGTCCGAGCCTGAAAGGCTCCAGTGATCTGAATCGCGCGGATCGTGTGAAGTGATCCGACGGGCCAACACCTATCGGATCACATGGTCGCGCCGCCTCAGAAATCCCAGTCCTCGTCTTCCGTCGAGACGGTCTTGCCGATGACATAGGATGAGCCGGACCCCGAAAAGAAATCGTGGTTCTCGCTGTCGGGCGACAATGCAGACAGGATGGCGGGGTCGACCTCGCAGGCGGCGGGGGGGAACAGCGCCTCGTATCCGAGGTTCTGCAGGGCCTTGTTGGCGTTATAGTGGAGGAATGCCTTCACGTCTTCGGTCATGCCGATACCGTCATAAAGCTCGGCCGCATAGAGCGCCTCGATCTCGTAAAGCTCGAACATCAGCGAGAAGGCGAAATCCTTGAGCGCGGCACGCTCGGCTTCGGGCAGCGTCTCGGCCGCACGCTGGAACTTGTAGCCGATGTAATAGCCATGCACGGCCTCGTCGCGGATGATGAGGCGGATCAGGTCGGCTGTGTTGGTCAGCCTTGCGCGGCTCGACCAGTGCATCGGCAGATAGAAACCCGAATAGAACAGGAAGCTTTCGAGAAACACGCTGGCGATCTTGCGCTTCAGCGGATCGGCACCGGCCGCGTATTCGTCAAGGATCAGCCGCGCCTTGGCCTGCAGATGCGGATTTTCCTCGGACCAGCGGAACGCCTCATCCACCTCCCGTGTCGAGCAGAGCGTCGAGAAGATCGACGAATAGCTGCGCGCATGTACGGCCTCCATGAAGGCGATGTTGGTCAGAATGGCCTCTTCATGCGGGGTCTGGGCATCGGGCATTAGCGCAGGCGCGCCAACGGTGTTCTGGATTGTGTCGAGCAGCGTCAGACCGGTAAAGACGCGGATCGTCAGGGTGCGTTCCTCGGGTGTCAGAGTCGCCCAACTTTGCACGTCGTTGGACAGCGGCACCTTTTCGGGCAGCCAGAAGTTGACCGTCAGACGGTTCCAGACCTCAAGGTCCTTGTCGTCCTGCAACCGGTTCCAGTTGATCGCGCGCGGAATGGCCTGTGCGGCAAAGTCTTTCATCGGGATACCTCAGAGTGTGCAGGAAACGCAGCCTTGAACCTCGGTCCCCTCAAGGGCGGTCTGGCGCAGGCGGATGTAATAGATCGTCTTAATGCCCTTTTTCCAGGCATGGATCTGGGCGCGGTTGATATCCCGCGTGGTCGCCTCGGCCGGAAAGAACAGGGTGAGAGACAGCCCCTGATCCACATGTTCGGTGGCCGCGGCATAGGTGTCGATGATCGCTTCGGGGCCGATCTCGTAGGCGTCGCGGTAGAAGTCGAGGTTGTCGTTCGACATGAAGGGGGCCGGGTAATAGACACGGCCGATCTTGCCCTCCTTGCGGATCTCGATCTTGGACACGATGGGGTGGATCGAAGAGGTCGCATTGTTGATATAGCTGATCGACCCGGTCGGCGGCACAGCCTGAAGGTTGCGGTTGTAGAGACCATGCTCCATCACCGCGGCCCTGAGCGCCGCCCAGTCGTCACGGGTGGGCAGAGGGATACCGTCAAACAAGGTCTTGACCCGCTCATGCTCGGGCAGCCAGTCGCGGGTGGTGTATTTGTCGAAAAAGCTGCCATCGGCATAGGTCGATGCGGCGAAGCCAGCAAAGCTCTTGGCGTATTCCTGTGCCAGGACGTTGGACGCGCGGATCGCGTGATAGGCCACGGCGGCAAAATAGACGCTGGTGAATTCGATGCCTTCGGTGCTGCCGTAATGGATCCGCTCGCGGGCGAGATATCCGTGCAGGTTCATCTGTCCCAGGCCGATCGCATGGCTTTCATCATTGCCGCGCCGGATCGACGGCACCGAGTCGATAGCTGACATTTCCGATACAGCCGTTAGCATCCGGATCGCGGTTTCCACGGTGGTAGCGAAATCCGGCCCGTCCATGGTCTTGGCAACGTTCAGCGAGCCCAGATTGCAGGAGATATCGGAGCCGAGGTGATCGTAGCCGAGGTCGTCGTGAAAGGTCGACGCCTCGTTCACCTGCAGGATTTCCGAGCAGAGGTTCGACATCGAGATGCGCCCCGCGATCGGATTGGCGCGGTTCACGGTGTCCTCGAACATGATGTAGGGATACCCGGATTCGAACTGGATCTCCGCAATGGTCTGAAAGAACGTCCGGGCGTTGATCTTCTTCTTGCGGATGCGCTTGTCGTCCACCATCTCGGCATATTTCTCGGTGATCGAGATTTCCGAGAACGGCACGCCATATACCTTGGCCACGTCGTGCGGCGAGAAGAGGTACATGTCCTCGTCCTTCTTGGCGAGCTCGAAGGTGATGTCGGGGATCACGACGCCGAGGCTCAGCGTCTTGATGCGGATTTTCTCGTCCGCATTCTCGCGCTTTGTGTCCAGAAAGCGAAGGATGTCGGGGTGATGGGCGTTCAGATAGACGGCTCCCGCCCCCTGACGCGCGCCAAGCTGGTTGGCGTAGGAAAATGAATCCTCCAGCAGTTTCATAACCGGGATGACGCCCGAGGACTGGTTCTCGATCCCCTTGATGGGTGCGCCGGATTCCCGGATGTTGGTCAGCATCAACGCGACGCCGCCGCCGCGCTTTGAGAGCTGCAGCGATGAATTGATGGCGCGACCGATGGATTCCATATTGTCCTCGATCCGCAGGAGGAAACACGAGATCAGCTCGCCCCGGCTCTGCTTGCCCGCATTGAGGAAGGTCGGTGTCGCAGGCTGGAAACGGCCCGAGAGCATTTCCTCCATGAAGCGGGTCGCAAGGTTCTGATCGCCGCGCGCGAGGGTCAGCGCAACCATCACCACACGATCCTCGTAACGTTCGAGGTAACGCTGCCCGTCGCGTGTTTTAAGCGTGTAGGAGGTGTAATACTTGAACGCGCCCAGAAAGGTCGGAAAGCGAAACTTGTGCGCAAAGGCTTCGGCCCAGATCGCGTGCAGGAACGCACGGGGATAGGATTCGAGAACTGTGGCCTCGTAATAGCCTTCGTCGACGAGGTAGCCGAGCTTTTCGTCCAGTGAGTGGAAGAACACGGTGTTCTGGTTCACGTGCTGCAGGAAATACTGCCGCGCGGCCATGCGATCCGCATCGAACCTGATGCGCCCGTCTTCGTCGTAAAGGTTCAGCATCGCGTTCAGGGCGTGGTAGTCCAGCCCTGCATTCACATCGTTGTCGAGCATTCAGCCCCCCAGAATTGTTCCAGCCCGGCACGGATGCGGGCGATGTCGGTCTCCGTTCCGGCCAGCTCGAAACGCGTGAGCACCGGAACGTTGCATTTTGCGGCGATCACATCGCCCGAGAGCGCGAAGGTCGCGCCGAAATTGCGGTTTCCCGCGCCGATCACACCGCGCAGCAAGGCGCGGCGTGACGGCTCGTTTAGAAAGCGGATGACCTGCCTGGGCACGGCCCCGCGCCCCTCACCATCTGCATAGGTCGGGCAGATCAGCACATATCGCTCGCTCACGGACGGCAGGGGATCGGCGGTCCGGATCGGAATACGGCTCGCGCTGAGCCCCAGTGCCGCGACCAGGCGCGCGGTGTTGCCCGAACCCGAGGAGAAATAGACCAGTCCGCCCATCACGGTTCAGGCCAGCCGACCGATCATGTCGGGCCGAAAGCCCGCCCAGTG
>JBBSNW010000131.1:0-5654 GCA_038260405.1 Rhodobacterales bacterium | reverse complement strand
CCTCCTTTATGGCACATCGATGCGGTGGGGGGGCGTCCACCCCATCACCCACCCCCGGTCATACGCTGGGTCGATGCGCGATCCCGATAACGGACTGGCGGCTTTCGGCGGGATCGGACATTCAATATGGCAATCGTGAACGACCGGGTCTGGTCGGATGCTGCCGGTGACCCCGAAGGACGCGAAGTGGGACTTGGACGAACCCGCTCCGCGGGAGGGGCGCTTGCGGTGGCGGGCAGGCCGTAATTGCGAGGGTCTTGGGCGTGGCGGAGTCGCCATGAGATTGTGATGTTCCTTAAACACAAAGGAACTCACCATGGACACCACGATTACTTCCGCCCCGATTGGTTCACTGCGCGAGCGGATGCTGCAGGACATGAAGCTTCGAGGCCTTGGGGCGCACACGCAACAGGATTACATTCGCCACGTGCGATCCTTCGCCGCGTTTCTCGGCCGCCCGCCTGATACGGCCAGCGCAGAGGACCTCCGGCGCTTCCAACTCGATCAGCATCGCCGCGCCGTCGGTCCGGCAACCATCAATGCCGCAGTATCAGCTCTGCGCTTCCTCTTCACCATGACGCTCAAGCGGCCAGAGGTTGCGCTTGGCCTATCTGTCATACGGAGCGAACCCAAGCTCCGAGAGGTCCTGAGTGTCGAAGAGGCCGCACGGTTGATCGAGGCAGCGCCGGGCATCAAGTACAAGGCCGCATTCAGCGTAGCCTATGGCGCGGGCCTGCGCGTGTCCGAGGTGACCCACCTCAAAATCGGAGACATCGACAGCGAGCGGATGATCATCCGTGTCGAGCAGGGCAAGGGACGCAAGGATCGCAACGCCATGCTTTCCCCGCACCTGCTGGATTTGCTTCGTCAGTGGTGGCGCGAAGGCAAGCGCCGCGGGGTGATGCTGCCCAATGGCTGGCTATTCCCAGGTCGCAACTGCACCGATCCGATCTCGGCGCGCCAGTTGAACCGCGCCGTGCATGAGGCGGCCGAGTTCGCCGGGATCCGTAAGCGCGTGAGCCCGCACACATTGCGCCACTCGTTCGCCACTCACCTGCTCGAGCAAGGTGTCGATATCCGCGTGATCCAGGTGCTGCTGGGCCACACCAACATCGACACCACTGCCATCTACACCAAGGTGTCGAGCAAGACCATGCGGGCGGTAGCCAGTCCGCTCGACCAGATCGTTGCACTTATGGAGGGCCGGGAGCGAACGGCATCGCCGCCCGGTTGAACCGGTGCGCACCTCGATCGAGGTTGCCGACATCTTCCGGAGTGCCGGGCCCGCATATCGCGCAGCCCATGCCGGGCATCTGAGCCTCGGCCAGCTCAAGGTCATGACGGCCATCGAGACCTGCCGCACCGCCGCACTGGGCGGTCACGTCGAAGCCTGCGACGACTGCGGGCACTGTCGGATCGCCTACAACTCCTGTCGCAACCGGCATTGCCCCAAGTGCCAGGGTGCGGCGGCGCGCACCTGGTTGGCCGCGCGCGAGGCCGACCTACTGCCAGTGGGATACTTCCACGTCGTGTTCACGCTGCCGGCCGAGGTCGCGGATATCGCGTGGCAGAACAAGGCGGTGGTCTATGACCTGCTGTTCCGCGCGGCTGCGGACACGATGCTGACCATCGCCGCCGATCCCAAGCACCTCGGCGCGCGGGTCGGTATCACTGCCGTATTGCACACCTGGGGATCGGCACTGACCCACCACCCGCATGTGCACATGATCGTGCCAGGTGGTGGCATCGCGCTCGATGGCACGCGCTGGATCTCGTCGCGCCCGGCGTTCCTGCTGCCAGTGCGTGTGCTGGGTGCGTTGTTCCGCCGACTGTTCCTCACTCGCGTGCTGGCATTGTTCGATGCCGGCAAGCTGGCCTTCTTCAACACCTTGGCGGGGCTCGCGGCACGCAAGGTCTTCCTCCGGCATCTGTCGCCGATCCGAAAGAAGCGTTGGGTGGTCTACGCCAAACCGCCTTTTGCCGGGCCGCAGGCGGTGCTGGCCTATCTCTCGCGCTACACCCACCGCGTCGCCATCTCGAACCAGCGGCTCATTGCCTTCGACGATGCCAGCGTGACGTTCCGTTACAAGGATTACCGTCGCGCAGGGGCCGAACGCCAGCAGGTCATGACGCTAGCGACGGACGAGTTCATCCGCCGCTTCCTGATCCACGTCCTGCCGCGCGGCTTCCACCGCATCCGGCATTACGGCCTGCTCGCCAGTTCCATGCACAAGGACGCAATGGCGCTCGCCCGCAGGCTACTGGGGGTCGCTGCGCCGGTCGAGGAGCCCGAACCGGAAGGACCACCCGACCATCGCCCGCCATGCCCGTGCTGCGGCGGGCACATGACCATCATCGAGGCCTTTGCCCGTTGCTACCAACCGCGTGCACCGCCAGCGCCAGTATCCTCGGCCCGGAGATACGCGCCATGATCCGGCATGGCTCATCCTACAGTATGGCCGAGGTCACAGCGTCCCGGCCCATGGGGATATGTGCGCCTACGCCATGGGGAAGACCAGAAGTGCACCCACCACATGCGGGATCAGGGCGCCATTGCGGGCAAATCTCACCTGATGTCCCTGCTATCCTGCCGATGATGGGCACGCTGCCGCGTCTGCCTCAGTCCCCCCAGTCCACATCAAAGCCCTTTTACCCATAGACCGGCGGATGGGGCCCGCGGGTTCCTCCATGTCAGGATTCCGTACGCAAGCGCCCGAAATCCTTAGACTTTTCGGACGTTCCTGGCTCGCCGCTTGAATGACGGCTGTCCCCGGGAGCAGACGCTCAGGCCATGCACGGATGCCATTGCTGATTGACTGCGGTTTGGCCCGGTTGCCTGATGAAGGCTCCTGGCCATAAAACCGAACCGCACTGGCTTTGCCGGAGGCGGATTAGTTTGAGCCGCTCTTGGGTTTCGGTTGAGCACTGTCAGATGTGCTGTAAAATCAGCGCACACCTGACTGTCAGCGTCGGTATTATTGATCCACTCGTGCGGTGTCTGTGCCGCATAGCCGATCTTTGGTTGTTCGATATTAATGCAACATAGCGCGACGGGCGCCCGATCCATAACCATCCGCCCCACGCGATCGCTGACTCGCTGCGTACACAGTCATTTTTCGGATGATAGCAACTTCACCTCTCAAGAACCGAAGCCTCCTACAATCCCGATAACGTTCATTAACCACCTCTGCGATGAACATCGTAACGATTTCGTGGGCATTAAGGTTGTCGATCTATTCGGTCTAGCGGAGACGAGGTATTTTGCTCATGGGAAACTTATGGCGGGTTGTTAGCTTGGCGGTTGTCGCTTGCAGTTTCTGCGTACCCGCCACTGCAAAGGCAGAAGCTGGCCGTAACGCGTCGTCAACAATCAACGTCACTGTCGTGATCGCTCCGATCGGCGCCGCAGTCGCAGCAGCACGGGAAGGCGCTGTCGGCATTTGGTCGATCAGTGGTGGCAATCGCGGCCTGCTGATCCGCGCGCCTTCGCAGATTGTTGACGGCGGCACCGGAACGGTTCGCATATTCGCCCAGCGCTCAGACGCCTATGTCGTTCGCCCGATGACCGGGGCCAACGTGCTGCCAATGGTCGATCAAGGCGCAGACCGTGGATTGCAGTGGCGCGATTTTGATCTACGAGCTAACGGCTCGAGCCGCGCTCAACAGTTCCTGGTGACGACGATCTGATTGCACCGGCGTCCGCTCGCTGGCTCAGCCCGGCGACAACCGAAACCATGACAGGGCTGTCCTAATTAGGGGCTATACCGATGGCCACCCTCCGCTCGCGATATTGACAGCAAATTGCCGCGAGTTTACCGCATCGAACTGTTCATTTGGCTTGGTCTTTCGGAAGCACTGGTATCATGGCGCGTAAATTGGTTTATATTTCGGCGTTGGTTGCTATGGCCGTGATGCATCCTGTGCCAGCACATGCGCATCTCTCGATCAACAAGCTGTGGGTTGAGTTTGATAGCGGAGGAGGCGGGCGTTCGGACGTCGTGATCCGCAATGACAGCGAGGACCGGTATTACGTCACGGTGTCTGTTGCCGAGGTGATTGAACCCGGCATGGAAACCGAACATCGCGTGAGTCTGGCTGACCCCGAAGAGGCTGGGTTGCTGGTGACGCCGAACCGGATGGTGCTTGATCCCGGCGCGCTGCGCTCGGTCAGGCTTGTGTCATTGAACAACGATCTCACAAAAGACCGGATTTACCGGGTGTTGATTGCACCGCAGGTCGGCGAGATCAAGGTTGACCCTGACGCCGATGTCGAAACCGGAATTGCAATCAAAATGCTTGCTGCCTATGAGGTTCTGGTCGTGGCCCGCCCCCGCGGATCCAGTCCGGACGTCAAAGTCGTGCGCGAGCTGGATAAGGTTACGATCAGCAACCTGGGGAACACCAACATCCTCATGACGGATGCAAGTGCCTGTCCACCAGAGGCTCAGCCTGATGACGAAGTCTGTGCACGCTTGCCCGCGTCGAGATTGTACGCCGGCGTCAACCTGACCCTGCCGCTGTCGTCCGCGCAGGATAAAGTCAGGGTCACAACGCGCAGTGGCCCCAGCGCTGACCCGGTCACAACTGAATATTAAACATCGCTAACGTTTGTGGTTCGTGGCGGATTGCCGCAGCGATACCTATTGGGCTGGGTCGAGGCAACGATTGGGGCGCTGCATCGGTTCTCGGACTGTTCGATATTCACCACAAACCCATGGTTCATTGTCCCGTTTTAGGACATAAATGCGCGCTTGCGCTTCCCACGGCCGCTTGGTTTGGTTAACGCGCACTGGCCTGAGCAGGGAATGCGCCAAACGCTCACCTTTGTTAATTTTTTGTCCTGATCTGAAACGTTTACATCTCAGCGAGCCGAGGCTTATTGACATCTTGGGTGCCATAAGCGACCCGGTGGTCTTAAGGCTTTCTTAAGAAAGTCTTCATGTGCGACTCGTGGAGATTAAATATGAAGAAAATACTGATTAGCGTTGCTGCTGCAGCCCTCATGTCGACCAGCGCGTTTGCCGCTACCGATGGAACCCCCGGTGCTACCAGCACTGGAAACGCCGACATCAACGTCACCATCGAACCTTTCGTCAACATCCGTGGACTTGACGATATGACCATCAACATCGCTGCTGGCGACATCAACGAAAGCGCACCCAACAACCGCGCTGGCGAAGCTGTCACCAACTTCTGCGTGTTTTCGAACGTGACCTCGGCTGGTAATTACACGATCACCCCGACCAGCGCATTGGCAGGTACGGGCGGCAACCCGTTCGGCCTCACCGGACCTGAAGGTTCGCAGCTCAACTATCTGGCTTCCTTCACGGACCAGGGAACCGGATCGCCCTTCGTTTCTGGTGGCTTCCTTGCTCGCAACCAGGCCCGCGCAGCAACTACCACCGCTGGTGGCCAGAACCGCCCGACCGACTTCAACTGCAGCAACGTGACCGGCGGAAGCAACGCTGCGATCGGTATTGGCGTACGCAACAGCGTCGCACTGGCTGCACTCGCCGGAGTGTATACCGGTACGCTGACCGTGACAGTTGCCGTTCCTTGATGAACGCTTTTGCGGGCGGGGTTGCACACAACCTCGCCCGCAAACTTTTGCGCACTAGGGGGGATACAATGGCAAATCGCAAGCAAAGCATTGT
>JBBSNW010000130.1:0-5667 GCA_038260405.1 Rhodobacterales bacterium | reverse complement strand
GCCCGTTTCCCGACCGGACAATGCGGTGCGTGGAAGGTGCTTCGGGGGTACCGGCGGGCCGTATGATTCAACGCGATGTCAATCGATCCTTCGCAAAAAGGAAATCGGTATTATAAAACAGTCAAGTTCCTTCGCCTCCGTCGGCGGTTTTTGTAAATTTCAAGTTGATCGGTCGCATGGTTTCAGTGACGAGCCCGAATGGCGCCACGCCCTATCTGGCCCAACAGGCTCGAACGTGCATATATGGACGTCTTGTAGAACGTATCGGGAACGATCTTGGCGTTGACCTGACCCTTTCGACCTTTGAAGCTGGTGGGGACAAGCGATGGAGGGGGCATGCCGGAACGGTCGTTCATGGAGATCTGGAGCCTGGGCTCCGACGAGATCACATGGGTGGAAGGCTTCAACCGGCCGGGGCGGGTCTGGTCGGCCTTTCATCTGCGCTTCTTCCGACAGCATGGCCGGTTTCCGTCGCGCGATGGTGACATCGACGAGGAGGGCCTGCGCTATCTCGCCGAGCAGCTCGGGCTCGCCGTCCCCGATCCGGCCGGTTTTCGCTTCGGTCACACAAGTGCCCGCCGGCAGCGAGCTGCGGTCCTTCGCCATCTTGATGTCCGTCGGGCGACCGACCGCGACCGGAAGGAACTTCGGTCCTGGCTCTCGGCGCTCTGCCGGAATTCGGCCTGTTCGATCGAGGAGCATGCGGAGACGGCTTATCGCCGATGCGCCGAACTCGGTGTGT
Source organism: Rhodobacterales bacterium (assembly GCA_038260405.1). GTDB lineage: Bacteria > Pseudomonadota > Alphaproteobacteria > Rhodobacterales > Rhodobacteraceae > Puniceibacterium. Next base: position 4,925 of record JBBSNW010000130.1, on the reverse strand, counting down.
TCGTCCCGTCGGACAAGATCATGGAGCGCCTGGTCCGCGGTGCGCGGCATGACTTCGTCGAAGACCTGCTGGCTGGGGTCGTCGAGCGCTTGTCGGATGACGTGCGGGCCCGGCTCGATGCCAGCCTGGCGGATCCGAAGGCGCCGACCGGTTTTCTGAGCCTGAAGCTCGATGCTGGTGCGGCCTCGCTGGAAAGCATCCTTTCGGCATGCGACCGGCTGGATTTCGTCGAGGGGCTCGATCTGCCTTATGATCTTTTGACCGGGGTCGATCCGGCCTGGATCCGGCGGTTGAGCCGCCGGGTCGATGGCGAGACTGCCGCCGAGATGCGCCGGCATGGCGATGTCCGGCGTCTGGGCCTCTTCGCGCTGTACCTGATGGACCGCCGGGGAACGATGATCGACGGCCTCGTCGATCTCCTGCTGGAGATCGTTCACCGGGTGCAGACGCGGTCGCGGCGCCGGGTGATCGGTGCGATCGCCAGGGATATCGAGCGGGTGCACGGAAAAGAACGCCTGCTGGTCGATATCGCCATGGCGGCAGTCGACGCCCCGGAGGGCCGGGTCGTGGATGTGATCTATCCCGTCGCGGGCGCCGAGAAGCTGAGGGCCGTGATCGAGGAACACCGGGCCAGGGGCACACTGGAGCGGCGCATCCAGACGGTGATGCGCGGGTCCTACGCCAGTCATTACCGGCGGATGCTGCCCCGGCTGTTGTCGGTGTTGCAGTTCCGTTCGAACAATGCGGGCTGGCGGCCGATCTTGGACGCGCTCGCGCTGATCGTGCGCCTGGGCCGGGAAGGCCGGCGCTTCGTCCCGGCCAGCCTCGCGCCCGAAGGGTCGATCCCGGGCAAGTGGCGGGACATGGCGATCGACGCATCCGGCCGTCTGAATACGATCTCCTTCGAGCTTTGCGTGCTGACGCAATTGCGCGACCGGGTCCGATCCAAGGAGATCTGGATCGTCGGGGCAGACCGGTACCGCAATCCGGACGAGGACCTGCCTGCGGATTTCGAGGGAAACCGCGATGCCTACTATGCCCGTCTCGCATTGACGCAGGACGCGCAGGTCTTCGTCGCAAATGTTCGGGCCGAACTCGAGGCCGAGCTGCATCTCCTGAACCGGACCTTGCCCGGAAATGAGAAGGTCCGTCTGCGCTGGTCCGGCGAGACCCGGATCCGCATCACACCGTTCGCGCCCGTGCAGGAGCCAGTGGGTCTCGGCGACCTGAAGCGCGAGATCAGTCGGACCTGGCCGATGACCGGGTTGCTCGATGTCTTGAAAGAGGCTGCGCTGGACACCGGCTTGCTCGACTGCTTCGAAAGCTCGGCCAGCCGCGAGGCGCTGCCGCGCGGGGTGCGCGACCGGCGCCTGCTTCTGGCACTCTATGGCGCAGGCACGAATGCCGGGCTCAAGCGGGTCGTCGCCGGGGTTCCGGATGTCAGCTATGACGAACTTCTCCATATCCACCGGCGCTATATCGATCCAGGTGCTCTGCGTGCCGCGGCAGCACGGGTCGCCGATGCCACGCTCGCCATCCGCAATCCTGCACTCTGGGGCGAAGCCGGCACGGCCTGCGCGTCCGATTCCACCAGGTTCGGCGCCTGGGATCGGAACCTGATGACCGAGTGGCATGCCCGGTACGGCGGGCGCGGGGTGATGATCTACTGGCATGTCGAACGGCAAGCCACTTGCATCTACTCGCAGTTGAAGCGGTGCTCGTCCTCTGAGGTCGCGGCGATGATCGAGGGTGTGCTTCGCCACTGCACGGACATGGAGATTCAGCGCCAGTACGTGGATTCCCACGGCCAGAGCGCCATAGGGTTCGCCTTTTGCCGGCTCCTGGGTTTCGAGCTGGCGCCGAGGCTGAAGGCCATCGCGCGCCAGAAACTGGTCCTTCCGGCACCGGGCATGCGTACAAGCCTTCCGAACCTGGCGCCGATCCTGTCGGACGCAGTCGATTGGGATGAAATCGCCCGGCAATACGATGAGATGATCAAGTATGCTTCCGCCATGCAACACGGCACCGCCGACCCGGAATCCATCCTGCGGCGGTTCACGCGGACGGACGTCATGCATCCGACATACAAGGCGCTGGCCGAACTGGGACGCGCGATCAAGACGATCTTCCTCTGCCGGTATCTCCGATCAGAAGCGTTCCGCCGCGAGATCCACGAGGGGCTGAACGTCGTCGAGAACTGGAACAGCGCGAACGGCTTCGTGTTCTTCGGCAAGGGTGGAGAGATCGCGTCGAACCGCACGTCCGATCAGGAGATCTCGGCGCTGGCGCTGCAGCTTGTCCAGTCTTCAATGGTTTACGTGAACACGCGCATGGTCCAGTCGATTCTGCGCGATCCGGGCTGGCGGAGCCGCCTGTCACCCGAGGATTATCGCGGTCTGACCCCGCTGATCTACGCCCACATCAACCCCTATGGCCGCTACGACATCGACCTGGACGCCCGGATCGATTTCGACAGGCAGGCTGCGTGAGAAGGCTGTCCCATGCCCGCGTCGAAGAAACCCCGCAAGACGTCCTCCCGCACCGCTGCCGGGAGCGAGCTGGCGACGCTGCCCAGTCCGGTGGCGCTCGAAGGCATCTGGAGGGACCTCGGCGCGGGACCGGACGACGACGCTCTCGGTGAAGCGCAGGACCTGGTCTATGACGCATGGGAAACCCAGGATGGCCGCAGTCGCTATGCGCTGGCCCGTCAGGCACTGAATATCTCGCCGCTCTGTGCGGATGCCTGGCTCCTTCTGGCCGAGCGTCCATCGCTTGTCTCAAAGGATCGGCGGGAATTTCTCGAGCGCGCCGTCAAAGCCGGCGAACTGGCGCTTGGTAAGGATGGCTTCGCCGAATATGAGGGGCATTTCTGGGGATTTCTGGAAACCCGGCCCTATATGCGCGCGCGACACCGTCTGGCCGAGGACTTGTGGCAAGCCGGCGACCGGGACGCCGCGATCGGGCATCTGCGTGAAATGCTCGTCCTCAATCCAGGCGACAACCAGGGACTGAGATACATTCTGATCGCCTGGCTACTGAACATGCAAAATGACGCCGCCGCCCAAGCCCTTCTTCACGAACACAGCGACGAGGCTAGTACGTTTATCCGTTATACGCAGGCCCTGTTCGCCTTTCGCAACTCGGCCGACGGAGATGTTGCACGACGCGCCGCCGAGGAAGCCTGGAACTGCAATCACCACGTGCCGGTGCTGCTCGTGCGGAAAGGCCGGGCTCGTTACAAGGACACGGGATACTACACGTTGGGCGGCGAAGACGAGGCTGCCTACTACGTCGAGGAATACGGGTTTGCCTGGACCGAGACGCCCGGGGCCGTCGATTGGCTGGTTGAGACAACAAAGCATCTGAAGCCGCGACTGCGAGGCGGTAAGCCCGACGCAACGCTGCATTGATCTCGTCATCATGGGTGTACCCTTGGTGGCGACCAGACTGAACACCACCGGAGCCGCTTTTCCTGTTCACTTTGGGTAACTTCCGGATTAATGGACAGTGTATGTCACAGGCACGCCCAAAATGAACAATTCCGCGGCAAAAATCGGCTATGCCCGCACCTCCACCACGGATCAGAACCTCGATGCCCAGGTCGCGACGCTGGAGGCCGCTGGCTGCGGCATGATCCGCCGTGAGCAAAAGAGCGGTTCAAGCCTCGCCGGGCGGCCCGAGCTGGGCACGATCCTCGACTTCATCCACCCCGGCGAGACGCTGGTAGTCACCCGGATCGATCGGCTGGCCCGGTCGATGCACGACCTGCAGACGATCGTCGCCCGGCTGAAGGCAAAGGGCGCACACCTCGCGGCAACAGAACAGCCCGTGGACACCTCGACCGCGGCAGGCAAGGCGTTCTTCGACATGTTGGGGGTCTTTGCCGAGTTCGAGACCAATCTGCGCCGCGAACGCCAGGCCGACGGCATTGCCGCTGCCAAACAGCGCGGCGTCTATCGCGGGCGTCCACCGAAGATCGATGTGAGTGGGATAAAAGCGCTTCTTTCCAAGGGGCTGTCGCCGACAGAGATCGCCCGGGAGATGGGGATTTCCCGCGGCACCATCTACAAGGCAAAGGCATCGATGTGATGGCGGGCAAGAGCAAAGCGCTGACACCGGCCAAAGCCAAACCACCAGGAAATCTGACCCCGGCTCTCTGCGAGCGTCTCCGCCGAGACCTTCTGGCTGCATGCCGGCAGGTTGCAGGAACGCACGGTCTCAGCGTGGAAGGTGGCGATCTCAGCGAGATCGACCTGCGCCACGGCTTCGATATCGGGTTTCGCGTCGGCATCCCGACAACAGACGGATCGCTCTTCTCTCACGAAAGAGCCCTCTTCGAGGCGCTGGCGGGCAGCTTCGGGCTGGAGCCTTCCGACTACGCCCGCAGCTTCAGGACCGGCGGCGAAACCTTCCGCGTCACCGCCATAAACCCCAACCGCCCGAGATATCCGATCAGCGCCGAACGCGTCGCCGATGGCCGCGGATACAAGTTCACCGCCGAAAACGTTACCATGTACCTCAATAACTCAGGAGACTGATCCGTTCGCTAAACGTTCCCAAAGACGTCCAAATATGCACGTTCGGGCCTGTTGGGCCTATCTGATGGCATTCCCCGCGGCGCTCCTGCTGCTGGCTTACGCCCTCGTGAACGGCGTTCCGTTCATCTATCCCGACGCGTTCATCTATCTCGCCTACGGGGAAACCGCCTGGCAGAAAGCTGCAGGTGCCGTCGCGGGCTTCTGGCCAATGGGGGTTCCGCTCGAACACGCATCGCTTGGTGCGGAAGTTCTGGCGCCCGCCGGCGAACCGCTTGTCGCGATATCGTCCCCGGCGGCACCCGGTCAAGACGGGAACTGGTCGCCGGCTTCCAGCCGGTCGGTCTATGGGGTGTTTGATCCCACGGTTTGATGGTGCGATCCTTTCTC
>JBBSNW010000129.1:0-5725 GCA_038260405.1 Rhodobacterales bacterium | reverse complement strand
GGCACAACATCCGCAAGATCCTGGCACACCTCAGGGCCTTTTGGACCCTCATCCTGGCGGCGTTGTGCGCCGCCTTCATCCCGAAGAGCAGACCCTCAACTTTCTATCTCTTCGGCGGATCAGGTTGTTCAGCCTGAACTATGTAACCTATCTGACCTCGATCTTTTTCGAGTCTTGGCTGCCCGGGATCTTCGGACTCTACTTCTTTGTGGCAATGGTCCTCGCTTTCATCGCGGCCGGTGCGCTGGGTCTACTCGTCGAATGGGCGTTGATCCGGCATCTGTACAAGCGGCCACTCGACACATTGCTGGCGACATGGGGCCTCAGTCTGATCCTGCAGCAGGTCTACCGCAGCGTCTTTGGCGCGCGCGAAGTCGGTGTGACCATTCCCGACTGGATGATGGGATCCCTGCCGGTGACCGACATGATCGAGGTTCCGATCAACGGCATTTTCGTGATGGTGCTGGCCACGGGAATTTCCCTGGCCGTCTACTACATGATGTTTCGCTCCAGCTGGGGCTTGCAGGTGCGCGCGATCAATCAGAATCGGGTGATGGCTGATGCGGTTGGCATCAACACCGCCTGGACCGACCGGCTGACCTTTGGCATCGGTTGCGGGGTTGCGGGTGTGGCGGGATCTGCCTTCACCATGATCGGCTCGACCGGTCCGACCGCCGGACAGCTCTACATCGTTGATACCTTTCTCGTCGTGGTCTTTGGCGGCGCGGGCAGCCTCCTTGGCACAATCGCCAGTGCCTTTTCGATCAGTCAGGCGCAGTCGATCATGGAATTCTTCTTGTCCGGGTCGATGGCCAAGGTTCTGACACTGCTGACCGTTGTGGGGATCCTGATGATCCGTCCGCAGGGTCTTTTCACCCTCAAACTGCGCAAGTGATCGGAGAGAGAATGGAACGTTCATCCAACCGTCTGTTCACACGTCAGGACATCATCGGGTTTGCCGTCCTTGCTATCATCGTCTTTATCGTGCTGCCGCTGACGCTGGACAGCTTCCGGCTCAACCTCTTCGGCAAGTATCTGACCTATGCCTTTGTCGCTGTGGGGCTGGTGCTGTGCTGGGGCATGGGCGGCATTCTGAGCCTGGGACAGGGCGTGTTCTTTGGCCTTGGCGGCTACTGCATGGCGATGTTCCTCAAGCTCGAAGCCTCGATACCCGAAAACACTGCGATCCAGTCCACACCGGGCATTCCCGACTTCATGGACTGGAACCAGCTCACAGCCCTTCCATGGTGGTGGGAGCCGTTCAATTCGCTCACCCTTACACTGATCGCCGTGATGCTTGTACCTGTCGTCTTTGCGCTGATCATCGGGGTGGCCATGTTCCGCCGCCGCGTCGGGGGCGTCTATTTCGCCATCATCACACAGGCCTTTGCGGCGATTCTGACAATTTTGATCATTGGCCAGCAGGGTTTTTCTGGCGGGGTCAACGGTATCACTGATCTGCGCACCCTCAAGGGGTGGGACATCCGGAGCGAAGACGCCAAGGTCGTTCTATACTTCGTCAACGGCACACTGCTATTTGCCTGCCTGTTCATCGCCCAATACGTGCGCAAATCCAAGCTGGGCCGCCTTCTGATCGCCATGCGGGATCAGGAAGATCGGGTGCGCTTCTCGGGCTATGACGTCGCCAGCTTCAAGATCTTCATCTTCTGCCTCGGCGCGGCTTTTGCCGGGGTGGGCGGCGCGATGTTCACGCTGCAGGTCGGATTCATGTCGCCGACTCTGGTCGGGATCGTCCCGTCGATCGAAATGGTTATCTTCTGCGCTGTCGGCGGGCGGCTGTCGATCCTGGGAGCGGTGTACGGCGCACTTGTCGTGAACTGGGCCAAGACCTCGCTGTCCGAGAGCTTTCCCGAACTCTGGCTGCTGGGCCTTGGCGCCCTGTTCATCGCGGTGGTGATGTTCTTTCCGAACGGCCTTGCCGGGCTCTACCAAGATCATGTGGCTCCACGCATCGCGGCGCTGACGGGAAGAACCAAAGCCGCACCCAAGGGCGCGCGCAAAGAAGCCCCGGCAGAATAGGAGCCTCGCATGAACATCCCTAACCCTAACTTCCTGCTGATGGTCGAAGGTCTGACCGAGTCTTTTGATGGCTTCAAGGCGGTGAACGACCTCAGCTTCTACATAGAACCCAACGAATGCCGTGTGATCATCGGCCCGAACGGCGCCGGAAAGACCACCGTGCTAGACCTGATCTGCGGCCGGACCAAGGCCACCAGCGGCTCAGTAAAATTCAAGGACAAGGAGCTGCTGAGCATGCGCGAAGATCAGATCGTGCACGCCGGGGTCGGACGAAAGTTCCAGACACCGTCCGTCTACGAGGATCTGACCGTCTTCGAAAACCTCGAACTGTCCTTTCCCAAGGGGCACAGCGTGTTTGGAGCGCTCACCTTTCGCCGCGATTCGACTGTCAAAAATCGGATCAGGGAAATCGCCGTGACGATATTTCTGGAGGAGGAGTTGTACGAAAAGGCGGCCTATCTCAGTCACGGTCAGAAACAGTGGCTGGAGATCGGCATGCTGCTGATTCAGGATCCTGAGCTGCTGATGCTCGACGAACCCGTCGCGGGCATGTCGGTGGCAGAGCGCAAGAAAACAGCCGAACTGCTGCGTCGGATCGTCGAGGACCGTTCGGTCATCGTGATCGAACATGACATGGGGTTCGTCGCCGATATCGCGACCCGCATCACCGTCCTGCATCAGGGCAAGATCCTTTCCGAAGGGTCGATGGAGCGGGTGCAGAACGATCCCAAAGTCATCGAAGTCTATCTGGGCCATTGAGGAGAAAACCGGTGCTGACAGTCGAAAATCTGCGCGCAGCCTATGGAGAGTCCGAGGTGCTGCATGGGCTGAACCTGGACGTGAAACCGAACGAGATCGTCGCCATCATGGGGCGCAACGGCATGGGCAAGACCACCCTGATGAAAACCCTGATGGGGATCGTGTCGGAAAAAAGTGGCGAAACCCGCGTCAATGCAACCTCTGTGTCCGGTAAAAAGCCGCATCAGCGTGTGGCGGCCGGGCTGGCCTATGTGCCGCAGGGGCGGATGATCTTTTCGTCGATGACGGTGCAGGAAAACATCGAAACCGGCCTGACCGTCACCGGATCCAGCAAAGTGCCCAGCGACATCTACGAGTTGTTTCCTGTCCTGCTTGAGATGAAGTCACGCCGCGGTGGCAACCTGTCGGGCGGGCAGCAGCAGCAGCTCGCGATTGCGCGGGCACTGGCCTCCAACCCCAAGGTCCTTTTGCTGGACGAACCGACCGAGGGCATACAGCCGTCGATCATCCGCGACATGGCCCGCACGCTGCGCAAGATCCGCGATCAGAAGGGGCTGACGATCGTGGTGTCCGAACAGGTGCTCAGCTTTGCACTCGACGTGGCGGACCGGGTCATCGTGATCGAAAACGGCACCTTTGTGCATGACACCCCCCGCGCCGGGCTGGACGAGGCAACCGTGTCTAAATTCCTATCCGTTTAAATTGCTTACTAACCACAAAGAGAGGACATCCCATGGCTGATACATTGATTTCGGTGGACCTGAGCGAGAGCCCACATACCAATGAAAACGTGCACAACCGCTGGCATCCCGACATCCCAATCAATGTCTGGGTCGAACCAGGCGACGATTTCCGGATCGAAACTTACGACTGGACCGGCGGACAGATCAAGAATGACGACGACGCGTCGGATGTGCGGGACGTGGAACTTCAGCAGGTACACTATCTCTCCGGTCCCATCGGGGTCAAGGGCGCGCAACCCGGCGATCTTCTCGTGGTCGAGATCCTGGATATCGGCGCGGTCGAAGAAATGAATTGGGGTTTCAACGGCTTCTTTTCCAAGAAAAATGGAGGCGGGTTCCTCACGGATCATTTCCCGCACGCCCAGAAATCCATCTGGGATTTCGATGGCATGTTCACCAAATCGCGCCACGTTCCAGGTGTGAAATATGCAGGTCTTATCCACCCGGGCCTGATCGGCTGCCTCCCGGACCGTGCGATGCTGGACATGTGGAACACCCGCGAAAGCAAACTGGTCGCGACCAACCCCAATCGGATACCGCCCCTCGCCGAACTTCCGAATACCCAGAGTGCGCACATGGGCGCCATGAAGGGGGACGCCCGCGAAGAGGCCGCGATGGAGGCAGCCCGCACGGTGCCGCCGCGCGAACATGGCGGCAATTGCGACATCAAGGACCTCAGCCGCGGCTGCAAGATCTACTTCCCAGTCTATCTGGACGGTGCCGGCCTTTCGATGGGCGATCTGCACTTCAGCCAGGGTGACGGCGAGATCACATTCTGCGGCGCGATCGAGATGGCGGGCTGGCTACACATCAAGGTCGAGGTCATCAAGGACGGGATGGCCAAATACGGCGTGAAGAACCCGATCTTCAAACCTTCACCGATCAAACCTGTCTATGATGACTACCTTATCTTCGAAGGCATTTCCGTCGATGAGTCTGGTGCGCAGCATTACCTCGACGTGAACGTGGCCTATCGTCAGGCTTGCCTCAATGCCATCGAGTACCTCAAGAAGTTTGGCTACACTGGCGCACAGGCCTATTCGATCCTCGGAACTGCACCGATCCAGGGCCATATTTCAGGTGTAGTGGACATTCCAAACGCCTGCGCCACGCTGTGGCTGCCCAATGACATCTTTGAATGGAACATGATGCCGAACGCCAACGGCCCGACCAAATACCTCGACGGCTCGGTCGACATGCCGATGGCGCCGGATCTGTAAACCGTTTGACGGTCCCGAAACGGGGCCGCCAGCCTTTTGATACAGGAGCCTGTGACATGCCCTTTTACGACTACTGGTGCGATGATTGCGGACCGTTCACTGCCTTTGCGTCGCTTGCAAATTTCGCCGAACCCTCCGACTGTCCTCACTGTGAACAGCACGCCCCGCGCGTTCTGATCACCGCCCCGCGCATCGCCGGGATGACTTCCGAGCGTCGTACCGCGTTCGAGACCAACGAACGCAGTGCCGACAGCCCCAAACGCTCATCGGCGCACGGGCCGGGATGCGGCTGTTGTTCGTCGGGCGCAAAGGTGGGATCGAAAACACTGGTGCGCCCCGACGGGTCAAAAAGCTTCCCGAGTAAGCGGCCGTGGATGATTTCGCACTGAGGAATCGCACCGATCTGAACCCCTGATCCCTCGCAAAGAACTCAGGCTGCACATCAGATCTATATCGGTCCAAGACATCGCTACTTGGCGTGACCTCGTTCCAAGGACTGACCAATGACCTGGTGAAAACCGTCTTTGATGTTTGGGTGTGAAAAAGGCCACGGCGGCATGAGCTACCGAGGACTTCAGGCTTTGAACTGTCGGACAGCGCGGCCTGTCGTTGCGAGGCGGCGGCCTCGACGCGATCCGAGGGCACCAAGCCCGACAAGGCAGGTCAGCAGCTCGACTGCTTCCGCGGGCAGAGGGAAAGCGGAGACCGGAGTAAGAAAGGTGAATTGTCCGCTGACAGCAAGAGATGTACCGAAGTCCGAATAAGGCCTATTGTTCAAGCTATTAACGGATATCAGGATTTGAAGGAGAAATCTGACCTGCGCCCCGGAAGTTCCCTCAGTCTGATGTAGAGTCTGCCCAACCTGAAGGAGCAGACGAGATGAGGAAAAGCCGTTTCACCGAAGCGCAGATTATCGGGATGATCAAAGAGCAGGAGGCTGGTTTGCCGACGGCGGAGCTGTGT
>JBBSNW010000128.1:0-6011 GCA_038260405.1 Rhodobacterales bacterium | reverse complement strand
GCTTTCGGACGATCCCGACTGGTTCGGCTTTTCCCAGCGCGACGTCCCGACCCGTCAGAGCGGAGAGACGCTTTGCGCGACCGTGCCGGACTGCACGGTCGTCACCTTCACCGATACCGAAAAGCAGCGTTTCTGGCCCACGGTCATCAATGGGAATCGGCAGGCTTTCGACCTGCGGGAGATGCGCTTTCGCCCCGGGCACGGAAAAATCCTGCGCAGGGGCGCGCCGCGGCGGCATCTGGCCCGGGCGACCTGGATCACGGAGCGGGTTTACGACAATCACTCCCACTGGCTGACGGCGCATCTTCCGAAACTGTGCCTGCTCAAGGCGCAGGGTCGGCTGGACAATCTACTGCTGCCCGAGCGCCGATCTGCAGCAATCGATGTGTCGCTTCGGATGCTCGGCCTCGACCCGCACGCCTTCGAGACGCACGGGACGGATCAGGCCATCGATATCGATGAGTTGACCCTGATCGAGACCGACCGTTTCCGCCCGGAGCTGCTGCGGCCCGTACGCGAAATGCTGGGCCGCCCTCCCGAGTGCGCGCCTTGGCGGCGGGTTTTCATCAGCCGCGCCGAGGCGCGCATTCGCAAGCTGGTGAACGAAGACGATATCGCGCCCATGCTCACCCGAGCGGGGTTCGAGATCATCGCGATGGAGACGCTGGATTTCGAAGCGCAGGTGCGCCTCATGGGCGAGACGCGGACCTTGATGGCGTCGCACGGTGCCGGCCTCACAAACATGATGTTCTGCGCACCGGGCACCCAGGTGGTCGAGATCGCCGAGCCGCGATATCCGAACCCCAATTTCTACGCGCTCGCCTGCGCGATGGGGCTGGATTACTGGAAGGTCGACGGGGCCTTTGCGGGCAACCCCGCGACGAACCGGCTCGATCGGGACCTGTCCGTCGATCCGGCCGCCATCGCGGCAATTTTGCGGGGGCTGGACGGATGACGGATTTGCGGATTTCTGTGATCATCCCGGTGCATGACGGCGCGCAGTTCCTTGCGCAGACGCTCCGCTCCGTTCTCGACCAGACTGTCGCGCCGGACGAAGTGATCGTCGTGGATGACGGGTCGAGCGATGAGAGTGCCGCGATCGCCGAAGGTTTTGGCGCTCGGGTGCAGGTCATCCGCGGCAAGTACGGCGGTGCGGCTGCGGCGCGCGTGGCCGGTGTGACCCGCGCCACGGGCGAGGCGATCATGTTCATGGATGCCGACGACCTGCTGGGGAGGAATGTCCTTCATTCGCTGGCGGACACCCTCTCGCACAATGAGGGCGGCATCGCCTGCTGCGACTGGATGCGCTACGAGCGGATCGGGAGCACCTGGCAGGCGCGCCCGGCTTCCTGTGCGCCGCGCCGCCCTGGTCAGAGCCCGCTCGCGGCGTGGCTCACGGGCTGGTATCATCCGCCCTGCTCGGTACTGTGGTCAAGGCAGGCTTACGAGCGCAGCGGTGGCTGGAATCCGGAAATTCTGGTCAATAACGATGGCGATCTGATGATGCGGGCCCTGTCCCGGGGGATCGAGCTTGTCCACACCCCGAGAGGCACCTCCTATTATCGGCGGTTGCCGGATGGCGCTGTATCGCTCAGCGGCCGTCGTTTCAGTGCCGAAGGGCTCGCCTCCCGTCTCACGGTTCTGGACGGTTTGGCAAGCGCCGGGCTTCCCCCCGGTACCCGCGCCGCACTGGCCGAAGCCTATGGCAATGTGGCTGGTGACGCCGAAGCCGCGGGCCAGCCCGAACTTGCAGGCCGGGCCCGGGCAGAGGATTTACGCCACGGCGGAACGCCGCTTTGGGCGCTGCGTCGGCGGCGGGCGGACCGGGAGCGGGCGAGGGCCCGCGCGGCAAGGGGCAAGCCGGATGAATCCACCGCCCCGCCGCATCCGTCTCTTTCGCTGAAGGAGCACCAGACCGGCGCCCCGGCCGTGAGCATCGTCGTGCCGACTTTCAACCGCACTGCCCTGCTTACACGGGCGCTCGAGAGCGTCCTCGATCAGGATTTTCGCGATTTCGAGGTTCTGGTGATCGATGATGCCTCGGACGAGGATATCGCAGCCGTTGTGACGGGTCTTGGCGATCCCCGACTGGAGTACAGGCGGCAGCCCCGTAACATGGGCGTCGCCGCCGCGCGCAACCGTGGCATGGCCGAGGCATCGGGGCGGTATATCGCCTTTCTGGATTCCGACGATGAATGGTTGTCGGGCAAGCTTTCGGCGCAAGTGACGAAGATGGAGGCCTGCCCGCCGAGTGTCGGGCTGATCTATACCGGGCTGATCGAAAAGGGCTCCGACGGTGCCTCGACCGTTTTCCTCCCCGAGGATCGCGGCGATGTCTGGCGCGAGATGATGCATCGCAACGTCGTGCATTACGGTACCAGCAGCACGATGATCCGCTGCGAGGTGGTGGAGACGATCGGCGGCTTCGACGAATCGCTGCCCGCGATCGAGGACTACGATTTCTGGACCCGGATCGCCCGTTTCTACACCTTCGAATGCGTGCCGGAGCCGCTGATGATCTATCACGACGAAGCCGCGGAGGAGGGCGTGCCGAGCGACAAGCGGTCGCGGGATTTCCAGGCCAACATGGCGGCGCGGCGCATGTTCTTCGACAGGTACGGTGAAGAGGCGGTGCGTGCCGGTGTCCTGCATCTGGGGCATCTCGACATGGCGCGGCGCCATATCGAAGCCGAAGACGGGCGGCAGTCCCGGGCAATTTTATCGCTCCTGAAGGCGATCCGTCGCAAGCCGACCTCGCCGCGAATTTACGCCTGGCTCGCCTTTGCATCGCTGCCCGCCCCACTGCGCCGCAGCCTGTTTCCCCAGCTTGTCCGGCTTCGCACAAGGCTGCCCGCCTGGATCTGGATGGGGCCGGGCAGAGCATGAAGGAGGGATCTTTGACGTCATGCAAAGCACAAGCAGAGCCGACTCTATTCCTTCATATCGGTCTGCCGAAGACAGCGACGACTTACTTACAGGCTAGGATCTTTCCGCAGCTCGACCGAGTGCTCTACTTCGACACGCCGAAGGATCCCGCCTTTGACGGTCCTGTCGACCGAGGGATGGGAAGCCGCATCATGTCCTGTCTGTTCAACCGCGATCCGCGAGTCTGGCAGATACATGGAGAAGCCGTTTTCGAACGGCTACTGGGACCGCAGTCGGACTGGCTGCCGCGCGACATCCTGATCAGCGACGAGGGGGTCGGCCGCACCGGCAGTCGGCCCGATCACCTTGCAGCCCACCTGCGGGAGGTTTCGGCGGTGGCGCAAGATTGGGGTCTGCGGCGCGTGGCCGTGATCTGTGCGTTTCGGCGTCAGGATCACTGGCTTGGCTCACATTACTCGCAGATGTCGGATCGCAACCCGAAGGCGTCGCAATCCGACTTCGACCGTGCTTGTCGTGATCTTGTAAGCGTCACGGCGGATCGCTTCAAGCTCGGGGTGATGCTGGATTACGCGACACTCCGGGACGCTTTGGTTGGTGTGGTCGGGCAAGAAAACGTGCTGATGTATCCCCACGAGCGCCAGAAGATCAACCCGGATGCCGTGCTTGCGCAGGTTCTGGATTTTCTGGGGGCGGGGCTCGTCGGCGACGCTTCGGCGTCACTCCGCAACGATGGTGGGTCGGCCGGATCCTCGGGCGTCAACGTGCGCTCGCTTGGAGAGAACCAGTGGTCGATCCGGCCTTACGGCGCCGGTCTGAAAGTGCGGCCCTACCGTCTTGTACAATGGGCCGGGCTGCCCGGCCACGTCTTCCTTCCGCGCCTTGGCAGGCCCCGGTCATTCACGCTGACTGAGAATGACAGCCGGACACTGCTCGCGGCTTATGCGGACTCCAACCGCAGACTGGCGGCGAAGCTTGGAATCGATCTTGCGCAATATGGATATTTCGATGGCGTGTCCCGCGCCGCTGAGCCGCCTGACAAGAATTGAAATCCGCGATCTCGCGTCAGGGGGCGATGCGCCTACGGAGGGAAAAAAAGGATTGTGCGGCCGAATTTCAGCGCGTCATATTCGGGTCCTTCGGTCGTCCGGTCCACTGACGTAAAAGTCGGTCGGATCATCTATCGTAGCACCTTGGCAGAGCTAATCGACACAGTGAGAAAAGCTGAACGTGAAGGCCATCTGATAACGAAATTCCGGTTGTTTCCGCAGAGTATTTGGCATGACGCCGCGCCAGTCCACGCAAATCCTGTGACCGATTGCAAAGGTCATCAGGCGGTTTCGTCCGACCGTATGACCGCAGGGAGCGTGCGCGCCAGAATCGACATGTCCATCGCCGTGCCGGATTTCAGCACGTAGACCCGATCAAAGGCGATCCTGCGAGCGAAGCTCGTGTTGCTGCGCCCGCTGACTTGCCAAAGGCCGGTGATGCCGGGACGTGCGCGCAGATAATACCGGTTGGAGAGACCATAGCGGCTCAATTCGTCGGACACGACGGGGCGCGGGCCGACAAAGCTCATTTCGCCCCGCAGGACGTTGATCAGTTGCGGCAATTCATCGAGGCTGAGCTTACGCAGCGTCTGGCCTACCGCCGTGACGCGCGGATCATCGCGCAGCTTGCGCGTCTCTTCCCATTCGGCACGGGCCGCGGGATTGAGATCGAGGTGAAGTTTCAGAACCTCGTCCCCGTCGGCCTGCATCGTGCGGAACTTGAGACAGCGGAACGCCTGTCCGTCAAAGCCGACACGGCAGTGCGCGTAAAACAGAGGTCATGGGGGATCTCCTTGATCGGTAGTCAGTTTTGCAACTCAACTCTACCGGAGAAGGTCCATGGCCGCTCAGAACCCGCGCGGGCTTCGCCTGAGCTACGCTGGGCTCCACTCAGCCCGCGCTACCGTCGGAATTACACCAGACCACCTCATGGGGCACCATCGTGATCTGTCATACGGTCGTGGCCCGACTTGCTCTGAACCTCCAGAAAGATTTTTTGCACCTGCGGGAAATCCTCTTTCAGTGCGATCTCGGTCTCACTGACTATACTCTCGATTCGGCCCGCTTTGACGTCATCCCGGAAGTCGAGGCTGACGGCGAGTAATATGTCTTCGGGGCCAAAGTGAACCGAGCGGATCTCGTTCACGCAGGTCACTTCGTCGATGCTTGCCAGACGCTCCCGGATCGACCTGACGATGCGCGGGTCCGCTGCCTCGCCGATGAGAAGCTTGCGCACCTCGTTGGCGAGAAAGATTGCGGTAAACCCAAGCACGATGCCGATCACTATGGATGCAACGGCGTCCCAGACCGCCGCACCGGTCAGCCACGACAGTAAGAGACCAGCGGCTGCGACAAGGATACCTGTCAACGCAGCCGCGTCTTCTGCCAGCACGACGAAGATCGCAGGGTCTTTCAAGTCTTTCAGGTCCTGCCATAGCCCGCGCCCTGCCCGTTTTTTCTGGAATTGCGTGGCTGCAGTGAAAAGCGCGTAGCTTTCCAGTGCGAACGCAATCGCCAAGACGCCAAATGGCAGCCACGGAATTCCGGAATGTTCCGTTTCGCCATGGAGCAACGCACGGACGCCTTCCCAGATCGATAGGCCCGACCCTAGTGAGAAAAGCAGCACCGCGACGATGAAAGCCCAGAAATAAAGCTCGGGTCCGTAGCCGAAGGGATGAAGTTTGTCGGCCGGCTTCTTCGCGCGCTTTAGACCCAAGAGCATGAAGGCCTGATTGCCCGTGTCCACTACAGAGTGGATGCCCTCGGCCAACATTGCTGATGACCCCGAGACCGCTGCGGCAACGAATTTAGTGATAGCGATTCCGCCATTTGACACCATGGCGGCGATCACCGCGCCCTTGCTCTCTGCCATCACTCTTTCCTCGAATCTGTGTTAGCAACCAACGCGCAAAATGCGGAATTGTTCACTTTACCGGTTGGATGGGCCTTGTTGCACAAAGCACGTGAAGGATTCATCTCTTGAATCCAGCGTGGTAGCTGGCGTGCATGAGCAAGCCCACCCCCACGACCTACAAGACGACGAACTGACCAGCCTATAATGAGGCGCTCAAACGCCGG
>JBBSNW010000127.1:0-6220 GCA_038260405.1 Rhodobacterales bacterium | reverse complement strand
GTCGTAGTTCAGGTGATCGTTCTGAACGAGCATTTCGTCGAAGGCCCAAAGACGTTTCTTCGAGTTGTCGTAGAACTCCTGGCTGAACATGATGTGGTCCAGGCTTTCGCGCTGACCTTTGAACACATGGGTATAGTAGACGTCCCGGGTGGAGCGATATTCCTGCATGGTCTGCGCCGTATAAAGAGCGTTATCGCCTCCGCCGGATGACAATGGCGACAGGTACATGGGCTGTTCCGACAGCACGTTGAGCGTATTGCTCTCCTTGCCGTCGTTCAGATCCCCCAGCACCACCACCGGCGTATCGGTCCTTTTGACCAGCTTCGTCACGATCACCCGCAAGGCCGCCGCTTCGGCGGTACGGCGCACAGTGGAAATGGCGTAACCCAAGGCACTTGCATGCGGACCGTGAACTTCCTTTTCGTACCAGCTTCGCTCCCGCCAGACCTCTGCGGGACGACGGGATTTCAAATGGCAGACAAAGACATGAATCACGGGAGTGCGAGGGTCTGGTTGCACTTTCAGATGCATGACCGGGCGGGAAAACCCCTTCAGTGCAACGGAAATTTCAGGTTGCTGAGGATCATCGCCGGTAGAGCGCAATACGAGCTCTTCGGGAAAGTCTCTGATCCATTCCGGTTTACCGACCAAAATGTCCGTCCGCACCGCCGCGGCACAAATGATCCTGTCATTGCCGTGATTTTCGGGCACGAGCAGGGTGTGCGTACCGGCAAGCGCAGAGGCATCAAGTGCGGGCTGCAACGCGTCCTTGGCCCAGAGTTCCTGAAAGCCGATGACGTCCGCATCGAGACGGCTCAGAGCCCGGGCCGTAAAGTCGACTTTCCTGTCGAAGATGTCCCGGTCCCAGCCATCCGTGTCGCCGTAGATCGCCTGACCCGGAAGCTGAAGATTGAGCAGGTTGAAACTGGCAAATGAAATATCGCGTGCGGCCACAAACGTCCTCCCAATCTTTTCAGTGTTGATAGTCTATCACGGATCACGCGTCGTTTTGTGACGGTCACACCACCGGCAGGCGCAGTCGTTTTTTCGGGACTGACTTCAAATCATCGCGCAGCGGTTCGGCTGATCCTTGATGGGACCGCTAACGCCATCAGGCACCCCAGGAAGAGGGCCGCGCAGTGACTGTGGTGGCATTGTGAGTTGCCCGGCAGCGGCAAGCCAGGAAAAAAAAATCTCAGGAATTTCGGAACATCGCCATGCAGTTAGAGGTTGAAAAGATAAGTTCCGTTTCGCGGGCGGTATCCCGCAGTCGCCAACAGAAGGAACATCAGCCATGACAACATTGGACGCAGGGGCCCCGCCAAACCGATCTTATAGGGCAAACTGGGGCGTCATGATCCTTGGATGGATCTGCATGATCTTCGGCCTGATCATTATTGCAGGAGGCATCTGGCTCATGGTCCTGGGTGGCAGCTGGTACTATGCCTTGGCCGGTCTGGGACTGATCGGAACAGGCGCGCTTCTCATCCGTCACAGGATAGAGGCTGTCTGGCTCTATCTTGTGGTCTGGCTTGGCACAATGGGTTGGGCCTGGTGGGAGGTCGGCGCGGACTGGTGGGCCGAACTACCTCGGATGTTCGCCCCGAGCTTGATCCTCGTCTTTGTCCTGATCTGCATCCCCGCCTTGTCACGCCGCAGATGACACCCCGATTTACAGGAGTCACCATGTCCCGTCTCGTATCCCCTTTAGCGCTTGGCCTGCTGATCACTCCGGCGATGGTCCTTGGACAGCAATCGCCCGCGCCTTCCGAAACGCCCGCACCGCAGCCCGCAGCACCAGATCAGATGCAAGCGCCGACGGCTGGTGACACATCCGCCCCAGACGCGCCCGACCAGATCGGCGCCAGGCCGCCGCAACCCGAATACGAAATCGGCGCGGACTGGCCCTATTGGGGCGGCGATGCCCAAGCGACACGTTTCTCACCGCTTGACCAGATTACGCCAGAGAATGTCGAAGGGCTGGTGCGAGTCTTTACCTACCATACGGGCGACCTTCCCGAGGGTACGGCGGAGGGCAAATATTCACCTGAAGTGACACCCCTGAAAGTCGGTGACGACCTGCTCATGTGTTCGGCCATGAACGTGCTCATTTCGGTAGATGCGGCCACGGGTGAGGAAAACTGGCGCTTCGATCCCGGAGTTCCCAACGAGGCAATCCCCTATGGTGCGACCTGCCGCGGGGTGGCGATCCATTCCAACTCCGATGCAGCCGAGGGTGCGCCCTGTGCCACGCGGGTGATCGAGGGCACGCTCGATGCCAAGCTGGTCGCCGTCGATGCAGCCACCGGCAGCCCCTGCGAAGGGTTCGGCGAAAACGGCACCGTGGATCTGTGGCAGGATATCGGCGAACGTGTCCCCGGCTGGTATGCGGTCACGGCCCCGCCGGCAATCGTGCGCGGCGTCGTCATCACCGGCGCGCAGGTTAAGGATGGACAGGCCGAGGATGCGCCTTCGGGCGTGATCCGCGGCTATGACGTTCTCACAGGCGAATTGCTCTGGGCATGGGACCTTGCTGCGCCGGAACAGAACCGCGACGGCCCGCCCGAAGGGCAGGTATACACCCGAGGCACACCGAACATGTGGACGACCGCAACCTCGGACGAAGAGCTTGGCCTTGTCTATCTCCCGATGGGCAATTCCTCGGTCGATTATTACGGTTCAAACCGCAGCGAGGCCGAGAATGAATTCGCAACCTCGCTGGTCGCCCTGGACGCCAGGACCGGCGAAGAGGTGTGGCATTTCCAGACTGTGCGTCATGATGTCTGGGACTACGATCTCGGTTCGCAGGCGACGTTGATCGACTACAAAGGTACGCCCGCGATCCTGCTGCCATCCAAGCAAGGCGACATCTATATCCTGAACCGCGAGACCGGCGAACCGCTGACGCCGGTCGAGGAGCTGTCCGGCCTTCCCAAAGGCACGGTCGAGCCGGAATTCATCTCTGACAGCCAGCCGACATCGGCCTGGCACACTCTGCGCAAGGATCGTCTGGAAGAAAAGGACATGTGGGGATTTACCCCGATCGACCAGCTCTGGTGCCGGATCATGTTCCGTCAGGCGAATTATGAAGGCTTCTACACCCCTCCATCTGCCGAACGGCCCTGGATTCAGTATCCTGGCTACAATGGCGGTTCCGACTGGGGGTCTGTGGCGGTGGATGAAGAGCGCGGCATCATTGTCGCCAACTACAATGATGTGCCCAACTACAACCAGCTGGTCCCGCGTGAGGAGGCTGACGAACGCGGCCTGACACCGATAAACGAAAAGCAGAGCGCCGAGACCGCGGGTTCGAAAGCCGAAGGAGCCGGTGATCCTCAAACGGGTTCGCCTTACGCGATCGAGGTTAACGCCGGCTGGCGTTCCTCACTGACGGGGATGCCCTGCACACAACCGCCCTATGGCGGCATCCGGGCAATCGACATGGCCACCGGTGAAACGCTCTGGGACCGGCCCCTGGGCACAGCGCGACGCAATGGACCGTTCGGGATACCCTCGCGCCTGCCCTTCGATATCGGAACGCCCAACAATGGCGGGGCCGTTGTCACGGCAAGCGGGCTGGTTTTCATTGCGGCAGCCACGGACAACCTCTTCCGGGCCATCGATATCGAAACGGGCGAAACCCTTTGGTCTGCGGTGTTGCCAGCGGGCGGACAGGCGAACCCGATCACATACGAGGTGGACGGTCGCCAATACGTCATGGTCACAGCGATGGGCCATCACTTCATGGAAAC
This sequence comes from Rhodobacterales bacterium, assembly GCA_038260405.1. Lineage (GTDB taxonomy): Bacteria > Pseudomonadota > Alphaproteobacteria > Rhodobacterales > Rhodobacteraceae > Puniceibacterium. Next base: position 2,468 of record JBBSNW010000127.1, on the reverse strand, counting down.
ACCGGTCGGGGATGAGGTGATGGCATGGGCCCTTCCACATGACTGATGATATGCTGCTCGTCGGCTCTGCTGCCTCGCCTTTCGTGCGGGGCAGCAGGCCTTGGCGGCCGATAGCCCAGGGCACTATTCGGCCTGACCTTGTTGTCGTGGCGACGCCAGCCTTCGATCAGGATCGGGGCCCCGTGCAATGTGGTGAAGACTTCGCCATTGAGTGACGCGTCCCGAAATCCTGGCCGGTTTCACGAACGGCTTCACATCTCGACCCGCCAGTATGCGCCAATTGTCCGGGAATGGGTTACCTCGATCGACCTGGAGGCGAGCGCCTATGGCACACATTCGATGCGGCGGACCAAGGTCACACAGATTTACAAGAAGACGGGCAACCTGCGTGCGGTCCAGCTCCTGTTGGGGCACACGAAGATGGACAGCAGGGTTAGATACCTCGGCGTCGAGCTTGAAGACGCACTTGTTATCGCCGAGGCCATAGAAATCTGAAAGCGCGGGCGGTCTTCACTAACGGCCCAGTCCTGCCGTCCACCCGAAGCGACAATGCTGCGGTGCGGCCCGCCGTAGAAGACATTCGCTGCGGGATCGAGCAGTTAATTTTATGGGCCATTCGTATATGCTAAGCTTACGCTGTATGATGGCAAGAGCCGGTCCGACTTTGGAAGACTGCGGCGAAGACTGACGTGATCTTGCAGAGGATTTGCCCGGTTTCCACCGAACCCGCGTCGAATAGCATCGTCTGGCGGAGAGCGACATGAACCAAAAACACCACCACGGGCTCCTCATGGGGACCTGCATCTTCGATCCGGTTGGCCTGACTCTCTGCAACGCCGCGGGCGACATGCTGCGCCTGCGCGCGCAATCCATGCGCGTTCTAGCGGAGCTCGCACGTAGGCGAGGAGACATAGTCTCTCGGGATGATTTGATCGAGACAGTCTGGCGCGGAATCGCCGTTACCGATGACAGCCTTGCGCAGTGTATCAAGGACATCAGAAAAGCGATCCAAGACCCCGAACGGCAAATCCTGGAAACGGTCGTCGGACGAGGCTACACGCTGCACGTTGGCTTGCCCGCCCCGGTCAGCAGCGCCAAGCCCATGATCTTGATCGATAAAATCACCAGCGCGGGCGGTTCTCAAGCCGCTGAGGATTTTGCGGAGGACCTGCATGAAAGACTGGTGCTGATCATGGCGCCACGCTCCGGCGTTCGCATATTTACCAATGAGGCACTTTCCTCGTCGGTAGATTGCGTGGTTCGGGGCCGCGTGAGCGTCTCGGGCAACCGCGCCAGGCTCTTCGTCTCACTGTCGGGATTGAACGAGAGCGGCAACTTCTACGCGGAGTCCTTCACGGGCGACCCGTCAGAGCTTGATCAGCTTGCAGAGGAGGTGGCACGAAAGATCTCGAGCGTGCTGCGCATCCGCGTCATTGCCTATGACGGCGAAAGATACGCAAAGGTCCCGAATGAAAAGCTTGATCTTCAGCAATTGATGGCCAAGGCTCATTTCTTCTACAGCCGTATTACGGCACCGGACACGGCAATCGGTCGCGCCGCGATGCAAGCCGCCGTCAAGATTGCCCCGGACGATCCCAAGGCGCTTGCGCTGCTCGCGCATTCCGCGACGCAGATGCACCCGCTCATGCAAAGCAACACCAGTGTCAGCGAAACGGATTGGGCGATGTCCCTTGCGGACAAGGCAATTGCCGTTGGCTCTTCCTCGGCCTTCGCGTTTCGCACCCGCGCGAACCTTCGACTCTGGCTGCTAAGCGATCACGAAGGGTGTCGCGCAGACTGTGCCCGGGCTCTGGCGCTCAACCCGAATTTCTATCTGGCGCATCTGACTCTTGCCACAAGCGATATACTGACGGGGTCGTATATGGCGGGAATTGAACGGATCATAACTTATGTGTGCCTGACGAATATCGATCAGCAGTATCCGTATTTTCAGTCTTTGATCGGGCTGGCGTGGTTTTTGTCCGGCCATTCCGACGCGGCCATCGCGTGTGCTCGGGAGGCGCACGAGAGATTGCCGAGCAGCTCTTGGCACGCGATGGTCTATGCCGTTGCAGCGTCAAGTGATCCAGAGACAACGAGGACGGCGAAGTTCCAGAAATTGGTCCGGCAGTTGGACTTGCCGTTTGCACATTTCAGATCGCTGCCATTCACCCAGACGGAAGATATCGAGGCCCTGGAAGCCGGACTCCGTGCCGCAGGCGTCATGGAATAACGTGAACAAGGCAGGAGCGGTTCACCATCAACGGATTCACCGCTCCTTGTGATCGGTGCTGAGCTGCCCGTTCAGCTGACGCAGAACTCGCAGAGGGTTGCATGCAAGAAGGGTTCGCGCGCCTCCATGGGGAGTGAGGACAATCCGGCACCGTCCCAATCCTCATCCAGCCGGTAGAGGGCGATCGCCTCGATGTTAATCGCGAAGACGTAGGCTTCGACATAGCCTTCGTCGC
>JBBSNW010000126.1:0-6342 GCA_038260405.1 Rhodobacterales bacterium | reverse complement strand
TTCTACTACAAGACCTTCATGTGGCCGCGGGCCTTCTGGGAGAAGATCTACGAGCCCGCGATCCGCCGGGCGGCGGGGCTCGGGGCGCTGTCGGGTCGCTCCTGCGCGCAAGCTTACGAGAAGGCCTTCGGCTTTTGCGATCTGCTGGTGGTGGGCGCCGGGCCGACGGGTCTGATGGCGGCGCTGGTGGCGGCGCGCGCGGGGGCGGATGTGATCCTGTGCGACGAGGGTTCCGAGCCGGGCGGGCGGTTGCTGTCCGAGAGGGAGACGGTCGGCGGGATGGCGGGACCGGACTGGGTGGCCGGTATCCTGGACGAGTTGCGCGACCTTGGCGTGCGGGTGATGACACGGACCACGGTGACCGGCGCCTATGACCAGGGCACGTATGGCGCGCTCGAGCGCGTGGCGCATCATCTCGCAGACAAGGGCGCGCTGCCGCTCGAATGTTTCTGGCGCATCGGCGCGCGGCGGGTGGTGCTTGCAACAGGGGCGCTCGAGCGGCCGGTGGCCTTTGCCGGGAATGACCGGCCGGGTGTGATGATGGCGGGCGCGCTGCGGACCTATGTGAACCGCTGGGGTGTGGCGCCGGGTCGGCGGATCGCGGTCTTCGGCAACAGCGACGATGTCTATCGCACGGCGGATGATCTTGTGGCGGCGGGGCTCGAGGTCGCGGCGGTGATCGACAGCCGGGAGGGGGCGCCGCTTGTTCTGGACTATCCTGTGCATCGCGGGGCGGTGGTGAGCGGTACCCAAGGCGGACGGCACGGGATTTCGGCTGTTCACGTCGCGACGGCAAGCGGCAGGGTCCGGGTCGCCGTCGACGCGCTGGCGATGTCGGGGGGATGGAACCCGACGGTACATCTCAGCTGTCACATGAACGGGCGGCCGGTCTGGCGCGAGGACATCGCCGCCTTCGTGCCCCGGGACGGGGCCGTGCCGGGGATGCAGGCCGCGGGCGCCTGCAACGGAGACTTTTCGACCCGCGCCTGTCTGCGGGCCGGTGCCGATACGGCGCGGGCGGCGCTGGGGCATCTGGGGTTCGAGAGCCCGCAGGTGGACATTCCGGAGGCCGATACGGATGCCCGTGTGCCGGAGCCGCTCTGGTCCGTGCCGGGGAAGGGTCGCGCCTGGCTCGATTTCCAGAACGACGTGACGGTGAAGGACGTGGTGCAGTCGGCGGCTGAGAATTTCCGCTCGGTCGAGCACATGAAGCGCTACACGACGCAAGGCATGGCGACGGATCAGGGCAAAATGTCGAATGTCGTCGCACTTGCGGTGCTTGCGGATGCCACGGGGCGGAGCATTCCCGGGACCGGCACCACCACGTTTCGTCCGCCCTACAGTCCCGTGGCCATCGCGGCGATGGGGGCGGGAGGGCAGGGGCACGGCTTTGCGCCGCAGCGGCTGACCACATCGCATGCCGCATCGCGCGCGCTGGGTGCGCCGATGATCGAGGCGGGGCTTTGGTACCGACCCTCCTATTTCCCGCAAAAGGGCGAGCGGACCTGGCAGGAAAGCTGTGATCGCGAGGTCGCAATGGTGCGCGGCGCCGTCGGGATCTGCGACGTCTCGACCCTGGGCAAGATCGACATTCAGGGGGCCGGCGCCGCGGCTTTTCTGGATCTGGTATATACAAATACCTTCTCGACGCTGAAGCCGGGGCGCGTGCGCTATGGCCTGATGCTGCGCGAGGACGGAGCCGTACTCGACGACGGCACCTGCGCGCGGCTCGGGGAGCAGCAATACCTGATGACGACCACCACGGCGGCGGCGGGCGCGGTGATGCAGCATCTCGAATTCGTGCATCAGTGCCTCGTGCCGCATCTCGACCTGCGGATGACTTCGGTGACGGAACAATGGGCGCAGTTCGCCGTGGCGGGACCACGATCGCGGGATCTGCTGAATGGCATTCTGGGCGAGGCGATCGACGACGCGGCCTGGCCCTTTATGGCCTGTGGCCCGGTTTCGGTGGCGGGTCTGCGGGGGCGGCTGTTCCGGATCTCGTTCTCGGGGGAACATGCCTACGAGATCGCCGTCCCGGCACGTTACGGCGCGGCGCTGTTCGATCTTCTGGTCGCGCGGGCACGGGCGCTGGGCGGCGGGGCTTACGGGATGGAGGCGCTGAACGTGCTGCGGATCGAAAAGGGACACATCACCCATGCAGAGATCGACGGGCGGGCCACGGCCTTCGATATCGGCATGGGACGGATGATCGCGCCTGGCAAGGACTGCATCGGCAAGGTGATGGCGGCGCGCCCGGGGCTGGTGGGACCGCTGCGGCGACAGATGGTCGGACTTCGCCCCGTTGACGCAGAGGCGCGGCTGACCGCCGGGGCGAACCTCTTTGCCAATGGTGCCGATGTGGCGCGCGAGAGGATCGAGGGGCACGTGACTTCGGTCTGTCATTCGCCGACGCTGGGACATGCGCTCGGCCTTGCCTTCCTGCGCGACGGGCGGGCACGCCATGGAGAGGTGGTGCGGATGGTGGATCAGCTGCGCGGGCTCGACATGCCCTGCGTGGTCGGCAAGCCGGTACAGGTCGACCCCGAGGGAGGGCGGTTGCGTGGATGATCTGACAGCACGATCCGCCTGCGCGGGGCTCCTGCCGCTCACGCACGGCGCGCTGACCCTGCGCGAGGAGACGTTCGGCGCCGTCACGGCGCTGGCGACCTACAAGGGGCAGGGGGCGGACCTCTCCGGGGCATTGCAGACTGCGCATGGCGTGATGCTTGCAGGTCCGAACCGGGCGACCCGCGCGGAGGGCGCGCTGTGCCTGTGGTCCGGGCTCGATCAGATGCTGCTCCTGGGGCCGGAGCCGGACCCGGAACTTGAGCGATACGGCGCCATCACCGATCAGAGCGATGCCTGGGCGATCCTGCGGCTCGACGGGGTGGGCTGCGTCGATGTGCTGGCCCGGCTGGTGCCGCTCGATCTGCGCGAGCGCAGCTTTGCGATGGGGCATGCCGCGCGCAGCCTGCTCGGGCATGTGCCGGTCATCGTGACTCGGCTCGGAGCGCAGGGCTTTCTCATCCTGGGATACCGGTCGATGGCGGGAACGCTTGTGGCGGATCTGGACACGGCAATGTCATCGGTGAGCGCCCGTGCGACCGGGTGACAGCGCCTCTGCTTGGCGCTACTGTCACGCGTGATTTCTCGCAGACAGGACAGTTAACCATGAAGTTCACGATGCTGACCGCGCTGGCGGCCTTGACACTGACAGCACAGGGCGCGCTGGCGCTGGGACAGAAGGAATGCGACCTGCAGGCCGGGCTGGTGATGCAGGCCGTCGAGGCGCGCAGCGCGGGCGCGGACAGCGGCCAGGCGGCGCAGGCCGTGCAGTCGAGGCTGGACGGCGCGACGCAGAAATATGCCACGATCGTGCCGGCGGTGGTCGACTGGGTTTATACCCTTCCAGACTCCCAGCTGGGTGCCGAAGTCGGCGATAGCTGGACTGCCGCATGTCTTCAGCAATGACCCCCTGATCCCGCGGAGCGCGCGTGCCGCGCGCGCAGGGTCCTCGCAGGCGGCGTGCGCCGCCTGCTCAGCCGCCAGTTGCACCCTGACGCAAGAATGTGGGTGGTGGTTCGGTTTTTCGGGTGTGGCAGGTCGACTGCACAAAGACGCCGAGACGGCGCGATCACGATAAAATGGCTTGCGCTCGGGCCTGAACTGGCGCGGTGTGAAAAAAAACAGAAAACGCCGGGCAGAGGCAGACTCACATGAACTGGAAACGTGTTTTGACGCGAGCCAACCTGATGTGGCTCGAGATCGGGCTGGCCGTTCTTCTGGGGCTGGTCGTGGCATCGCAGGTGCTCGCATTGCCGGAGGAGTCAGGCACTTCCGAACGGCAGGCCTTGATGTCAGCGACGGAGGCAATGCTCGTCGCCGCACCGCCGCAGGACGAGGCACATCCGCGGTCCAGGACGCATTCCTGAGTTTGCGGTTCGCGTTGACGTAACGATCCGATCTCACGAGACGAAGCAGCTGATGCGGCGGTGATCGGCGTTACGCCTTTTTCGGCGTGGGATCGTCCTCTTGGGCGACATGCTCTTCGACCCATTGCTGAACGACGTCGAGACGGGTGCGGGCGACCGGAATCCGGGTGTCGTCGGTCAGTTTCAGCACATGCCTCTTGCCGTCACGTTCGATCCGCAGGGTCTCGCTGCGCGACACCCACCAGGAGCGGTGCGGCTGGCAGCCATCCTCGGGCCGGGTTTGGGCAACGATGTCGCTCAGCCGCGCGCGCTGGGTCAGGGTCGCACCGTCCAGCGTCACTTTCACATGATGTTCGCGCGCTTCGATATGCCGGACGTGAGCCACGGCCACCTTCTGATTCCCGATCAGCAGGTGCCGCGCCTCTTCTGCCTGTTCGGGTGCCTGCTGCGGTTGGGGCGGCTCTTCTGGCGCCGGTTCCTGCGGGGTGGGGGGGGCGGTTTCTGACGAGGAAGACGGCAGAAGGTTCGGCACAACGAATCTGAAGAACACCGTCTCGAATACCAGCACGCTCGGCACGAAGATCATCACGCGCGACAGGAAGTCCGGCCGGAAATCGCCATACATGAGCAGCCAGGCGGCGAGCTCGCAGGCCAGGGCCGCCGGCAGCACGCCGAGGAAAGCGGAAAGGGGCAATGGCCAGAACAGCGCAGGAAACCGCGCCTGCAGCGGGGCATAGAGCATCAGGAGCGAGAGCGTCGTGGCGATGTAGGTGATTAGGGCGATCGGCCAGACCACGACCAGCATCCAGGGAGCGAGCTGAACCTTGAGGCCCGGCGCGTCGGAGGTGATCAGCACGGTGAGCGCGAGGCAGATATAGAGCACCGTCTTGCGATTTTGCAGCAGCAGGACGATGTCATGGACGCTCAGCTCGAATCGATCACCGAGAAGCGTGAGCAGCGTCAGTTTGCGATGATAAGGGGCCATGGCTCTGGAAATTCGCCGGATGTCGGAGTCAGTTTGACGCCTTATAGCGCCACATTTCAAGATATGTACTGATTTTCAAAGCTTTGCGAACCGCAAAGAATCGTGACGCGGCGTCACTGTGCATCAGGGCGTTTCTATCTTGCTCATCACGGGGTTGCGCGGCGCAGTGTCTGCTCTCTCGCACAGTCGCTCCGCGCGCCTGCGTGATTTACCGCTGCAGAGGATGGACGTAATGTCGCATCACACCCCTCACAAAGCGAGAGATGCCATGAGCTGGAATCCTGCACTAGACCCGCACTGCCCCTCCGGAGACGAGGTGGATGCCATCGAGACCGTGATCGTGCCCCGCGCACGGGATCTTGGCGGATTCGAGGTGCGGCGGGCTCTTCCGGCGCCAAAGCGTCAGATGGTCGGGCCCTTCATCTTTTTCGACCAGATGGGACCGGCCGAGTTTCTGCCCACGCGCGGCATGGATGTGCGCCCGCATCCGCATATCGGCCTCGCGACGATCAGCTATCTTTATCGCGGACGCATGCACCACCGGGATTCGCTCGGGACCGATGCCTGGATCGAACCGGGCGCGGTGAACTGGATGGTGGCGGGGCACGGCATCACCCACTCCGAACGCACCGACGACGCGACGCAGACCGAGGCCATGCCGTTCTTCGGCATCCAGACCTGGGTCGCTCTGCCCAAGGATCACGAGGATCGCGCGGCGGAATTCATCCATGCCGATCGCGACGAACTGCCGGTGCTTGAGGGTGAGGGCAAGAACGTGCGCCTGATTCTGGGAAATGCCTATGGGGCAAGAGCGCCGGTGAAGACGGCTTCCGAGATGTTTTATGCGGATGCGGTCCTGCAGCCCGGGGCCAAGCTCCCGATGCCCGACGATCACGAGGATCGCGGCGTCTACGTGGTCGAAGGTGCTGTGACCGTCGCCTCCGAGCGCTACGAGGCAGGCCGCATGATGGTCTTCCGTCCCGGGGACAGGATCAGCCTGACCGCCGGTGAAAGGGGTGCCCGCGTGATGCTGCTGGGCGGCGAGACGCTGGAGGGGCCGCGCTATATCTGGTGGAATTTCGTCGCCTCGTCGAAAGAGCGGATCGAGGAGGCAAAGGAATCGTGGCGGCGCGCGGACTGGGCGAACGGGCGGTTCCATCTTCCTCCCGGAGATGACGGCGAATTCATCCCGCTGCCGGATCGGTGAAAGCCCGATGATCCGGTCTTTTTGCCTTGTCCCGGCAATGCCCTGCCGCGTTGTGGATTTTCTCGAATTCCTCGCTTGACGGGGCAGGGCGCTCCCCCTATTACCCGCCTCACGCTTGGGAGACCATGCGGCAGTGAGCGGTTGTAGCTCAGTTGGTTAGAGTACCGGCCTGTCACGCCGGGGGTCGCGGGTTCGAGCCCCGTCAACCGCGCCAC
>JBBSNW010000125.1:0-6366 GCA_038260405.1 Rhodobacterales bacterium | reverse complement strand
CAAGCTGAAGCGCGCGGGCTGGGATGACGACTTCCTTCGCAGCGTTCTCAATCGTTTGGGTCAGACGTGAGGGCAACTGCGATTGCCCTGTTCGCGATCGTTTCGCTCACAATAATGGTATGTTGGAGCCTTCCTACGATGACACGCTGGCTGGCTCTCGCTGTCCTTCTGAGCTGGGGCTTATATCAAGCGATCCGCGTTTTCCCGTTTACCCCGAACGCTGCGAAAGAGATTGACCTCGATTCCGGCAGTTCGGACTGTAAAACCATTACCGCCATATCGATCAACGTCCTCATGCAAAACACAAATCAGGCGGCTGTTATGGGACGCGAAAGATACGATTAACTTTAAGACGGACGGACCGACCACTGCCTATCGCTGTTAATATCGGCCGATTCTGTGGACATCGACCGAGATTACAAGTTAAAATTTTTAGTGAAGTATGCGGCCTCGTCTTCACATCAACTACTTCAGGGAATTGGTGTATTCCGCAAGGGGTGGCGATCGCACAACACCTGTCGGAGAATAGCGCATGGCGACCCTGAGCGAACGCGTGAGAAAATTCGCAGCGGTTTCGCTGCGGGCGAAACCTGATTTCCTTATCATCGGCGCGCAGAAGGCCGGCACGACCTCGTTGCACAGCTACCTTGCCCAGCATCCCAGCCTGACGCCCGCATGGGGCAGAAAAGAGCTTCAGTACTTCAATTTTTACTATGATCGCCACAGTCCCGAGTGGTACCTGTCGCACTTTCCGTACAAATTCCAGCGCAAGAACACGTTGTTGTTCGAGGCGACGCCGGACTATCTGATGCATGATGTGGTCCCAGAGCGCATCCGCAACGAACTGGGACCGACCAAACTGATCGCGATCCTTCGCGAGCCAACCGGGAGAGCCTATTCCGCATGGCGGATGTGGCACCATTTCGCCGAGAGCAAACCCCATCTCGCCTTCAAGGCGGATAACCGCAGCTTCAGCGAAGCAATTGCCCAAGAACTCGAAGATCCACAAATGCAACAGCATAGGCATTTCCACTACGTCGCGGCCGGAAGATACGCCGAGCAACTGGAGGCCTACCTGAAATATTTCGATCGGTGCGAGATGCTGATTCTCAATTACGCGGAAATGGAACGAGATCTTGGCCAATTCCTGCGAAGAATTTGCCGCTTCTTGGCGGTAGAAGAATTCGACGAGCACTTGATCGCGGACATGGCAAAAGAACGCCTGTGGGTGACGCCGAAAATTGAGATGACGAAAGAAGCGCTGCAAACGCTCGACCGGCTTCGGATCTATTATGCGCCCCGCAACGAGCGGCTGTTCGAAATGCTTGGAGAGCGTTGGGACTGGTAGTTTGACGTTCGCAGAACGTGGGACGGCGTCTATATCAAGGACTATTCGAAGCGATCGCCCGACCTGGTGCCATGCCCACCGTAGATCTTCGCTTGAAGCTTTCTCGCGACATTGATGAGCTCTTGTTCAGGGCCATCTGGCCTAGCAGCGCAAAGCCATAGAAGCAGCACACTTGCCGGATAGACCAAGATACCGGTCCCGATCATTGCGACCGCCTTGATGGCTTGCGCCCCGATATCGCCATCGCCGAATTGCAGACCGACGACATAAACGGCTGCCGCCATCACAGCCACGCCCAACAGGGACCGCACGTTGATCGCGACTTGCCGAAACACGCTCAGCCCCAAAATTTTCTGGACCAGAAACAGGTTGATGCCAATGCTGATCAGCGCGGCGACGGATCGGGCTATCAGCAAGCCGATGAAACCGCCCGTCAGAAGGCCGATCAGCGTCAGCGGCGCGCGAATGCACAGGTTGATCAGGCTGCGATGAAACAGGATCTTCGAGCGCCCGACTCCCAGGGACAGCGGTTGCACCATCGAAGCGATGGTCTGCACCGCAAAGATGCTTGCAAGGAACTGGATTACCACGACCGATGGCCGCCACTGCTCGCCCAAAGCCAGTAGCACCAAAGGTTCCGCCGCCACTGCTAGTCCGACGCCGATGGGAAGTGCTACAAGCATCAGGACCGATTGCGCCCTCTGGTAAGCGCGCTTCAGACGCTCGGGATCGTCGGTGAGTTTGGCGAAACCGGGAAAAACCGCCTGGGCGACGGGCGCAGTAGCCTCGCGCGTGGGTAAGACGGCCAGCCGGTCACCGACGGAATAATGACCCAACGCCGTGTTGCCCAGTACATAGCCCAGAATTAACTGGTCGAACCGCCAGTTGATCGTGTTGACGGCCTGTCCCAGACCCACCCAGATCGAGAAGGACATCAGGTCTCGCCATTTCGACATGTCTATCTTCGGTCGGTACGGTTGGATAATGTAGGACAGGATCAGCGAGGTTATTTGACCCGTGATGATGCCAAGGATAAGCGCCCAGTAGCTTTGCCAGATCAACGCGACGGCCAGCGCTACCAAGAACCCGACCAGCTTGTCCGCCGACCGCGTCGCGAAATCTTGCCAGAACACCAGCTCGCGCGACATCTTCGCGAGCCGCGGATTGATAGCACCGACGACGAGCGTCGAGACCGCCAAGGCGAAGAAGACTCCGATCAGGCGCGGGTCGTCATAGAGTGTGGCAGCCGGAACACCAACTATCGCAAGAATTACCCCGACACAGGCGGCACGCAGTACGTTCAGTGTGAAGGCCGTGTCATAGTGGCTATCAGTTGGTTTTTTGTGTTGAACAATCGCTTGGGACAGCGACAGTTCGGTCATTGAGGTGACTATCGCCGAAACCGAAAGCGCGATCGCGACAATCCCAAAATCGTCGGGCACGAGCAAACGCGCGAGCACGAGCGTGTTGGCCAAACCGATAAGACTGATGATGATCCGCGATGCTGCGACCCAGGTCGCGCCTCGCGCCAATTGCCCACTTATTCCAAGAATATCCACATCCAATCTTGTGTCGGCGCAGGTCTGAGCTGCCAATCGATCATGCTCCCCAGGTGCAGTTTGTGGTATCGACTGATTTTGCCTCGCTGGCCAAAACGATAAATTGTATATCAGTCTCCGTCCCCTTCTACCAGTATAAACCGACACGCTTCATATGCGTTAGCACGACCGAGGAACACTGGACCCGGTCGCCAAGCAGGGCAGGGGTCGCTTTTGCGCTTCGCCTTTTTACAACTTCCGGGCAAAGCGTTCAGTGGCTTCCACGAAACCGAAATTTCTTCAGCTGGCGCTATTCTCTTCGGACATCACGGTCGAGAAGATCGTCTTCGTCCTGGCGCTCAGCCGCGACGAGAGTGAGCAGGGCTTGCTCCTCTGATTTGTGCGTGGATAGCGCCGCGACCTCAGTCTTCGGTGGAGGCCTGGGGGCCTGTGTCGTGGTCGGCGCGTCCGCCGCGCTCGGCAGACCTTCAAGCCGGATGCGATAGGTCGTATCGGGGATGGCGACGCCGGCGGCCTCGATCGCGTCCTTCACCAGCCGAATGGCATCGCCGCGGGCGGAATTGAAGCCGGTCACCGTCTGGTCGATCCAGCCGGTGACGCGCAGGACAGCACCCGGCTCTGCGATGGTCTCGATCCACACCAGTTCCTCGGGTTCGTCCAGAACGAAGGGCAGGGCCTCCAGCGCGTTCTGGGCCAGCAGGCGCGTCGCTTCCAAGTCAGCATTGGGGTCGATGCCGATGTCGAAGACGAACCGCCGGGCGGGGTTCTGGGTGTAGTTCACGATGCGGCCCTTGAAGACCGTCGCGTTCGGAATGCGGATGTGGTTTCCGTCCAGCGACAGCAGGATTGTCGCGCGGGAATTCAGTCGGATCACACGGCCCACGTCGCCCTCGATCTCGACCAAGTCGTTGGGCAGGAACGGCTGACGCACGCTCAACATGATCGAGGCCACGAAATTCTCCACCGTGTCGCGGACCGCAAAGCCGATGGCGAGGCCGATGATACCCGCAGCCCCCAGAATCGTTCCCAGAAGCGCCACCGCTCCGATCAGATCGAGCGCGACGACCACGCCCGCGATCCCGCAGGCAACGCGAAAGGCCTGCCGGTAGATCCCGGCGATGAAGGCGTTGGGTGCCAGGCGGTCCCAGACCCGCAACCGCGCCAGATAGAATCCCAGTGCCATGATCACGGCAAAAGCAGCAGCGGCCAGAAAGAACAGGGGCAGTCGGGCGACGAATTGCCCCACGCGGGTGCGGAGCCGCGCGAAGGCTGGATTGATCTGCTGCGCGATGTCGTCCGACGCGGCCAGTTCATTTCGGACAGCCACAACACCCTCCAGGCGCTCTGCAATGCTGGCAACACTGTTACCGACGGCCGGGTCAGCGATTTTGCCGACAAGCGTGACCACGCCTGCCTCGACCGACACCGCGATCCCGGTGTGATCGAGTGCGGTCACGATAGATTGAAGGCGCGCAGCAATGGCTTCGTCCGCAGGCGCATTTTCGACCGAGAGGGTGGGCGGGCGCGCGTCACTCTCTTGCGCGAGCGACTGTGCGGACCAGACCGTCAGAAGGCAGATCAGGAGCAGATATCTCATAACATATGATAGCAATTGGTGCGCGGATCATCCATCACGTTCGATGAGGCACTGTCGATAAGCCAAATCTGCGAAGGCAACGTGCGGTGGAACGGGAACGAAGAGATGCAGGGACTGAGGGAGATCGTCAGCATCGACCATCCAGACTTCGATTGTGACGATGATGATCTCGGCCAGCGGGCCGACTGTCTCGACCCACCCCTTCTCGAGCGGATGAAAGCGCTGCGGGCACTGTTGCGGGCCAATGGGGACATTATCGTTGCAGACCGTGTGGAGCGTCAGGAAGAACGGCGACGCAGAGAGCGCGAGGCACAACGTTTCCGGGAGTAGAACCGCGCGCTCGTCGCCTCCTGCAACACGCATTACTACAATATGAAACCGACTGGTTCTGTTTTAAAAGAAGTCTGGAGCGTAACCATCGAGATGGGCATTTAATATTTGATCGCACTGGCCAGTCCAATCCCCGCGCTTAGGTATCGCCAAAAAGCGAACGCCGGATTGCGTCTATCGCGGCATAGGTGTCTCGCGTGAAAGCCGGGATAAGATAATCCGGCCAGGACGAAAGTTTGGTTACGACGAGATCGCTCTCCGGGTCGACGTAAATCAACTGCCCGCAGACCCCACGCGCGGCGATGTCGCCTCGATCCGCATCGCAGATCCACCAAAAGCGGCGGTAGGCGCCTTTGACAGCGACTGCATCGTAGGGAGGGCCGTAGATCGAAGGGTCACCGTTTCGCATTTGGTTCACCCAAGCCCGCGGCAGCACCTGCACGCCTTCATGAACGCCTTCATTCAATACGAGCCGTCCGATGCGGGCGTAGTCCCTAAGAGTAGCGTTGAAGCCGCCGTCGGCCTGTGCCGTCCCCTCCTGGTCGACGGTGAAATAGGCATCCCTATCGACGCCGATCTTCTGCCAGAGGCGATCACTGACCAGTTCGGCGAGGGGCATGCGGGCGGCACGCTCCAGCGCCCAGGCAACCACGTCAGTCTCGATGGAACGGTAGTGGAAGTCTCCGCCATGGGCACGCTCTGCGCCAAGCGACAGGATCACGCCGCGGATCGTTTCCCTTGGAAAGGCGCCGGATGGGCGCCAGCCGGACGCGATATCTATCCGGGTCATGTCGCTATGCGGCGCATTGTAATCCTCGCTGTAATGCACGCCAGTCCGCATATCCAGAGCTTGATCCAGCGTCGCACCGGCATAACCGCAGACTGCAAGCTCAGGGATCAAATCCGTGAGTGGCGCCTTCAGATCGATCAGACCCTCGCCATTCAGAATGCCGGCCAGCAATCCGACGACCGACTTGGCAGCCGACTGTGACAGGTGCAGCGATTGGGGCTTCATTCCGTTGAGATAACGCTCGTAGACGATCTGATTACGGTGCATCACAAGGAATCCATCCGTATAAGTCTCATCCAGAAACCGCTCAAGGCGGACAGTCTCACCGCTCTCGCGCTTGAAAGTTAAATCGTCAAGATCAGCCGGGCTCTCCTCGAGTTTAGAGGGCGGCCCCCAGCCACGAAAGACATCGACCGAAGGAACAAGGCTCCGCACGTTCTGGAAACTCCAGCGGTTCCATGGAGGAAGGTCCCAGTTCGCTAGCGTCGGCTGTTGGGCAGGCAGCGGCGGAAAGCCCTCCATTATTCCTAACTCTTTTGCGGTCTTGGGACGATCTTTCTGAACGTTCATGAAATACTCCTTCTTGAGCGGCCACTGCAGTTTCGACGCGTGCCGTAGTTTTCGACTTAACATCTGATGCTGTCCGCTTGGTACATGCTGAACCTGCCCCCTTAACGTCAGAAACCATGTTTCCGTTTCATTCGGTTTTTGCGGAATGTTGACGACGAAGGATCCATTTTGT
>JBBSNW010000124.1:0-6665 GCA_038260405.1 Rhodobacterales bacterium | reverse complement strand
GCTTTGAAAATGGACGGTCAGGAGATGGAGGTGCGTGACAAGGGACCGATCTTCGTCGTTTATCCCTACGATAGCTCTCCGGAGCTTCAGTCGCAGACCTATTATAGCCGTTCAGCCTGGCAGGTGACGCGTCTGATCGTGGAATAGGTCGGCACGTGACCCGACTTCTCGGCTTCCTGATCTGCCTGTTCATCGGCGCCGCTGTCTTCATGTCGACGACGGTCGCAAAAAGGCAGGACGTGCTGCGAGAGGTCACGTTTCACAATGATTCGTGGGCGATCAGTCAGACCGTATCCGAATTCATGCGGCTTGAAGCCAATCTGGCTTCCTACGCCTTGCCGATGGAAAACACGTCTATAGATGAGGTTCGCTTGCGGCTCGACATCTTCATCAGCCGCCTGGTATCCTTCGAGGAGGGCAGCCTGAAACGGTTCCTCGCGGATCTGCCATTCCGCCGGGAAGTCGTTTCGGAAATGATAGCGATCATTAACGATCTCGACCAGAACCTCGAGACGATGGAACGCCCCGAGATACTGGACCTCATGCGGCGGATGCAGGCATTGAACGGCCCGCTGACACAGCTTTCATCCCAGAGCGTGAAGCAAAGCTGGCAAGATGTCGGACGCAATCTGGAATCGCTCGAACGACTTCAATTGATCTACAGTCTGGTCGTTGCATTCCTGATCCTGTGCTGGGGCATGCTTGTTCTGCTGGTCGTCCGCCACAACCGCCTGCTCAAACAGACGCAGAAGCGGGCAGAGACCCTCAACAACAACCTGAGTACGGCCGGTCAGGAACTGCGCGACAAGAACCGGCGGCTCGAATATCTCGCGCATTACGATTCCCTGACCAAGCTTCCCAACCGCGTCCTGTTTTGGGAGGAACTCGAAAGCGCGCTGAAGAATTCCCGGCACGACCGCTCGACCGTCAACCTGCTGCTGCTGGACCTTGACGATTTCAAGACGATCAATGACACGATGGGGCATGATCTGGGGGACATGCTGCTGGAGCAGGCCAGCGCCCGGATGGTGCAGTTCGGCTCCGAAGCTCACATGTTCTGCCGCCTTGGCGGTGATGAATTCGCCTGCCTGCTGATCGGCAAAACTGCGCAGGAAGCCAAGGAGTTTGCACGCGATCTCGTCACGAAGATCGGGCAACCCTACCAGATCTCGAACCGCGAAGTCCGGATCGGTTGCTCTGTCGGTCTCGCCAATGCCGACCAGCCGAGTTGCGACGAAGCGCAGCTGCTGTTCAAGCGGGCCGATATCGGGCTTTACCGGGCCAAGGCGTCTCCCCAGGAGCGTATCTGTCTCTTCGTGGGCTACATGCAGGACGAGTTCGACGACCGTCAGGCGCTGGAACATGACCTGCGCCGGGCTGTGGAACGTGACGAATTCAAGCTCGTCTACCAGGAACAGGTTCATATGAGGACGCTGAAGCTGCGCGGAGTGGAGGCACTTGTGCGCTGGAACCATCCCACGCGCGGTGAAATTCAGCCAGGGTCTTTTATCCCGATCGCAGAGGAACTTGGCCTGATTGTTGATCTTGGCAGCATTATCCTCCGACACGCCTGCCGCGAGGCCACGACCTGGAAGCAGCCCCTGACAATTGCCGTCAATCTCTCGCCCATACAGTTGCAGGCGCCCGGACTGGTAGAGACCGTTCTCGAAATCCTGAACGAGACCGGCCTCGACCCAACCCGCCTCGAGCTCGAGATCACGGAGTCAACGCTGCTGAGCAACCACTATGAAGCCCTGGAAGTTCTCACAAGACTACGCAATCTGGGTATCAAGATCGCCATCGACGACTTCGGCACGGGCTATTCGTCGCTCGCAATCCTGCGCGAAATCCCCTTCGATACAATCAAACTCGACAAGGCCTTCATACGCGACATTGCCGCGAACCGGGATGCCGAAGCGATGATCACGCTTGTGATCGACGTCGGATTGCGACTTGGCAAGACAGTGATTATTGAAGGGGTAGAGACAGAGGCTCAGCACGGATGCATACGCCGCATCGGCGGGGATGTGTGCCAGGGCTTCCTGTTCGCGCGCCCAGTCGAGGCGTCTAAGCTCAAATTTCACCGGTACATCGACGCCGAAACAAAAGTCCACGAGCAGGTTTTTAGTAAATATTTAGAATTTTTAGACAGTTAAATTCAGCAGAATCCCACTTACAGCCTTGAGTTCGACGTGAACGTCAAAGCGGTTTGCTTTAAATTTGACGCCTGTCCAGCATATTTGAAGAAGTTCAGGAACTCTTCCGGATGGAAGAGACAGTAGAGGTCGCCGAGGTGACCGCGGCTATGGCCGGGATGTAATCAGTTTCCGGAAAATTTGTCCCCCAAACTGGTGAGATTCGAGATCTGCATACGAAACGCTTCGACATCTTTGAGCAATTTTAAAAAGTTGCGCGTCATGCAGCCAGTCAGATTTGATAGAGTTGCCGCGCAGATGCGCCAAAACGTAAGGCCGACCTGCCTCTACCGTCGACGGCAACCCTAAGCGCGGTAGGGTTTCATTCCTCGGACGTCAACACGAGCTTCCCACCCTTGCCACGGCATGAGGCGGCATTTCACTGAGAGACCTAAACAAGAGACGTCTTATCCATGATTTTTTAGCGGGTCATCTACACCTAACGACCGTCGAGATTTGACCCAGCAGTCTTGAACAGCATCCCGATCGACGCCCGTCGCCTGAATGCCCGTGACGACATCACTGGTGCTCTTATTTGCAGAGGAGCCAATGTTCGCCATGAAGCACGGGGCACCGGGCTGGTCATGCTTGGTCCGGGGGAAGCCCGGCCGCGCGGTTCACCGTTCGTCCGGTCCCGACGCGTCCCGCGAAATGCTGCGACACATGATGCAACACCGAACGACATCGAAGCAACGCAAGGGCGCCACTTCGGCCTGTGCGGCCTGAATGAGAGAAACCGACCTTGCGAGCAAAATGAGGGAGGTTCCTGCAGCGCTATTTCGGGCAAGTCGAGCAATTGCGATAGTTGCATATGACAGGACTAGTTGGCCGCTTTACTCTGGTACACCTTGTTGCTCCCATTCCTACCGGTGTTCGGCCGCAGATCGGCGCAATTCAACTCCCGAGCAACGCCCTGCAGGCAACTGCCGGGTACACTGAAAAGACTGCTTAACACAAACTGTACACCTAAAAGCGTTGCCATTTCACAAATGTCCCGTCCTGAGGCCATCGTTTCGATGACGCCTTACAGGCGGCATCCCGCAGCTTTGTGTCGGCGCCATTCCTGGCTGACAATCCCAAGCAGCGATGCGTTGCGTTTTCAGTCCTGCCGCTCAAGAGCCAACCCAGCCAGCGGACTGCCGTCGTCTTAAGTTTGAGTCCGCACCGGACCAAATGCCGATTGTCTCACAGGTTATCCCATCGAGAACAAGGTAGCTCCGGCTACATCGGCAGCCGGAGCGTAGTCGCCTGACAAGATCAGCCGTGGAAACGAATACCGCGGAAGATACGACCGGCGTCACGATCGCGGCCGCCGTGCACAGCACCGGCCATGGCAGCAGCTGCTGCGATCAAGGCGGCAGCGGCGAGCGCAAAGGCCGTCATGATGGCGGCATTACGTGCCGTACGTGAGGCCTCTACAGCGGCAACTTTTGCGTCTTCTGCCAGCTGTGCTGCTTCCGCCTGTGCAGTATCAATTGCATCAGCTGCCTCCTGACGTGCTGTCTGCGCGTCTGTAATGACCTGGTCAACGCGCGCTTCGGCATCGGGCTGCGTCAAGTTTGTTCGCGCGGCCACTGCGCTAGCCAAATACGCACGGTCAGCGTCACTAACTTCCCCGGTACGGTAGACATTGGCCACAATGCTGGCAGCCTGTTGGGCCAGTTGAGCCGGATCTGCGGCAGCGGGGTCGACTTGTGCCGGCCGTAACAGTTGGTTGGACAGGAAATCTGTGGGATTGTTCTGCGCTTCGTCCGGAACAACGGCCCCTGCTGCATTCGCCACGCCGGACGCAACACCACCCAGAGCGGTTCCTGCAGCTTGGGTCACGGCTCCGACTGCCTGTCCCGCTCCGGCGGCAACATTACCAGTTGTGTTGGCCGCAAAGCCGACCGCATTCGTCAGCATCACGGCAGTCACGATAGTCCCAAGCCCCCAGACAACCAGACCGTTGATCCCGTCGCGTGCCGTGACTTCATCGGAAGACGCGGACTCGACTCGGCGGCGCATGCGGCCAGCGATATAGCCGCCCGCCAGATAGGCGGCAACGAGCGTCAGGACAAGCCACAGACCGGTCAGAACCAGCTCGAACGTCGAAGATGAATCAGTGCCATCCAGCGTGATCGCCGAGAGTCCGAGTGCGGCACCAAATGTCGCCAGCAGCACTCCAATCGCGATCGCGACGACGCTGCCGGCAAAGATCGCTTGCCAATCGACATAGGATCCGTCGACGGCAGCGGCGGGCGATGTGGTGGTGTTCATAATGTCATCCCTTCAGGATAGAAATTCAGCCGAGGCCCAAAAGCGACAACACGGCCAGAACTACGACGACGAGGCCTATAAGATAGATAATACCGCCCATTGAGGAGGCTCCCTTCCTTTGCTGCAGGCGTGCTGCCTCAGCTCTATAAGAGTAACGATCTGCTGCATGCGATGTTCCGTCGCAGCGGGGATTTCATCTTCTTGATGTCCGGGGCCATGCACGTGATCATATGGACCATGTCCGACCGCGCAATCCCCCGCTCTTTGCGGTTCATGGAAGGTTTCGGCGTTCATACCTTCTGATTTGTCAATGCCGAGGGCAAAGGGCATTTCGTCAAGTTCCACTGGCAACCCAAAGTCGGCTTGCAGGCGGTGCTGTGGGCCGAGGCCGTCAAGATCAACGGCGTCGACCCGGACTTCCACCGCCGGGACATCTGGAATTCCATTGAGGAAGGTGATTTCACCGAATGGGAACTCGGCGTGCAGGTCTTCGAAGACGCGTTTGCGGACTCCTTCGACTTCGACTTGCTGGACGTGACCAAGCTGATCCCTGAAGGGGACGTGCCCGTGCGGATCATCGTTCGAGTGGTTCTCGATAAGTTGGTCGACAACTTTTTTTGCGGAAACTGAACAGGTCGCCTACTGCACGCAGAACATCGTGCCGGGCATCGACTTTACCAATGACCCTCTGTTGCAAGGGCGGAACTTTTCCACCTCGACACGCAGTCCAAATGGCTGGGCGGGCCGAATTTCACCCATATTTGGACGCAGACCTTGCCCTTTTCGGCCTTTTTGGCTCGGTAGAGTGCGGTGTCGGCGCGCGTCGAGCACATCGTCTATCGCATCGCCCGGCTTGAAAAATGTCATCGCGACGCCGACGCCGACCCTGTCAGCACTCGTGACCTTCATCGACGCCAGATTTGCGGCCACACGTTCTGCGAACAACGTATCCGTCTGACTTACGCGGCGACTTGATCCTCGCCTGAGTCTCTTGCCGTTGACCACCAAAACATCCCTTGGTCGCGTACGGCCAGTCGAGCAGGTTGTGCGCTTGTGCGTGAACTCTCGACGAAGTCTGGAACGAACAAAGTTTTGCCGCGTCTAATTGTTGCGCCATGAAATCGTGAAGAATTAAGCAAAGGAAGACGATGGTGTCGCACCAAGTCAAACTCGTGTCTGTCAGCACGGCGGTCCCTCCGAATCTGGTCAGTCAACAGGACGCCGCCAAGGTGGCACACGAAAGTTTTTCGGCACGTTACGATGACTTCGAACGGCTCGTGAAAGTGTTTGAAAGCTCAGGCATCCAAAAGCGCTACGTTGTGAAGCCTCTGGATTGGTATCTTCGGCAGTTGAGATGGTCCTAACGCAACGAGGCTTATCTTGAAGGTGCATGCGCGCTTTTTGTCGATGCTTCGTCGCGGGCGCTTACGGATGCGAGGCTTGCAGCCTCTGACATCGACACCGTCGTCACCATATCCTCCACCGGACTGGCGACTCCCGGAATCGACGCGCGGGTCGCAGAACAACTCGGGTTTCGCAGTGACGTGGAACGGGTGCCGGTATTTGGCCTTGGGTGCGCGGGCGGGGTCACCGGCTTGGGTCTTGGCGCGCGATTGGCACAGTCACGGCCCGGCAGTTGCGTGCTGGTCGTCGCTGTCGAACTCTGTTCGGTAGCCTTTCGCCTCGACAAGCTGACCAAAGAAAACATTGTAGCGACGGCGCTGTTCGGCGATGGTGCGGCCACCTGCGTCTTGCGATCGGGCGGAGCCGGGCTTGCGAGCTTCGAGTTTTCGGGTCACCACACATGGCCCGGAACGCTCGACATCATGGGATGGAGCGTCGACGATACCGGGCTTGGCGTAATTTTTGATCGCGCAATTCCACCATTTGCAGAGGCCAACATCGCGCCGGCCCTGCAGGGTATCGTCGGTCGGCACGGCCTGGGGCTGGACGAGATCGACCGGTTCGCCTGCCATCCCGGCGGAGCAAAGGTTATCACGGCACTGGAACGCGCCCTGTCGCTGGACCAAGGCACATTGGACCATGAACGAGGGGTTCTGGCCGATTATGGCAACATGTCCGCCCCGACCGCACTCTTTGTGCTCGACCGGCTCGTGAGGGACGGTCTGCCGCCCCGCACGTTGCTGACAGCAATGGGACCGGGGTTCACCGCAAGCTGTGTGTCGTTGCAGGCGGCAGCATGACAGCCGC
>JBBSNW010000123.1:0-6760 GCA_038260405.1 Rhodobacterales bacterium | reverse complement strand
GCCCCGTGCATTCCTTGGGCCGGGCCGAATACCGGCGACGGCAGCGAATGCGCGATCATGACGTGGTCCCGAACTTCAACAGCAAACATGTGACTTCCCGTTAATTGCAGTGACCTCTGGAAGTGCGGCGCATTCGCTCCGGGTCAAGTTGCCGAAGCGAAAAACTGCAGGCTCGGCGTCACGTCACCTTTGAGGCCGGCGGTTTCGGGTCCTTTGTGGTGCGACGCGGTAGTTGCCTGTCGCCTCGAAAGCTGCGGCGAGCGAGAGCAGGTCCGAATCCGCATAGGCGCGGCCGGCAAAGGTGAGGCCCGCAGGCATCCCGATATCCGCCATGATGCCCATTGGCACGGTCACGGTCGGGATGCCGAGGTGACGGATCGCGAGATTGCCGTTCGCCACCCAGACCCCGTTGCGCCAGGCCAGATCGGCGGAGGCACGATTGATATCCGCATCCGCCGGTCCAACATCGGCCACCGCCGGAAACACCACCGCATCTAGGCCCAGATGGTCCATCCAATCCTCGAGGTCGGTCTTGCGCGTCGCCTCCAGCCCGCGCAGCCCGTCGGGCAGGGCCGGGATCTCCTCGAAGCTGCCAACGGGATGGGCACGGGCATGAGCAGGGTAGTCCGCGATATCGTCCTCGAAGCCGGTATAGCGGTCCGGCAGGCTGCCGGGCGGCGCAGGAAAGATCCGCGCGCCGTCGACATCCGCAAGGCGCGACAGAGCGGGATCGGCATTGGCGCGCAGGAAATCGTCCCAGGCCCAGACCGACAGATCGACGATCTCGCGCTTCAGGTAGCCCTCCGGGATCAGGCCCCGCGTCCCGATCGTCGGGCAGCCGGGGCGATCACCCTCGTAATTGGACACGGTCGGGAAATCGACGGTGACGACCTCCGCCCCCGCCTGCGTGAGCACCTCCCGCGCTTGGCGCCACAGCTCCATGATCGACGCGCGGGTGTCGATCCGCTGGCCCGTGGGTCCGCCGATGCCCGGCGCGGGCGCCGTGCCCGCCTCGGCATCGGCGTTGATATACATCGCGGGCACGCCGAACCGTTTGCCGCGCAGCGACGCCCCCGCAAGTGCGCGATACGAGGCGGGCCGGACGGAGGAGGCGGCGGGCAGGGATATCCAAGGCTGGCTGCGCCACAGATCGCCGCGGGTGTCGGGGTCATCGGCGACGATGATGTCGAGCACCTCGAACATGTCGGCCATGCTGCGCGTATGCGGCACCACGACATCCATGGTGGGCACCAGCGGCCAGTTCCCGCGGACCGAGATCACGCCCCGGCTGGGTGTATAGGCGCATAGGCCATTGTTGGCGGCCGGCGCGCGTCCGCTTGACCATGTCTCTTCGCCAAGTCCGAAAGTGGCGAAGCTCGCAGCCGTCGCCGTGCCCGAGCCGTTGGACGAGCCCGAGGCGAAGGCCGCCGTCAGGTAATCGGCATTGTAGGGCGATTCCGCGCGACCATAGAGCCCGCGTTGCATGCCTCCATTTGCCATCGGCGGCATGTTGGTCAAGCCGATCAGCACCGCGCCGGCCCGGCGCAGTTGCGCGATGGCAAAGGCGTCGTCGGTCGCGATCAACGTGGCGAAGGCGGGCGATCCGGCGGAGACGGTTAGGCCCCTGACCTTGTAGCTGTCCTTGGCCGTGTAGGGGATGCCGTCGAGCGGTCCCAGCGTTTGCCCCGCCTTGCGCCGGTCATCTGAGGCGCGCGCTTCGTCGAGCGCAGCGGGGTTCAGGACGGGAACGGAATTCAGACAGGGACCGCTTCGGTCGAACCGGGCGATCCGGTCCAGATAGGCGGTGACAAGCGCGACCGAACTCGTCTCGCCTGCCGTCAGGGCGTGGCGAAGATCGGCGATCGAGGCTTCGACAACATCCATCGGATCAGCGCGCCGAAGGCTGCTGCTGCGTGATGCAATGAATGCCGCCGCCACGGGCGAAAAGCTCTCTCGCATCCACCCCTACGACTTCGCGGCCGGGATAGGCGGCGGCGAGAATCTCCTGCGCGCGGGCATCGGCGCGGGGTTCTCCAAAGCTGCAGGCGATCACGGCGTCGTTGATGACGAGATGGTTGATATAGCTCCAGTCTACGAATCCATGAGGATCGGTCTGCGTGTCCGGCGCGGGCAGGTCGATGATCCGGAAGGCGCGGCCCTGCGCGTCGGTCTCCTGTTCGAGCTGCGCGCGGATCGCCGACATCGTGGCGTGGTCGGGGTGGGACGGGTTGCGCTGTTCGTGCAGCAGGATGACACCCGGTGACGGCATGCAGCCGACGATGTCGACGTGACCGCGGGTACCGAAGGTTTCGTAATCCCGCGCCAGCCCCCGCGGCAGCCAGATCGTTTTCGTGACGCCCAGGGTGCGCGACAGCTCCTCTGCCACGCGGGTCCTGTCGGCATGCGGATTGCGGTCGGGGTCGAGCTGCACGGTTTCCGTCACGAGCACCGTGCCGACGCCGTCGACATGGATGCCGCCGCCTTCGTTCACCAGCAGCGACGGGACCACCGGAACCCCGGCGAGATCCGCGATGAAGCGGGCGAGATCTCGGTCATGGCCGCTGCTGGTCCAGTCGCCGCCGCCCCAGCCGTTGAAAATCCAGTCCACCGCGGCAAGCTGCCCGTCGCTGTCGTGCACGAAGGTCGGACCGGAATCCCGCAGCCAGAAATCGTCGATGCTGCGCGTGACGATCGTGACATCCGACGACAGAACGGCGCGGGCGCGGTCGATCTCGGTCGGATCGACGATGATCGAGACAGGCTGATGTTCGGCGATGACATTCGCGACCTTGGCCCATGCGGCATATCCCGCCTCTCTCGCGGCACTGCTCGCGCCGAGCGTCGCGCCCTCGCGCGGGAAGGCCATCCAGATCCGGTCCTGAGGGGCGGTTTCGGCGGGCATCAGCCAGGTCATTACGTCATCTCCTGTTAGAGGGGGCTGGCCCCGTTCCGGCAAAAAGGTGTTGCCAGAAATCGCAGGCATCCGGCAAGGGTGAACGCCGGAATTGCGCGGATAAGGCTGGACCGGTGCCTGACGGCGCTGAAAACCGGGCGCGATCGGGACCGCAGCGATCCGGCGGGTGAGGCATGAAGGCACTCATTAAGTCGCAAAGACAGGATCACCCGCCGATGCAATACTTGCTCCTGTGTCGAACTTTTATGTCGACGGAGATCAAAAGGGGGGAAGCCACACATGTGCCTATTCTTTGCGGGACAGGACCCCGATCGCTATGCCTCGACGACAAGGCGGCTTCGGCTGAATGGCCAGAGCACGTCGATCCGGCTGGAAAACGCCTTTTGGGCCATACTCGACGAAATCGCGGATCGGGAACGCACCTCGACGCCGCTTTTCCTTTCGATGCTGCACAGCGAGGTGCTGGAGCTGAAGGGCGAGCCACAGAACTTCACCTCGGTGCTGCGCACGACCTGCCTGATATTCCTGTCCAAGCAGAGCGCACCTGCCGCGAGCGGGACTGCATCCGGGGAGGTCATGATCGCGGCAGAGTGACGGCCAGCGTACCGATCCTACCCGAGACCGATGTAGTAACGCCGTACTACCCGGGACATTTTTTTCCGCTCTAACCTCGGGTTGCAGGATCAAGGCATCGGGTGGGAAGAAGGCAGAAGTCTTCCACAACCTAATCCGCGTTCCGGACCAACATCAGGTCGTCGAATTTACGACAGGGCTTTGGTCTACTGATTGATGACAGATTGGATTTCGAGGACGTCACGTTGAATTGCTTGTCAAAATCGAAATCCCGGTTCGCGCACGAACATACGATCAACACGGGAGAGGGCGGCACTTATGATCCTCGAAATGGCTGCTTTGATGTCGCCAATTCAAGCGAGGATCTTACCGCCGGATATGTCGGGGGCGAGCCCGAGGCCCTCTCGCGTTGCACGTGCGTCGACTTCGCCGGGGAACGGGACAGGGACAACCCGTAACCCAAGGGGCGATCAAGAAAAGGGGAGGGGCCGTCCGCAGCGGCCCTTTCGCCAGATAACAAGGGAGGAGCAATCCATGAAGAAACTGATGACATCCATTGCCGCTCTGGCAATGACCACGGGTTATGTCGCCGCACAAAGCGCCGAATTGCCGCCCAATATCGAACGGCTGCAAAGCATGCAGTCCACCGGCGTCAAGGATTTCACCGTCGTCGAACAGACCGGTGCCTATGCCGACGGTATCAAGAAGACGCTCGAACGCATCAAGATGCCCGACGGCTTCAAGATCGAGCTTTACGCCATCGTCCCGGATGCACGCCACATCGCCGTGGGCCCGCAGGGCGTCGTGACCTTCGTCGGCACACGCAAGGACAAGGTCTGGGCCGTCACCGACCGCAACAAGGACCGCGTCGCCGACGAGGTGAAGGATTTCGCCCCCTCGCTGACGTTCACCATCCCCAACGGTATCTGCTTCAGCCCGGATGGCTTTCTCTACATCGCCGAGCAGAACCGCGTTCTGGTCTTCCCGGCGGCCGAGTTCTTCTACGAATCTCCCGATGTCGCCGTGGGCCAGGTCGTCCCGCAGGGCGAGCTGATCCCCACGGACGAGGAAAGCTTCAACCACACGGCGCGGGTCTGCGATATCGG
The DNA here is from genome assembly GCA_038260405.1 of Rhodobacterales bacterium. GTDB lineage: Bacteria > Pseudomonadota > Alphaproteobacteria > Rhodobacterales > Rhodobacteraceae > Puniceibacterium. Next base: position 2,167 of record JBBSNW010000123.1, on the reverse strand, counting down.
TCCCGACGGAAAGCTCTACATCTCGCTCGGCCAGCCGCACAACGTGACGCCTCCGGACAAGATCCAGAAATACATGGATACCGGCATCGGCGGCATCATCCGCATGAACACGGACGGGACGGGCCGCGAGGTCATCGCGCAGGGCGTGCGCAATTCGGTCGGTCAGGACTTCGATCCCGCGACCGGCGATCTGTGGTTCACCGACAACCAGGTCGACGGCATGGGAGATGACATTCCGCCGGGCGAGATCAACCACATGACCGAAGTCGGCCTGCATTATGGCCATCCGTGGTTCGGCGGCGGTGATACCCGCACCAACGAATACAAGGGCGAGGAAGTACCGGTCGAAGTGACCATGCCGGCATCGCAGACCGTCGCGCATGCCGCCGATCTGGGAATGGTGTTCTACACCGGCAAATCCTTCCCGGAAAAGTATCAGGGCGCGATCTTCTCGGCCCAGCATGGGTCTTGGAACCGCACCACGCCGACGGGCGCACGCATCATGGTGACCACCGTGGATGCTGAAGGCAACGCGACAACGGAACCCTTTGCCGAAGGCTGGATCGACGAGAACGGCGAATATCTTGGCCGTCCAGTCGATGTCGCGAACCTGCGTGACGGATCGCTGCTTGTGTCGGACGACCTCACCGGCGCGCTCTACCGGATCAGCTACGAAAAATGATCCGCACAAAACTTCTGAGCCTCGGCGGGATCTTTCTCGCCGGGGCCGTCGCCGCCCAGACCGCCGGAGATCCGGCCGAGGGGCGAAAACTTGCAAGGCAATGCAGCACCTGCCACGGGATCGACGGCTATGCAAAGATCCCGATCGCGCCGCATATCGGCGGCGAACCTGCGAATTACATCGCTTCGCAGCTCACAGCCTTTCGCGAAGGCACGCGCACGCACGAGATGATGAGCGTCGTCGCGAAGTCCCTGACCGACCAGCAGATCGCCGATCTGGCCGCCTGGTATTCGGACCACAAGGCCACGGCCACGCTGACCGGCGATGCCGCGGGTGCGCCTGAAGTCTGTGTCGCCTGTCATGGCGAAAACGGGATCGGCCTTGCCGAGGACGTGCCCAACCTTGCAGGAGAGACAAACATCTACATCGACACTCAGCTCAAGGCGTTTCGCGGTGGCAAACGCACACATGCGGTGATGTCGGGCATCGCCGCCGGTCTCACGGATGAGGAGATCCGCGCCGCGGCCGACTGGTATGCCTCCGTGAAGCTCGAGATCGAGGCTGCGGAATGATGTGCTCGGCAACCGGGTGGTTGGTGGCGCCTTGTGCAGGCCGCGACGGCAGAAATTCCGTAAAGATGGCAAGCGGCGGATAACGTGACTTCGACCGCTGATCCGCGCCACGTTTTTTACCGATCAAGGGCTGTGCAGGTGACGGGCCGACACGAGGCCGGGCCGACCGCTCTGTGAGTCGGCCCGGCATTTCCGTCAGAGCTGGACGCCCTTGGTCAGCGCGCCGTCGATCACGAGGTTGGTTCCAGTGGTGAAGCTGGATGCCGGGCTTGCGAGGAACACGACGCCGCGCGCGATCTCCTCGGGTTTGGCCATGCGCCCGGTGGGGTTCAGGGACAGCGCCTCGGCATAGAGGTCGGGCAGGTTCTTTTCGATGTTCTGCCAGATGCCGCCATCGAAATAGGTGTTCCCGGGCGATACGGTATTGGCCCGGATGCCCTTGCCCGCCAGCTTGTAGGCGAGGCCTTGCGCGTAATGCACGATCGCAGCCTTGAACGCGCCATAGGCCGGTCCGGTGAAGTCGATTTCCCGTCCCGACACCGACGAGACGAGGGTGATCGACGCATCCCCGCTTTTTTCGAGCCACGGCATCGCCGCGTTCACCAGCCGCACCGAATGCATCATGTCGGTCTCGAATCCGGCTTTCCAGGCCTCTTCGTCGTCCGCCACGGCCAGCGCCGAGACGTTGCCGATCACAATGTCGATGCCGCCGAGCACCTGTGCCGACTGCGCGACCCAGGCTTCGAGCGCGGCCTTGTCCGACACGTCGACCGCCATGCCATGCACCTTTCCGCCCTCCGCGGTGAGCTTGCCGACCGCCGCATCCACATCGGCGCCGGTGCGCGCGCAGATCGACACGGCGGCACCCTCGGCGGCGAGGATTTCGGCGCAGCGCAGGCCGATGCCCTTGCTG
>JBBSNW010000122.1:0-7027 GCA_038260405.1 Rhodobacterales bacterium | reverse complement strand
TCGACGAAGTCTCGCAGGTTCATCATGTCGTTGGTCATCGGGGGTCTCTCCGGTTCAGGTTGGTGTCAACAACCAGACCCTATCGGACTATCTCCGGTGACCACCTGCTCCAGAACCTACACCACGCTATGGGACACGATCTTGAAAGATGAGCTGTCTGACGAAATCGATCCGCACTGGTCAGATTGGACTGACGGTCTTCGAGCATGTTCTAAGACCCAGACGATTACTTTTCAAAAGGAAGAGTTTCTTAAAAACTATGCACAAATCAAATCGTCAAACAATCCGCTCGATGGTGATGCAGCATTGGAACAGCTTTACCGTTTTTCAGTTGTTGGATACCTGCGGCCTTCAGGAGGCGGAGGGTCGTCATGGTCGTTCAGATACTCTGACGAGAACGCTGGATGGGATGCAACAGCGTCACGATTAAAGGTCCACATTGGATTAAAGGAGCATGCGCAATTGAAAGAAGAGCGCGTCGGCAAGGACTGACCGAAATAGTTGTGCTTCCCCAGATTGAATCAGTCAATCCGATGTCCGCTTTGGGCTGGGAGTGGTCATTAGGCGGTTTTCGCACGAGCGGCAGCGTAGGGCCGTCCGCGAAGACGGCCCTTTCCTTTAGATTTCGATAGCTTCGGCGATAGCCAGCGCATCTTCAAGCTCAACGCCCAGGTATCTGACAGTGCTGTCCATCTTGGTATGGCCCAACAACAGCTGGACTGCCCGAAGGTTGCCTGTCTTCTTATAGATTTGGGTCACCCTCGTTCGCCTCATCGAGTGCGTGCCATAGGCGCTGGCCTCCAGACCGATGGATGTCACCCAGTCACGGACAATACGCGCGTACTGGCGGGTCGAGATGTGAAGCCGTTCGTGAAAACGCCCAGGCCAGATGTATTCGGATCCGACCATCAGAGGCTCCCGCATCCACCGTTCGAGCGATGCACGTGTGCACTCAGAGATTTCGAAGCGCACGGGTTTCTGGGTCTTGCTCTGCAGAACCGAAGCGCGTTCCTTGATTTGACTTGACGCCATGACATCGACCACCTTCATCTTCACCAGATCGCAGCCGCGCAGCTTGCTGTCGATGGCAAGATTGAAAAGGGCTAGATCACGATGGTTCTCGGCCAGCTCCAGCCGCACCCTGATCGCCCAGACATGTTTGGGCTTGAGCGGCCTTTTCTGGCCGACGATCCGGCCTTTGTTCCAGGCTGGACGCAGTGCGCGAATGGCAGGTAAGTTTGGTGTTTGCATGAAAGTTCCTCCGATCCACCATACCCTCCCACACCGACAACCCGACGTTGACACGACATCTTATCATGAAATGCCGCGCTGCATCCGAGGTCGGCTCCGAGCCCAACTGGAAGCTTTCTGCATCGTGGCAATTTGGTGGCTTTGGCGATTCCTACGCCGTCTATTCACACTGTTGCTCTGACTGAGGCCTCTGGGGGCATCGTCCCGAAAAACCTTGCAGTTCAGCGCGGGGGATCGCCCTCACCCGGCATGGCGCCTCCGGTGCAGACGAGGTCCGTTGCGGGCTGATCGCAGGTACAGGCATCATTCTGCTCGGCGCAGACATACTTTGTCGTGCGTACGCAATCGTTGCCGGCCACATGATAGCCAACGACATCGGTGTAGGTGATCGGGCAGGATACGACCGCCAAGATCAACTCCGGTGCAACCAGCGGATCGGTTCCGAGATAGCCGGCCAGCGAGTACGGATTGGGTTCCGGCGGATAGTCGGGATCGTAGCGACCGGGGTTTTCCATGCAATCGTCGTAGACGGACTGACTGTAGATGCCCGTCAGCTCCGACGAAAGGTTGTGGAAGAAGTCGCAATACGGCACTTCTTTGGTTCCGCTCAAGAAAACTGCGCTGACAGTGTACCTGTCGGCCATCGGCGTAACGGCGCAGACGAGATCGACCGACGATCCGCTAAGAGGTGCCGCTCTCTTTTCGAAGCGTTCTCGCTCTCCTTGGCACATTTCCTTTTTCGATTGCTTGCCTTCCGACGCCTCGTTGACGATGTATGATGTCTCGTCCGAGCCCAGGACCACCCCTTGCGGATCCACGATCTCGTAGGCGTGGCCCCGCAGATCGACACCACCGCGGTGTTCCTCGGGGACAGGCGGCGTCCATTGCTGGAAAGCCAGAAAGCGCTCGGTGGCGCGCGGCAGCCAGCCGGCGCCTTGTCGGCTATGTGGGATGGTCGGGCTCGTATCCGGGCTTTCCCAGAAATTCTCGCCCTGGAAGGCTAGGTTAAGGTTGTCGATGGACAGGCTCCGCGTCAGCCGCGCGCGCAGCAGCGCCGTCTCGCCGCCGAAGCAGTCGACGGTCGAACGGTCGTTCAGATCCGCGCGGGTGTCGACCTCGCCGAAGGCCGTTCGAGCATGTCGCTCCGCCCGCCAATGGCGCTCGTGAGCAACGAGGATGTCGCGGTTGACGCCCGCGGTCGATCTCGGGCTCTCCAGCGTTGTGCCGAGGTCGATCGACAGGTCGATGCAGCTCTCCGATCCGATGACGTAGACGAAATCGGCCTCTGCGTCGTCCCGCACGAACATCAGCAGGCATTCGTCGATGCCGGCGCAGCCGCGCCAGCCCTGAAGCTCGAACCCCGCCGCCCCCGCGATCGAAGCGGCGCGGGCATCGGTCATAGCGACACCGTCGAACACGGGGGAACGCTCGACCGCGTTTTCATTTGGTTGGGCATGCCCTGGATCGGGAAACTGTCCGGACGATTGCCGCGCCTGGTCCTGCGCATGGGCGGAGGCAACTGCCAGGACCGAGAGGGCCGCGGTGCACAAAAAGGCTCTCATTTCCGTCCCTCCCTTGAATACATCGCCGTTCGCTCCTTGCGGTGGCACCCATCTTCGTCCGGAAACACGCGAACCGACCTCCGCTCTCATCCGGTCAGGTCATTCCGAGTCCACCGGCCAGTCGCGTAACTCTGGGCCGGCGGACGGCGCCCAACAGCACAAGCGCGCCTAACAGCAGCATCGCCGATGCCGGAAGCGGCACCGGCGATGGCGTGACACCGCCGCCGTCATTGCCGAAAAAATTAAGGTTCACGCTCGGGCCCGAAGACTGCATCAAATTGAACGGATCACCCGCAAAGGCCTCTCCTCCCTGCTCGCCACCATATGGCCCGACTTCCACTAGGGCGTTGGCCTGCAGCTCAACGGTCAGCGTCTCGCCGGGCTGGACCGGCTTCGACTTGAAGCGGACCGCGTAGGCGGGAATTGAGACAGTCGAGACGTAAGAGCTACCAAGGGGCAGGTCGTTGAAGTACGAGCCAGACTCATACTCGAACCCGAGATCCGTCAGCGCGCGGGCGACACTGGGACTGAGCGTGAACTCCGTCGACCAGACAGCAGGATTATTGACCTTTTTCAGTTCGACCCAATAGGTATCGGTCGCGAGGGTTCCGGTAGGGTTTCCGAACCTGTCGCCGGTCTGGGCCCGTATCGTAATCTCAGAGTACGCCCGAAGATCGCCGGACGACGCCGGGAGTCCTGGGTACCCCGGGAATCCGGAGAGCGCCACCGACTGGATCGGGATGTTCAGCTCCTGCTCGTAGATCTCTGCGAAGGATCCGTCGTTGATATAGGTATAGGTCAGCTCGGCCTGCGCGCTGAGATCCCCCGGACGATTGATGAAGCCGGCGCTGACCCCGGCGCCGTAGGTTCCGTCATCTTGCGCGGCAGCCGAGATGAGCGGCGGGCGCGAGCCGGGTGGAAATGGCCTTCCGCCCCTGAAGACCGGACTGCTGCGAAAGGTCTCGACCTTCGTTCCGTCCGGCGGCCCGAGTTCGAAGCCCCGGATGCTCGCGGCGTCCTGTTGAGCGTAGTCCACCGCCAACTCCGGCCCACCCCCGATCAGGCTGCGGGCCTCGCCCGATGCAAACAGATCGAGCGTCGAAGCTCCTGCGGGGGAGGCGTGCGACAGCGCGAGAGCCAAGGCGCCGACAACGAACGCCGAAGATTCTCGCCGCAAAGCAATGGCCTGAGGTGTCCGCTTTACCCTACGCTTTGCGCGAAGTTCCGACGTGTCCACATTCGTATTCATCGAAACATCCTCCTGGACTGAATAAAGGAACTGCTTCGTTCAGCTTGGCCGAGGTCAACGTTCAGCGCATCACCCGCGGGGGTGAGGCGCAATTCTCCGAAATGCGTTAGTAGTCGCGCAGGGTGAGGACCGTCCGCACGAGTCCCGCTTGGCTGTGGACCCCAAGCCGCGCGTGGACCACCTTCAGATGGGTCTTCACGGTGTTGATGCTAACTCCGATAGTCGCAGCGATTTCGGCCGGGCGCAGAGCCCGCGCGGAAAGGGCGGCAACTCGCGCCTCGGCGGGTGTCAGCCCAAACCAGGCCGTAAGAGTTTCCGCCCCTGGCCCATCGGGTGTGCGCGACAGATCGTCTATAAGGGCAATCATCCGAGTACCAACGGCCAAGCCATGGGCGGACGTGCCAACGGCGGGCGCCAGCGTTAGGCGCCAAGCCGGTTCGCCCTCTGCATCGCGCAGGATCAGTGAGCCAATCCGCAGGTCTTCCGATCTGTCCGTCAGCCGGCGCGCATGGTCCTGCAGCGCGCGCTGCAGGTGCGGCGCAGTAGCACTGAGCCGACCGAAGCGCTGCACGAGTCCCCGACCCGCTTCCAATGCGCACTCAGCGGCGGCGTTTACATAGAGTAACCGCAGGTCCCCGTCGAGCAGCGCCGCCCCCTGGGGGAGCCCGTCAAGCACCGACCGGAACATTGCGGTTTCAGAGGTTGAGCGCTTGAGCGCCCGGTGCATGCGCATCGCCTGTCCGAAATGCGGCGCGAGCAGGCGGATGCGCTCGAAGGATGCGCCCTCGATTGGACGCGCTTGGTCCCGGGCGATCCACAGCGTCGACGCGACCTGCTCATCCCGCTGCACGACAGAAACGGCTGCGTGAAAAAGGCCATTCTCGGCCAAGAAGATGCGCGACAGTTGATCGTTGCCGACCTCTGCGTCAGGGATGATCTCTCGCCGGTCCACGACGCGCCCCTCGCTGCGCAGAAGCGCCGCAAGTGTTCGGTTGCTCTGCGCGGACTGATCCCGTTCGTCGAAGCGGTCCCAACCGCTGGGATCAACCCCGACGGTCCAGAAGTCGCCAATGCCGAAGCAGTCAGTGAAGGCTTGTCCAAGATATACGGCGGCCCCGTCCAGCTCCTCGGAAAGCTGGGCAAAAAGCGAGTTCCAGCGTTCGGGTTCAAGAGCCGCTTCGTAGATGGCCGGGATCAAGCGGTCGTCCATGGCAAGCACTTCGTTGGGCTTTCAGGAAACGGCCAGCTGGCGCAAAGCCATCCCGTTGGCGCGTAGTGCCGCAATCGATCGACGAGGTGGAATGGTCCGACGTCAGCGACACATCAGCAGTCGGGCGATCATAGCATGTCGCAAATGATTACCAAACACGAATCGCAGACCTCGCCCTGCTTCGTTTCATAGTCAATTTCCCTTGAGTCGAGCGCCGAGAGTTTCTGTTGAGCGCGACTCATCGCAGCCAACAAAACGAGTGGTGTTGCTGTCGCAATGGATTCACGAGCCCGCTTCCGTGACACCCCAAGCGCAGCTCTTACCTTTGCGGGGCATCAAAGACGAAAGAACAGCCGTTCAGCAAGTGCGTCGCGAACATCCGCGATCGTGTCCCACCGAGTGGTGTAGCTGGCCTTGAGGATCACCGTGACGTCCGGCGTGGGCCTGCTTGATCAGCGCGCCACGGCGGGCAGGCTGACGATGGCATCATCGCTCAAAGGTGCCATGGTTTCCAGTGTCATGTATCGCCCTCTTTGAACTGCCCATTCATCGTTTTGTTCGAGGAGCAGCGCACCGACCAAACGGATGATGGCGTCGTCGTTTGGAAAGATGCCGACGACATCGGTGCGGCGCTTGATCTCGCCGTTGAGGCGTTCGATGGGATTGGTCGAGTGCAGCTTGGCGCGATGCTCCTTTGGAAAGGTCATGTAGGCCAGAACGTCGTGCTCGGCGGCATCCATGATCGCGGCGAGCTTGGGCACCTTTGGCCTGATCTGATCCGCCACCGCACGCCACTGGGTGCTTGCGGCCTCGGCTGTCGGCTGGGCAAAGGCGGTGGCGATGAAGGCCGACACGACCCCACGACCGCTTTTGCCGGCATGGGCCGCGATGTTCCGCTGGAAGTGGACCCTGCACCTTTGCCATGAGGCGGACAGCACCTTCGTTACCGCCGCCTTGATGCCTTCGTGTGCGTCCGAGATCACCAGCTTTACGCCCCGAAGGCCGCGCCGGGTCAGCTTGCGCAGAAACTCCGTCCAGATTGGCTCGGCCTCAGAAGTGCCGATTTCTAGGCCCAGAACTTCACGGCGTCCGTCCGAGTTCACGCCGATGGCGATGATCGCAGCGACCGATACGATCCGGCCACCACGCCGGACCTTGAGGTAGGTGGCGTCGATCCAGAGGTAGGGCCAATCCCCTTCTATCGGGCGATTGAGGAACGCCTTCACCTTGCCGTCGATCTCTTCGCAAAGGCGGCTGACCTGGCTCTTCGAAATGCCCGACATACCCATAGCTTTGACCAGATCGTCGACGGAACGCGTCGAGATCCCTTGAATATAGGCCTCCTGGATTACGGCCGTCAGCGCTTTCTCAGCCATTCGGCGCGGCTCCAGGAAACCGGGAAAGTAGGTGCCCTTGCGCAGCTTCGGGATGCGCAGCTCGACCGTGCCAGCCCGCGTCTCCCAGTCCCGATCGCGGTAGCCGTTCCGTTGGGCACGGCGCATCGCGCTCTTCTCGCCGTAGGCCGCGCCTGTAGTGGCGCCGACCTCCAGTTCCATCAGGCGTTCTGCCGCAAAGCCGATCATCTCCCGCAGCAGATCGGCGTCAGGGGTCTTCTCGACGAAGTCTCGCAGGTTCATCATGTCGTTGGTCATCGGGGGTCTCTCCGGTTCAGGTTGGTGTCAACAACCAGACCCTATCGGACTATCTCCGGTGACCACCTGCTCCAGAACCTACACCACGCTATGGGACACGATC
>JBBSNW010000121.1:0-7239 GCA_038260405.1 Rhodobacterales bacterium | reverse complement strand
CTATAGCGATCAACGATGGAAGAAAGGTCGGACTCGGTAAGTTGACGATCGACATGAAGATGCCCACCACATACGGACGACGAGCCCCCATCGCTGCTGCCTTCGTCTCCTGCTTTGCCTCTTTAACCTTTGTGCTTGCGATTGATTTCGGTGTCGGGCGAATGTACTTGAAGCCAAGGATAACCATCGTCGCGACGGCAAGCATCCTGGGCGGCTGGGGGAGCGTCGTTGTCGGACGTCTCATCCCGCAGCGCATGATCCGCTGGTTTGTCATTGCTACGGGCCTGGCTCTCAGCAGCTGGTACTTCATCCGATAGCTTAAACGCGTAAGGGCCATTTTTAAAACCTCCCAAACGCCAACACGAAAGACCGTAATCTGCTTCATCTCCGTTCATTCGGTCCCGCCGTCGCGCACATCTCGCCTGTCGAAGCCATGCGTGCGGGGCTGGGAGCCTTCATCGGTCTATCTCTGGCCGGGGCATTCGTTCTGTCTCCGACGATTGATCTACACCTCGGGCTTTACCTTGTCGCTCCGTTCGGAGCCACGTCCGTGCTGCTGTTTGCCGTGCCCAACAGTCCGCTTGCACAGCCCTGGTCCGCCATGGTCGGCAACGTGGTCGCCGCCCTGATCGCTGTCGCTGTCTGCATTGTCATAGACGATCCGATCCTGCGCATCGCCTTGGCGGTGGGCTTTGCGATCACAGCCACCAGTCTGTGTCGGGCGCTGCATCCTCCGGCCGGTGCCGTCGCGATGACCGCCGCCATGAGCCCGGACGCCGTTCGCGAGCTCGGCTTCCTGTTTGCCATCATGCCGATCGGAATTGGCACGCTCGTCCTTGTGATAATCGCGATTATCTACGGTCGTCTGACGGGACGGCATTATCCGTTCCGTCAGTTCGATGATGCCAATAGGCCCCATCGGAAGGTTACTGCGTAGGATTACTCTAAGGAGGAACCTTCAGCGAACACGCTTGGTTTGCCGGTTTCCCTGATCGCCTTGTATGCCGTTGATCTGCCTATGCCGAGATGTTTCGCGGCTTGTGAGACAGATTTTCCTGCACCGACCAGGTCTTGGAGAGCAGAGATTGTCGCCGGCTGTAATGGCGGCCTTCCAGGGACGCGGCCGTGCTTTCTGGCGCTCGCCAACCCGTCTTTGGTGCGCTCTGAGATCAGACGGCGCTCAAAATGAGCGATAGCGCCAAAGACATGGAACACGAGCTCTCCGGCGGCGGATGTCGTGTCGATACGCTCTTCGAGGCTGATCAAATTGATCTCTCTGGCTTTGAGGCCGTCGACGGTTTCCAGGAGTTCCTTGAGCGAGCGCCCCAAGCGATCGAGGCGGATGACGGCCAGGGTATCGTTGGGTCTGGCCTGATCAAGCAAGGCTGCCAAACCGGGCCGGTTGAACGTCTTGCCGGAGATCACGTCTTCGAACACGCGAATAGCGCCGTGTTGTAGCAACCGGTCTTTCTGGCCGGACAAATCCTGGTCGGCGGTTGAGACCCTTGCGTATCCGAGGATGTCGCCAGTGCGTGGCATGGTGTCTCCAAAACGAACGGTTTGGGGACGCCTGCCCGAGAGGTGAGGGGTCGTCCTTCCGGATATCGATATCTGTCTATTTAATAGTCTTCATATTAAAGCGTGTCCAGAAAACTTCGAGACCCTTTTGAGGACACCTATGCCCCCTCGTTCGCTGCTTTCCGCCCGTGTCCGCGCAGACCTCTTCGATATCCCGACATACCCTGATGGCCTGATGCGCCACTATTTGCTGTCGCCGTCGGATCTGGAATTGATCCGGACGCGCCGCCGCGATGAAAACCGGTTCGGGCTGGCTGTCCATATCTCTCTGCTCCGTCACCCGGGTCAAGGATGGCGCGATGAGGTGGTATTGCCAGCAGCCCTCTTGGACTGGCTCGGGGATCAGCTGCATCTCTCGGCGTCACACCTTCTGAATTATGCCAGCCGCGGGGCGACACGGGCTGCGCATCAAGCTCTCGCGCTGCAGCATCTGGATCTGGCTCCGTTTGCTAAAGCGCATATGGCAATGGCGGAGGATATCGCCACGAGGGCGGCCTTCGCGACGGATCATGGCGTGAAGATTGTTGAGACGCTGATTGCGGATCTGCGCAAGCACCGTCTGGTGCTGCCGAGCGTTGACACGCTTGAGCGCCTTGCCTTGAAGGGGCGGGCTCGCGCCCGGCGGGAGGCTGCTGCGGCGCTGTTCGATGCTCTCTCACCGGAGCAGCGTGACCAGTTGCAGGCGCTCTTGGTGAACGATCCGTCCGTTGGGCAAACGCGGCTTACGTGGTTGCGTGGCTTTCCGCATTCGACCAGCCCTGCCAGCATGACCGCGCTTCTGGACCGCTTGAAATATCTGCGATCATTGGACTTGCCGCCAGACCTTGGGCACGGCCTGCACCCCGATCGGCTGCTCAAGTTCGCACGCGAGGGCGCTGTGGCGCCTGTGAGCTTGCTGAACGATTTTGGTGAGCGCCGGCGGATCGCAACGCTCGCGGCGCAGACGGCGGATTTATCCATTACGATCACCGACGCGACCATCGCCATGTTTGAGCGGCTGATCGGCCAGCTCTTCTCAAGATCCCGCAATCGTCAGGAGGAGGTCTGGCGTATGGGGAAGACCCGGGTTGGGAAGCTGATGCAGCTCTTCGGCGCATCCATTGACGCAATGGCCCGCGCGCAGGACACGGGGCAAGATCCCTTTGCTGCGCTGGATGCGGACGTTGGGTGGGACTTTCTCTTGGGCAAGCGTGACGAAATCGCCGGCTTCGGAGAACTGGCAACCAGTGACCCGCTTTCTCTGGCGGCCGAGCGCTATGCCTATATGCGCAAATTTGCCCCTGCCTTTCTGGAGGCTTTCCAATTCAATGCCACCGATGCGGGAGATGACCTCAAGGATTCAATCGCCTTGCTGCGTGATCAGAACCGCACCGGCAAACGCAAGTTGCCCGATGATCCGCCCATGCCGTTCGCGGCCAAGCATTGGCCGTCGCTGATCGTCCAGGACGGTCAGCCACAACGGCGCGTGTACGAGACCGCCGTTGTGTCCACCTTGCGAGATCGCCTGCGCGCCGGGGATGTCTGGGTCGATGGCAGTCGCGAGTATCGCCGGTTCGACAGCTACCTGATGCCCCGGGACACAGCGGAAACCGTCATGCGGTCCGCGGGCTTCGAGACAGATCCGGAAGCATGGTTGTCTGATCGCCGGGCCACGCTGGCGAAACGCCTTGAGCAGGTGGACCGCGCCTTGAAGCGCAATGCGCTCCCTGGTGTCCGAATTGAGCGCGGACGGTTGAAGATTACGCCACATGACGCAGTGACACCGCCCGCTGCGGCGCGCCTGGAACGGGCGATTGACGCCGTGATGCCGCGCATCCGCATCACGGAATTGCTCTGGGAGGTGAATGCACAGACCGGGTTCCTCGATGCCTTCACCGACCTACGGTCTGGCAAGCAGCACGAGGAACCTGCCGCAGTGCTAGCCACGATCCTGGCCGGAGCCACCAATCTCGGCCTGGAGCGGATGGCCCATGCTTCATCGCGTGTCAGCCATGCGCAGCTGACTTGGGCGCAGACATGGTACCTTCGGCCCGAGACGTTCGCGGATGCCTTGGGTCGCATTGTCGATGCCCATCATGGCCTGCCCTTCGCGCAACATTGGGGCGCAGCGGCGCACAGCTCATCGGACGGTCAGTTCTTCTCTGCCAATCGTGGCAGCGGGCTCATCAACGCCAAGTACGGGCCCGACCCCGGCCTGAAAATCTATTCCTTTTTGTCGGGCCAGTACGGATCGTTCCATTCCAGCGTTATCGGGGCAACTTCAGGCGAAGCGCCATTTGTGCTCGACGGCCTGTTGAACAACCCCGCCAGCTTCGATCCGCTCGTGCATTACACAGATACCGGCGGCGTGTCGGACCACGTCTTCGCCTTGTTCCATCTGTTGGGGATGACCTTCGCGCCGCGTTTGCGCGACTTTCCCGACCGGCGGTTGGCATGCTTCGGTGGCGCAAAGGCGTGGCCCACCCTGTCACCCCTCATCGGAAAGCCAATCAACGAAGAGGTGATCCGGCAACATTGGGGCGATATCATGCGGCTCGCGGCCAGCATTCGAGACAAGTCTCTGAAACCGTCTGAAATCCTGCGCAAACTTGGGGCGTACCGCCAACAAAACCGGCTCTACCTTGCCTTGGGTGAAATCGGCCGGATCGAACGCACGCTCTTCATGCTCGACTGGATTGAGAACGCCGATCTGCGCATGGAATGCCATGCGGGCCTGAACAAGGGTGAAGCGCGCCACTCGCTGGCCAGAGCCGTCTTTGCCCACTCACAAGGGCGCATTCATGATCGCTCTGACGCGGCCCAACAGAAACGGGCTATGGCGCTCAACCTTGTCATCGCCGCCATCACGTTCTGGAACACGATCTACATGGAGAAAGCCGCCAGCCACCTCGCGCAGACCAGCCCGCTATACGATGCCGGGCTGCTTCCGCACACGTCGCCACTCGGCTGGGAGCACGTCATCCTTTCCGGCGACTTCGATTGGCATTCCAAGGCCGTTGACCGCAAAATTGCGCGGCCGCTGAACATCAGGCCAGCCAGAGACTGGGGAACCTGAATATGTTCATGTAATGTTCTCGCTTAAAGTAATCCTACGCGGAAACCTTCCGATGGGGCCAGCAACGGTTGCTGCGCGACCGGTGCCCGTTCCGCGACCTTGGCGACGCGATCAATCTCGGCCTGTTCTTCTGTGGTCAAGGTGGTTTGGTCTGTCATGGCTTTGGTCCTTTGCAGTAGTGCCACGTTTCCGGTCTGATGCCGAAAATCGGGCGAGGGGTCAGACGAGGCAGCGCGTTAGCGCGCCCCTTTTCTGAAACCTTGCCTCCCGGCGAGGGCAGGGGGGAACCGCCGCAATGCTGGAATCAAAGCCAAAGGGGGGGATCACCCGGCCTTCACAAAGCCGCAGGCGCAGGAAGGACGGGGACACCCCTTTGGATGGCGTCGGCGAACTGCTTCTGACTTGGGTAGTAGCGATTGTGGGTGACGTATTGATGCAAGACTGAACCGCGCCGGGTTTGCCGGAGACTTGAAACCTGTCTCAGTGTGCTATGAGGCAGGTCCAACAGGATATGGGCTTTATCGGCAGGTGCGGGCTTTTGGTTTTGAATTTGCTGTGGTCGCACCCTCGTTGAAACACTTGTTTAGCTGGCCCAATCAGGCAATCTTGCGGTTAAACCAGACCTGAAGGACATGTCCGTGACAGCGCAAAAGCCCCCAACGATCCTTGTGTTCGACGTGAACGAAACCTTGCTGGACCTGACCTCGCTAGAGCCGCTGTTTGCTCGCCTCTTTGGTGATGCAGGGGTGATGCGCGAGTGGTTTGCGCAGCTTGTGATGTATTCGCAAACCCTAACGCTATCAGGTGCCTATGCGACATTTGGCGAGCTGGCAGTGGGGGTGCTGCGGATGGTGGGGAACACCTCTGGCGTTGCGATCAGTGAAGCGGATGTGGCCGAGCTGAAGCAGCGGATCGGCTCAATGCCCGCGCATGCGGATGCGACCCCGGCTCTGGCCCGTTTGCGGGATGCCGGGTTCCGGCTGGTGACACTGACCAACTCGCCGCCATCCGGATCGCCGACGCCGCTGGAAAAAGCCGGGTTGGCATCGTTTTTCGAGGCGTCTTTCAGCGTGGATGCGGTCAGAAAGTTCAAGCCCGCACCAGAAACCTACCGTTTTGTAGCTGATGAGTTGGTGGTCGGGATGGCAGAGACCTGTCTGATCGCCTGCCACCTGTGGGACACCATAGGCGCGCAGGCTGCGGGCGGGAGGGGCGCCTTTGTCATGCGCGAGGGCAATGCCATGTTGCCGACTGAGGGCATACCCATACCAGATTATACGGCCAATAGTCTGGCGGAACTTGCTGACCGACTGATTGCGGATCGCGCTGCTACGGATTGCTGTTAACGGGCACCTCGATTTTTTGACTACTTTCGCGACCACGCAGCAGCCGATGCAGCCTGAATCATCTGGAAGACTATCAGCTGAAGGGTTGCTGCGCCGGGTCTGATGATGCAGTGCGCATTTCAGGATCGTTCTGCAGGACGAGCAGCATGATCTGCGCTTTTGGTCGACCGCTTTTCATTGCGGGTACGGGTTGATGCGGCGCAGTTGGCCAAGGCGGCGCAAGTTGTAGGCGAGGTTCTTCATTCCGACCTCAGCCTTCGCCCGCAACAGGCCGATGGTGCGCACGAGGCCGCCGCCCATGTCGTTGATCTGTGCGCCGAAGACGTGTTCGATCCGGACACGCATGGTGGTTGTGCGATCTGCCTACCGCAGCCCGGAACGCAACCGCGCTGTTGAACCTTCCTCGCCATACGGCGTTGGTATCCGATCCCCGAGATCAGCCCCTATCCCAAAGGTTATCATGGCTCGTTCCTCTATCATCGTCATAGGCGCTTCGGCGGGCGGAGTGGTTGCATTGCGATCCTTGGTTGCCGCGCTGCCGGATACATTTTCCGCTCCTGTTCTCGTCGTCCTACATATCGGCGCGTATCGAAGCGAGTTGCCGGCACTTTTGAACACGGCTGGGCCGGTCCCGGCCAAACATGCCGAGGACGGCGAAACCATCCTTCCCGGTCATATCTATGTAGCGCCGCCGGATCGCCACATGATCGTCGCAGACGGACGGTTGCGCCTTTTGCGTGGCCCGAAGGAAAACTGCGCGCGACCGGCCATCGACCCGTTGTTCCGGAGCGTGGCTGAAAGCTATGGTTCGGGTGCCGTGGGCGTGATCCTGACAGGCAACCTGAATGATGGTACGCTGGGCCTGTTCGAAATCAAGCGACGCGGCGGTATTGCCATCAGCCAGGACCCGAACGATGCCGCCCATCCAGAAATGCCGAGGAGCGCTGCCGAGCATGTCGCGCTGGATTACTGCCTGCCACTCGCGGAAATACCGGAACTGCTCATTGATCTGGTTGACCAAAAGTGCGGAAAGGAATTACCCATGCCGAAAACCTCGTCTCAACGGGACAGACAAGCGCCCGAAATCATCGACAGCCAGACTTTCGAGCGACCGCTGACAGTCACCTGCCCGGACTGCGGCGGCGCACTGAAGAAGTTCAAGGTCGGTTCGATCGTCAAATTCACCTGCCACATCGGCCACAGCTATACCGCAGAGAACATGGCTGCGGCGCAGTTCGAGGAAATGGAGAAAGTCATGCG
>JBBSNW010000120.1:0-7840 GCA_038260405.1 Rhodobacterales bacterium | reverse complement strand
GCGCGGACCGATCCCGCTGCCGAACAAGATCGAGAAATTCACAGTTCTGCGTGGACCCCACGTGAACAAGAAATCCCGCGATCAGTTCGAAATCCGGACGCACAAGCGTCTTTTGGACATCGTAGATCCGACCCCCCAGACCGTGGACGCGCTGATGAAGCTCGACCTCGCCGCTGGTGTGGATGTCGAGATCAAGGTTTAAGGGGGCAGAACAGACATGCGCTCTGGAATCATAGCAAAGAAAGTCGGCATGACCCGGCTTTTCATGGAAGACGGCAAGCAGATCCCTGTGACCGTGCTTCATGTCGACAACCTTCAGGTCGTGGCGCAGCGTACCGCTGACGCGCACGGATACTCGGCTGTTCAGCTGGGCACCGGCACGATCAAGGCGAAGAACGTAAGCCAGGCGATGCGCGGCCACTTTGCCGTCGCAAAGGTGGAACCCAAGCGCAAGGTCGCCGAGTTCCGCGTCGCTCCCGAGAACCTCATCGCCATCGGTGAAGAGATCACGGCCGACCACTACTTCGAAGGTCAGTTCGTGGACGTTTCGGGCACCTCAATCGGTAAGGGTTTTGCCGGTGCCATGAAGCGGCACAACTTCGGCGGCCTGCGGGCATCGCACGGTGTGTCGATCTCGCACCGTTCGCACGGCTCCACCGGTCAGTGTCAGGATCCGGGCAAAGTCTTCAAAGGCAAGAAGATGGCCGGCCACATGGGTGCCGCCAAGGTGACGACGCAGAACCTGCAAGTGGTCAAGACCGATGCCGAGCGTGGCATCATCATGATCAAGGGCGCTGTGCCGGGCTCCAAGGGTGGCTGGGTGACGATCAAGGACGCGGTGAAGAAGCCGACGCCCGAGAACATCATCCTGCCCGCAGCCCTGCGCTCTGCCGCTCAGGAAGCAAAGCGTCTTGCTGAAGAAGCCGCAGAAGCCGCCGCAGCCGAGGCCGCCGAGGCGGAAGCAGCCGCAGCAGCAGAGGCCGCAGCAGCCGAAGAAGCCGCTCTGAAAGAGGCCGAAGCCCAGATCGAATCCGACAAGGGTGAAGCCAACGACCAGAGTGAAACCCTGGACGAGACGCTTGACGAGAATAAGGAAGGCGACAAATGAAACTCGACGTGATCAAACTGGACGGCGCGACTGCCGGGTCGGTCGAGCTGGGCGACGAGATCTTCGGTCTCGAACCCCGCGCCGACATCCTGCACCGCGTGGTCCGCTGGCAGCGCAACAAGGCGCAGGCCGGCACCCACTCGACCCTCGGCCGCTCCGAAGTGAGCTATTCGACCAAGAAGATCTATCGCCAGAAGGGCACCGGCGGCGCACGCCACGGTTCCCGCAAGGCGCCGATCTTCCGCTCGGGTGGTATCTACAAGGGCCCGACGCCGCGCAGCCACGCACACGAACTGCCCAAGAAGGTCCGCGCGCTGGGTCTCAAGCACGCGCTGTCGGCCAAGCTGAAGGAAGGCTCGCTCATCATCATCGAGAGCGCCGAATCCGATGGCAAGACGGGCGCCCTGGCCAAGCAGATCAAATCGCTGGGCTGGAAGCGCACGCTGATCATTGACGGCGCCGCCGTGAATGAAGGTTTTGCCAAGGCCGCCGCAAACATCGAAGGGCTGGATATCCTGCCGTCGATGGGCGCAAACGTCTATGACATCCTGCGCCGTGACACGCTCGTGCTCACCAAGGCGGGTGTCGAAGCACTGGAGGCTCGACTGAAATGAGCACGAAGGCAGAACATTACGACGTGATCCGCAAACCCGTCATCACCGAAAAGTCGACCATGGCGTCGGAAAACGGTGCTGTCGTGTTCGAGGTCGACATCGCAGCCAACAAGCCGCAGATCAAGGAGGCCGTCGAGAGCCTCTTCGGTGTGAAGGTCAAGGCCGTGAACACCACGATCACCAAGGGCAAGGTCAAGCGGTTCCGCGGCCAGCTCGGTCGCCGGAAAGACGTCAAGAAGGCTTATGTGACCCTGGTCGAGGGAAACACTATCGACGTGACCACGGGTCTCTGATAGTTAGCCGCGAATCTCCCATGGCCCCGGACATACCGGGGCCATGGTTGTTTAAACCGGGGACCTTCGGGGCCCTATAGTTCGGGGACCTACGGGGCCCCATAACACGGGCGGGGAAACATCCCTGCCATCTGCTAACGGAAGACAGAAAGCATGGCACTCAAGTCGTATAAGCCGACGACGCCGGGCCAGCGCGGGCTGGTGCTGATCGACCGTTCGGAACTGTGGAAAGGACGTCCCGTCAAAGCTCTCACCGAGGGTTTGACGAAATCGGGCGGCCGGAACAATACCGGACGGATCACATCGCGGCGCCGCGGTGGTGGGGCGAAACGCCTCTACCGGATCGTTGATTTCAAGCGCAACAAGTATGACGTGTCGGCCACCGTGGCCCGCATCGAATACGACCCCAACCGGACCGCGTTCATCGCGCTCGTCCAGTACGATGACGGCGAGCAGGCCTATATCCTCGCGCCGCAGCGTATCGCCATCGGCGACCGGATCGTCGCGGCCATCAAGGCCGACATCAAGCCGGGCAACGCGATGCCGTTCTCCGGCATGCCGATCGGTACGATCGTCCACAACATCGAGCTGAAGCCCGGCAAGGGCGGCCAGATCGCACGCGCCGCGGGCACCTATGCCCAGTTCGTCGGTCGTGACGGCGGTTATGCCCAGATCCGCCTGTCCTCGGGCGAGCTGCGTCTGGTGCGTCAGGAATGCATGGCCACCGTCGGTGCCGTGTCCAACCCCGACAACAGCAACCAGAACTTCGGCAAGGCCGGGCGGATGCGCCATTACGGCAAGCGTCCGAGCGTCCGTGGTGTCGTGATGAACCCGATCGACCACCCGCATGGTGGTGGTGAAGGCCGGACCTCTGGTGGTCGTCACCCGGTGACCCCGTGGGGCAAGCCGACCAAGGGTGCCAAGACACGCAATACAAACAAGGCGTCGCAGAAGCTGATCATCCGCTCGCGTCACGCCAAGAAGAAAGGGCGCTAACCTATGGCTCGCTCTGTATGGAAAGGCCCCTTCGTTGACGCCTATGTGCTCAAGAAGGCCGAAGCGTCCCGCGAAAGCGGTCGCAACGAAGTCATCAAGATCTGGTCGCGCCGCTCGACGATCCTGCCCCAGTTCGTGGGCCTGACGTTTGGCGTCTACAACGGTCAGAAACATATCCCGGTAAACGTCTCCGAGGACATGATCGGTCAGAAGTTCGGTGAATATTCGCCGACCCGGACCTACCATGGCCATGCGGCTGACAAAAAAGCGAAGCGGAAGTAAGCCATGAGCAAGGATAAGAATCCCCGCCGCGTGGCAGACAACGAAGCAATGGCAAAACTGCGCATGCTTCGCACCAGCCCGCAGAAACTGAACCTGGTCGCAGCGATGATTCGCGGCAAGAAGGTGGAAAAGGCCCTCACGGACCTGACCTTCTCGAAGAAGCGGATCTCGGACGATGTGAAGAAGTGTCTTCAGTCGGCCATCGCCAACGCCGAGAACAACCACAATCTTGACGTGGACGAGCTGATCGTGGCCGAGGCCTATGTCGGCAAGAACCTGACGCTCAAGCGCGGTCGTCCGCGTGCGCGTGGTCGTTTCGGCAAGATCGTGAAACCGTTCTCGGAACTCACCATCAAGGTGCGTCAGATCGAGGAGCAAGCCTAATGGGTAACAAGACCAATCCGATCGGGATGCGGCTCCAGATCAACCGCACCTGGGATTCCCGCTGGTATGCGGACACCAAGGACTATGGCAACCTGCTGCTGGAAGACCTCGCGATCCGCGCGTTCATCCACGAAGAGTGCAAGCAGGCCGGCGTGTCGCGTGTCATCATCGAGCGTCCGCACAAGAAGTGCCGCGTGACGGTGCACACTGCCCGTCCGGGCGTCATCATCGGCAAGAAAGGCGCGGACATCGAGACGCTCCGCAAGAAGCTTGCCCGGATGACCAAGTCCGAACTGCACCTCAACATCGTCGAGGTCCGCAAGCCGGAGCTGGACGCACGTCTTGTGGGCGAGAGCATCTCGCAGCAGCTCGAACGCCGGGTGTCCTTCCGTCGCGCCATGAAGCGCGCGGTTCAGAACGCCATGCGTATGGGTGCCCAGGGTATCCGTGTTAACGTCGCGGGCCGCCTCGGCGGTGCCGAGATCGCCCGGACCGAATGGTATCGTGAAGGTCGTGTGCCGCTGCACACGCTCCGCGCGGACATCGATCACGCACATGTCGAGGCGGAAACCGCCTATGGCATCATCGGGATCAAGGTCTGGATCTTCAAAGGCGAGATCATGGAGCACGATCCCCAGGCACGTGACCGCAAGGCACAGGAACTCCAGGACGGCCCTGCACCCCGTGGTGCTGGCGGCGGCCGCCGCGATGATCGGAGATAAGAGATGCTTCAGCCAAAGCGTACAAAATTCCGCAAGCAGCATAAGGGCCGGATTTCCGGTCTGGCCAAAGGCGGCAGCGACCTGAACTTCGGGACCTTCGGTCTCAAGGCACTTCAGCCCGAGCGTGTGACTGCGCGTCAGATCGAGGCGGCTCGCCGCGCGATGACCCGCCACATGAAACGTCAGGGCCGTGTCTGGATCCGGATCTTCCCGGATACGCCGGTCACCTCCAAGCCCACCGAAGTCCGGATGGGTAAGGGCAAGGGTTCCGTCGATTTCTGGGCCTGCAAGGTCAAGCCGGGCCGCGTCATGTTCGAACTGGACGGCGTCGGCGAGGACATCGCCCGCGAGGCCCTGCGCCTTGCCGCGATGAAGCTGCCGATCAAGACCCGCGTCGTCGTTCGTGAAGACTGGTAAACCGGCAGCGGGTTACGACCCGCGCCGCGACAGAACAAAGCCCCCGCCGGGATGACCGGCGGGGGCTTTTTATGTCTGGAATGTGGGGCAGGGGTGCCCGGCGGGGTCAGGCCGTGACGGGCCGCGCATCGACGAAGTTCCAGGCCGCTGTCTCTTCCTTCTTGTCAAAGGCCTTGGCATCGACCGGGATGATCTTGTCCATGAAGCCGATCATCGAGGCCGCGGAATCGGGCGCGCCGATCACCGCGTATTTCGACACATGGCTCAGCGCGCGGAACCGCGACTGGATCACGTCGCCGTCCAGCATGCTGTCCCAGTCGCTGCCGGTGAAATCGCTAAGGTCGAGCAGCATGTCGACCTTGTCGGTCTCGTCGAAGATGGTGTTCATGTATTTGGCGAGCGCTTCGGCATCGTCATCGTCGATATGCCCGGTAATGCGGAACGCATATACCTTGGGATTGTCTGTGGGGATCTGCTTGATCGGCCCATGTGCGAATTTCTGCATCTCGTTACCTCCATTGAGTCGCGGCAGAAACCCGCAATGTCGGCGTTTGGTTCCTTGCCGGGCCTCTTGCTCCACGTCGGTTTTCACTCTCCGGGGACGACCGGCGGATCTGCGCTTCCCGCTCGCCCGCGGCGTGAAGCTGGGTTAAGAGATGCGCATGTCCCAGATTGATTCCCTCTTCGTGACCCGCCTCTACCGCGCCCAGCTCTCCGAACACGGCAAGCCCGTTGATCTCCCGGAGATGGAAGCCTCGTGTTATTCCATCGCTGAGGATGACGAGGCCGGTCAGGAATGGTGCGAGGAGAACGACTATGTCGGCTACACCTCCTACGCGTCTCTGTCGGACCTCGGCTGGCGCTTTCCGATTTTCAAGGACCTGGTGAAGGTTCTGGACAAGCATGTCGCGGCCTTCGCCAAGGATCTGGCTTTTGATCTTGGCGGCAAGAAGCTCAAGCTCGACAGCCTCTGGATCAACATCCTGCCGCAAGGAGGCGTTCATACCTCGCACCTGCACCCGCATTCGGTAATCAGCGGCACGACCTACGTGACGATGCCCCAGGGCGCGAGCGCCATCAAGTTCGAGGATCCGCGCCTGGCCATGATGATGGCCGCGCCCACGCGCAAGAAGAAGGCCCCTCCCGAGATGCGTCAGTTCATCTACGTCGCCCCCGAGGCGGGGGAGGTGCTGCTCTGGGAATCATGGCTGCGCCACGAGGTGCCGTTGAACGTCGCCGAGGAAGAACGCATCACGGTGAGCTTCAATTACGCCTGGGGCTGAGAGCGCATACACCTGTCCGAAGCGCTGCGTGGCAGGGGGATTGACCGTAAACCGGACAAATTCCCACAGAACCCGCGCATATCGGCCAAAGACACTTGCCATGTGGCACATCCCCCTGTATGCGACCCCCTCATCATGGACTCCACCGGAATCAGGGTGACCCAAGCAAATCGGCATGGGGCCTACCGGTGATGTTGAAAGGAAGGGCGATATGAACGCCAAGGAACTGCACGACAAGACCCCGGACCAGCTCCGGGACGAGCTTGTCTCTCTGAAAAAAGAGGCCTTCAACCTGCGTTTCCAGCAGGCCACCGGTCAGATGGAAAACACGAGCCGCATGAAGATTGTGCGTCGTGACGTGGCACGGATCAAGACCGTGCTGAACCAAAAGGCCGCGAACGCGGCTTCGGCAGAATAAGGGAGGCCTGACAGATGCCCAAACGTATCCTGCAAGGCACCGTGACAAGCACTGCAAACGCCCAGACCGTCACGGTCTCGGTCGAGCGCCGCTTCAAGCACCCGGTTCTGCAAAAGACAATCCGTAAGTCCAAGAAGTACCGGGCTCACGACGAAGCTGAGAAGTTTCAGGTTGGCGACATGGTCCGCATCATCGAATGCGCGCCCAAGTCGAAGACAAAACGCTGGGAGGTTGTTGCCGAATAGGCATCAACCCTCCGGTTTGATCGAAACCATGGGGAGAAGGCTAGCCAAGCCCCCCAAAGGTCAGGAGAAACCACATGATCCAGATGCAGACCAATCTGGATGTCGCTGACAATTCCGGCGCTCGCCGGGTGCAGTGCATCAAGGTTCTGGGTGGTTCCAAGCGTAAATACGCATCCGTGGGCGACATCATCGTTGTCTCGGTCAAGGAAGCCATCCCGCGTGGTCGCGTTAAGAAAGGGGACGTCCGCAAGGCCGTCGTCGTACGCACCGCCAAAGAAGTCCGTCGTGATGACGGCACCGCAATCCGCTTCGACCGCAACGCCGCCGTGATCCTGAACAACGCAGGTGAGCCGGTCGGTACCCGTATCTTCGGACCGGTCGTGCGCGAGCTGCGTGCCAAGAACTTCATGAAGATCATCTCGCTTGCTCCGGAGGTGCTGTAATGGCTGCCAAACTCCGCAAAGGTGACAAGGTCATCGTCCTTGCCGGCAAGGACAAGGGCACCACGGGCACCATCACTCTCGTCGATCCCAAGGCCGGCAAGGCCGTGGTCGAAGGCGTGAACATGGCCGTGCGTCACACCAAGCAGAGCCAGACCTCGCAAGGCGGTCGCGTCCCCAAGGCGATGCCGATCCAGCTGAGCAACCTGTCTCTTGTCGATGCCAACGGCAAACCCACCCGCGTCGGTTTCAAGATCGATGGCGAGAAGAAGGTGCGTTTTGCCAAGACCACGGGGGACGTGATCGATGCTTGATACAGCAAACTATACCCCGCGCCTCAAGGCCCAGTTCAACGACACCATCAAGGCCGCTCTGAAAGAAGAGTTCTCCTATTCCAACATGATGATGGTGCCGCGTCTGGAAAAGATCGTTCTGAACATCGGCTGTGGCGCCGAAGCTGTCCGTGACAGCAAGAAGGCCAAGTCGGCCCAGGATGACCTGACCACGATCGCGGGCCAGAAGGCTGTCGTGACCAAGGCCAAGAAATCCATCGCCGGTTTCCGGGTGCGTGAAGAAATGCCGCTCGGTGCCAAGGTGACTCTGCGCGGGGATCGTATGTACGATTTCCTCGACCGTCT
>JBBSNW010000119.1:0-7926 GCA_038260405.1 Rhodobacterales bacterium | reverse complement strand
TTCATCCTGAACGCCCCCGCGGCCGGAAATGGTGTCTTCAACGCGTCGGGAACTGGGTTCTTTCCAACCCAGAGCTTCAACGCTTCGAATTATTGGGTGGATGTCGCTTTCGAACCGGTGGAGCCAGTGGTCGCAACGGTAAGCGAGATGCCCATCGCGATGGATCTTCAGACGACCAGCGATCTCTTCGCGTTCGTGTGATCTGTCCTCAGATGCTTGACGGCTTCCCGCGAGCCCGAAGAAAACAGGTCCAAACCGGCCAGTAATCGGCATTGGTCGGACCAAGGTCAGACCGGAGGCGTGCCTGTTGTTGCACGCCTCCGGCTCGAACCGGAAAGCGGTCCGGCGCAAGAGAGCCTCGCAAACGCATGCGTAGAAATCCGCTTTGGGACACACATTTGATCGACCGAAATCGGGCATGAAGGGCGTTCGCGGCCACCACAAACTTGCAAATTTCGGAACAATTTCCCGTGTCGCACGATGATTTGAATAAGCATGTGACATTTGGGAGGAACCACATATGCAGATTGGGATCTGGATCAGCCTGACTTTATACTTCGCGCTGATGCTGGGCATCGGTTATTACGCCTGGCGCAAATCCACATCGAGCTCCGAAGAATACGTCCTTGGCGGACGAAATCTGCCCCCGGCCGTCGCGGCCCTGTCGGCAGGTGCCTCTGACATGAGTGGCTGGCTGCTTCTGGGTCTGCCCGGCGCGCTTTACGCGGCCGGTCTGATCGAGGCCTGGATCGGCATCGGGCTGTTTTTCGGCGCGCTGCTCAACTGGATCATCGTGGCACCGCGCCTGCGCGAGCAGACCGAGCGCTACGGCAATGCGCTGACCATTCCCGCCTTTCTTGCAAACCGTTTTCCCACTCAGGCCACGACGCTGCGCGTCGTTTCTGCGGTGGTGATCGTGCTTTTCTTCGCTGTCTATACCGCCTCTGGCCTCGTCGCCGGTGGCAAACTCTTCACCAGCGCCTTTGACGGCAATTACCAGGTCGGCGTCTGGCTGACGCTCGGGATCGTCCTCACCTACACTGTTGTCGGCGGGTTCCTCGCGGTCAGCCTCACCGATTTCGTGCAGGGCTGCATCATGATGCTCGCGCTGATCGTCATGCCGCTTGTGGTGCTCTATGCCGGTGACGGCGGCGGGTTCGATCAGGCGTCCCAGACTCTTTCGGAGGTCGACAACTCGTTCCTTTCGCTCACCGAGGGACTGACCTTCATCGGATTCCTGTCTGCGGTCACATGGGGACTGGGATATTTCGGCCAGCCCCATATCATCGTGCGCTTCATGGCGATCAAGAGCGTGGCAAAAGTTGCAACGGCGCGCAACATCGGCATGACATGGATGGCGATCTCGCTGGTCGGCGCACTGGGCGTCGGCGTGCTGGGTCGCGCATATGTAGAGCG
Source organism: Rhodobacterales bacterium (assembly GCA_038260405.1). GTDB lineage: Bacteria > Pseudomonadota > Alphaproteobacteria > Rhodobacterales > Rhodobacteraceae > Puniceibacterium. The sequence goes on along the minus strand of JBBSNW010000119.1, from coordinate 6,510 downwards.
CAACGGTGTGGATGTCGGCGACTCCGAGACGATCTTCATCGTTCTCTCCGAATTGCTGTTCCATCCGCTCGTGACGGGCTTCCTGTTTGCCGCGCTTCTGGCCGCCATCATGTCGACGGTCTCCAGCCAGCTGCTGGTTTCATCCTCGTCGCTAGCCGAAGATTTCTACCGTCTCTTCCTGCGCAAGGAAGCAGATGAAAGCGAGATCGTCACGGTCGGGCGCGTCGCCGTCGTGGTTGTCGGTGTCGTCGCGGCGATCATCGCAAGGGATCCCGACAGCCAGGTGCTGGGCCTTGTCGCCAATGCCTGGGCAGGGTTCGGGGCCGCTTTCGGACCGCTGATCATCTTGGCACTGACCTGGCGCCGCATGACGGGTGCCGGTGCCGTCGCAGGCCTCGTGACCGGCGCGGTCGTCGTGATCGCCTGGATCTCCTTGGGATGGAATTCCAGCTTCCTGGGTGGTCCCGGTATTTACGAGATCATCCCGGGCTTCATCATGGCGCTTGCGGCGATCTACATCGTCAGCATGGCGACGCGAGAGCAGGACGAATATCAAGCCGTCCCCGCGGAATAGGACAATGACCCATGGCGGCATTGCAGCCGCCATGGGTCAATTTCGCCAATCGTCCCGAAATTTATTTCGGCGCTGGCTGCAACGCCGTTTTCGGCGCCTTTGGCGCGCTGATCGGGATGATCTGAAAGACAGATCCCAAACATCCCTTCCTCGCGCCGCATCACCTTTTGACCAGAATTACCAGTGTTCCGTGCCGCGCGCGCCCTTCGGGATACCGTCGAGGTTGGAAGTCACCCATCCGCCGTAGAAATCCCCGGGTTGCGGAATGACCTTTTCCCCGGCGACAAAGCAGGCTTCCATAAGGGCTGCGTAAAAGGCGACATATCCGGCAATTGGGGTGAAACCTGCGGAAGGACGGTCATAGGCCCATGCGGCCCGCCGGACCGTCACGCCTCCGCCCTCGACATCAAAATACCGCGCCGCACCCTTCCATTCGCAAAAGCTGCTTCCGGCGGCAGAATGCAGCGTAGCTGTAACATCACTGCGCGGCAGATAGTAGCTGGGCGCATGATGCGTCTCGAGAACGCGGTATGCCGCCGTTGTGTCGGCGATGATCTGACCACCCAGCACGATGACGATGCGCTGTGCTACGGGCTCCAAGGCGGGGGGCCGTGGGTAGGATTGCACATTCTCGCGGGCGAGATCGGTCATGTTGTCTCCTGCGTGACGCAGCCAAGGGTGCCATAATGGGGATGAAACTGCCGATCCTTCTGGCAGGGTTCCTCCTCGGTTTCATCATTGAGCCACTTGAAGTGCCTGCACAAGCGCCTCGACCTGCAGGGTCGCTTGATGTGTGGATCGGGTGGGCATCTACGGGACTAATGAAGGATCCAACGTGAAAGGATTGCCGCAGAACCTGTCATTTCGCAGCCAGCCCGAACAGGCGGAGCTGAGACGCCTGAGTAGTTTCCGAAGCTGCCGCAGTGCGGCGACAAAGTCTATCATGCGTCAAGGACCCTGCCGGATGATCCGTGTAGGGCCCAGGCCCGAAAGGTGCATCATGACGAAAAAACAAACTGCGCTCCAGATGACGCGTCACGAGGTGCAGAAGCTGCACAGGAATATCTGCGCCAACATCTCCGGGGCCGAGAAGTCCAGCCTGACGGATGCGAAGGCCGCGCAGGCCGTTGCGACAACACTTGGCGACAAGAAGAAGACCTAGGCCCCAGATCATACCGGCACCGTGAAGCCTGGCATCAAGGCAGCCAACTCCAAACTGCAGAGCCCTCTCGCGACCCGAAACATACCCATCATCCGGGTCCGCCCCGGTAAGGAGACCTTCTCATGAGCCTGCATATCGGCGACATCGCCCCCGACTTCACTGCCGACACTTCGGCAGGCTCCATCACCTTCCACGACTGGATCGGAAAGGAATGGGTGTTCTTCTTCAGCCATCCGGGGGATTTCACGCCTGTCTGCACAACAGAGATCGGTCGGACAGCACAGCTGGCCGATGCATTCGCCAAGCGTCACGTGAAGCCTCTCGGCCTCTCGACCGACACGGTGGAAGAGCATCTGAAATGGATCGAGGACGTGGACGCCACGCAACATGCAACGGTCACGTTCCCCATCGTCGCAGATCCCGACGGCACCGTCGCGCGGCTCTACGACATGATCCATGAGCATGAAAGCACGACGGCTGCCGTCCGTTCGGTCTTCATCATCGATCCGCAGAAGACAATCCGCCTGACGATGACCTATCCGATGAATGTCGGGCGCAACTTCGCGGAAATCCTGCGCGTTATCGACGCGCTCCAGACCGACGACGCCCATAACGTCGCGACCCCCGCCGACTGGACCCCGAACGCTGCCGTGATCATCCCGCTTTCGGTCAAGACGGACGAGGCGCACAAGCTCTTCCCCGCCGGCTGGACGGAAACGCGTCCCTACCTGCGTTTCACCACGCTCTGAGCCTGACACCAGCGCGGATGCTGAGGTAGTCCGTCCCGATCCGGAACGAAGAATCCGGACACGGGCCTTGGCGGCCTTTCCGACAAGACTTCGGTTGATTTGCACAAACGGTCCATCCGCGGGTTGGTCCCCTCATCGTCGCAGCGGCGAGCGACACCCGGACAATGCCGGGCATGTCATGATGGCAAGCAAGTCAAAAGCTACCGCGGTGGCATCGGACATGGTAATCTCGCTCACCGAATAGAGGGGGAATCGACATGCCTCGTCTGCGTTTCTTTTGCATTCTCGCCGCCACGATATTTGAAATCTCAACCGGGTATGCCGCTGCCGCGGATGGCGTTGTGCCGATCCCGACCCTCACCCTATCGGACGAGGCTTTTCTGCGTGGAGAGACGAGCGCGGGAACGCCCGTCGAGATCACCGCCGAGCTGACCGGCATCGAGGCGGGTGAGCAGCGCCCCGTGGTCATCCTGCTGCATGGCACCGATGGCCGGAAGAGCGGCGCGGTCTGGATGTGGCGCCACTTCCTCGAGGCTCAGGACATCGCGACCTTCGCGCTCGACAGCTACACCGCGCGCGGCATCGCCAACGTGAACTCCGATCAGGGAGCCGCCCCGCAATTCATGCCGATCTACGACGCCTACCGCGCGGTGGAGGTCCTCGCCGGGACGCCCGGCATCGATCCCGATCGCATCTTCCTCATGGGTTTTTCCCGCGGCGGCACGGCGGCGCTCTATGCAGCGCTCGACCGGTTTCATGATGATTTCGGCCCGCGCGCAGGCCGGATCGCCGCCTATCTGCCCTTCTATCCGGCCTGCAATTTCACGCTCGACCATGAGCTCGACGTGGTCGACGCGCCGATCCGAATCTTTCACGGCAGCGAGGACGACTGGACCCCGGTCGCACCCTGCCGGGATTACATCGCGCGCCTTGCCGGGGCCGGACATGACGCTGCCCTCACCGAATTTGCCGGAGCGCACCACGGCTTCGACAATCCAGGCGCACCAGCATTCTACGGTGATCCGGAATGGCGAACGTCCCGTGCCTGCCACCGAGTGGAACGGGATGGCACGCTCGTGAACGCCGAAACCGGCGCGGCCTTCAGCTATGACGATGCCTGCGTGGAGCGGGGTCCTCACACCCAGTACGATTCCTCCGCGGCCGACGCAGCCCAACAGGCGGTGCTGGAATTGCTTCATCAGGGCCATTCTGCCGCTGTTCTAAAGTAAAGGCTATTCGGCGCGGGGGGGCGAAAGCGCATCGGACGCCTGAAGTCGGCCTCGTCTGGCTGCGTTTCGGATGTCTGAACCCAAGGTTTTGAAGAATTCGAACTCGGAAGCAAATTTGACCTTCGTCACTCGTGCCTACGCTCACCTTAGACGCTCGGTGATTGATCCGGGCCGGGCGTTCGTTAGAGTGTGGATATCGTATTGAAACTGAATGCGTCCGGGCAAGTGTCGGGAGGCATCGATAACGCGAAAAGCGAAGGGTAAGTTATGGAAGGACTTCTGGAGGCGATCGGCACGGTGGCATTTATCTGCCTTGTCGTGATCGGGCTGGTCGCCGGCTACATTGCAGGCAAGATCGCAGGACGGGACATGCCGCTTTATCTGATCGTCGGTGTCGTGGCGGCCGTGGTCATTCCGATCATTCTGGCGGCACTGGGTATCGGTGTGCTGGCTGCGGGCGGGTTGTTGCTGTTGCTGGTCGTGGCGAGCATCGGCGCGGTGGTCGTGCTGGCACTGGTCCGGGCCTTGCTCGGACGGCGCTCGCAGTAAGCAGCTGTTTCGGCGGGTGTGATCGCGAAGGACATGCGCCTCGCCCGCCGAGTTCTCCAACCGCAGCCCAGGGGTTCGACTACTCGCACCTGCCAAAGACCGACAGCATCTGTCCGCCCGCTATCCTGCTCCGCTGCTGCAAAGCACAGATAGGAAGCGCTTGCCCCGCCGAAAGGTGCGTCGGTATCCGCCGTGTCCCAGTCCTCGATGAAAGCTCTCAAATTTGTCGGCCGACAGGCTTGCAGCGGCGCAAAGGGTCGCTGTGCGGTAGATGCTCGGTCCGGTCAATGGGTTGGAGAGCAAACCTTCGTAACACTCCCTGCATTCCACGCAACGTCGTCACAGCTGTCTCATGTCCGGATAGACTTGGCTGAGGCCGATGGACGTCCGATTGGAGCCTGCGCGAATTTGCAGCCGGGGCATGGGTGAAAATTTGAGAATGATCCCTAAAGACTTTTAGATTGTCATGAGTACGGCCCGCAACTCACGCTGCGGGCCGTTGCCTGTTTCGGGGATCATCTCGCCCCGGTAAAGGCGAGCCTTTAGAGATCAGTTCCAGAAGCCTTCATCCACGCCCGGGAGGTCTTCGAGATCCTCCTCGTTCAGACGCGTGACATAGGCAATTTCCTGATCGTCGACAGCAACGAGGCTCACGTCATTGACGGCGATCGCCACATGCTTGTCACCAACGTCGAGGAAACCGCCGACTTCGCCGACGATCCCGATCATCTTGCCATCACGCGACAGGATGACGTCTTCGATCTCGCCGATCTCATTCCAGTTGGCGCCAACGGCATCGTATTGCGTCGTTGCATCCCAGCCTTCATTGTCCGCTTCATTCGTTGTGTAGATCGTCCCGCCGGTAATGTCCCGCGTCCGGATCAGATCGCCCTGCATGTTCGCCAGCTCGGCGCTTGTCATCTCGCTGGACATCGTGTCGCGGCTGTTCTGGTCTTGTGCGAGCGCCGATGTGCCGACGAGGGTCAGTGCGATTGCGGTTGCTGTTGTGAACTTGGTCATCCGTTTCTCCTCGGTAGTCTGTGTGTTCTGGGGAAGGAACGGTCGCCCCCCCGCCGGAAGTTCCAAAAATCCTGAGAAACTTCGGCAGACGAAAAGGCTTGCCGGTGCAACAGGTTGGGATGCCCCGACGGAAGCGGTCCAAGAATTCGGATAGAGTCATCCTGATACCAGGGGGACCACAAACTGGCTGGAAAGCGAGCCTATCCGGAAGAGACTGTGATGGAGCTGCGGCAGGGGATATTTATGGCCAAGACCTTCGGCGTCTGCTGAGCGTGCTGAAATCCGGCACGGTCAAATCGAGACTGACAAGCCGCAGGTGGCTCTCTGCGAAGCTCGTCATATTGCGGCTACCGTCTTAGCTTGCCGGTCGGCGGCGGCAGCCAGACCATGTCCGGAGCGAACAGGATCGTTGGGGAGTTACCTCGACGCGGCATTGCTTTGACAGCGTGATCCTGCGTGGCATCGATCAGTTGGACAGAACAGAAAGCATGACACCGGTACGAATCGGAAGATGCACTCTTTTATTCGTTTCTGTCGATCGCATGTCCGCGAGACTTGTCCGCAGCGTGTGAAATGAGTTGGCCTTATGGAAGGTTGCAGAATCACTTCGCTAACCTGTGTTAATGCGCCTCGCTACAGTCAGTGGGCGTGGCACATCAGGGTCTCGAATGGCATGAATATCCGAATTAACTGACTTCAAAAGTGCATGAGTGGCGGAAATTGGCCGATGCGCAGCAACCGGCGATCAGCTGATCAACCATTTGTTAATGCTCGATATCCTGACTTGAGCGAGCCTCCGGTACAGTACCTCCATGCAAAAACCGTGAGAATTTCAAACGAAGATTTTAATCCAAAAGGTGGATGCTGTCAGTCCGCAAATACTTCTTAGGTTTTTGTCAAGATGTCTAAACGATATTTCGAACCGTACGTGTAGGTTCGCAAGCCATGGTCGGCATCAGATGACCTCTTTCATAGAGATGAAAGAGAATGGAGAAATTACGAATGACGGTCTATTACGTCGACAAATCCGGCAATGACAGTGCCAATGGCGGTTCCGCAACACCATTTCGAACGATTGGCCACGCACTCAATGCCAATCTCAATCCCGGCGATGAAATCGTCGTGCGCCCCGGCACCTACAATGAAGGGCTCAACATCACGCAGGGCGGCTCCGCTGCTGGCGACATCACCCTGCGCTCCGAGGTTCCCGGAGAAGCGCTGATCCGT
>JBBSNW010000118.1:0-8002 GCA_038260405.1 Rhodobacterales bacterium | reverse complement strand
GCCATTCCTGCGCGCAGGCGATGTATTCGATCGGGGCGTCGAACCAGACGTAGAACACCTTGCCCTCCATGCCCGGCCAGTCTTCGGTGCCGCGTTTCACGGCGACACCCCAGTCGAGGTCGCGGGTGATGCCGCGATCCTGCAGGCCGTCACCGTCATTGAGCCATTTCTTGGCGATGGAGGTGGTGAGGATCGGCCAGTCGGCCTTGGAATCGATCCAGGCTTCGATCTGGTCCTTCATCTGCGACTGGCGCAGGTAGAGATGCTTGGTCTCGCGCATCTGCAGGTCCGTCGCGCCCGAGATCGTGCTGTGCGGGTTGATGAGGTCCACCGGATCGAGCTGTTTCGTGCAATTGTCGCACTGATCGCCGCGCGCGGAGTCGAAGCCGCAATTGGGGCAGGTGCCCTCGATGTAGCGGTCGGGCAGGTAGCGCCCGTCGGTGGGCGAATACATCTGCGTTTCCGAGACTTCGCGGATCAGGCCATTATCGGCGAGCACGCCCGCGAAATGCTGGGTGAGCGCGTGGTTCTGCGGCGAGGAGGAGCGGCCGAAATGGTCGAAGCTGAGGCGGAAACCCTTCGCGATCTCGGCCTGGACCTTGTGCATCTCGGCGCAGTATTCGGCCACGGGCTGGCCGGCCTTTGCGGCGGCGAGTTCGGCGGGGGTGCCGTGTTCGTCGGTGGCGCAGAGGAAGAGCACCTCGTGGCCGCGCGCGCGCTGGTAGCGGGCGAAGAGGTCGGCCGGAAGCTGCGAGCCGACGAGATTGCCGAGATGCTTGATCCCGTTGATATAGGGGATCGCGGAGGTGATGAGGTGGCGTGCCATGTCTTTGGTCCCGCTGATGTCAGGGTTTTGTGTGCTGTAACGGATGTTGCGCTGCGTTGCCAGTGGCGGGAACGAGGGGGCTGTCTGCCCCCTCGCGCTCCCCCGAGGATATTTACGACCCCGAGAAGCAGGGGGCCCGAAAGGTGATGCTTCGGACCGAATTCGGGGGGCGGGCGGAGGAATTTGCCTGCCAGATGGCTGCTTCGGTTTGCCGGGCCGGCATGAGCCCGGCCGGGCGCGGCACTTTCTAGTGGCGGTCGCGGGCGCGGGCCATCAGGCGGCCGATGAGGAAGCTCGTGCGTGGCGCGTAGACATAGGGTGTGCGGGGGCGGGCCGCGGGGCGGGCACGCATCCGGAACAGCCCGAAGACCACGAGCACGGCATGACCGAGGGCGATCAGGATGAAGAGGGCCGGCGGGCCATAGGCGTTCATCAGCAGCGAGGCGCCATAGGGGGCGGCGATGGCGCCGACGGCATACCAGAACATCAGCGCGGCCGAGAGCTCGACCCGCTCTGAACTGTCGGCGAAATCATGGGCATGGGCCGAGGCGACGGAATAGATCGGAAAGGTGGTGAGACCGAAGATCGTCGCGGTGAGCATGATTCCGGCGGTCGAAAGTCCGGTGAGCGAGGCGGTGAGCGCGCAGCTCAGGATCGCGGCGACCGAGAGCCAGATCAGCACGAGGCGGCGGTCGAACTTGTCCGCGAGCCAGCCCACCGGGTATTGCGACAGGGCGCCGCCGAGGACGAAGGCGGCGAGGAACCAGGCGATCTGGTCCACGGCGAGGCCGACGCCCTGGCCATAGACCGGCCCGACCATGCGGAAGCTCGCCGAGGAGAGTGCGGCCACGATGACGCCGGCGGCGGCAAGGGGCGAGCGGTCCACGGCGAGCCGCGGGCGCAGGCGGGGGGCGGCAGGCGTTTCGGGCTGTTTGCTGGTGGTGAGGGTGAGCGGCAGCAGTGCTGCGCAGCAGAGCAGGGCGAGCAGGTTGTAGCTCACGTAATGCGCGGGATCGAGAACGCCGATCATGAGCTGCGCCACAAGCGATGCGCCCATATCGGCGACCCGGTAAGCGCCCATTGCGCGGCCGCGGGTCTCGTTTGTGACTTCAGCCTGCATCCAGGCTTCGATCACCGTGTAGCAGCCCGCGACGCAGAGGCCGGAGGCGATTCGCATCACCGCCCAGGCATAGGGCGTGATGATGAGCATGTGCGCGAGCAGGCCGATCGTGCCGAAGGCGGTGAAGGCGGCGAAGGCGCGGGCATGGCCGACCGAGCCCATCAGGCGCGGCGCGAACCAGCAGCCGATGAAGAAGCCGAAGAAATGCGCCGATCCGAGCATGCCGATTTCCGCGGTTGAGAAATTCAGCGCGAAACCGGACAGGGCGTCGAGCGGGCCGAGTGCCCCCGACGAGAGTTGCAGCAGGATGACCGACAGGAAGAGGGCTACGAAGGACAGGGGCAGGCGCATGGATCTTTTAGGCCATGCCGGGCCGTCCGTGTCGAGGCGGGTTGCGACGCGGGGTGTCGTTTTGTGGGTGGAGGGCGGTGTGGGCGTGGTCTGCTTCGCGACGATCACGCAGCATGCGTTCCCGGGTCGCGGAAAATCCGGCAGGGGTGCCGGGGGCGCGGGGGGCTCTGGTCGGGGTTTTCCAGCGGCCTGCACCTTGGGGGCGGCCGGAAATCTGCATTTGATGCATGATTATTCGGCAATCGGCACCGGGGCGCGGCAAAGCGGCGCTTGACCCTGCGCGCGGGAGTGGCGAAACACGAGGGGAAGCTTTTCAGGAGGGGTCATGGCCCGAGAGACCGCACCGGCCACGGGTCAGGAAGACCGCCAGAAATCGAAACGGCTGGGTTCGCTCGGCAGTCTCTGGCCCTTCATGGCGCCTTATCGCCGTCTTCTGACCCTGGCGATCCTGGCGCTGGTGCTTACGGCTTGCGTCTCGCTTGTCCTGCCGCTGGCGGTGCGCCGGGTGGTCGACAATTTCGAGGATGGCTCGGGCGCGCTGCTCAACCAGTATTTCGGCGCGGCTCTGGCCATCGCCTCGCTGCTCGCCCTAGGGACCGCCCTGCGCTATGCGCTGGTGACGCGCCTCGGGGAACGGGTCGTGGCGGATATCCGCATGGCGGTGTTCGACCGGGTGATCGGACTTTCCCCGGTTTTTTATGAAAAGATCATGACCGGTGAGGTCCTCAGCCGGATCACGACCGATACGACGCTCATTCTGAGTGTCATAGGCTCGTCCGTCTCCATCGCGTTGCGCAATATCCTGATCTTTGCGGGCGGGCTGGTTCTGATGCTGTTCACCTCGTGGAAACTGTCCTTGATGGTTTTGCTGATCGTGCCGGCGGTGATCGTGCCGATCCTCACGCTGGGGCGCAAGCTGCGCAAGCTGAGCCGGGAGAATCAGGACTGGATCGCGGCCTCTTCGGGCAATGCATCCGAGGCGCTGAGTTCGGTGCAGACGGTTCAGGCCTTCACCCATGAGCGGATTTCGCGCGGTGCCTTCGAGGATGTGACGGAAAAGAGCTTCGATGCGGCGCGCCGCAGGATCTGGACGCGGGCGCTGATGACCGCGATCGTGATCTTTCTGGTGTTCACCGGCATTGTCGGGGTGCTCTGGATGGGTGCCTGGGACGTGCGTGCGGGCGACATGACGCCCGGCTCGCTGGTGCAGTTCGTGATCTATGCGGTGATGGTGGCGGGATCGGTCGCGGCCCTGTCGGAAGTGATCGGCGAGCTGCAGCGCGCGGCCGGTGCGACAGAGCGGCTTGTTGAGCTGCTGCAGACCGAGGATCCGGTAATGGACCCCGAATCGCCCGCGGTGCTGCCAAGCCCGGTGCGCGGCGAGATCTCGTTCGAAGGCGTGAGCTTTGCTTATCCTGCGCGGCCCGGAATTTCGGCGCTCGACAATGTCGACCTGCATATCCGCGCGGGCGAGACCGTCGCGCTGGTCGGGCCGTCCGGTGCCGGCAAGACCACGATCATCCAGCTGATTCAGCGCTTCTACGATCCCGATGAAGGGTCCGTACGGATGGACGGCATGGCGCTCAGCGATCTCGAGCGGGACAGTTTCCGCCATCACATCGCGCTCGTTCCGCAGGATCCGGTGATCTTCGCCGCCTCGGCGCGCGAGAACATCCGCTTCGGGCGTCCGGATGCGAGCGATGCCGAGATCGAGGCAGCGGCGCAGGCTGCGGCCGCGTCCGAATTCATCGACCGGCTGCCCGAAGGGTACGAGACCTGGCTTGGCGAGCGCGGCGTGATGCTGTCGGGTGGCCAGAAGCAGCGCATCGCCATCGCGCGGGCGATCCTGCGCGATGCGCCGGTGCTGCTGCTCGACGAGGCGACGAGCGCGCTCGATGCCGAGAGCGAGCGGGCAGTGCAGCGCGCCGTGGACGAGCTCGCGCGGGACCGCACCACGATCATCGTGGCGCACCGGCTTGCGACCGTGAAGAAGGCGGACCGGATCGTGGTGCTCGACCAGGGGCGCATCGTCGCGACCGGCGCGCATGATGCGCTGGTGGCCGAGGGCGGGCTTTATGCACGGCTCGCCCGGCTGCAATTCACCGACGGGATGGCGGCGGAGTAGTATCGGGGGCGCTGCCCCCGTCGCCCGGGCGGGCGACTCCCCCGGGATATTTGGCACCCGGAGAAGCAGGGGAGGCAGGACGTTGCGTCAAGGCCGTGATGCCGCTGCGTCGGCCGGGCTTGCGCGTGGCCCGGATCCTTTGGAAACTGCACAGGGAGATGACCCGCAAAGGCGGGCGAGAGATCAGGGAGGAGACGGCGATGGGCTTTGCATCCATGGCGGATCGGAATGCGATTGAGGCGGAGATGCCCTGGGAGCAGCGTGGGCTGCCACCTACGCTGTTCGGGCTGCTGAGCCGGACGGCGGGAACCTTTCCGGAGCGCCCCGCGGTCAGTTACCAGATCTTCTCGGGTCCCAAGGACAAGGCCGAGACGCTGCGCTGGGCGCAGTTGCTCGATCGGGTGACGCAGGCGGCGAACCTGTTCCGCTCGCTCGGCATCGGCGAGACGGATGTCGTGGCCTATGTGCTGCCGAACTGCAACGAGACGGTGGTGACGCTGCTGGGCGGGATGGTGGCGGGGATCGCCAATCCGATCAATCCGCTGCTCGAGCCCGAGCAGATCGGCTCGATCCTGCGGGAGACGAAGGCGAAGGTGGTCGTCACGCTGAAGCCCTTTCCCAAGACCGATGTGGCGCAGAAGGTGCACGAGGCCGTGCGCCACGCGCCCGGCGTTCAGACCGTGCTCGAGGTCGATCTGAACCGCTATCTCACGCCGCCAAAATCCTGGATCGTGCCGCTGATACGCCCCAAGCTGCAGGGATCGACCCATGTGGATGTGAAGAGCTTCAACCGGGAATGCAGCAGGCAGCCGAAAATCCTGCAATTCGAGGATTCGCAAGGGGACCGGGTGGCAGCCTATTTCCACACCGGGGGCACGACAGGCATGCCCAAGGTCGCGCAGCACACCTATTCGGGAATGATCTACAACGGCTGGCTGGGTCACAGGATGCTGTTCACCGAACAGGACAACATCATCTGCCCGCTGCCGCTGTTCCATGTCTTTGCCTGCCACGTGATCCTGATGGCCTCGCTTTCCTCGGGTGCGCATGTGGTGTTTCCGACGCCGCAGGGCTATCGCGGCGAGGGGGTCTTCGACAATTTCTGGAAGCTGATCGAGCGCTGGAAGATCACCTTCGTGATCACCGTGCCGACGGCTCTTTCGGCGCTCATGCAGCGCCCCGTCGATGCGGATGTCTCCTCCGTGAAGACCGCGTTTTCCGGCTCGGCTCCGTTGCCGCTTGAGCTGTTCCGCCGCTTCGAGGAGGCGACCGGGGTCACCATCGTGGAAGGTTACGGCCTCACCGAGGCGACCTGCCTCGTTTCGGTCAATCCCACAGAGGGACTGAAGAAGGTGGGCTCCATCGGGATTCCGCTGCCCTATACGGATGTGAAGATCCTGCGGGTCGTGGATGGCAAGCCGGTGGAATGCGGTGTCGACGAGGTGGGCGAGATCTGCGTCTCCAATCCCGGCGTCCATGCCGGCCACACCTATACCGAAGCGGACAAGAACCGGGAGCTTTTTCACTACGGCACGCATCTGCGCACCGGCGATCTGGGCCGGGTCGATCCCGACGGGTATCTCTGGATCACCGGGCGGGCCAAGGATCTCATCATCCGGGGCGGGCACAACATCGATCCGGCCGAGATCGAGGAGGCGCTGCTGGGGCACCCGGCGGTGGCCTTTGCGGGCGCCATCGGTCAGCCCGACGCCCATTCCGGGGAGCTGCCCTGCGCCTATGTCGAGCTGGTCGGCGGCGCGACGGCGAGCGAGGAGGAGCTGCTGGATTATGCCCGCCTGCATGTGCACGAGCGCGCGGCGCAGCCCAAGCACATGACGATCCTCGACGAGCTGCCGAAGACGGCGGTGGGCAAGGTCTTCAAGCCGGATCTGCGCAAGCTCGCGATCACCCGGGTCTATGACGGGGCGCTCGACAAGGCGGGATGCCCGGCGCGCGTGGCCTGCGTGGTGGACGACAAGAAGCGCGGGCTCGTGGCGCAGCTCGACGCGAACGGCGCGGACGAGACGCAGGTCTCGGAAGTGCTGGGCGCCTTTACCCGTCCCTGGGAGTGGCAGCGCCCGGCCTGAGGGGCGCGGCGCGCTGCTGCAGGCGGCGGGCGGCCCTCGGGCAGTTACTTTGCTGCAGCTCCCGAGGCGGCGTGGATTGCGGTCCCGTTCACTCGGTCACGGGCGGTGCGCCGCCCATGAAGTGGTTGTCGTTCTGGTAGTCGCAGGGGGCTTCCTGCATCTGCAGGTGCAGGCCCGATCCTGTATAGGGATGCGCGCGCGCCAGAGCCTCGTCGACCTCGATCCCGAGGCCGGGTGCCGTGGGCGGGATGATGAAGCCGTTCTCGATCCGGATGCTGTTTTTGATCAGGGCGTCGTGGAACGGCGTCTCGATGGTTTCGGCCAGCAGCAGATTGGGGATCGAGGCGGCGAAATGCACGTTGGCGGCCCATTCGACCGGTCCGGCATAGAGATGCGGCGCCATTTCGGCATTGAAGGCCTCGGCCATCGCGGCGATCTTCTTCGTCTCCCAGATGCCGCCTGAACGGCCCAAAGCGGGCTGGAGGATGCTGGCACCGCCGGTGCGCAGCAGGGTCGCGAATTCCGACTTGGTGGTGAGGCGCTCGCCGGTTGCGATAGGGATGCGGACGGCGCGGGCGACCTCGGCGAAGGAGAGCAGGTTGTCGGGCGGGACCGGTTCCTCGTACCAGAGCGGCAGGTAGGGTTCGATCGCCTGGCCGAGGCGGATCGCGCCCGAAGTGGTGAACTGCCCATGCGTGCCGAAGAGCAGGTCGGCCCTGTCGCCCACAGCCTCGCGGATGGATTTGCAGAAGGCGACGGAGCGCGAGATGTCGGACATTGCGGGCTGGTGGCCGCCATGGATCGTGTAAGGGCCCGCGGGGTCGAATTTCACCGCCGTATAGCCGCGCGCCACGAGATCTAGGGCGGATTCGGCGGCCTGGTCGGGGTCGTTCCAGAAATCGGTGAGATCGTGCTGCGGCAGGGGGTAGAGGTAGGTATAGGCGCGGATGCGCGGGTTCATCATACCGCCCAGCAGTGCCCAGACCGGGCGGTCGCGGGCCTTGCCGAGGATGTCCCAACAGGCGATCTCGAGCCCCGAGAAGGCGCCCATCACGGTGAGGTCGGGGCGCTGGGTGAAGCCCGAACTGAAGGTGCGGCGGAAGAGCAGTTCGATGTTTTCGGGGTTCTGGTCGAGAAAGTGACGTTCGAAGACGTCGCGGATCACGCCCTGCATCGCCGCGGGGCCGACCGAGGCGGCGTAACATTCCCCCCAGCCGGTGATGCCGTCATCGGTGGTGAGCTTGACGAGGATCCAGTAGCGCCCGCCCCAGCCCGGGGCCGGGGGGGCGGTCACGATGATGTCGAGATCGGTGAGTTTCATGTCTCGCGCTCCTTTTCGGGCGGGTTTCGGATCGCTGCGCGATCCGACAGGGCGGGGGCTCTGCCCCCGTCGCCGCCGGCGACTCCCCCGGAGGTTAACCGGCCAGATGAAGGGGCGGCGGGTCTAGAATAGGATGACGGTGCGCTTGGCGCCGCCCGCCCGGGGGTCGGCG
>JBBSNW010000117.1:0-8029 GCA_038260405.1 Rhodobacterales bacterium | reverse complement strand
CGTTTGGAAAGATGTGCCACGAGCCAGAAGATGATTGGGATGAGTGTGCTGCCGACCAAGGTCATCAGGGGGTCCTGAAACAGCATGACCGTAAAGAGTGCGATCAGAGTGAGTGTATCGGTCAACATCCTGTTGCAAATGTTGATAACGGTCGAACCACATGCCTTGCCCATCATCCTGATTTGGGACATCTGGTTCGACGCGTGCTTTCCAGAGAATTGCTCTACATCTTTTCCTATTGTGATTTGAAAAATACGTTTCTGATAATGTGAAGAAATAGACCGGTCAAACAGGACTGCTATGACTGCATTGGCATACTGGAAAAAGCTCTTGCCGACGGAAATGCCGATCACAAGCAGAGCCACCCAGATGGCCTTAGACGCGTTTTCAGCGACAAAGACATCATTTACGATAAGGCGCGTAGAATAGGCGAGGGCGCCAGTAAAGCCAGCCACCCCGACCATGCAGACCAGTGATAGCAAAAACAGTTTCCATCGCGTGGGTAATGTCTCACGTATCAAACGAATTGCCGTTTTTGTAGCTTCCTTTGCCGTGAGGGTTGTGTCTTTTGCCATCAGGTCACCTCCCAGATCGGAGTTGTCTTCTTGAATACAGGCAGGCCACCTGAAGAAAATTGAAGAGTTGCGCGTTTTGGAATAGCCAATTCGTTGCGCATGAGTTGCTTGAACTTCTCAATGCCGTAACGTGGATTAATTATACAGTACTGCCGACGGTCCGAGTTTATTTTGCAAAGCCCGACGATATCCGCACCGGCGTTACTGTGATCATTCGAAACTGTCATTGCGAGTGTCCTGGTCATAGGGGAACCGGTATCGTCGATAACGTCGTCGTTTGTTTGGCTCCGATCATAAAATGGCAGAGCCAAATCCGCGGTATTGCGCAGATCACAACGGAATAATCCGTTTTTCAGGCGCCGTTGATCTGAGGGTATGGTATTCGGAACACGGACACGTATCCAATCGTTAGGGCAGGTATCCTGCACTTCATCAAACACCCATCTTTTCATTGTGTGGTCCTTATACTCACTCGTGGCACTTGAACAGGACGCAACGGTATTTTTCCAGTTGATCGGCGTAACAGCCCAATGACATCGGTTTGCGCAAGCCAGGCGACGGACT
This sequence comes from Rhodobacterales bacterium, assembly GCA_038260405.1. GTDB lineage: Bacteria > Pseudomonadota > Alphaproteobacteria > Rhodobacterales > Rhodobacteraceae > Puniceibacterium. The sequence goes on along the minus strand of JBBSNW010000117.1, from coordinate 6,890 downwards.
GATCGTTCAGCGGCGTCCTTGTACAGGCACATACCCTCAAGTCCACCACTTTTTTGTCGCAACCAGATCGTGTCCGCGCCAAGTACTTCCTCGCAGGCGAGAGCAGATGCAGCCGGGCTTTCGCCGCGCTTATCTGCCCCATGGACCAGCTTGACCCGCAGTGCAAAGCAATACTGATCAGAAGTACGGTCGAGCACAAGCGGGGTGATACGAAGCGGGTGGCATATCAGAGCTGAGCAGAGCAAGAAGACGCTCACGTCTCGCGGACCCAGATTGTTTTGTTCCGGTCGTTCGCAAGTGGAGTCTTTCATCCGCCGCAACTGAGCGCTGGAGATCTTGGGTCGGTGGCACTCGTCAGCTGCCAACTATCCTGTTCCGGAGCAAATGTAGGTATGACTCTTGGGGATCTTCAGCGCCTTGACCACCTCTAGGTCGGCGAGGCCGTATCACCTCTGGTTCGTTCGGCAACAGAGCCTCAAAACGCTAAATTAACAAGTGTGGGGCCAAGTGTGGGGCCAGATCTCAAATACCCAGTTTCAGCCATATAAATAAGGGAGTTATGGTGCACCCGATAGGATTCGAACCTATGGCCTCTGCCTTCGGAGGGCAGCGCTCTATCCAGCTGAGCTACGGGTGCCTGATCGGCGTCATAGGGCAAAGACGCGGCACTCGCAATCCGAAATCTGACGCACCACGCCTCAGGCGAACAACTCATGCGCCAGTTCCAGTGCATCGATCAGAACGTCGACCTCTTCGACCGTGTTGTAGAGCCCGAACGAGGCCCGGCAGGTAGCGTTGAGGCCCAGATGATCCATGAGGGGACCGGTGCAGTGCTGACCGGCGCGCACGGCCACACCCTTCTTGTCCAGGATCGTCGAGATGTCATGGGCATGGGCCGCCCCATCGAGCGTGAAGGAAAAGATCGCCGCCTTGTCGGGGGTCGTGCCCTGCACCTGGAGCCAGTTGAGACCGTCGAGCCGCGTGCGGGCATAGTCGCGCAAGCTGCCTTCGTGGGCGGCGATATTCTCCATCCCGAGCCCCATCATGTAGTCGAGCGCGACACCAAGGCCGATGGTCTGAACGATTCCCGGAGTGCCCGCCTCGAACTTCATCGGCGGATCATTCCAGGTGATCTCGTCCTTGTGGACCTCGCGGATCATGTCGCCACCGCCCATGAAGGGGCGCATCTCGGCCATGCGTTCCTTGCGGATGTAGATCGCACCGGACCCCGAGGGCCCATAGAGCTTGTGGCCGGTGATGGCGTAGAAATCACAGCCGATGTCGCGCACGTTGACCGGCATGTGCACCGTGGCTTGCGAGCCGTCGACCAGGACCGGCACGCCCTTGGCCCGCGCGCCGTCGCAGATCGCCTTCACGTCGACCACCGTGCCCAGCACGTTGGAGAGATGCGTGACGGCGACGAGCTTGGTCTTGGGACCGATCGCGTCGATCACCGCCTGCGGATCGAGATAGCCGGTGCTGTCCACATCCACCCATTTCAGCACCACGCCCTGCCGTTCGCGCAGGAAATGCCAGGGCACGATGTTGGCGTGATGCTCCATCACCGACAGGACGATCTCTTCGCCCGGCTCGAAGTGTGGCATGGCCCAGCCATATGCGACGAGGTTGATGCCCTCGGTCGTGCCGGAATTGAGCACGATCTCGTCCTCGTCCGGTGTGCCGAGGAATCGCGCGATGACGCCGCGGGTGGATTCGTATTTCTCGGTCGCAAGGTTGGACAGGAAGTGCAAACCGCGGTGGACGTTGGAATATTCCTGCGAATAGGCTCGGGTGATCGCGTCGATCACCACCTGCGGCTTTTGCGCCGAAGCACCATTGTCGAGATAGACCAGCGGCTTGCCGTTCACTTCACGGCTCAGGATGGGAAAATCCCGGCGGATCTCTGTGACGTCATACATATCCATTCAGTCCCATTGTCGTGGCCCCTATCAGGGACAGAAAAAGTGCAAGGGCGAGCGCGACCCCGGTCACCCCGAGCAACAGCACCGTCAGCGAGCGCAGAAGGCTGCCGAAACCATGCGCCTCGTCGAGGAAATGCACGAGGATCCAGACCCCGGCTGCCGAGGCCGCGATGACCAGAAGTGCGGCAAGCGAGGTGCTGAGCGGCACGAGGATCAGCATGGCAATCTGAACGAGGACACGCAGCGCCTGCATCCAGATCAGCAGAAGGCCGATCCCCTCGATCCTCCCGGAACCGCCAAGCGCCCTGCCCGTCCAGGTGAGCGCAATGGCCGTGACCGCGAGCGCGCCGCCAAGGGTGAGCATGAAGATCATCGGGCTCACCATCACCGGAGCGATCTCGGGATCCGGCGGGGTCAGCTGGACCGACAGGCCGAAGATCAGCGCGTTCAGCACCACCACCAGCGCAAAGGCCAGCAGAAGCGCTTCGCGCCCCAGCCGCATCGAGAGCAGCAGCCGCGCCACGTCGCGCGGCGCCACCAGGCTTTGCCAGGCAAGGCGCAGGATGGCGTCCGGGTTCATGCCGTCTCTCCCCCTGCGCGTTCCGAGGTCAGAAGACTGCTGATCCAGAACCACAGGAAGACGGCGCACCAGATGACGCCGACGAGCGTGAGACCCGGCCCCGGCCCCACGAAGCCCGCGACGAGCCCGTTCAGAAGCATCAGCGGGGTTGCCGCCAGCAGGCTCCAGAACAGTGCAAGGCGCGCGCCATACCAGGAGCCTCTGCCCCCGAACGCCTTGGCGATCAGGTGACTGAGGGCTGCGAGCCCGTAGAGCAGCAGCGGTGCGATGAAGATCCAGCCGAACAGCGCGCCCGCGAGCAGCGAGTTCAGCTCGACCTCTTCAAGATAGGCCTTGCGCGACAGGGCCGGCCATTGCGAGATGAAGACCAGCAGGCAAGCCCCCATGAGGATCGCAAGCGCGCGATCCTCGCGCGGGCCGCGGGCCAGCATCCGCTGCATGACGGTGCCCGGCCCCCTGTAGGTGGCCGCTATATCGCGTGTGACCGGCACCGCGGATCAGCTGCGCCGACGAAGGAGCCAGCCTTCGATCCGCGAATTGATCTCGTCCGCGAGCGTCTGATCCTCGATCTCCATCACTGCCTCGGCGAGGAAGGCGATGGTGAGCAGGTCCGTCGCCATGCCCTTGGGCACCCCGCGTGAACGCAGGTAGAACAGCCCCTCCTCGTCGATCGCGCCGGAGGTCGAGCCGTGCGAGCAGGCCACGTCATCGGCATAGATCTCGAGCTCCGGCTTGGCGAGGAACTGGCTGTCCCCGTCGAGCAGCAGCGACTGGCTGATCTGATAGCCGTCGGTCTTCTGGGCGCCCGGCTTGACGAGGATCTTGCCCTGAAAGACGCCGGTGGCGCCGTTGCGCAACACCTTCTTGAACACCTGACGGCTTTCGCAGTTCACCGCGTCATGGGTGACAAAGACGGTGTCGTCGTGATGGAAGTCACCATCCCCGACACAGGCGCCGGCCACATGGGCCTGGGCGTCGTCGCCGGTCAGTTCGACGATGCAGTCGTTCCGGGTCATCACGCCATTGACGGTCAGGGTGAAGCTCTTGAACGCGGATTCAGCACCGAGCCGCGCAAAGATATGCGTCGCGGCGCGGCGTTCGTGATCGCGGCCCTGCGCGCGCACATGATGGAACCGGGCAGTTTCGGCCACGTCGACCTCCATCACCTTGTTGAGCCGCGCCGCGGCGGGCCCGTTCTCGAGAAGGGTCATCTCCGCCCCCTCGTCAAGCTTGATGAGATGGTGAAGGATCGCATCGGAAGTCTCTGATTCATGATGATAAATTAGGTTCACCGGCTTGCTGACCCGGCCGGTCACGTGGATCAGAACGCCGTCGGTCGCAAAGGCGGTGTTGAGCGCGGCGAGCGGGCGATTCACCGGCGTCTGGCCGTTGGTTTCGAGCTTGCCGTAAAGATCCTTGGCCCAGTGGATGTCCGCGGTACAGGTCGCGATCCGCTCGATGCTCAGCCCTTCGAGGCTGAGATCATCCGACGCCTCGGCATCGAAGACACCATCGACAAAGACGATCTTGAGCCGGTCGAGTTCGTCGAAAAGCGGCGTATCCTCACCTTCGAACACCGCGGCCCTGGGCGTTTCAGCCTGCGTCAGGGTGTCGGGCCGGGTGTATTTCCAGTATTCGTCCCGCCGCGTCGGCAGGCCCATGATCCGCAGTCGCGCAAGGGCATCGGCGCGCGCCACGTCCGACCAGCCACCCTTGGGCAGGTCGAGCGACGCGATGCGGTCTTCGGTCAGATCCTGTTTTGCTTGCGGCAGGGCCATTACGCCTCCTCCGCCACGATGTCTGCATATCCATTATGTTCGACCTCGAGCGCGAGCTCGGGACCGCCGGTCTTGACGATGCGGCCATCGGACATGATGTGCACGACGTCCGGCTTGATGTGGTCGAGAAGGCGCTGGTAGTGCGTGATCACGAGGAAACCGCGGCCTTCGGACCGCAGCGCGTTCACGCCGTCCGAGACGAGCTTCATCGCATCGACATCGAGCCCCGAATCCGTCTCGTCAAGGATGCACATCTTCGGCTCGAGCATCGCCATCTGCAGGATCTCGTTGCGCTTCTTCTCACCACCCGAGAAGCCGACATTCACCGGGCGCTTCAGCATCTCGGCGTCGATCTGCAGATCCTTGGCGCGTGCGCGGATCACCTTGAGGAACTCGGTCGAGGACATCTCTTCTTCGCCGCGCGCCTTGCGCTGAGCGTTCACGGCCGTGCGCAGGAAGGTCATGTTGCCCACACCCGGGATCTCGACCGGGTATTGGAATGCCAGGAAGAGACCCGCCGCGGCGCGCTCTTCGGGATCCATGTCGAGGATATCCTCTCCCAGCAGCGTCGCGCTGCCTTCGGTGACTTCATAGCCGTCGCGACCAGACAGGACATAGGACAGCGTCGATTTTCCCGACCCGTTCGGCCCCATGATCGCATGCACCTTGCCGGCTTCGACCGTCAGATTCACGCCCTTGAGGATCTGCTTATCCTCTTCTTCAAGTTTCACGTGCAGGTTCTTGATCTCAAGCATGTTTCGTCCTCTTTCATCTCTCTTCGCGCGCTCAGGGGCGCACCGTCAATTGCATGATCCGCAGCAGCCGCCGGGGCGGAATGGCTTGCGGGGTTATGTCGAACCGAGCCATGCGGCCGGTGATTTCGGGTTGGCCGAGAAACTCCTCGACCTCGTGATATTGTTGCCTGTCGACATAATCATCGAAGAGCAGAGTGACAGGGCGCCCTGCCAGAAAGGCCGTCGAGAGGGCGCACCCTTCGCAAAACCGTCCATCCACCAGCACCACATCGGGATGGTGGAACTCCTCCCGCTCCCAGACCTCCAGCGGATAGCGCGGGTAGCGGCGCCAGGCGCTGCCATCGACCGGGCGGCCCCATTCCTTGGTCCCGCCCACATCCGACCAGAGGATGCGATCTCGGACTCTCGGGCGGGTTGAGCGCCAGCCAGTCCCGCATCATCTGCGCCCAGACCTGATCGCCTCGCCCAAGACGATGCCCTTGCAGGACAGGATCCGGTGCCCTTCGAGCGTATTTGTCGTCGTAAGGATCATCTTCACATCCCCATGTAAGTCACGAGCATCATGACACAAAGTCCCAAAATGCCCGCCGCGATCGCGGTCAGGATCACCGATCCCGCCAGCAGCCCCTCGGTCTTACCCTTGCGGCTGCGAATACCAAGGCCGATCACCGTTCCGACAAAGACGCCCACACCGACACCTGCCGATTTCAGGAACAGATAGGTAAGCATGCGCCGTCCTTCACTTGTACCGTCCGGTCAGATCGCACCAAGGGCCGGAGGCGGCAGGGCCACTGCCGCGAGCCCCCCCCCCGTGCCCCTCCGCGATCGGCCCTTAGCCGACCGAGCCTTCCAGCGAGATCGCGACCAGCGCCTGAGCTTCCATGGCGAACTCCATCGGCAGCGCCTGCAGCACTTCCTTGGCAAAGCCGTTCACGATGAGCGCGACCGCCTCTTCCTCGTCCATGCCACGCTGGCGGCAATAAAACATCTGGTCATCATCCACCTTGGACGTCGTCGCCTCGTGCTCGACCCGGGACGAGTTGTTGCGCACCTCGATGTAAGGCACCGTATGCGCCCCGCACTTGTCCCCGATCAGCAGCGAGTCGCACTGGGTATAGTTGCGGCTTTCCGTGGCCTTGGGATGCATGGACACGAGCCCGCGATAGGTGTTCTGCGCCACGCCCGCGCTGATCCCCTTGGAGACGATCCGCGACCTGGTCCGCTTGCCCAGATGCACCATCTTGGTGCCGGTATCGGCCTGCTGATGGTTGTTGGTGATGGCGATCGAATAGAACTCGCCCTGGGAATCATCGCCCCGCAGGATGCAGGACGGGTATTTCCAGGTCACGGCCGAGCCTGTCTCGACCTGCGTCCACATCACCTTCGCCCGGTCACCGCGGCAATCGGCACGCTTGGTGACGAAGTTGTAGATGCCGCCCTTGCCGTTCTCGTCGCCCGGATACCAGTTCTGCACCGTGGAATATTTCACCTCGGCATCTTCCTCGACGATGATTTCGACCACGGCCGCGTGCAGCTGCGACGTGTCGCGCTGGGGCGCGGTGCAGCCTTCGAGGTAGCTCACATAGGACCCCTTGTCCGCGATGATCAGCGTCCGTTCGAACTGGCCGGTATTCTCGGCATTGATGCGGAAATAGGTGCTCAGCTCCATCGGGCAGCGCACGCCCGAAGGGATGAACACGAAGCTGCCGTCGGAAAACACCGCCGAATTCAGCGCCGCGAAATAGTTGTCGCCGGTCGGCACCACGCTGCCGAGATACTGGCGCACCAGTTCTGGGTGATCGTGGATCGCCTCGGACATCGAGCAGAAGATCACGCCCTTCTCGGCGAGCTCCTT
>JBBSNW010000116.1:0-8258 GCA_038260405.1 Rhodobacterales bacterium | reverse complement strand
GGGCGTATCCGGCGCGACGCGGGGCGTGTGTCACACCTTGTGTCACAGTTTTTGAAGACTGTAACACATTCATCGACGCGACAGGGTCTAAGCGCCTGTTTTGTCGGGACTGGTAGGAAGAAGTGGCTGGGGTGGTAGGATTCGAACCTACGATACACGGTACCAAAAACCGATGCCTTACCGCTTGGCTACACCCCAACTGTCGGGCTACTTACGCTGACATTTCCGGGTGATCAAGCCCTGCTCTGGCAAAAAATCACCCTAATCTTCATGACACTCATTGCTGCCGAGATTCTTGCGGCCGGGACGGGCGTGGTCTTCTCCGAAGGGGGGACCTGCGCGTATTTCATCTTATTGCTGACCGCGTAGGTTCGAAATTGCGCCGTGGCTTCGTGGCGATCAACCTGCATGGACTTCGCGGCGACGGATCGGCGACGAAGACAGTTGGCAACTCAGGTGCGCGCGCCGGGATCGCAGGCGTCTCGACCCCGACCTACGCAACAAGATCCGATTCCCATCTTCCAGCTGCATAACGCGGTGCGTCCCGGGTGCAGCGAGCCACAAACACTATTCGGCGGAGCGCCTTTCGGCCGGGGCATCCCGGTGCATCCCTGCCGCAAAGAACTGGTGCTGTGCCCTGCCGCTCCGCTTGGATGCGTAAAGCGCGAGGTCGGCCTCCTGCATCAACTGGGCCGGATCGGTGATGTCGCGTCCGCGTGAGAGCGTGATGCCGATGCTGCCGGAAATACGGCACTGCTTTCCGTCATAGGCCATCGGGCGTTGCAGCCGGGAAATGATGCGATCGGCCATTTCGGCCAGTCGCTGGGGGTCGCACATGCCGACGAAGATCACCAGAAACTCGTCGCCGCCGACCCGTGCCGCGGTATCATCCTTGCGGGTTTCGCTTACCAGAATGCGGGCGACCTGCTGCAGCACGTAGTCGCCAGCCGCATGTCCCATCGTGTCGTTGACCTCCTTGAAGAAATCGAGGTCGAGCTGCATCAGCGCAAAGTCCTTTCCCGATCCTGCCAGCCGCATCAGGACATGGTCGGTGGCCCGGCGGTTCTTGAGCCCGGTCAGGGTGTCGGTGAAGGCCTGTTCCTCTGCCGCGATACGCGCACCCTGCAGGCGCTTGTTGAGGGTCCGGGACGCCTCCATCGCAGCGGATTTCGCCTCGACCAGGTAGAGCATCTCGATCGTGAGGTCCGTCGCTGCGAAATCCGAGCCGCTGAGGTCGTAGTCGCGCACGGCATCGACCACGGAAATGCCGAAGGAGAGGTTGATCACGGCGCCGCCATGCCCGTCCGCCACGAGCAGCCCGGTGAGAGCGGTGCGCGGCGCATCCCGGAAACGCAGATGCAGTTTCACCTTTTCATGCGCGAGCAGGTCGCTCATTTCGGAGAGAAGTCGCGGGCGGTACACCTCGAACAGATCCAGAAACCGGATTCCGGTCAGATCCCTGCCCGCGCGAAGCTTCTGCAGCGTCGGCCCCGCAATCAGGATGTGACCTTCGGGCCCGAGATGCACGTGCATCGGGCAGAGCGTCATCAGGATCGTCAGCGGTACGGTCACGGTCCGGGCCGCCTGCGATCCGTCGGCGCGCCACCGAGATCGAACTGGCGGCCTTGGGCATATTCCGTTTCGACAAGCGTGATGGCAATGCGTTCGCAGCCATCATGCCAGCCGTCGTGATCGAGGATGACGAGCGCGCCGTAATCGTCCGCCATGGCGCGCAGAACCCCGACCAGAACCAGACCGAAACCCGGCACGGGCCCGGTGCTGTGCAGGACGAAACGGTCGCGGGCGAATTCGGTCAGCTCGAGTTCCGGCAGATCGAGATCGGGCACGGCCATGCGCGCGCGGTCCGGCAGATCGTCGAGCGAATGCAGGAACTCCGTAAAGGTCACACCGCCGAAGCGCAGAAGACGGCGCAGCGATTCCTTGTTGGGGTGAGAGATGAGATAGGTGCCGACATCTTCGAGGATCGCGTCGCGCGGCTTGTTGAGATGCATCGCCGCGACGTTCAGAAGACGGTCCGTCAGAGTCGATTCGTAGTGCAGCATCGCCTCGAATTCCGGCGGATCGATATCCGCATGGCACGCGATTTCGCTCCAGGCACCTTCGCCATAGGTATCCTGAAGAAAACACTGCAATGTGTTGTTGATCAGCCCGTGCATCTGTCCTTGCCGCTCTTGCCTGTGCGCGACAGGGTGGCAGCCGGGGCTGAAGAAACGGGTAACGTCTTCAATTGTGCAGAAATATCGCGTGTTCGCCCACGATCAGCGCATTGATGTCCGGCGGTCCGATACGGGCGGTTCCGGCATGCACCGCTTCCAGAACGGCCACAGGCAGGTCGTAGATCCCCTCCTTTTGCAGATCGATCGTGTAGCCGCGGAACTGCAGCCGTCCGTTCACGAGGCTGAGCGCATTCGACATCACGCCGCCATCCGCGGTCTTGAGCAGCAGGATCGCAGCCCCCTCGCCCCCTCCCTGCGCAAAGTCGCCGAAGACCAGCGCGCAGCCGGGGCCACCTGTCACGGGTCGATCGCAAGCCTGCTGCCACTGGAGCAGAATGCCATCCTCCAGATCGGCCAGATGCGCCTCGCGCAAAGCGTCGCCGCCGGTCACGGGCAGGCGCGCCACGATGTCGGCACGCAGGTTCTCGGGAATGGCGGAGGGCGCCGCATCGAGGGCGGCGATCTGCGCGGCCAGTGCCTCGTCCTCACGGACCCTGTCGATCGCTTCCGACCCAGCCACGCCCCAGCGCCGCGCCATTTCCTGAAGCGGCATGTCCGCGGCGGCAAGCGTACCCGCCTCGTAGCGTGCAAGCTGGTCGCGCACGGCGATCCGTTCGGGCACGAGGACCGGGCTCAGCCAGACGAAGATCAGGCCGAGGCTCACGAGCGCCATCACGATGTTGGCGCTGCGGATGCGGTCCGTCCAGTGGCTGCGCAGAGCGACGGCGCCGCCATAGGCCAGCCCGTAGAGCAGCACCATGCCCGCCACGGTCGCCGCCATGAGCCGGTCCGGGGTCCAGCCATAGGCGTCCACCCGAATCCAGAGCGCGTAGATCGCGAGCACCCCGAGCACCGGCACCAGCAGCGCCAGAACCTGCACCATGGCGCGCAGCCAGGGCAGCCTGACCTCTTCCTCGGCGTCCCGGTCGACCGCCACGGTGATCAGCACGATCGCGGCGAGGGCCGCCGTCATGAGGGTTCCGGCCGCCGAGAGTGTGCCGACGAGGTTGGAAAGGCCCTGAAACGGCAGTGCGACAAGGAACACCACCACCACGAGCAGCACGACCGGCAGCAGTAGGCGCAACAGTTGCAGCACGAGGAAGGGAGAGAGGTATTCCCTGAGTTCATGCACCACGGCGAGCGCGAGGCCGAAGACGGCGCCAGTCAGCACCCAGGCCAGCGGAGAGGCCTGCGAGATCAGCGACAGGAGCCGCAGGCCCACGAGGTTGAGCAGGGCATCCGACAGCCCCAGCAAGCCCCAGAACAAGGCGGTGAACAGAAGCGCCGCGAGATAGCGCACGAAGATCCGCCAGCTGAGCTCGAACAGGGCGGGATAGGATTGCCAGCCTTCGGGGTCGCGCAGACGTGCCGCGACGAAAGGCGTCGCGATCAGCTGGAACAGCCAGAACGCCGCCAGCGGATAGCCGGCCCCGAGGAAGGCATCGACCGTGGCATATCTAAAGGAGGCCCAGTAGAGCATTGCGGAAGCCGCCCCCGAAATCCCGACCGACCATGGCAGGCTCGGCCAGAACCGCGCCGGACCGACCAGGGCGAGCAGCATGAAGAAGGTGCCATAGGTCGCGGCAGCGAGGAACATGAAGAGCCGCAGATCCGCGATCCCGTCATAGAGCACGTCCCAGAACAGCCAGCCGGCCAGGCCGGCCAAGGCGCCCAGCAGGGTGACCTGCGGACGAAAACGTGCGGCCGTGTGACGTGTCATGGGCTGTCCTCCAAACGGGGTCGGCGCCACGATGCAGTGCGCCGAGGGCCGGGGCAAGCCTCCGCGACGCCACGTTGCTGCGATGGTCGGCAGACACGGCCTTGCCGGGCGGAGCGACATGGCGCATGTGCGCCTGCGCAAGAAAATGGCCGGGATTCCCCCGATTTCACCCGAGCGAAAGTTCGCCAAGCGTGCACGCCCGAGCGTCATCCAGCCTCAGAAATCCGTCGGCGCCCCGCCTTCGGATTTGCGGCGGGCGACAAAATCGGCCAGCGCGTCGCGGATGCCCGCATCCATCGCAGGTGCCTCGCATTCGTTCACGATCAATTTGAAGAGGTGATGCGCGCGTTCCGGGGTCCAGATTGCCCCCCCGGCCTCCCAGGCCTCATAATTCTTCCAGTCCGACAGGAACGGCTGGTAGAAAGCGGTGGTGTAGCGTTCCTGCGTATGCTGGATGCCGAAGAAGTTTCCCGAAGGCCCGACCTCCCGGATCGCCTCGAAGGCCAGTGCATCCTCGCTGGTATCGCAGATCCCGGGCTCCATGTAGCGCTGAAGCTGCTGGAGGACTTCGCAATCCATGATGAACTTCTCCGGGCTCGCTATCAGCCCGCCTTCAAGCCATCCGGCCGCGTGATAGACCATGTTCGTGCCCGACTGCATCGCCGCCCAGAGGCTGTGCTCGGTCTCCCACATCGCCTGTCCGTCGGGCACATTGGCCGCGCAGACGCCCGAGGAACGCATCGGCAGGCCATAGAACCGAGCGAGCTGACCGGTCATCTGCGTCGCGCGCATGTATTCCGGCGTGCCAAAGGCCGGCGCGCCGGATTTCATGTCGACATTGGAAGTGAAGGTCCCGATCGCGCAGGCGACCCCGGGCCGGATCCACTGCGCCAGCGCGACCGCACTCAGCCCCTCGGCGATCGACAGTGCCACGGCCCCGGCCATGGTCACCGGCGCCATCGCGCCCGCAAGCGTAAACGGCGTCACGATGAGCCCCTGCCCCCGCCGCGCGAGCCGCATCCAGCCATCCATCATCGGATGGTCGTGCTTGAGCGGCGAGGTCGAGTTGATGTTGGTGTACATCCGCGGCGTCGCGTCGAACTCCTCGTGCGTGAGCCCCCCGGCGATCCGCACCATCTCCATCACGTCCTCGACCCGCTCCCGTCCCAGCGAATAGGCATGCGCCGCCTTGTCGGTGAGCGTGAGCTTGTCGAAGAGCACATCGAGGTGACGCACGCTCGGATGGATGTCGCAGGGCTCAACCGGATAGCCGCCCGCGAAATGGATGCAGTTGAAATACTGCGTGAGTTTCAGCAGATTCTGACACATCTCGCGCGTGCCGGGCACCTTGCGGCCGATCTCCATGTCCCAGTAGTTCGGCGGCGACGAGACGTTGCCGAACAGGATATGCCGCCCGCCGACCGGAATCGTGCGTGCAGGATTGCGGGGCGTGATGGTGAATTGCGACGGCGCGCGCGCCACCATCGCCATCACGAAGTCGCGCCCCATGCGCACATTGGTGCCGTTCACGCTGCAGCCCGCGCTCCGCAGGATCTCGACCGCCTCCTCGTTCAGGAATTCGATGCCGATCTCCTCGAGGATCCGCATTGCCGTGTCGTGGATGCGCACCACGCCTTCGGGCGGCAGCGGCTCGATCGGCGGGTCGGTGTTGAGCGGAATGCGCCATGGCATCTGGTCGATCACCGCCGTGCCCCGACGACTGGCATTTCCCGCGCGCCCGCCACTGCGCTTGCGCCGCGTGTCCATACCCACTGCAGCATCCATGATCTGGGCCTCCGCTGTGCCTGATCACAGCAGAACACTCCTCGCCTGCCCACCGCCTGCCCGAAACCGACAGATATCGTCGTTTTCCAAATGTCGCGGATCATTCGCGGCAGAGCCTCACACGAAAATTGGGCTCTGCCCGTGCTGTGGGCAGGTGTAGCCCATGAGAAGGAGTGCCACCTAAAGTGTGGCGATCCAGTCCGGCAGATGCCCGATATCGGGAAGCACCACATCCGCCAGAGGCAGCAGTACCTCGGCAACCGCAGGCCCGGTGAGCACCCCGACGCAGAGCATGCCCGCCGCACGTCCCGCAACCATGTCATGTGCGCTGTCGCCGACCATCACGCAGCGCTCTGGCGCGACGCCGACGGCGCGGGCAAAGGCCAGCAGCGGATCCGGCGCGGGCTTTGCACCATGGCCGCTGTCGAACCCGGCGACAAACTCGAAATGCCGGTCGATACCGGCCTTCTGCAGGTGGGACAGAGCGCCAAATTCGGTATCGTTGGTCATGACTCCGAGCTTCAGCCCCGTCGCCGCCAGCGCCGAAAGCAGGGGGGCCAGCGGCACTGCCGGGGCCAGAGGCGCCTTGGACGAGGTCAGCATCAGGTGCCGTTCGATGTCTTCGACCCGGGAACCGGGCAAGGCACGTCCCAGACATTCCGCCGCCTCGCGGTTCGTGCCCGCGATGATCGGACTGTCGGGCAGAAAGGCCGACGCGGCGAGGTCGAACCGTGCCACGCGGGCCAGCGCCAGCAAAACGGCCTCATCGCCCGCGGACAGGTCACGCAGCGTCTGCGCCGCCCAGACGTTCCACGTCGCCCCGAAGTCGAACAGCGTACCGTCCTTGTCGAACAGCACCGCGCCGACTGCGGGAATAGTCATGTCCAGTGCACCTGCTCCCCCCCGGGCAGCATCGCACGCGCCTGATACGGCAGATCGTAAGCGAGAGATTGCGCGTCGCAGAAGGCCATGATCCAGGCATCGTCCATCAGCAGGAAATCGAGAACGGAGCCCTGAAAGTCTGGATCCGACAAACCTTGTCGGAAATCTTCCTCCGACGCGCCGGTCGAGCCCTGAAATACCGGCAAGAGCTCGTCATTCGCCGCCAGCCAGGCCACGGCCTGCAGGCCGATCATCTCGGCACGATCACGCGCAAGCACCATATCGTCAAGACTCCGAAAGGGTTTGTTAACCATTCTGACTAAACACTTAGACAGTCGCGGGTTGCAAGCGTCGCGTCGCGTTGCCCCCTTGGAGGAGTGAGTTTCGGAATGACGGGCCGTATCCTGATCGTCGATGGTCTGCCGACAAACCGCATCGTCTTGCAGGTCAATCTTGCGGCCGCCTATTACGAGGTCGCGCTGGCGGAATCCGCGTCTGTCGCGCTCAGGATGATCGGAAAATCCATGCCGGATGCGGTTCTCGTTTCCATGGACTTGCCGGATCTCAGCGGACCCGCCCTCTGCGCGCGAATCAAGGCCAATCCGCTCTGGGGTGACATGCCGGTCATTCTGGTTCACGGCGAGGACGAGACCGAGGCACGGCTCGTAGCACTCTCGGCGGGGGCGGACGACATCCTGACCCGGCCGATCGACAAGCTCGTTCTCCTCGCGCGGCTGCGCAGCCTGCTGCGCGCCCGTGACGCCGAAGCCGAGCTGCGATTGCGCGACGACACGCATCGCGCCTTTGGCCTCGCCGAAGAGGCGGCAGGTTTCACCGTTCCCGCGCGCATCTCCCTCGTGCCGACGGGCGCGCCCCGCAACCTTCAGCCGCTGCTCGAGGATCTGCGCAGGGCGCTGCCCGACCGCATCGACCTCGTCTCGCAGGACAGCGTGCTGCGCAACCTCGAACCTCCCCCCGAACTGGTGGTCATCCTCGAACACCCGTCAAGCGAGGGCGAAGGGCTGGGCCTGCTCGCCAACCTGCGCGCAAGCACCGCAACGCGGCACGCCGCAATCCTCTATGTCACCGAACCCCATCAGCGCAAAAGCGCGGCCTCGGCACTCGATCTCGGGGCCAGCGACCTCATGTGCACCGGCCCGGAACCGCGCGAAATGGCGCTGCGCCTGCAAAAGCAGATCCGGCGCAAGCGCCATGTCGACCGGCTGCGCGACAATGTGCGGGACGGGCTGCGCGCCGCGCTGACCGATCCGCTGACCGGCCTTTTCAACCGCCGCTACGCCCTGCCCCACCTCGCGCGGATGGCCGAACGGGCGACGCAGCAGAAGCGGCCGCTCGCCGTGATGCTGGCCGATCTCGATCACTTCAAGCGGGTGAATGACAGCTTCGGTCACGCCGCCGGCGATGCCGCCCTGACCGGCGTCGGGCGACGGCTCGCCGACACTCTGCGCGCAACGGACCTGCTCGCGCGCATCGGGGGCGAGGAATTCCTGATCGCCATGCCCGACACGGATCGCGACAAGGCGCTGCACCTTGCCTCCCGCATCTGCCGTCTGATCTCGGCGCGCCCCTTCGCCATCGACGACAAGGGGACGACGCTGTCGCTGACGCTCAGC
>JBBSNW010000115.1:0-8316 GCA_038260405.1 Rhodobacterales bacterium | reverse complement strand
GGGGGCGAGGAATTCCTGATCGCCATGCCCGACACGGATCGCGACAAGGCGCTGCACCTTGCCTCCCGCATCTGCCGTCTGATCTCGGCGCGCCCCTTCGCCATCGACGACAAGGGGACGACGCTGTCGCTGACGCTCAGCATCGGGATCGCCGTGGCGCCCCCCGGGGACAGCGTGGCCCCTGCCGACCTCATCGCGATGGCGGACCGCGCGCTCTACTGCGCCAAGGCCGATGGCCGCAATCAGGCACTGCTCGACACGGCCGCCGCCTGACAGCGGTTGCCGCGTGGCGACGGCCTCGTGTTCAACAGCTAGACCGGAGGTCTAGTCGCGGTTGAGGCGATCCCATCTTTCGGCGAGACGGTCGATCTGACCGGAAAGACGGTCAGCATAGGCGCTGCGTTCCTCGGGCGTCATCCCGGCCACGAAATCGACCATGACCCGCTGTCCGCCCTGAAACCGTTCCCGCGCCCGCGCACCCTGCCGCTCCAGCACCGCCATGAGCGCGGCGCGGTCGAACGGCTCGGCGCGCAGGGCCTCGAGCGCGGCGCGGTAATCCTCGGTCACCTGACCGCGAGAGCCGCGGTTTTCGCGAAAGTCCCGGCGCAGGGCCGCGCGCATCTCCTGCCGGTCTGCATCGCTCAGCGCGCGGAAATACGGCATCCCGTCCGGACCACCCGGGCCGCGCGCCTCCTTGCCATGCCCTCCCCCGGTCAGGGCAAAGCCCGCCAGCGCCCCGACAAAGGCGACGTTCAGCGCCAGCGACAGGATCAGAACCGGTCGCACCCAGCGTCTGCGCGGTTTATCAAGCTCGACCATTCCGTCAGCCTCCCAGCATTGCGTAATCGTATCCGCTCAGCGGATCGACGCTCTGTATCACCGTCTGATCCTGAAACAGGGTCAGCACCATGTCCGGCGGGCTCACACCGATCCAGAGCCCGGCGCAGCCCGCGGCCGTCAGCCCCGCAACCGTCGGCCATCCGCCCAATGCGCGCAGCAGATCGCTCCAGAACGATCCACGCTGCCGAGCCGCGGGAACCGGCTGATTCCGCAGCGCATCCGCCTGAAGACGCGCCATGAAATCGCCCGAGGGCGCTGCACCCTCGCGGCGGGCCGCGTCGAAGAAGCCGGACAGTTCGCCGTCTTCGGATGTGTCGACTTCATGTGTCATCGTGCAACCCCAATTCCTCTCGCTGCCCCAGCAGCAGACCCTCCAACGCCCGTTTGCCGCGTGCGGTCAGACTCTCCACCGCGCGCAGACCCAGATCCATGATCCGCGCGATCTCGGGATTGTCCAAACCCTCGATATGACGCAGCACGACCGCCTGACGCTGGCGGTCCGGCAAGCGCATCAGCGCCGCCTGCAGCGCCTCCGCCCGCGCCTTGCGCTGCATGGACGCCTCGACCGAAGGGCGCTCATCCGCGATTTCGGGCACCGAATCCAGATCGGTGCCGCGCCGCCTGCGCAGACGGTCGGTACAGAGATTGGCCGTGACGCGGTAGAGCCAGGTGGTCACCTTCGCCTCGCCGCGGCGCCAGTCGGGGGCGATCCGCCACAGGCGCAACAGCGCCTCCTGCGTGACATCCTCGGCCTCGGCCCGGTCGGCGAGCAGCCGCTGCGCATGCGAGAACACACGCGGGCCCAGCCGCGCCGTCAAAGCACGCGCCGCACCGGCATCGCCCTGCGCATAAAGCGCGAGCAGCTCGTCATCTTCATACGCATTCATCGCATCGAGGGGCACGTCCATGACTCCCACCGCTACAGGCTCCGACGGATACCGGCAACGCCGGACAGGAGAGCCCTGCCCGGCGCGGCCAAGGCATCAGCCTTCGTCGCGATCGTGACCGCGGCCCTTGCCGTGATGGCCGCGCATCATCTTGCGGGCCTCGTCGAATTCCGCCTGGGTCACGACGCCGTCGTCGTTGCTGTCGACCCGCTCGAACATCTTCGCGGGATCGCGGCGGCCCTGCATCTCTTCGGGGCTCAGCATGCCGTCGGCATCCTTGTCCATGCGCTCGATCATCTTCGCGGTCCTGTCCTCGATGCGCTTCATCGCGGCGGCATTCATTTCTTCCGCGCTCATGAGGCCATCGCCATCCGTGTCGGCAGAGGCAAACCGCTCGGCACCGCGGGCGGTCATCTCTTCCAGCGTGAGTTCACCGTCTCCGTTGGTGTCGAGTTCGCCGAACATCATGCCCCGGCGCTCGCCCCGCTCGCCTTCTTCGCGCGCCTTGTCCTGCGCCTGTGCGGCAACCGCCGTCAGTCCCATCGCGGCCACGAGTGCGCCGGTGATCCAGTGTGACGTTTTCATTGCAGTCTCTCCTTGTTCTGCCTCTTGCAAACCGCTGCCCTTCCGGCCCCGGTTCTGCAGGTTCAAACGAGGCGAAGACAGGTTTCCGTCGCTGATCCGAAGAATAAATTTCCTGCTGCGGATTCCGGCAAAAAATGGTCCCAGACGCGACATCCGGACGCAAGGACATTTTGAACCCTTTCAACCGCCCCCCCCTAGCCTCCATTTATAAAGAGTACCAGTTTGCGAGGATCAGATGACCGACGATGCTGTAGGGCATGACGAAAGACCGACCTGGCCCGCGGTCTGGAAGGGCTGGCGCCGTCGCTGCCCCAATTGCGGCAACGGCCCGCTTCTGCGCGGCTATCTCACCGTGCGCGATGCCTGCCCGGTCTGTCGCGAAGAGCTGTTCCACCACCGCGCCGATGACGGTCCCGCCTATCTGACCATCCTGATCGTCGGCCATTTGATGGCGCCACTGCTGCTGATGGTCTTCACCGCCTTCCGGCCGGACCCGCTGGTGCTGTTCACGATCTTTGCCGTTGGCTGCATCTCGCTTTCGCTCTATCTTCTGCCCCGACTTAAGGGGGTGATCGTCGCGATCCAGTGGTCGCGGCACATGCACGGCTTTTCGCGGCCCGCATGATCCGCCTCCGGCATGAGGGCCCTGATGAGCGCAGTTCAAGACACACCCAAACCCGTCGACAAGACCGCCATCCGCAACGCGGCCACCATCATCCTGATGCGCGACCGTGACACGCGGCCCCGGATCCTGATGGGCCAGCGGGGCGCCGCCGCGGCCTTCATGCCCAACAAGTTCGTCTTTCCAGGCGGTGCTGTCGATGCGGCGGATGTCGATGTCCCGCTCGCCGAGGCTCTGAATCCGCTCTGCGCCGCGCGTCTGTCCGAGGATGCCGATCCGGGCCTGTCCCACGCGCTGTCCGTGGCGGCGATCCGCGAGCTCTGGGAGGAAACCGGGCAGATCCTCGGTGCGCCGGGCGGCTGGGACGACACACCACCGGCGGACTGGGCGGAATTCGCGGCGACGGGACATCTGCCCCATGCCGGGGCGCTGCAATTCGTGTTCCGCGCCATCACCCCGCCGGGCCGCCCGCGCCGCTTCGATGCGCGCTTCTTTCTGGCCGACGCCTCGGCTCTGGCTTCGGACCCCGACGATTTCTCCGCCGCCTCCGACGAGCTCAGCCTGCTGCAATGGATCGATCTCGACGCGGTGCGCCATTTCGATCTGCCCTTCATCACCGAAGTGGTACTGGCCGAAGTCGCGGCCCGCGCCGACTCTGCGACGCCGCCGAGCTCGGTGCCGTTCTTTCGCAACGATGACGAGGAAAGCCTGTTCCTGAGGCTGCGCGGGCAACCGATGACCTAGCGATCCCTGCAGGGCCAGAGGCTACAGGGGGGCGCTGCCCCCCGTCCTTCGGACTCCCCCCGGGATATTTTTGACCCAGAGAAGGGGGGAGCGTCCGATTCCCTCAGGGCTTTGGCCAGAGCGGATGCGGCACCGGGTCCTTGGCGCGCCAGAAGTAGCGCCGGAAAATCTCGCCATAAGATGCGTAACAGTAGCCCTCGTTGCGTTTCAGATAGCGCTGACGGTTTGCGAAATAGAGGTCTGGAAGCCGGTACCACGGGACTTTGGGGTGCATGTGATGCACGACATGAAGATTGTTGTTCAGGAAGATCAGGGCGAAGGGGCCGCGATCCTCGATGATCACCGTGCGCCCGCGCGCCCGCTCATGCGCCTGATGCTCGAGGAAGGTGCGGATCTTGAGCACGCCATGCGCCCCGTAGACGCATAACGCCCAGGCCCAGAGCGGCATCTGCGCGACCACGCCCATCCACCACAAGACCGGTAGAAGTCCCAGGAGGTGCAGCCCCCAGGCCAGCCAGACCCGCCAGTTCCCAGCCCGCAGCAGCCGCAGATCCGAGGCAAGAAACGCCGCCGTGCCCAGCAGCGGCCCGAGCAGCAGCCGCCCCGCAAGACGGTTATTGGCGAGCAGAAGGGCGCGCAGGATCACCGGCAGCCGCGCCCATACCGCAGGGTCGAGGTAATTGCTTTCCGGATCGTCATAGGGATCGGTAAGGATGGCATCGCGGTGATGGGCGAGATGCGTGTCGCGGAAGCGCAGATAGGGCACCAGCACCGACAGCGGCAGGAAGACCAGCGCCGCATCGATATAGGAATTGCGCACCGGATGCCCGTGCAGCGCCTCGTGGCTGAGCGAGGAATGCAGCGCCGTCGCCAGCACGGTCAGCGCCATGCCGAGCGGCAGCCACAAGGCCGCAGCCCAAGTGGTACCCAGCGCCCAGATCCCGTAACACGCGACCAGCAGACCCAGGGTTGGCCACTCGATCGTCCACACACGCCACCACAAGCGGTGCAATCCCGCTTTTCTCATCCTGTCTCCGATGTTCATTGAATGTCTTGCGACATAGCCTATCGAAATGTGTCGGGAGACGATATTCGGAATACAGTTAACAAAACGCATCAGCCGTGATAATTATCACCAGATGCAGCATATGGTCGACAAGCGCGCCCGCGCCACCCTCTTTCGCGCCCGCCTGAACGAGGCGATGGCGCAGGCCGAGATGACGCAGAGCGCGCTGTCCCGCAAGACCGGGGCGGACCGCTCGACCATATCGCAACTGCTCACCGGCGAGGGCGCGCGACTGCCCAATGCGCATGTCGTCGGCAATTGCGCCACCGCGCTCGGTGTCTCGGCCGACTGGCTGCTTGGGCTCTCGGACAGGCCGGAAAGTGCCGCGGACCTTCTGGCGCATTCGCTGTCGCTGACCGAAGCGCCGCGCGCCCTCGTCGACGAGCAGATCTTCGCCTGGCACCGCGAGGCGGCCGGTTACAAGATCCGCCACGTCCCGGCAGGCCTGCCCGACATGCTCAAGACACGCGCCATGCTGGAATGGGAATACGAGCCGCATCTTGGCCGCACGACGCAGCAGGCGATCAACGCCTCCTCGGACCGGCTCGACTGGATGCGACAGTCCCGGTCGGATTATGAAATCGCCCTGCCGCTCTACGAGATGCAGAGCTTTGCCGCCGCCACCGGCTATTACACCGACCTGCCCGAAGAGGTCCGGCACGATCAGATCGACCACCTGCTGAACCTCTGCGACACGCTCTATCCGCGCCTGCGGATCTATCTCTACGATGCCCGCCGCCTCTACTCGGCGCCGGTCACGGTCTTCGGCCCGCTGCTCGCGGTGCTTTATGTCGGGCGCAACTACATCTCGTTCCGCGACACCACGCGGATCTCGGCCTTCACCACACATTTCGACCAGCTCGTGCGCGAGGCCACGATCACCGCCCGCGCCCTGCCCGACCACCTGATGACCCTGAGACCCTGATGCCCTTCTTCGGGTTCCAAATATCCTCGGGGGAGCGCGAGGGGGCAGACAGCCCCCTCGTTCCGGCGGTGCAGATCAGAACGGCATCGGATGCGCCCTGTGCACCTCGTCGAGCTTCGTGAGCAGTTCGGGCGACAGCGTCACATCCGCCGCCCCGAGGCTGCGCTCGAGCTGCTCGACCGTCGTCGCCCCGAAGATCGACGAGGCCACGAAGGGACGCCGCGCCGACCAGGCCAGCGCCATGTGGACCGGGTCCATGCCGAAATCCTGCGCCACCTCCAGATAGGCTGCGACGGCCGAGAAGGCGCGCTCGGACTTGCGCCCACCGAGATCCCCGTTGATCGCCATGCGCGATCCCTCGGGCAGCGCGCCGTCCTGATACTTGCCGGTCAGCAGGCCCGCTCCCAGCGGCGAGAACGGCAGCAGGCTCACATGCTCGTTCACCATCAGCTCGGCAAGGTCGGTATCCGCGAGGCGGCACATCAGCGAATATTCGTTCTGGATCGAGGCCACCCGCGGCGTCGCCGTCTGTTCGGCCACCTTGAGCCACATGGCCGTACCCCAGGCGCTCTCGTTCGAGAGCCCGAAATTCCGGATCGTGCCCCGGTCGACCTCGTCCTTGAGCGCGCCCAGCGCGTCATGCATGTGCTGCAGCGTCGTGGTCTTGTCCTGCCCCGACGGATCAAAGCTCCAGTTCTTGCGGAACATGTAGGAGCCGCGATTGGGCCAGTGGAACTGGTAGAGGTCGATCACGTCGGTCTTGAGCCGCTTCAGCGACGCCTCGATGCAGCCCGGAATCGTCTCGGACGAGATCGGCGCGCCGTCACGCACGAAATTCTGCCCTTCGCCGGAATGCTTGGTGGCGAGGATCCAGTCGTTGCGCCGCCCTGTCGCCTCGAACCAGTTGCCGATGATCGTCTCGGACAGGCCCACGGTCTTTTCCGAGACCGGATTGACCGGATACATCTCGGCCGTGTCCATGAAATTGATGCCTGCATCCTGCGCCATGGCGATCTGGCGGTGGGCGACGGCCTCGTTCGTCTGGTTGCCGTAGGTCATCGTGCCGAGACACAGTTCAGAGACCTGAAGGCCGGTGCGGCCGAGCGGATTCATCTTCATTTCGGGAACCTTTCATTCTGCGTTGCGGCGCAAACTAACCGCAGACGTCAGCTCTGCAAGCCCAGACCGATATCCGTCTGCGACACCGCCACAGATTTCAGCACCGCGAAACAGGCGCTGCCGACCCGCAGGTCCAGCGCATCGGCGGAGCGCCGGGTGATCCGCGCGAGCAGCGTGTCGGAGCCTGCGCGCAGCTGCACGATCACGCCGGGACCCTCGCCGCGCCGCAGGGCCAGCACCTCGACCGGCAGGATGTTCAGCGCCGAGATTCCGCGCGGCCGCTCCACCGCCAGCATCACGTCCTGCGCAAGGATGCGCACCCGCAGATCGGAGCCGACCGGCGCCTCGACCTCCGGCAGGCAGAGCACGCCACCCGAGAATTGCAGTTCCGTGACGCCATCCCCCGAATGGCGCAGCACCTGCGCCTGCAGCACGGCGCCCGCATCGCGCACGCCCATCACCCGCACCATCCCCGGATCGGCGAGCAGCGCCCCCGCAGGTCCGGCCTGCAGGACGCGCCCTTCCTCGAGCACGACCACATGCGTGGCAAGCCGCGCCACTTCGGAGACATTGTGGCTGACGTACAGGATCGGCACCCCGGCCTCGGTGCGCAGCCGTTCGAGATAGGGCAGGATCTCGGCCTTGCGGGCGCCGTCGAGCGCCGCCAGCGGCTCGTCCATCAGCAGCATCACCGGATCGGCCAGCAGCGCGCGCCCGATCGCGACCCGCTGTGCCTCGCCACCCGATAGCGAGACGGGCTGCCGGTCGAGAAGTGCGCCAAGGCCCAGAAGATCGACTACGCGGTGCAGCCCGTCCTCGGAACGGTTCCCGGAAATCCGGCGCGCATAGAGCAGGTTCTGCCGCACGGTGAGATGCGGGAACAGGCGCCCTTCCTGAAAGACATAGCCGAGCCGCCTCTTGTGCACCGGCACGGAAATGCGCTGCGCCCGGTCGAACAGGACCTCACCCGAAACGACGATCCGGCCTTGGGAGGGCGAGAGCAGCCCCGCCACGGCGTTCACGACAGAGGTCTTTCCCGAGCCCGAGCGGCCGAACAGCACCGTCACGCCCTCGGGTGCGTCGAACTGCACATCGAGGCTGAAATCGCCCAGCTGGTGACGGATATCGACGGACAGGCTCATCGCCCGGATATCCTGCGTGCCACGCGCCGCGCCAACCATTCCGACAGAAGCAGCGCAAACATGGCGATCGCGACCGAGACGATCACCAGCCGCATCGCCGCTTCCTCGCCCCCCGGCACCTGCAGGAAGGCGTATATCGCCGATGGCACGGTCCGCGTCTCGCCGGGAATGTTCGAAACGAAGGTGATCGTGGCGCCGAACTCGCCCATCGCCTTGGCAAAGGCCAGCACCGCCCCCGCGATCACGCCCGGTGCGATCAGCGGCAATGTCACCGTCACGAAGACCTTCCAGCGCGAGGCGCCAAGGGTGGCCGCCGCGTGTTCGAGCTTGGGATCGACCGCCTCGATCGCGAGGCGCATCGCCCGCACCATCAGTGGAAAGGCCAT
>JBBSNW010000114.1:0-8564 GCA_038260405.1 Rhodobacterales bacterium | reverse complement strand
CCTGTCAGCACGAAGGCCCCGTTTAGTGAAAATGCGACGCTGGTCACTTTATCCCTATGACCCTCGAATGGCCTAATTTCCTCCCCAGTCGTCGCGTTCCAAAGTTGTGCGATGTTATCGACGCCCGTCAAGACGAAGGCACCGTCCGGCGAAAAGATTGCGGTGAACCAGATTTCAGTAGCGAAATCCCACGTCCGAACTTCTCCGAACTGTCTCAATTCAGTAAAAGTGTCATTGGCTGCCATCGCTGCATCAACGACTTGTGCTTGCCGAGAGCCGACCAGTTCGGGCACGCGTGCCGTGGCGGCCAGTGCAAGGATGGCGCCTGCTCTCTCCTCTCGCCGCTCGATCTTCACTTCCGCCAGCCCTGCCAGCGCAGCCGCCTCGTTCCGCTCGGCCCGTTCCCGCTCAGCCCGGCCCGAGAGCCAGAGCGCACTGGCCAGCACCATGAGGACCAACACGATCACCATGGCCGAGGCGATCATGCCCAGCCACGCGCCCATAACCTTCGGCAGACGGCTCTCACGTTCACGCACGCGGTCATGATGCCTTAGGCTTCGGAGGAGCAGATCCGTCTCTGCCTGCGTCTGCCATTCGGGGTGTGTGGAGAGCAAGTGTGCGTAGCGGCGCGCATCGTCGGAGGGCAGGACCGGGCCACCTGGATCGGGTTCCTCCAACCTGTGCGCTCGCAACAGGAAGTCGATCAGCGCCATTGGTCGCCTAGTGAGGGGCGGCTGAACCTCGGCGACCTCAGCGACTAAGGCGACCTCGACGGCTTCGGCTACTTCGCGCGCTCGCACCGCAAGGCCGTCCAGCAGACGTTTGGCCGAGGGATAAGCCGCCAGCCAGCCGTTCAGGAGCGGCCATTGCGTCAGCAGCGCCTCGTGAGCGATCTCGGCTGTGGCGGCATCGCCCTCGCCGTCGATCTGGACCAGCCGTCTTCCGTCTTCTGAAGCAAAGAACTGCAAGGCCTGCCAACCGGGTTCGGTGAACTCCGACCGTGGCGCGATGCGGCGCAGCGGCACGGTGCCCAGAAGACTGCCGAGGCGGATCAGCGCAGCCTCGACATCGGTCTCTGTCAGCCCGCGTTCGGGCATCAGCAGATCGGCGACGGCGGCATCGGCGGACCGGGCCAGCGCGCCCTCGACCCCACCGAGATCAGAATAGGCAGTCAGTAGCCCGGACTTCCCGCCTCCACTAGTTCGCCAGGTCTCGGTGAGCGCGAACTGCAGTAGGGCGAGATCGCCCGCTTCGGCCCCGACATCGCGCAGCACCATGTTGGCCAGCGCCTCGGCCTCGTCATCCGGCACACGGGCAAGCGCCAGCGGGCCGGTGACCACCTCGCGCAGCCGCACGCGGCCTCTTTCCTTGGCGTGTCCGTCGGCATCGGTGTCTGCGTCTGCGTCCAAAATCGACCGCAGACGCAGCCGTGCCCGCCCTTCATCGGCATCAAGCCGGACACGCAGATCTGCCATCTCTTTACGGCCAAGGTGGTTCGTGTAGTCGCTGCGCATAGTCAGGGCGACGGCGAAGGACGTCTGCAATGGGTCGGCTAGCCGTGAAAGGAACTGTGCAAAGTCTTTCCGTTCGTCATTGTTGACGGTCTCGTTGACCATCAACTCCTCGAACTGGTCGACGACGAGCAGGACCCGTGCCCGCTGGGGATCCAGCGTGAGGAACAAGCCTCTTTCACGCGTGAGATGATCGGGCGACCGGACCAGACCCGCGTATACTCCCGCCTCCGTTGGTGACAAGCCGCATTGCTCCTCGGCTGCCTCTTGAACGGCTTTGGACAGGCTTTCCAATGGGTTGTGTTTCGGCGTCATCGTGATCGACAACCAATCGTGATCCTCCGGGTCCTCGCTGCGCAGCACGCCCACTGCGTTTCCGCGCCATGCCGGAACCACCCCGGCTCTCACAAGCGAACTCTTCCCCGAACCGCTCGCGCCCAAAACCAGCAGAAGATTGCGGTCGCGCAGCCGTGCCACGGCGTCTTCTATTTCTGGACAACGGCCGAAGAATAGATGGCTGCAGTTCGCATCGATGGCGCTCAGACCGACAAACGGCTTGAGTTCGGGCGACGGTCCGTTCTTGCCGGCCAGTGCGGCGAGCAGGCGGTTCCACTCCTCGGGCCGGTTCTCGACATCGCGGACAGCCTGGAACTGCCGCGCGAAACCCGGCAAGGCGCGGCTCCCGTCCTTCACTCGCGCCGACAGAACCGAAGCGAAAGCGAATTGCCTTGATCCCGAAATAGCGCGGGAGAGGGCCAAGCGGGTCTCGGCCTCGACCCAGTTCACCACGCCCCGGCTTCCGACATAAACAACAAAACCATCGACTTGCTCGATCTGGTCCTCGATCTGTTTTTGCCACTGTTCGCTACCGGCGCGCAGGTCTCGCTTGTCGAACCACACGTCCAAGCCGGCACCGACCAACCGTGCGCGCAGTGCATCTGCCGCTGCCGTGTCCGCCCCCGCGTGACTTAGAAAAACCGTGGGCCTCTGTGCCATTCCTTACCCCTGACCCACTTCGGCCTTGTGCAGCGCCTCGAAGACCGCGTGATCGGCGCGTAGCACCTCGGCAACCTGCTCCAGCCAGGCCTCCGCCGCATCAAGGTCGTTCTCGGCAAGGGCTGCCTCGAAGGCTGCACGTCGGCCGGAAACCTCGGTCAGTGCGAACCACGCAGCGAGGCTTGACCGGGCGCGCTCGGCATCACCAGAGACTGATTCCCACGTCGTCACTGCCGAGTTTAACGCAGGCGATAACACCCCGACCAGCGCGGCGGCCAGTAGAAGTTCGGCAATACCCAGCCCCTGCAGCGCGGCAAAGGCAGCCCCCGCTGCGGCGATTCCGCCCCCGACTTTCAACAGGCGTTGCGCGCGGACGGCATGCAGTGCGCGCGCCTTGTCGAAGTAGATCAGCTGATCGTCCAGCAAGTCGCGCACGGCAAAGACGCCTGCGGCGCGGAACGACTCGGGACCATGTCGATAGCCAATCCGCAAAGCGGTCATCGCGCACGCGATGCGGCCTTTCTCGGCCTCCAGCCGATGTTCGAGCCACGTGAAGTTTGTCCGCAGTCGGCGCTGAAGATGGGCGCCCCAGGCCACTCCGGCCAAGGCAGCGGACTGCAGCAAACCCAGCGCGATCCGGACCTGGTCCTGCGCCAGCCACGTCCGCAGGAGCGCGCTAGTGGGTGCATCCGCGTCCGCGGTAGGCGGATCGAAGCCGTAGAGAAGAAGGCCGCCCACCAGAGCGGCGGCGGTTGATGCGATGATCAACCAGCGCTGCCCGTTGCGGTAACTGGCTTGCGCCCCCCGCGAGAGTGCTGCACGCGCCTCGCGCGCTGTATGGCAGGCAATGAACTCCGGGTCGGAGCGGACGGGCTCCGGCACACGTGCCAAAGCTCGTCCCGCCGCTGTGTCCTGTTTCGCCATGAGCACCCCGCCTCGAAGAATGGCAACGTTCCAATGAAATTTGATGCGAGCGTAACTTGCGGATCTTGGATGACGAAACGCTTTCTGCGTGCAAGGGCTCTGTTGCGCAATTTAGCTGACGGACGGTTCTCCCCCTTCCCCAGACGGATTTATCCCACAGCTTTAGTGACGGGGATGCCAAGGGCGGTGTAGCCGTTCAGAATCCGACATATAGTCTGATCAGAGACTATTCTGCGGGGCCTATACCACTCGATTTTTACTTCAACTGGGCTTTGAAGCCGGAGAAGGCTATCTAATCAGGAACGAAACCAACAAAGGGGACTTAATTTGACTGGCACGCACGTTGAACAGACTGACGAGCCGTACATTACGCCATTGAAGAAGTATTTAGATCAACTCAGAGACGAAAGTCCGCGTGGCGCAGTACTGATATCTACCGGTTTCCTTGAAGAACAGCTCAAGCAGATACTCATGGCGTTTTTCGTTGAAGACGCCAACGCAGCGGACCTTGTTGATGGAGCGAATGTTCCTCTCGACAGCTTTAGTAGCCGTATAGCTGCCTGTTACGCCTTAGCTCTTATCTCAAGGGATGATCTAACTGTCCTCCGTAAAATCAGAAACGAGTTTGCGCATCAGATGGCTGCATCTTTCGACAATCAGAGTATCAAAGACCGCTGTGCAAATCTCCACCATAGGGCGAAGGACTACATTCATACTGAGAATGGTCCAGTAGTCGTAGCGCCAAGAGGTCAGTTTCTCACATCTGCTGGAGCACTGATTGTCAATCTTTATAACCGTGCTCATCACGTCAAACAAACCCGGCGTGCCTGGGCTGAGTATCCGGCATGATAGATGTTATCTGCAATCCTGGAATGTTTCCTCCGCCTAAGAGACTTCGACAATCTTCAAACGACATCTAGAGCGGGTTGCGTTCAATCAGTTTCATAGCCGGCGGCCTTGAAGAAGTTGTAGCACTCCTCGTCAGTGAAGAGATCACAGACATGACCGACCGCACGCCAGAGGTCGTCGTAGGTCCGCGCGGCTGCTCGCCGGATAAGAGCCTTGAGTTTGGCAAAGGCCATCTCGATGGGATTGAGATCGGGGCTGTAGGGCGGCAGGAAGAGAAACCATGCACCGACCGCACGCATGGTATCAGCGGCCTGGGGGCTTTTGTGGGATGACAGATTGTCGAGGATAATCACATCGCCGGGTTTCAGGGTCGGGGTCAATTGGGTCTCGACATAAAGTTCGAACAGCTCGCGGTTCATCGCGCCCTCGATCACCCAGGGCGCATCCAGACGGTCGTGGCGGAGCGCCGCGATAAACGTCTGCGTGTTCCAGTGACCGAATGGGGCGTGGTCGATCAAGCGCGCGCCCTTGGGGGACCATCCTGTGGTCTTGGCCATGTTCGTCTTAAGCGAGGTTTCATCAATGAAGCCGATGCGTGGCAACAGGTTAGCCATGAACGGTTGCCGCCGTGTGATCCAGATATGGCGCGCCTGCCGGACCTCAGGCCGCTTTTGCTCGACGGCTTGCAGGTCTTTTTTTATGCGTCAGACCAAGACTGCGCAGGGTGCGCCAGACCGATACGCGATGGACAGTCATTTGGTGCGCATCACCAATTTCCAGCACCAGATCATCCAGCGTGAGGTCGGGCTTGACCGTCATCCGCGCCGCGATCCAGTCCCGCAGAGGGGCCAGCTTGCCGTGCCCGCCGCCATTCCCTTGTCGACGCGGTTCCAACCCACCTGCCTCGCGTTTCAGGATCACCATGTCGTTCACGAACTTCACTGAAACCCGAAACCGCGCGGCCGCAGCGCGGTGCGAATGCCCTTCTTCCACAAACGCGACAACCCGCTCACGAAGTGCCATAGGATGTGGCTTGCCCATATCGAACCCCCATATCTGCCATGCAGAAACGGAATCATAAATAGAGCTTCATGTGAATCTGGAGGGTTCTGTGAGGTCGCGCGGCGCTGACGGTGGGCTTGGCGCAGCCCGCGACCTCATTGAAGCCGGATTGAGCTAACCCGCTGACGCCGGCGCGAGCTATGGGATTAGTGTCGCGGGGCCTGCCCCAGATTTGCGACTGGGGGAGATAAAATGCCACCAGATCGGTGAGGGCGAGGCATCAACGTCGTCGCTGTGCGATGTGATTGACGCGCCTTTCGGCACTTTTGCGCGATCTTGGCGCAGGAACTTGACACTTCGGACCACGCGGCAAGGTCTTGGCCAAGGGGACTTCCTACGTTCATCGACGCTGATGCCGTGACGTTGATATGATCAATGAGAGGGCGGCCTTCCATTGTCATGAGGTGTCTGGCTGTGGCTGTGATGGTCCGATACGCCATCGCGGCAGGGTGGCGGTGATGCGCAGAATGCCGCCGCAGCACGGACAGACGGTTGGGTCAAAGCGCGGGAAGGCGCTGGCCGTCTCGCCGGTTGCGGCGATTGGATCTAGCATTGTCGTGGCCAGTAGCCGCCGAATGGTTGCGATCCGGGTCCGGCGACAGCCGTTGGCGAGGAAACCATAGTGACGGATGCGATGAAAGCCGTCCGGCAGACTGTGCATGAGGAAGCGACGGATGAACTCGTGCGGATCGAGCGACATCAGCTTGGTCGCGTTACCGTGACGATAATCACGCCAGCGGAAAGTTACGCTGGTCTCGTTGGCGCTGACCAGACGGCTGTTGGCGATGGCAACCCGGTGAGTGTAGCGGCCGAGATAGGCGAGGACATGCTCAGGCGACCCGAACGGAGGCTTCGAATAGACGACCCAATTCTTACGACGTAGCCGCCGGGTCGTGGCTATGAAGACTTCGGCATCACCAAGCCTGTCGAGCGCGCCCGAGAAGCGTAGTTGTCCGCCCGCATGTGCCCTCTGAAGTCGTTCGAGGAACAGCCGTCGAAACAGGCGTGAGAGGATTCGGATGGGCAGGAAGAAGTTCGGTCGGGAGCTGAGCCAGCGTCCCTCGGGAGAGAGAGCGCCGCCTGGAACGAGGCAATGAATGTGTGGATGATGGGTGAGCGCCTGCCCCCATGTGTGAAGAATTGCCAGGAACCCGGTCTTGCCGCCGAGGTGCTTGGGATCGGCGGCAATGGTCTTGAGCGTCGCTGCGGCGGCATCGAACAGGATCGCGTAGACGATCGCCTTGTTGTGAAAGGCGATCTCGGCGACTTCGACCGGCACCGTGAACACGACGTGGAAATAGGGCACCGGCAGCAGATCAGCCTGACGGTCGGCAAGCCACCGTTCACGCGCGCTACTTTGGCATTTTGGGCAATGCCGATTGCGGCAGGAGTTGTAGACGACACGCGTATGCACACAATCCTCGCAGGCTTCGACATGGCCGCCGAGTGCGGCGGTCCGGCAAAGCTCGATCGCCGACATGACGCGGCGCTCGACGCGCCCGATATGGCCGTCATTGGCACACCGGTAATCATGGCCATGGCGACGAAAAATGTCCGCCACCTCCAGTTCGGAGCGCATCGCGGCACTCAGTTCGGCGGCACAACCTCCAGCGTCAGGCGGTCAAATGGACTCTGCGTCTTGGAGATCGTCGTCGCTGCGACATGCGTATATCGAGCTGTTGTCGAGAGGTTACTGTGCCCCAACAGCACCTGGATGATCCGGATATCCGTGCCGCTTTCGAGCAGATGGGTCGCGAAGCTGTGACGCAGCGTATGCACGCTGACGCGCTTGATCAGGCCCGCCGCCCTGGTCGCGGACCGGCAAGCCGCATGAAGCACCTGCACGTCGATCGGCTTGTCACCTCGTCCGGGGAACAGCCACGTCTCGGGGCGGGCAAGACGCCAGTAGGTCCGCAGAACTTCGAGGAGCTGAGGCGAAAGCATGACCGTCCGATCCTTGGCACCCTTGCCGTAGCGGACTTGGATCAACATTCGATCGCTGTCGATATCGCCAATCTTCAGGCTGACCGTCTCGGACGCGCGCAGTCCGGCGGCATAGGCAGTCGTCAATGCGGCGCGTGCCTTGAGAGATGGCACGGCTTCCAAAAAGCTGACCACCTCATTGGCACTCAGAATAGCGGGGAGCTTCCGGGGCGTTCGGGCATAGGCGATACGCTCCGGGATCTCTGCACGATCAAGTGTAACGCCGTAAAAGAAGCGCAACGCGCATACCGTCTGGTTCAGAGCGCCCCAGGAAACGCCTTGCGATACGAGATAAACCTGGAAGGCGCGCACATCCTCAAGGCCCAGTTGATCAGGCGATCGGCTATGGAACTGGCTGAACCTCTTGACCGCGTGAATGTAGGAGCGTTGCGTTGCTGGAGACAGATTGCGTAAGCTCATGTCGTCGATCATACGACGACGCAGCGGGCTCAAAGCTGCTGTGGCATCAGTCATGGGATGGTCTCCTGGTTGAGGGTTGGTCCTGCAACCAAATCCTCGCATCAGGAGGCCATTCCCGCCAATACCAACGCCTCTCCCGCGTCAGCGGGTTAGTTCAATCCTGAATCGGAAAGCTCGCAACCCGCTCTAGCGCCACCTACCTCAAACTTGCGCAGGGCTAGTGGGCATATAAAAATGAGCCCCCAGCAAGGTAGCCGAAAGCTCATGCGGTGAATGGCCGGGCTGCGCGAAAACTGAGCATAACGTGACCGAAAGGAAGCGCTATGCTGGACCTAACAGTCCTTGCGGCAGTCAGTGACATAGTAGGGGCCGTCGCCTCGATTGTGACTCTGGCAATGATGTTCGCAGCAAAGTAACATGGAGGCCGTCCGCAAGGCCAGCCCTTTACGGTTAATGGTGCAAATCGCGTGATGCGGACATGTTACAAGGGTCACAGACGACGTGAAGCTCCCGAAGAAATTTTCGGGAGCTTGTCTATGACCGGTATGCGGACTTTTCCGACTTTCGCTGCACCCGCGAAATTGGGTTGGATTGAAAGCCAGCGCTGTTGAATTCCAAGAGGAATTGACCCACTTTTCCAAAACGCCGTGACCCAATGGAAGCAAGAATTTCACTGACTTTTTATAAGATTATCATGCTTCAGTGGGATCAGCGCCCAATGGAAAATTGGGTCAATCCGACACGAAAATCAACACTTTGGCGTCACAGTTTTTTACGTTCGCTTGGATTCGTTTGAAGTGAGTGCTTTCGGACGCAACT
>JBBSNW010000113.1:0-8728 GCA_038260405.1 Rhodobacterales bacterium | reverse complement strand
GCAGAGATGTGCACGAAGACGTCCTTGGAGCCGCCATCGGGCTGGATGAAGCCGAAGCCTTTGGTTGCGTTAAACCATTTCACTGTGCCAGTGGCCATGTGAGTATTCCTTAGTATCGTTGCTGTCCACGTTATGCGACAGCCCGGCGAGGTCACGTTCGGATCGATGCCTGCAAGCCGGTAACGGAAGACAGAAGGTCGAAGAGAAGATCGTCAGCACGAGTCGTATGACAGATCTCGCCGAGTCTCGCAACAGGATTTCTGAGCGGCCCTGCTTTTATGGCTTCGAAAAATCAGTGCCCGGGGGGCCTCAGGCCCTTGCCTTGCTGGCCCGGAGCGACTGAGAGATGCGACCAAGCCGCATAGTGATCGCCTTCGGCGAGTGCGCGCTTACCCGGGCAAGCGCGCACTTTCTGGAGGACCCAATCACGGATATCGGTCCGGTTTCTGCAGGGTGGCCAAGGAGATTAGCGCGTGAACTTCTTGTGCTTCATGCGCTTGGGCTCCATTGCATCCTCGCCGAGGCGACGCTTCTTGTCCTCCTCGTAATCCTCGAAGTTGCCCTCGAACCATTCGACATGGGCGTCACCCTCGAAGGCCAGGATGTGCGTGCAGATCCGGTCGAGGAAAAACCGGTCGTGCGAGATGACCACGGCGCAACCGGCGAAATCCACGAGCGCATCCTCGAGCGCTCGCAGCGTTTCGACGTCGAGGTCGTTGGTCGGTTCGTCGAGCAGCAGAACGTTTCCGCCCTCTTTCAGCAGACGCGCCATGTGGACGCGGTTGCGTTCGCCGCCCGAGAGCAGACCGACCTTCTTCTGCTGGTCAGAGCCCTTGAAGTTGAAGGCACCGCAATAGGCGCGGCTGTTGATTTCAGCATCGCCCAGCGTGATGAGCTCGGCTCCGCCCGAGATAGCTTCCCAGACGTTGTCGTCCGGTTTCAGATCGTCGCGCGACTGGTCAACATAGGAAAGCTGCACCGTGTCGCCCACCGAGACCTCACCCTGATCGGGTGACTCGTGGCCCGTGATCATCTTGAACAGCGTGGATTTACCCGCGCCGTTCGGGCCGATCACGCCAACGATGCCGCCGGGCGGCAGCGAAAATGTCAGATCCTCGATCAGGAGCTTGTCGCCCATCGCCTTGCGCAGGCCTTCGACCTCGAGCACCTTGTTGCCCAGACGCGGGCCGTTCGGAATGACGATCTGGGCCTTGCCTACACGTTCGCGCACCGACTGATCGGCCATCTTTTCATAAGACGAGATCCGCGCCTTGGACTTGGCCTGACGCGCCTTTGCGCCCTGACGGATCCATTCGAGTTCTCGTTCCAGCGTCTTCTGCTTGGCCTTGTCGTCACGCGCCTCCTGCAGCAGCCGCTTGGCCTTCTGGTCAAGCCAGGCCGAATAGTTGCCTTCGTAGGGAATGCCGCGGCCGCGGTCGAGCTCGAGGATCCAGGAGGTGATCGAATCAAGGAAATAGCGGTCGTGGGTGACGATCAGAATCGTTCCCTTGTAGTCGATCAGGTGTTGCTGGAGCCAGGCGATGGTCTCTGCGTCGAGGTGGTTTGTCGGTTCGTCGAGCAGCAGCATCTCGGGCGCTTCGAGCAGCAGCTTGCAGAGCGCGACGCGACGCTTTTCACCGCCCGAGAGCGAGGTCACATCGGCGTCGTCGGGCGGGCAGCGAAGCGCCTCGAGGGCCACATCGATCTGCGAATCGAGGTCCCACAGGTTCTCTGCATCGATCTGGTCCTGCAGGGCCGCCATCTCGTCGGCGGTCTCCTCGGAATAGTTCATCGCAAGCTCGTTGTACTTGTCGAGCTTGGCTTTTTTCATCGCAACGCCCAGCATGACGTTGCCGCGCACGTCGAGATTGGGGTCGAGTTCTGGCTCCTGGGGCAGGTAGCCGACGCGGGCGCCCTCGGCCACCCAGGCCTCGCCGGTGAAATCCTTGTCCTGACCGGCCATGATCTTCATCAGGGTCGATTTACCCGAACCGTTGACGCCGACGACGCCGATCTTGACGCCTGGCAGGAAGTTCAGGCGGATATTTTCAAAGCATTTCTTGCCGCCGGGATAGGTCTTTGAGACGCCATCCATGTGGTAGACGAATTGATAGGCTGCCATCGGAGAACCCCTTCGGACATGTGTGAGTGTTTGTCGGCCTAGATAGCGAAGGGGCGCGGCAGGGGCAATGCGGTGCGGCGGCTTCGACGCTTAAACAGTTCTCAAGACATTCATGGTCATTTTGGCGCTCAGCGTCCCGCTTGGCGCGCACTCCGCCGCCTCGTCCCAGCATCCCTCTCAAATGTTCAGTGAGCCTCCGCACATGTCGCAGACACCCGCAAAGAAGATGATCCGCAGAAATCCGTGGCGCCGTCTCAGGCTGAGTATCAAGGTGCCGATCATGATCGCGGTTCCGACGCTCCTGATCACCGTCCTTGCCGCTGTTTTCTCGTATCATCAAGCCGCGAGCGATCTGAAGGCGCGGCACTTCGATGCGCTGAGCTCGGTTCTTGATCAACGGGTTGAGGGGCTGTCGGACTGGTACGCGGAGATGACATCGGACATTGTCGCCATTTCGGGCAATGTCAGCACGAGGAACGCGCTGCGCGCCTTCGATCAGAGCTGGGAGAGGGTCGCCGCAGATCCCGGCGCCGAGCTTCACCGCCTTTACATCAGCGGGAATCCGAACGCGGCGGGCGAAAAGGACAAGTTGGACAATGCCGGAGACGGGTCCGACTGGTCGGCGGCGCATCTGACCTATCATTCCAGTATGCGCAGCTTCCAGAGAGACTTCGGTTTCTACGATCTGTTCCTGTTCGATGCTGACGGAAACGTGGTCTATTCCGTATTCAAGGAGCCCGACTTCGCAACCAACGTCCAGACAGGCGCATATGCCAAGAGCGGCCTCGGCGACGCATTCCGGTCCGCTCTGGCCGGGCCGCCGGGCCAGGCGAATTTCACGGATTTCGACGCCTATCCGCCCAGCGCCGGGGCTCCTGCAAGTTTCGTCGCCGCCAAGGTGGTAGACGAGAAAGGTGCCACGATGGGAGTCGTTGCCCTGCAGATTCCCAACGATCGCGTGGCAGAGATCCTGGCTGATTCGGTCCTTCTGGGCGAGACGGGACATGTCTACATCGTCGATGAGGAGTTCTATGCGCTGAGCGATGTCGGTGCGGAGAGCAAATACAAGACGCTGGATCCGCTGCCCAATCTGGCCCAGATCCAGGGGGCTTTTTCCGGTGAGGGTGTGGCGCTCAGCGATGTGCCGGGCATTCTCGGTCAACCGGTCGATGCACTTGCACGGTCCGTGGAACTTGGCGGGCACCATTGGGGTGTCGTCCTCGAACAGGACATGACAGAGGCGAACGCACCGGTGAGGGACCTTGCCTTTCGCAGCGTTGTCGAGGTTCTGGTGGTCTGCCTGATCGCGGTCCTGTCCTCGATACTGATTTCGCGCAGCCTGACGCAGCGCATCTCTAAACTCGCGAGCAGCGTGAACGACATTGCCCTCGGCGATTACGAAAGTACGGTCAAGCAGGCGAAGACCGGTGACGAGATCGGCGATATCGCGCGCGCACTGGAGCGGTTCAAGTTCGCACTCTCAGATGGTCAGGCGGCGACTGCTGCGCGTCAGCGACTGTCCGAAGAGCAGCGCGACGTGATGGATCACCTGCGAAATTCGCTCGAGGCTCTGTCCAAGGGCAACCTGGATTGCGATCTGGGCAGCGACATTCCGTCGGATTACGACGATCTGCGTCATCACTTCAACGCCACGCTGACCGAACTGCGCCGAATCATCGGGGAGCTGAGCGACAGCGCTGCCTCTATCGAATCCGAATCCGCGGTACTCGGCCAGTCTGCAGAAGAACTGTCGCACCGCACCGAGAACCAGGCGGCCACGCTCGAGCAGACGGCTGCGGCCATGCACGAGATCACGTCCAGCGTGCAATCCACGGCCGAGGAATCGCAGACCATCGTCCAGTCGATCGCCGAGATGCGGGCCGGCGCGGAGCGCGGTGGCGAGGTCAAGAACCGCGCGGTTCAAGCCATGGCCACGATCGAGGAATCGTCCAAGCAGATCGCGCAGATCATCCGCGTGATGGAGGATATCGCCTTTCAGACCAATCTGCTGGCGCTGAATGCAGGGGTCGAGGCCGCCCGGGCGGGCGAGGTGGGTCGCGGCTTTGCCGTCGTCGCGTCCGAAGTGCGCTCGCTGGCGCAACGCTCTTCCGACAGCGCCGGAGAGATCCGTGACCTGATCTCCTCCTCCACCCGCAGCGTGACCAACGGCGTCGAACTCGTGACCGAGCTGGGCGGTTCCATCGACGAGATCCTGGGCCTCGTGATGGACATCACCGACCGCATGCAGAATATCGGTGCGGCATCGGGTGAGCAGTCGACGGCACTGAGCGAGATCAACACGGGAATCAACGAACTGGATACCGTGACGCAAAAGAACGCCGGAATGGTGCTCGAATTCACCGAAGCGGGCCGCGCGTTGAACAGGAAGGCGCAGGCCTTGCGCGAACTGGTCGGTCATTTCCATAGCGACAAGCTGTTCGAGCCGCACGCGCAGACGCGCATCACCGCCCCGGAGCCCAGTTTCCGCGATGAACCCTTTCATGCGGTGAGCGCGCCCGTGGAAGTGAACATCCCTGCACCAAGGGTCATGAAGGCAGCTGCAACTCCGCCAGTGCGGCGTCCCGCAGCGATTGGCGAGGGCATCTGGCAGGATTTCTGAAGCCGGGGTCAGGGAATACCGGCGCATCTGTCCACTCTCGAAAGGACGGGTGCGCCTGTGCGAAACGCGTTGAAATCTCGGGCGATACGGTGTTTCTGGCGTAGCGACCGCCATGGGAGCCAGAACGCGTATGACCTTGGGACTTGCCACTAGCGGGCTTCATCTGCGCGCGGGACAGCGCGTGGGACTGTTGGGTGGATCCTTCGACCCGCCACATGCGGGCCACGTGCACATCACGAAAGAAGCGCTGCGCAGGTTCGGCCTCGACAGGGTTGTCTGGCTGGTCAGCCCGGGCAATCCTCTCAAGAGGCGGGGTCCGGCACCGCTCGAGACACGGCTGGCAGCTTCGCGGGCCCTGATGCGCGACCCGCGTGTGATCATCAGCGATGCCGAGGCGCGGATGGGCACGCGGTATACTGCCGAGACGATCGCGGCGTTGCAAAAAGCGCATCCCGGAGTGAGTTTCGTCTGGCTCATGGGCGCCGACAATCTGGCGCAGTTCCACCACTGGGATCGGTGGCGTCAGATCATGCGATCCGTACCCATCGGCGTCTTGGCGCGCCCGGGCGACAGAATTTCCGCCCGCATGTCGCACACGGCGCGGGTGTTCCGCCACGCCCGGCTTTCGTCGCGCGCCGCGCGGCTTCTGGCAGGTTCCGAACCGCCCGCCTGGTGTTTCGTCAACGTGCCGATGCTCGATCTCAGTTCCTCGAAAATCCGCGCCCGCGGGGACTGGGCCGTGTGATGGAGAGCACGCTTTGGAGGCACCCAGGCTGCGCAAGTCGACGCCAGTGCTCCTCATCCTGCCGCTCACTGCTTTCGAGTTTGTCCTGACACGCTCGATTTCACGAAAGCCGCGTAGAGGTCAGGGCATCGTACACAGTTCGATGCCGCCATCGTCACCGCAAGACCGGCAGCCGAACGTATTCCCTGAGCTACAACCTTGCGCCTGGATAACCCCGGGCGGCGCAATGACATCACTTGCAATCCCATCCACCCACCCCTTCCAACCATCACGCAGAATTGCCTGAAGAAATCCCTCGCCCCGCATGTCGCAGTCCTTGTCTGCGCCAATCCGCTCAGGTTAGATCACCGAATGACATATCCCGTTTCCCGCCGGGCCTTTCTGGCCGCCCTTGGGGCTTTCACCGCCGCTCCGGCAGCCGCAGATGCTCCCCTCTCCTCGCTGCGCCCGGTTGCGCGGGGCGAGGATATTGCCCGGCGCAGCCTGGCCTCCGTCGACACGCTGATCGCCAAGGCGCGGCTCGAAGGTACTGTCGGTTTCGCCGTCGCGGATCTTGCCACCGGCCTCATGCTGGAAGAACACGAGTCGGAGACCGGATTGCCGCCTGCCAGCGTCGCAAAGGCGCTGACATCGGCCTATGCGCTCGAGACGCTGGGCCCGGATCACGTCTTCGGAACACAGATCATCCTGACCGGCGGGCTCGATCAGGGCATCGTGAAGGGCGATCTCGTCCTCGTGGGAGGCGGCGATCCCACGCTCGACACAGACGGGCTCGCCCGCCTTGCGGCCCTGCTCAAGGAAGCCGGTGTTCAGGAAGTGCGCGGCCGGTTCCTCGTCTATGGTGGCGCCTTGCCCTATGAGAGCGCGATCGACCCCGAGCAGCCCGATCAGGTGGGCTACAATCCGGCTGTCTCCGGGCTGAGCCTGAACTACAATCGCGTGCATTTCGAATGGCGCAAGGCCGGGGCCGACTACACGGTGACGATGGACGCCCGCTCTGACAGCTATCGTCCGGACGTGACCATGGCCCGGATGGAGATCGTTCCGCGCAGCACGCCGATCTACACCTACAAGGACGGCGGCGGGCGCGACGACTGGACCGTGGCGCGCACGGCGCTTGGCAATGACGGGTCCCGATGGCTCCCGGTGCGCCAGCCCGAACGTTACGCCGGTGAGGTGTTCCAGACGTTTGCGAGATCGCATGGCATCCAGCTGACCACCCCGGAGCCCGTGTCGGACAGACCGCAGGGCACCGTCATCGCGCAGATCGAAAGCGCCAAGCTGAACGTGATCCTGAGGGACATGCTGAAATGGTCCACCAACCTCACCGCCGAAATGGTCGGACTTGCGACGACGGTGAAACGGCAGGGGCCGGTCGCATCGCTCAGGGATTCCGCGGCCGCGATGAATGCCTGGGCAATGGAAAGTCTCGGGCTGACTCATGTGGCCATGGTGGATCACTCGGGTCTGGGTGATGACAGCCGTATCGCCGCTGCCGACATGGTGAGGACGATGCTGGTGGTGCGCGATCGTCTCGGTCTGAAACCGCTGCTCAAGACCTTTGCACTGCGCGACAGCCGCCGCCGCGTGATCAGCGATCATCCGATCAAGGTGCATGCCAAGACGGGCACGCTGAATTTCGTGAGCGGCCTCTCGGGGTTCGTGGATTTGCCGGATGGCACCGAACTCGCGTTTGCGATCTTCGCCGCCAACATTGCGCGCCGCGACCTGTTGAGCCGGGAAGAGCGCGAGCGCCCGCCCGGCGCATCGGAATGGAACGTGCGGGCCAAGACGCTGCAACAGGCGCTGATCGAACGCTGGGGCACACTCTACGGCGCTTGATACACGTGCGGGCCCTGCATCGCCGCAAGCCGGGCGATGCGCGCATCGTCAGCGCGTGACACAACATGACCGGGACGGCATCAACTGACGTCACAATATAAAAACCAAAAGGCAGGGGCGGCGAACCCAGCCCCCATTTCTCCGGGTCCCAAATATCCCGGGGGAGTCCGCCAAAGGCGGGCGGGGGCAGCGCCCCCAATCCACTTTTCAGCCGCGCAGGTGCCGTGCCCGAGCGCCACGCTCGATCGCGGCGGCATGCAGACGGTCAAGATCCAGCTCGTAGCGAATTTCCTCGAGCAGCCGCAGCTCCGATTCCGCCAGCGTGCCATCGGCGGCGGCCACGTCGCAGGCGAGGGCATAGGCGGTTTCGTTCAGCCGCTCGGGCAGGTTGTCGCGCAGCAGGCCGAACAGCGCATCGAGCCCGTCCTCCTGTTCAAGCAGATCGAACACCGTCTCCGCCATGCTGCCGATGCGGTCGCCGTCGTAATCGGCAAAGATCGGCAAGTGGTTCACGGTGGACTGGATCTTGACCAGTTCCACCGTGCGGATGTTCTCATCCGACGCGGATACGGCGATCATCAGCGCGACGAGGCAATCCTGCGGGCTGAGCGGGTGTTCGGTCTGATCGGTCACGGGTGGCCTTCCTGAAAGAGGTCTGTTGCGGTGGAGATTATTGACCCTGTCTCCGGCCCGCAATAGGTAGCGGGCACGATCACCCGCGCCGCAAGGCGCGATCCTGCAGGAGAGTTCCCGATGTCCGAACTGCGCGATGCCGCAATGAGCGCCAAGGCCTGGCCTTTCGAAGAAGCGCGCCGGGTGCTCAAACGTTACGAGAATGCGCCGCCCGAAAAGGGCCATGTGCTGTTCGAGACGGGGTATGGCCCGTCCGGCCTGCCGCATATCGGCACTTTCGGAGAGGTTGCACGCACCACCATGATCCGGCGCGCCTTCGAGCTCATCTCGGACATTCCGACGCGGCTGATCTGTTTCTCGGATGACATGGACGGGATGCGCAAGGTTCCCGACAACGTGCCCGATCCGCGCCAGCTCGACGCGCATCTGCAAAAGCCGCTGACCTCCGTGCCGGATCCGTTCGGTACGCATGACAGCTTCGGTGCACATAACAACGCGATGCTGCGGCGATTCCTCGACACGTTCGGGTTTGAATACGAATTCATCTCGGCGACCGAATTCTACGCCTCGGGCAAGTTCGACGAGATCCTGCTGCGCTGTGCCGAACGTTACGACGCGCTGATGGAGATCATGCTGAAATCCCTGCGCGACGAGCGCCAGCAAACCTATTCCATCTTCCTGCCGATCCATCCCGAAACGGGGCGGGTGCTTTATGTGCCGATCAAGAACGTCGATGCGGCGAAGGGCGAGATCACCTTTGACGACG
>JBBSNW010000112.1:0-8934 GCA_038260405.1 Rhodobacterales bacterium | reverse complement strand
CAGATCGCGGGTTTCCGCGTTGCTCAGCCGCGAGCCGTACCAGAGCGCATTCCTCTCATGACCGAAGAGCAGCACGCCAAGCTCGTCGATGCCTTCGACGATCTCGTCCTCGGTGAGGATATGGTGCTTCGTCTGCTGCCGGCCCGAGCCAAACATCTCGTGCAGAGACAGCACCGCATCGTCCGAGGGGTGGTAGGCATAGTGACAGGTCGGTCGGTACTCGGGCCTGGCGGCGTCGCCGACGGTGTAATAATCCGAGATCGAGATCGCCTCGTTATGCGTCACGAGATAGCCGAATTGCGGCCCCGGTGTCGGGCACCAGGTGTGCACCCGGGT
This sequence comes from Rhodobacterales bacterium, assembly GCA_038260405.1. GTDB lineage: Bacteria > Pseudomonadota > Alphaproteobacteria > Rhodobacterales > Rhodobacteraceae > Puniceibacterium. The sequence goes on along the minus strand of JBBSNW010000112.1, from coordinate 8,598 downwards.
GATCGCGCCGGGACGTTCCAGCCAGATGGCGGCCTGGCAGCCCTTGTCATAGCTGTGGGCGTTTTCGGGGTACCAGGTCTCGTGCGTGCCCCAGCCGAGTTCGGCGGGCTGGAACCCTTCGGAAATGAAGCCCTCGACCGACCAGGTGTTCACGAACGTGCCCCGCGGGCGCGGCACGCGGCGGGCCTGCGTGTCGCGTTCCGCGATATGCACGCCCTTCACGCCGAGGCCCTGCATGAGCCTGGCCCAGCCGGCGCGGTCGCCCGGCGCGGTCGCATCCTTGCCGGTGTCGCTCGCCAGCGTCAGCAGCGCCTCCTTCACGAACCAGCTGACCATGCCCGGATTGGCGCCGCAGCAGCTCACCGCCGTCGGGCCGCCCGGATTGGCGGCCTTTTCGTCGCGTACCTTCTGGCGCAGGGCATAGTTCGTGCGCTCCGCGTTCTCGGTGGTGTCGAAATAGAACCCCGCCCAGGGTTCGACCACGGTGTCGATATAGAGCACGCCGAGTTCGCGACAGTATTTCATGAGGTCGAGCGAGGAGGTATCGACCGAGAGGTTGACGCAGAAGCCTTTGCCCTCCTTGAACAGCTCGCCCAGCACCTCGCGGTAATTCTCCCTGGTGATCGCCGTCTGGAGGTGCCTCAGCCCGTGCTGCTTGAGAAAGTTGGCCTGCGCCTTGTCGGGTTCGATCACGGTCAGCTTGCTGGCGTCATAGTCGAAATGGCGTTCGATCAGGGGCCATGTGCCCTTGCCGATCGAGCCGAAGCCGATCATCACGATGGGGCCGTCGATGCGGCCGTAGACGGAATATTCCTGCGTCATCCGGGGATCTCCTGCATGGGTTTTGGGGGATACCTAACCCGCGGAAGGCGGAAGGGAAACGGCGGAATCCCTGCGGCGGGTCGCTGCGCCGGCATGTCTTGCATGCGGGATGGCCTGTCCCGGCGCCGTGCAGGGCCGTCGACCGCGCGCTAGCCCAGGGGGCTCGCACCGGAACATTGCTCCAGTTGCCCGCTCATGCCTGCTGGATCGAAAACACCGGCCCCCCCCCGGAGATGAAACGCGGGCACGGACAGCCCCGGGGTGGTGCCTCTTGCCATCGCCGGAGCCTCCGGCGGGAGTTTGTCTGGCAAGATGAAGCGCGGACACGGCGCCCAATATTCATCTTGCCCGATAAACTCCGGGGGAGTCCGCCGCAGGCGGGCGGGGGCAGGCCCCCGGCAACGGTTCGACCGGCGCAGCGCGCGGCGTCGGAGTGCTAGACCACCACCTCGAAAGGCTTCTGTGCGCCGATACCGAATACCCGCTTGTAGCGCTTCACCTCGTCCCGTGGTCCCATCGCCTTGTTGGGATTGTCCGAGAGCTTCACCGTCGGCCGCCCGTTGGCAGATACCGCCTTGCAGACCAGGCTGAACGGCGCCAGCCGGTCGCCGTCCGTGAGGCCCCGGAAGTCGTTGGTGAGCAGGGTTCCCCAGCCGAAGCTGACCCGGACGCGACCGAGGAACTGCTTGTGCAACTGGACGATCGTGGCCTCGTCGAGCCCGTCGGAAAAGATCACGAGCTTGGTGCGGGGGTCCTCGCCGCGCTCCTGCCACCAGCGGATGGCCGTCTCGGCACCGACGGCCGGATCGCCGCTGTCGATGCGGATGCCGGTCCAGCCGGCCAGCCAGTCCGGAGCGTTGCGCAGGAATCCGTCTGTGCCATAGGTGTCGGGCAGGATGATGCGTAGGTTGCCCTCGTGTTCCTCGTGCCAGTCGGCCAGCACGTCATAAGGGGAGCTGGCGAGTGCGGCGTCATCCTCTGCCAGCGCGGCATAGACCATGGGCAGTTCGTGGGCGTTGGTGCCGATCGCCTCCATGTCGCGGTTTTTCGCGATGAGGCAGTTCGACGTGCCGGTAAAGCCCTTCCCCAGCCCTTCCTGCATCGCCTGGACGCACCAGTCCTGCCACAGGAAGGAATGTCGCCGACGCGTGCCGAAGTCGGCGATGCGCAGGTCGGGCACGGTGCGCAGGTGTTCGACCTTTTCCCAGAGCTTGGTCATCGCGCGGGCATAGAGCACCTGCAGTTCGAACCGGCCCATCGTGTTGAGAACCGCACGCCCGCGCAGCTCCATCAGCACGGCGAGAGCGGGAATTTCCCACAGCATGACCTCCGGCCAGCTGCCTTCGAATGTCAGTTCATACTGATCGCCGACACGTTCCAGATGGTAGGGCGGCAGGCGCAGGTTTTCGAACCAGTCCATGAAATCGGGACGGAACATCTGGCGCTTGCCGTAGAAGGTGTTGCCGCGCATCCAAGTGGATTCACCGCGCCTCAGCGAAAGCGACCGGATATGGTCGAGCTGTTCGCGCAACTCGCCCTCGTCGATGAGATCGGCCAGGGGAATCTGGGTGGACCGGTTGATCAGGCTGAAGGTCACATGGGTGTCGGGCTTGTTGCGGAAGACCGACTGACACATCAGCAGCTTGTAGAAATCCGTGTCGATCAGTGAGCGCACGATCGGATCGATCTTCCACTTGTGGTTCCAGACGCGGGTTGCGATATCCAATTGGGTGCCTCACTTGCTAGTCCCTACCGTGATACGCGAAGGGTCGGGGGCGATCCAAGCGGTTTGTGCAGCGTGGTGCTCCGGGCAAGTGCGGCCAGAAGATCCGCCTTTCTTACGGGTTTCGGAAGGAAATCGTTCATTCCGGCCGCAAAACAGGCCGCGCGATCGGAATCGAAGACGTTTGCGGTGAGAGCGATGACATGCGGCTGCGGGCCCTCCGACGCCCGTATCCGGAGTGTGGCGCTGATGCCGTCGAGACCGGGCATCGACACATCCATGAGCACGATGTCGGGCGCGTGCTGGCGCACCATCTCCAGCGCCTCGTTGCCATCTCTCGCGAACCAGAGGGTCGCACCCAGATCGGACAGGTATCGGGCGATCACCAGGCTGTTGGTGCGATTGTCCTCGGCCAGCAGGATCGTGGCACCGGTGAGGTCCGGCGTCACATGCACCGCAGAGTCGCGCGGACGGCTGCGCCGGTCCGTTTTCTGGATACCGGCCTTGAAGGTGAAGACAAAGACCGATCCCGGTCCATCGCCGCGCTCCAGAACGAGATCGCCGCCCATGCGCCGCGCAAGCTGCCGCGAGATCGCGAGCCCAAGGCCGGTGCCGCCGAATTTCCGCGTCGTGACCGGATCCGCCTGTTCGAACTGATCGAAGATCCGCTCGGCATGCTCGATCGGCACACCGATGCCGGAATCGGTGAGGCTGATCCGGATGACATGGACCTGCCCCTTGATCTCTGACGCGACCCTGAGGGTGACGCCTCCGGTCTCGGTAAACTTGATCGCGTTGCCGAGAAGGTTGAGCAGGACCTGCCGCACCCGCCCTTCATCCCCCATCACGACCTCGGGCAGCACGGCATCGTGGCAGATGTCGAGAAACAGACCCTTGTCGCGGGCCTCACCGCGCAGCAGGTCGGCGGACATCCGGATGCAGCGCGCCAGGTTGAACGGTTCTTCCGCCGTCGTCATCTTGCCCGCGTCGAGCTTGGAATAGTCCAGGATGTCGTTGATGATGCGCAACAGCGCTTCGGCCGAGCTGTTGATGGCGTTCACATAATCGCGCTGCTGCGAGCCGAGCGGGGTTTGCGACAGAAGGTCGGACATGCCGATGATGCCGTTCATCGGCGTGCGGATCTCGTGGCTCATCGTGGCGAGAAAGGCAGCCTTGGAGCGGGCTCCGTCCTCGGCGCGGGACGTCGCCAGTGCCAGTTCCGTCGCATGGGCCTTTGCGGTGCTGATGTCGCGTTCGATGGCGATGACCATCTCCGTCCGGCCCTGCGCATCGCAGATCGGCACGATATTGGTATCCACCCAGATCTTCCGCCCGTCCCGGGTGTAGTTCAGGATGTCCGCGCGCATCGGCCGCCCCTCGCGGACGGCCGCACGAATGGCCTGAACGGTCTCCTCGCTGGTTTCGGGGCCATTGAGCAGGCTTCCGGCCTCCCGTCCAGCCGCCTCTGCCAGACCATAGCCTGTCATCTTCTCGAAGGCGTCGTTGACCCAGACGATGCGCCCGCGATTGTCCGACATGATCACGCAATCGTTGGCGTGACGGGCGACCAGTGCAAGCTGGCGCGCTTCGCGCTGGGTGTCCTGCAGGTCCTGATTGCTCTGCGCGGGCGCCCGGGCCCCGATCAGCAAGTCCCGGCTGGACTGGACATGGTTGCGCTGCGCCTCGATCACCATCGTCAGAAAGACGCGCAGGTTGTAGGCCATCAGCAGCACGCCCATGACCTCGTAGCCGTGATCGGGCTGCAGGCCGCCCGCCAGCGCCACATCCGCCGCCAGGGATCCCGCTCCGGTCAGCATGTAGATCGCCAGCCGCGCCTTCGCTGCAGCCGGATGATAGGGCAGCACGACACCGGCATTGATCGCCGCGCCGATCAGAAAGGCGAAGGCAAAGAAACTGGCCCCCGTCCCCGTATTGGATGCGCGGCAGAGCAGGATGCACCCGGCAATGGTCAGCGCCTGAAACCCCGCCGAAAGCGTGGTCACCGCGCGGATCCACGCGAACCGGCGCCCCTGCCGCTGCCAGCCCGGAACCTGCCGCAGAACGGCACAGTCCACAGCCTCGCCCATCAGGGCCAGCGCCGCCGCCGCGAGCCCGACCGGAAGCGATGCCAGCAAGGCAAGCGAGAGCGCGCCGATCAGCGTCAGCGACTGACGCGCCCAGAAATATGTGATCCGCCCCCGGGCATAACGCGCAAGGCGTCCGGCGGGTGACTGCCGGACCTCGAACGCGGTTACCTGAGCTTCTGAGCTGGGAAGGGTTTGCGCCATGCGGAAAGATCCACCAGAGTTGTCCCCTCGGGTGTAGCGCGCCTTCGGTTAAGAAAGCCGCAAGAGCACCCCTCGCAGATCCCGCGAAGGCGCGGCGAGGGCGATCATCCGTGTGACAGGGCGATGCCCCGGCCCGGCAGATCTCAGGCCAGAGTGACCCCGGCCGCCGACATGTCCGTACGCGCGCTCGCGAGCGACCCGTTCAGATCGATGCCCCGGCTTGCAGCGGTCACGACCGTCACCGTATAGCCCAGCCTCGCGGCATCCAGCGCGGAATAGAAGACACAGAAATCATAGGCGAGGCCGACCAGCGTCAGCGCCGCGATCCCGCGGCTGCGCAGATATCCGTCAAGCCCGGTTGGCGTCTCGTGGTCATTCTCGTAGAAGGCGGAATAGCTGTCGATGGCGCGCCGGTAGCCCTTGCGGATGATCAGGTCGGCGGGACCGAGGTTCAGACCGGGGTGAAAGGCCGCGCCCTGCGACCCCTGGATGCAGTGATCGGGCCAGAGCACCTGCGGCCCGTAGGGCATGTCCACCATTTCCAGCGGCGCCTTGCCGGGATGTTCGCTGGCAAAGGACGAATGGCCCGCCGGATGCCAGTCCTGCGTGAGGATGACGGCGTCGAAATCCGGCATCATCGCGTTGATGGGGGCGACGACGGCATCGCCTTCGGGCACGGCCAGCGCACCGCCGGGGCAGAAATCGTTCTGGACGTCGATCACGATCAGGGCGGACATGGCAGTTCTCCGGTAAGTGTCGCGCCAAGACTAGGGTGCGACGGCCGCAGGCTCAAGATCGCGCGGCACCGCTCTCTTGATCCGGCAGCGCGGCGGGCGTACATCGCCTCCATGGTCACCGTCGCCGCCCTCTATCACTTCACCCGCTTTGCGCAGCCCGCCGCGCATCAGACGCCGCTGCGCGATGCCTGCCTCGCCAACCGGGTGACGGGCACGCTGCTGCTGGCGCCCGAGGGGATCAACGGCACGATCGCCGGACCCGAGGCGGGGATCGCGGCTGTGCTGGAACATATCCGCGCCCTGCCCGGCTGCGCAGATCTCGACTGGAAACGTTCGGGCGCGACGCAGCGCCCCTTCGCCCGCATGAAGGTACGGCTCAAGAAGGAGATCGTGACCATGGGACAGCCGGATGTGGACCCGACGGCGCGCACCGGCCACTACGTCGATCCCGCCGACTGGAACGCCCTGATTTCGGCGCCGGATGTGGCGGTGATCGACACCCGCAACGACTACGAAGTCGCCATCGGCAGCTTCGAGGGCGCGGTCGATCCGCAGACCGCCAGCTTTCGCGACTTCCCCGCCTGGTGGGAGGCGAACAAGGAACGCTTCCACAACAAGCGCATCGCGATGTTCTGCACCGGTGGCATCCGCTGCGAGAAATCGACGAACTACCTGCTGGGCCAGGGTGTGGGGGACGTCTACCACCTGAAGGGCGGCATCCTGAAATATCTCGAAGAAGTGCCGGAAGCAGAGAGCCGCTGGAACGGCGACTGCTTCGTCTTCGACGGCCGCGTCTCGGTCGGCCACGGCCTTGCCGAAGGCCCGCACGAACTCTGCCATGCCTGCCGCCGTCCGATCCTGCCCGAGGACCGCACCCGGCCCGAATATGAGGAAGGCGTCGCCTGCCACCTCTGTGCGGCCGAGACCTCACCCGAGGACAAGGCCCGTTTCAGCGAGCGCCAGAAACAGATCTCTCTGGCGAGGGCACGGGGCGAACGCCACCTGCACGAGGACGTCCCCGAGGGGTCCTGACACCTGCCAGATCCGTCTCGGGCTCCCAAATTCTGCGGGTTTCAAATATCCCGGGGGGAGTCCGCAGGACGGGGGGCAGCGCCCCCCGCGGCGCCTCAGGCAGGCACCGCCCGCATCCCCCGGCCGCGCTGACCGCGCAGCAGGATGACGACGATGATCCCGATAGTGAGTCCGTTCCAGGCGATTCCGTTCACGAAGGCCCACTGATAGCTGCCGGTCATGTCGTAGATCCAGCCGGACATCCAGCCGCCCAGCGCCATGCCGAGGATCGTCATCATCAGGACGAATCCGACCCGCACCCCGGCCTCGCGCGCGGGGAGGTATTCGCGCACGATCACCGCATAGCTCGGCACGATCCCGCCCTGACTGAGGCCGAAGACGAGGCTCACCACATAAAGCGAGACCAGCCCGCCCGCGGGCAGATAGAGAAACAGCGCAAGACATTGCAGCGACGAGCCGATCAGCAGCGTGCGCACCCCGCCGAGCCGGTCGGCGAGAAGGCCCGAGAGCAGCCGCGACACCACACCGCCCAGCAGCATGAGCGACAGCATCTCGGCCCCGACCGCGGCCCCGAACCCCATATCGACGCAAAGCGCCACGATATGCACCTGCGGCATCGACATCGCCACGCAGCAGCCGATACCTGCCAGTCCCAGCATCCATTGCAGCTGGCGCGGGCTGTACCCGGTCGAACGTGCTCTCGAGGCCGATTTCGCCTCGGCTTGGGCCGTTGCCTCGAGCGGCATCCGGCGGCGCAGCAACTGTGCCAGCGGCAGCATCACGACAATCGTCAGTATCGCCAGCACCGAATAGATCCACCGCCAGCCCTCTCCTGCCGCGAGCGAGCCGAGCAGCACCGGCCAGATCGCGCCCGAGAGGTAATTGCCCGACGCCGCGACAGCCACGGCGATGCCGCGCCGCCTGTCGAACCACTGCGAGATATCGGCGATCAGCGGGCCGAAGCACGAGGCCGTGCCAAAGCCGATGGCGATCTGCACGAGGCTCAGCACCAGGATGTTCGGGCTGAGCGCGGCGAGCCCGTAGCTGATCGCGATCAGCACGGCGGCTCCGGACAGGGAGGCGGACACGCCCCAGCGGTCCACCGCCCGGCCGATGACGAGATTGCCGAGCGCGAAGCCGATCATCGTCGTGGTATAGGGCAGCGAGGCTTCGGCCCGTCCGGCGCCGAATTCCGTGCCCACATCCGGCATGATCACGATGATCGCCCACATGCCGACATTGCCCATCACCGCGATCAGCAGCGTGATTCCGAGCCGCATCCAGGAATAGCGGCTGTCGAAGGGAGAGGAGTCGGGAGATGTCTGCGCGGGGGTCATGCGCGCCACCCTATGCCGCTTTGCGCCGCATGGTATAGCCAGAAAGCGGCCTGAATGATGCCAGTTTCCAGACCTGTACTTTTACTTGCCCCCTCTGCACCGACGGCACGCCGCATGGCGATGATTTCATCACCGCGCCGATCCGCTGGCGCAATCGGCAGCCAGCGCGCCGCCACGGGTTTGACACCTCTCCCCCGATGGTCAGAGTGGTCCGACACCCCTTTCCCCGCAGGAGCATCACGCGTGCCAGCCCCCGACCCGATCCGGAACCACCCGCTGCCCCGCAAGCATGCCGCTATCACTCCGTGACCTGCGCGCCTTCCAAGCCCGCCCATGCCGACCTATAGTTGCCCCATGACAGATCACACACCCCCCCTCACGCTCGACACCGTCCGCGCCGCCGCCAAGGTCATTCGCGGCGTCGCGGATGCCACGCCGCTGGTGCCCTCCCCCTTTCTCGAACAGCAGTTCGGACATCCCTTCTGGCTGAAACTGGAAAACATGCAGCCCATCGGCGCCTTCAAGCTGCGCGGCGCGCTGAATGCCGTGGCGAACCTGCCCGAAGGCACGGCGGGTGTGACCTGCTGTTCCACCGGCAATCACGGACGCGGCGTCGCCTATGCGGCGGCCGAGCGCGGCATCCGCGCCGTCGTCTGCAT
>JBBSNW010000111.1:0-8953 GCA_038260405.1 Rhodobacterales bacterium | reverse complement strand
CTTACCTTCCAACCTGTCGTGGGTCGCGGCTCCGATGCGGATGCCGTTGCCGGTGTCGGCAACGAGGTGTTGCCCGCCGCCGACGAGGAAGGTCTCTACTACACTCTGGAACAGGCCCCGGTCGTGACCGGCGACGAGCTTGTCGATGCTCAGCCCGCATTTGACCAGAACGGGCGGCCTGCGGTGAATTTCCGTTTCAATCCGGCCGGCGCGCGGGATTTCGGAGATTACACGGCAAACAATATCGGCTCGCCCTTCGCCATCGTGCTGGACGGAGAGGTGATCTCTGCCCCGGTGATCCAGAGCCACATTCCCGGCGGGTCCGGTATCATCACCGGCAACTTCACGGTGGAGGAATCGACCAATCTTGCCGTGCTCCTGCGTGCCGGTGCGCTTCCGGCCGGGCTCGACTTCCTCGAGGAACGGACCATCGGGCCCGAGCTCGGTCAGGACAGCATCGATGCGGGCAAGGTCGCCTCGATGGTCGCCTTCGGCGCGGTGCTGCTGTTCATGCTGCTGACCTACGGTCTGTTCGGGGTCTTCGCCAACATTGCCCTGATCATCAACATCGCCATGCTGTTCGGCGTGCTCAGCATGATCGGTGCGACGCTGACATTGCCGGGGATCGCGGGGATCGTGCTGACCGTCGGCATGGCCGTGGACGCGAACGTGCTGATCTTCGAACGTATCCGAGAAGAGCTGCGCACGGCCAAGGGTCCGGCGCGGGCGATCGAACTTGGCTATGAAAAGGCGCAGAGTGCGATCGTCGACGCCAACCTCACAACCATCATCACGGCGATCATCCTCTTCGTGATGGGCTCGGGACCGGTGCGCGGCTTTGCCATCACGCTGGGCCTAGGTATCGTGACCTCGGTCTTTACCGCGATCTTCGTAACGCGGCTCATGATCGCGATGTGGTTCAGCCGCACGCGTCCAAAAACCATCGAAGTCTGAAAGGTTCATAGAGATGCGCATGCGACTGGTGCCCGACGACACGAACTGGGATTTCTTCGGCAGATCAAAGCTCTGGCTGGGCATTTCCGGCGTGATGATGGTGATCGCGCTGATCTCCTTCTTCGTGCAGGGACTGAATTACGGCATCGACTTCCGCGGCGGCACGACCATCCGGACTGTAAGCGCCGAGCCGGTGGATGTGGGCGCCTATCGCGACGCGCTGCAGCCGCTGAACCTTGGCGATGTGAGCATCACCGAAGTGTTCGATCCGAGCTTCGGTGCCGACCGCAACGTGTCGATGATCCGCATCCAGGCACAGGACGAGGAAGAGGCGATCACCGCCGATGCGACCGAAGAGGTCCGTCAGGCGCTCGCCACCGTGGCGCCCGATATCAGCTTTGCCTCGGTCGAATCCGTCGGGCCCAAAGTGTCGGGCGAGCTGATCCAGACCGCCGTGATCGCCGTCCTTCTGGCGATCGGCGCCGTGCTCATCTACATCTGGCTGCGGTTCGAGTGGCAGTTCGCCGCGGGTGCCGTTCTGGCACTGGTGCATGACGTGGTCCTGACGATCGGGGTCTTCTCGGAAGTGCAGATCAAGTTCGACCTCGCCATCATCGCAGCACTGCTGACCATCGTCGGCTATTCGCTGAACGACACGGTCGTTGTCTTCGACCGGGTGCGCGAGAACCTGATCAAGTACAAGAAGAAGGATCTCAAGGAAGTTCTCAACATCTCGATCAACGAGACACTGAGCCGGACCATCATGACCTCTCTGACCACGATGCTGGCGCTGATCGCGATGTTCGTGCTGGGCGGTGACGTGATCCGTGGCTTCGTCTTCGCGATGATGTGGGGCATCTTCGTGGGCACCTATTCGTCGATCTTCGTCGCCTCGGCGCTGCTGCTGCGCTTCGGGGTCAAGCGCGACTGGTCCAAGCCCGACGCCAATTCCGGCAACCAGTACGCCAATATCGATGCCTGACCTGCTGGCCCAGACCCTGGCATTGCCGGGGTTCTGGGCTCTGGTTCCGACGATCTTCATCGCGGGTGTGGTCTATGGCTTTGCCGGGTTCGGCGCAGCCCTCGTCTTCATGCCGGTGGCAAGCGCGCTCGTCCCGATCGAAGTCGCGGTGGCGGCTTTCGCCGTCTCTGCCACCTCGTCCTTCTTCACCGTCGTGCCACGCGCCTGGGGGCAGGTGAACCGCAGCGGCGTGACCGTGATGGTGGTCTGTGCCACGCTCTCGGCATCGCTGGGGCTCTGGGTGCTGCGGATCACCGACCTCACCGTGCTGCGCTGGGCGGTGATCGCGGTCACGGCGACCACCCTGCTGGCCCTGATCGCAGGATGGCGCTACGCGGCGCCTCCGACATTTGCGGCCCGCTCGGCGATCGGCCTCGCGACCGGCTTCGTCGGAGGGGCGACCGGATTGCTGGGACCGGTTATGGTGCTGTTCCAGCTCGCCGGGCGCGATTCTGTCGCGACGTCGCGGGCCACGGCCCTGGTGTTTCTGACAGTCACGAGCCTGCTGCTTTTACCGCTAATGGCGATGCAGGGAATGGTGACACCGCCTGCGGTTGTTCTGGGTCTTGTCCTGCTGCTACCTTATGGCGCGGGGACGTATCTAGGGGCCGGATTGTTCCAACCCGGGCTTGAAAGATTTTACCGAATTGTGGCCTATTCGATCATCATTGCGGCAATCCTTCTGGGGTTGCCGATCTGGGACTAGGGGATGAAAATGCGTTTGAACGAAGTGGTCTACACGGACGCTCTGCCGATCGAAGGGTATGGCCCCGGTTTCTTCCGGATCGACAGCAAGCCGGTCCAAGGAGCGGTCTGCGTGTCCTTGCGCGGGATCAAGCCCTGGGGCGGGCTCGACGATTCTGAAACCCTGATGGAGCTCAGCGCGGATGTCGACGTGATCTTTGTCGGGACCGGCAGCGAGATCGCACATCTGCCAACAGAGCTGCGCGAACGGCTCGAGGCGGCGGGGCTGGGCGTCGAGGTGATGAATTCGCCTGCGGCCTGCCGCACCTACAACGTGCTGCTTTCGGAAGGGCGCCGCGTGGCGCTCGCGGCGCTCCCGGTCTGAACTTCTCGTTCCGCGCACGTGTTCCTGTTGCAGCGCCGGGCGGCGCTGCCGGAGCGAGGGGCCGGCCCCTCGCGCTCACCGGGATATTCAAGACCCTGAGAAGCCAGGTGGGGTTGCGCCAGGTGTTTGCATATTGGCGCTTTTGTCCCGGGATGCGCTGCGCTAGGTCTGTGGCATGATGCTGACGGTCACAGATCTGGAGATTTCACGGGGCGGTCGGGCCGTGCTCGAAGGCGTGAGCTTTGAGCTGGTGCCGGGGGCGGCGCTGATCCTGCGGGGCCCGAACGGCGTTGGCAAGACCACGCTTCTGCGCACCGTCGCCGGGCTGCAGCCTGCGGCGGGCGGGCACATTTCCGGCGCGGGCGAGACCATGGCCTATGCAGGCCATTCGGACGGTCTGAAATCGATGCTTACCGTGGCCGAGAACCTGGCCTTCTGGGCGGCGGTCTTTGGCCGTGCCGGGATCGGCGAAGCGCTTGCGGCCTTCGACCTGCGGGATCTGGCGGAGCGGCCGGCGGGCACACTCTCGGCCGGACAGAAGCGGCGGCTGGGGCTCGCGCGGCTCATGGTGACCGGGCGAGCGATCTGGGTACTCGACGAGCCGACGGTGTCGCTCGATGCGTCCTCTGTCGCACTCTTTGCGGGGGCGGTGCGCAGGCACCTTGCCGAGGGCGGCTCGGCGCTGATGGCGACCCATATCGATCTCGGTCTCGAGGAGGCGGCGGTTCTGGATCTTTCCCGCTACCGGGCCGTGCGGCGGGCCGCGCAGGCGGATGAGGCCTTTCTGTGAGGGCCCTGCTCGCACGTGACCTGCGGCTGGCGGTGCGGGCGGGGGGCGGCTTTGGCCTCGGATTGTCATTCTTTCTGATCGTGACGGTGCTCGTGCCATTCGGTGTCGGCCCCGAGACCGCGCTGCTGAGCCGGATCGCGCCGGGGATATTGTGGATCGGCGCGCTGCTGGCCTGTCTTCTGTCGCTGGACCGGATCCTCGCGCTCGACTGGGAGGATGGCACGCTGGATCTGCTCGCGACTGCACCTCTGCCCATGGAGGGGATCGTGAGCGTGAAGGCGATGGCGCACTGGATCACGACCGGGCTGCCGTTGGTGCTGGCGGCGCCGGTTCTGGGGGTTCTGCTCAATCTCGCGCCGGGGGGTTATCTCTGGGTGCTGGTATCGCTTCTGGTGGGCACGCCGGCGCTGTCGGTGATCGGCACGTTCGGTGCGGCGCTCACCATCGGGCTCAAGCGCGGCGGGCTGCTTCTGTCGCTGCTGGTGCTGCCGCTTTACGTGCCGACGCTGATCTTTGGCGCCGAGGTGGCGCGGCGTGGCGCGGACGGGCTGGAGGTCGGGACGCCGCTGATGCTGCTGGCGGGGATCAGCTTTGGCGCGGTCGCGCTGCTGCCCTTCGCCTCGGCGGCGGTGCTGCGGATCAATCTGCGCTGACGATTGTGTGCGCATCTGACCACTTGCCAAACAGGGCACGGCGGTTTGATTTGTAACGGACGAAACGGGGAGATAAGTCAGGCACATGTCGTTCTGGGAATATGCAAATCCGGTCAAGTTCATCCGCACGACGGATGTCGTGCTGCCGTGGGTGTCGGGTCTGGCCGTGGTCTGCCTGACCGTAGGGCTGATCTGGGGGTTCTTCTTCACGCCGGATGATTTCCGGCAGGGATCGACGGTCAAGATCATCTACCTTCACGTGCCCTCGGCGCTGATGGCGATCAACGCCTGGATGATGATGCTTGTCGCCTCGATGATCTGGATCGTGCGGCGCCATCACGTCAGCGCGCTCGCGGCGCGGGCCGCGGCTCCGGTCGGCGCTGTCATGACGGTGATTGCGCTCGCGACCGGTGCGCTCTGGGGGCAGCCGATGTGGGGCACCTGGTGGGCCTGGGATCCGCGACTGACCTCGTTCCTGATCCTGTTCCTGTTCTATCTCGGCTACATCGCCCTTTGGTCGGCGATCGAAGATGACGACACCGCGGCGGACCTCACCTCGATCCTGTGCCTCGTGGGGTCGGTCTTCGCGGTGCTGAGCCGCTATGCGGTGAACTTCTGGAATCAGGGGCTGCACCAGGGCGCCTCGCTCAGCCTCGACAAGGAGGAGAACGTGGCGGATGTGTTCTATTTCCCGCTGCTGGTCTGCATCGCGGGCTTCGTGATGCTGTTCGTGGCGCTGGTCTTCCTGCGCACGCAGACCGAAATCCGCGCGCGCCGCACACGCGCACTGATCGCAAGGGAGCAGCAGGGATGATACCGGAACTCGGGAAATATGCAGGCGCGGTGCTGTCCTCCTATGGTGTGTCGCTGGCGCTGATCCTGCTGCTGGTGGTGCTCAGCATCTGGCGCGCGCGCCGGGTCAAGGCGGCGCTGGACGTGGTGGAAAGACGGAGCAAGCGGAATGGCTAGGATATCACCCCTGATGATCGCACCGCCGCTGATCTTCGCGGGATTTGCGGCGCTTGCCTATATTGGCATGTTCCGCGACGATCCGCAGGGGCTGCCCTCGACCCGCGTCGGGCAGCCTGCTCCGGGAATAACGCAGGAAACTCTGGGCGAGTATCCCGGCGTGACGCCCGGGATGCTGGAGAGCGGCGAGGTGACGCTGGTGAACTTCTGGGCCAGCTGGTGTCCGCCCTGTCGCGCCGAACATCCGAAACTGCTGCAGATGCAGGAGCAGGGGATGAAGATCGTCGGGGTCAACTTCAAGGATCAGGCGGGCGATGCGCTGTCCTATCTCGAAGATGAAACGAGCCCCTTCGCGGGCATCGCCTTCGATCCGAAGGGGCGCACCGCGATCGACTGGGGCGTGACCGCGCCACCCGAGACGTTCATCATTGATGGTGACGGGACTGTCCTGTTTCGCTTTGCCGGGCCGCTCGTGGGCAGCGATTACGAGCAGCGGTTCCTGACGGCCCTGCAGGATGCGCAGGCGGACTAGACCGCCCGCGCAGGTGTCAGCTTACAATTCGCATTGTGAAGTTGCATGCATGGATGGGCAGCCCTTCGGGCTGTCATTCGAGGCATAGGCCCCGATCACCATCAAAAGTGCCAGAATCGTCGCCTGAAAAATCGTCACGATCGTTCGTTTCATTGGTCTGCCTCTGCCCGGCTCCCTCTTGATCGGGGAGCATCTGTACGGACTAAACGCACGGCCACGCGATTCGTCTGCTCACAGATTGGTCATGGGCGATTAGACGCCCGCAGATGTGGCGCCGAAGCAGCAGGTCGGATGGCGTGGCGGTCGGGCAGGACCTGTTTAGAGCAGGCTTTGAGCATGTCTGAGCCACGGCAGCACGGATCACTCATACCGCAAAAGAAGACCGCCGGAGGCGCAAGCCCCCGGCGGCCTGGTCATTCTTGCCCTTTGAGACGCGCTCAGGCGGCGGCGAGGTTGCGCAGCACGTAGTGCAGGACGCCGCCATGTTCGATGTATTCGATCTCGATCGCGGTATCGATCCGGCACTTGATCATGATCTCCTTGACCGAACCGTCCGCCATCTTGATCGTGCAGGGCACTTCCTGCTGCGGCTTGATCGTGTCGAGACCGCTGATCGAGACGCTTTCCTCACCGGTCAGACCCAGCGACTTGCGCGTGTCGCCATTGGTGAATTCGAACGGGATGACGCCCATGCCGACGAGATTGGAGCGGTGGATGCGCTCGAAGCTCTCGGCGATCACGGCCTTCACGCCCAGCAGGGCCGTGCCCTTGGCCGCCCAGTCGCGGCTGGAGCCTGCGCCATACTGCTCGCCCCCGAAGATCACCAGCGGCGTGCCCTCGTCCTGGTAGGCCATGGCGGCGTCGAATATCGCCATCTGTTCGCCGTCCGGACCCTTGGTATAGCCGCCCTCGACACCATCCAGCATCTCGTTCTTGATCCGGATGTTGGCGAAGGTGCCGCGCATCATCACCTCGTGGTTGCCGCGACGCGACCCGTACGAGTTGAATTCACGCACCGGAACCTGACGCTCCACCAGATACTTGCCGGCCGGAGTGCTGTCCTTGAAGGACCCGGCGGGCGAGATGTGGTCGGTGGTGATCATGTCGCCCAGGATCGCCAGCACGCGGGCATTCTCGAGGTTGGTGATGACGCCCGGCTCCTTGTCCATGTTCTGGAAGTAGGGCGGGTTCTGCACATAGGTCGAAGAGACGGGCCAGTCATAGGTCTGGGCGTCCGTCGTCTCGACCCCCTGCCATTTCTCGTCGCCCTTGAACACGTCGGCGTATTTCTCCTGGAAGGACTTGCGCGTCACGGTGCGCTCGACCAGCTCGGCGATTTCGGCCTGGCTCGGCCAGATGTCCTTGAGATAGACGTCGTTGCCGTCCTTGTCCTTGCCGAGGCTTTCCTTTGTGATGTCGACGTTCATGTCGCCCACCAGCGAATAGGCCACGACCAGCGGCGGCGAGGCGAGGTAGTTGGCGCGCACATCCGGGCTGATCCGCCCTTCGAAGTTGCGGTTGCCCGACAGGATCGAGGTGCCGATCAGGTCGTGGTCGTTGATGCACTTGGTGATTTCCGGCGCGAGAGGGCCGGAATTGCCGATGCAGGTGGTGCAGCCGTAACCCACGAGGTTGAAGCCGATGGCGTCCAGATCCTCCTGCAATTCGGCGGCCTCGAGATAGGCGGAAACGACCTGCGAGCCCGGTGCGAGCGACGTCTTCACCCAAGGCTTGCGGTTCAGACCCAGCGCGCGTGCCTTGCGCGCCACAAGGCCCGCGCCGATCATCACGTAGGGGTTGGACGTGTTGGTGCAGGAGGTGATCGAGGCGATCACGATCGAGCCGTCATGCAGCTGGTAGTTGTTGTCCGCGGTCGACACGTAGCCCCGCTTGTGGTGGCCCTCATCGCCCGGAATTTCGGTCGGCTCGGGCTGCCCGCCTTCACCTTCCCAGCGGACCTCCTCCTTGGGCGTGGCATCCTCGCCACCGCGCAGACCTTTGACATAGGCGCCGAAGGCCGAGGCGGCTTCGGTCAGGGCGATGTAATCCTGCGGACGCTTGGGGCCTGAAATCGCCGGAACGATGGTGCCCATGTCGAGCTCGAGCGTGTCGGTATAGACC
The DNA here is from genome assembly GCA_038260405.1 of Rhodobacterales bacterium. GTDB lineage: Bacteria > Pseudomonadota > Alphaproteobacteria > Rhodobacterales > Rhodobacteraceae > Puniceibacterium. Next base: position 844 of record JBBSNW010000111.1, on the reverse strand, counting down.
GGATCATAGCCCGCATCCCGCCAGAAGCCGTTCTCCTTGGCATAGGCCTCGACCAGCGCGATGCGATCCTTCTCGCGGCCCGTCATCTCCATGTAGCGCAGGGTTTCCTGGTCGATCGGGAAGAAGCCGCAGGTCGCGCCGTATTCCGGCGCCATGTTGGCGATCGTCGCGCGGTCCGCCAGCGGCAGGTGGTCGAGACCCTCGCCGTAGAATTCCACGAACTTGCCGACCACACCTTTTTCGCGCAGCAACTCGACGACCTTCAGCACGAGGTCCGTGCCGGTGGTGCCTTCCAGCATGCGCCCGGTGAGCTTGAAGCCGACAACTTCGGGGATCAGCATCGAGATCGGCTGACCCAGCATCGCTGCCTCGGCCTCGATCCCGCCGACACCCCAGCCAAGAACGGCGGCGCCGTTGACCATCGTCGTGTGCGAGTCGGTGCCGACCAGCGTATCGGGATAGGCAACCTCGTCACCGTTCTGATCCACGTCGGACCAGACGGTCTGCGCAAGGTATTCGAGGTTCACCTGGTGGCAGATGCCGGTGCCCGGCGGCACGACGCGGAAGTTGTTGAAGGCCTTCTGACCCCATTTCAGAAAGACGTAACGCTCCATGTTCCGCTCGTATTCGCGGTCGACGTTCATCTGGAAGGCGCGCGGGTTGCCGTATTCGTCGATCATGACCGAGTGGTCGATGACGAGGTCGCCTATCCCGATACGCTGGTCGGCACCGACTCGCACACGACGATGGTCAACGGCGCCGCCGTTCTGGGCTGGGGTGTCGGCGGGATCGAGGCCGAGGCCGCGATGCTGGGTCAGCCGATCTCGATGCTGATCCCCGAAGT
>JBBSNW010000110.1:0-9142 GCA_038260405.1 Rhodobacterales bacterium | reverse complement strand
GGCGTCCGGGCAAGCTCGCCGGGCTCAAGCGGTTCATCGACTATATCCAGGGCTTCGATCAGGTCTGGTGCCCGCGCCGAATCGACATCGCCCGTCACTGGACGCAAACGCACCCGCCGGTCACGCGCGAGCGGCCGAGCGAGATGGACCGCGACACCTTCGTCGCCCGCTACGGCGGCATCTACGAACATTCCCCCTGGATCGCCGAGCGTGCCCATGCGCTGGAACTCGGTCCCGCCCATGACAGCCCGGCGGGCCTTGCCAATGCGCTCGCGCGGATGTTCCGTTCTGCCTCCGGACAGGAGCGGATGGGTGTTCTGACGGCACATCCCGACCTTGCCGGCAAGCTCGCGGCGGCAAAGCGGCTGACCTCGGAATCGACCTCCGAACAGGCAAGCGCCGGACTCGATGCGCTGACCGATGCGGAACGCGCGCGCTTCACCGAGCTCAACGACGCCTATGTCGCCAAGCACGGTTTTCCCTTCATCATCGCGGTGCGCGACAACACGAAGGCTACGATCCTCGCGGCCTTCGAACGCCGTCTTGAAACCGAGACCGACACCGAGTTCGCCGAGGCCTGCGCCCAGGTCGAACGCATCGCCCGCCTGCGGCTGGAGACCCTGCCTTGACCTATGCCTTTCCCCCGGGCGGCCTGCCCGACCAGTCCGTCAGCCCCGAAGGCCGCGCGGTGTTCACCACCGCCTATGCCTTCATCCCCGCCCTCACGATGCGCGACATCGTGACGAGCAACCTGCCCGGCTGGACCGGCACCCGCGCCTGGATCCTCGCCCGCCCGCTCTCGGGCTTTGCCGAAACCTTCGCCCAGTACGCTATGGAAATCGCCCCCGGCGGCGGCTCCGACAGCCCTGAACCCGATAGCGGCGCGCAAGGCGTGCTCTTCGTCGCCAGCGGCGAGATGCACCTCGTGATCGACGGCGTGGACCATGCGCTGAGCGACGGCGGCTATGCCTATATCGCGCCGGGCACGGCCTGGCGGCTCAGCAATCCCGGGCAGACAAAGCTGCAATTCCACTGGATCCGCAAACGCTACGCCCCGGCACCGGGCATCGAGGCGCCGAAAAGCTTCGTCACCTCGGACCGGGTCGTCGACCCGATCATGATGCCGGACACCGACAGTTGGGCCACCACCCGCTTCGTCGATCCGAACGATCTGCGCCACGACATGCACGCCAATATCGTGACTTTCCAGCCCGGCGGCCGCATCCCCTTCGCCGAAACCCATGTGATGGAACACGGCCTCTACGTCCTGCAGGGCAGGGCGCGCTACCTGCTCAACCAGGACTGGGTCGAGGTCGGCCCCGGCGATTTCATGTGGCTGCGCGCCTTCTGCCCGCAGGCCTGCGAGGCGACCGGCGACGAGCCCTTCCGCTACCTGCTCTACAAGGACGTGAACCGCCATCCGAGCCTCACCCTCTGATGTTTCTCCGGGTTCCAAATATCCCGGGGGGAGTCCGCAGGACGGGGGGCCGGCCCCCCTGCCCCCGCCCCACAGGAGCGACGCCCATATGACGCAACTCACCGCCCAGCCCCTGACCTCCGAGGCTTTTGCTTCCTTCGGGGACGTGCTCGAGGCGACGGGCGCCCCCGACAAGCTGATCAATGCCGGGCTCTGCGGGCGCTTTCATGACCGCGCGACGCTCGATTTCGGCCCCGAGGGCCGCGCCGGCATCAGCATTTTCAGCGCCGAGCCGCGCAGTCTGCCCTATCTCTGCGACCTGATCGAACGGCACCCCGACGGCAGCCAGGCCTTCGTCCCGATGCACCAGAACCCGTGGCTCGTGATCGTCGCCGAAGACGGGCCCGTTCCCGGCAAAGTGCACGCTTTCCTTGCAGGTCCGGGACAGGGCGTGAACCTGCACCGCGGCATATGGCACGGCGTGTTGACACCGCTGCACGGCCCGGGCCTCTTTGCTGTCATCGACAGGATCGGCGCCACGCCCAACCTGGAAGAACACCGTCTGAAAGAGCCCGTCACCATCACCGTTCCAGGCCCCTGAGGCCCGGATCCCGCCCGAGAAGCGTCCGGCAAGAGGCGCACCTCGTCTCCTTACAACCAAGACCGACAAGGGACACACGACAATGACCGATACGAGCCTGGGAAGTGCGGCGCAGCTTGCCGATCCGAACTACACGCCACCGCTGGCCAAGGCGGTACCGCTGGGCATCCAGCATGTCATGGCGATGTTCGCCAGCAACGTGACCCCGGCGATCATCGTCGCGGGTGCGGCAGGCTTCGGCTTTGGCTCGAACAGCCCGGATTTTCCGAACCTGATCTACATGATCCAGATGTCGATGCTGTTCGCCGGCATCGCGACCCTGTTCCAGACCATCGGCATGGGGCCGGTCGGAGCGCGCCTGCCTATCGTGCAGGGCACGAGCTTTGCCTTCCTGCCGATCATGATCCCGGCCGTGGCCGGTCAGGGCGTGGCGGGCATGGCCGGGCTCATGACCGGCATCGTCATCGGCGGCATGTTCCACTTCTGCCTCGGTACCGTGGTGGGGCGCCTGCGCTTTGCCCTGCCGCCGCTCGTGACCGGTCTGATCGTGCTGATGATCGGCCTCGCGCTGGTGCGGGTCGGCATCCAGTATTCCGCCGGCGGCGTTCCCAGGATGGGCACCGAAGAGTTCGGCACCTTCGCCATGTGGTTCCCGGCGCTCGTGGTCATCGTCGTGACGCTCGCCATCAAGTTCTTCACCAAGGGGCTGATGTCGGTCGCGGCCATCCTGATCGGGCTGATCGCGGGATATCTCGTGGCGCTGGTCATGGGCCAGGTCGACTTTGCCAATGTGGGCCGCGCGGCGAGCTTCGCCCTGCCGAACCCGTTCCGCTGGGGCATCGAGTTCAACTTCGCGATCATCATCGGCATGTGTTTCATGGCCATCATCTCGGCGATCGAGACGGTCGGCGACGTGTCGGGCATCACCAAGGGTGGCGCGGGACGCGAGGCGACCGACAAGGAGATTTCGGGCGCAACCTTTGCAGACGGTCTTGGCACCGCGGTGGCCGGCATCTTCGGCGGCCTGCCCAACACGTCGTTCAGCCAGAATGTCGGCCTGATCTCCATGACCGGCGTGATGAGCCGCCACGTGGTGACCATCGGCGCGATCTTCCTGATCCTCTGCGGCCTCGTGCCCAAGATCGGCGCGGCCGTGTCGACAGTGCCGATCAACGTGCTCGGCGGCGGCGTCGTGGTGATGTTCGGCATGGTCTGCGCGGCCGGCGTAAACATGCTCTCGGACGTGAAGTGGAACCGGCGGAACATGGTGATCTTTGCGGTCTCCCTCTCTGTCGGTCTCGGTCTGCAGCTTGAACCGAGCGCACTGCAGCACCTGCCGGGCACGCTGCAGATCCTGCTGACCAGCGGCCTGCTGCCCGCGGCGACCCTGTCCATCGCGCTGAACCTGCTGCTGCCCCAAGAGCTGGACTGAGCGGCGACAGCCGGAAGTTTCGCACCACACCAGACATGAAAAGGGCCGGGAAATCACCGGCCCTTCCTGTTTTCCGCGAAGCGTGACGGATCAGACGAACTTCTTGATCTCGCCCGACTTCAGCCGTCTCACATAGCTGTTGAGCTCGGCCTTCACGATCGGCATCAGCAGATACAGCGCGATGATGTTCACGATCGACATCGAGAACAGCATGGCATCCGAGAAGTCGATCACCGGACCGAGATTCGCCGAAGCCCCGATGATGATGAAGAGGCAGAAGATGACCTTGAAGGTCGTCTCCTTCGCCTTGCCCTCGCCGAAGAGATAGGTCCAGGCCTTGAGCCCGTAATAGCTCCACGAGATCATCGTCGAAAAGGCGAACATCACCACGGCGATCATCAGCAGGATCGGGAACCACGCGAATTCACGCGCATAGGCCGCCGAGGTCAGCGCCACGCCGGACACGGCGCCGTCGGTCTGGATGCGGCCGAGCTCGGCGTTCCAGATATAGAGGCCGGTTTCCGGGTCCTGGTTCAGCACGCCGGTAATGACGATGACCAGCGCGGTCATGGTGCAGATAACCACAGTGTCGATGAACGGCTCGAGCAGGGCGACATAACCTTCGGTCACGGGCTCCTTGGTGCGCACCGCCGAGTGGGCGATGGCCGCGGAACCGATGCCCGCCTCGTTCGAGAAGGCCGCGCGCCGGAAACCCTGGATCAGCGCTCCGGTAAAGCCGCCGAGTACCCCGAGGCCGGTGAAGGCACCCATGAAGATCTGCCCGAAAGCCCACATGATCTGATCCGAGTTCATGATCAGGATGATCACCGAGACCAGCACGTAGAAGATTCCCATGAAGGGCACGATCTTTTCGGTCACGCTGGCAATCGACTTCAGACCACCCACGATCACCGCAAAGGTGATGAGCGCGAGGATGATGCCCGTGATGTAGCCGGGGAAATCACCGAAGACATTGGCGATCTGCGCATGCGCCTGGTTGGACTGGAACATGTTGCCGCCACCGAGCGCACCGAGGATCGTGAAGACGGAGAACACGATCGCCATGAATCCGCCGCCCGGCAGGCCGCGTTCCTTGAAGCCCTTGACCATGTAGTACATCGGGCCACCGGAAACGGTGCCATCGGGGTATTCGTTGCGATATTTCACGCCAAGAGTGCATTCCGTGAACTTGGTCGCCATGCCGAAAAGACCCGCAACCACCATCCAGAAGGTCGCGCCCGGCCCGCCGATGCCCACGGCCACCGCGACGCCCGCAATATTGCCAAGGCCAACGGTCCCCGACAGCGCCGTCGCCAGCGCCTGAAAGTGGCTGACCTCGCCCGCGTCATTGGGATCGGAATAGTCGCCCTTCACCAGCTTGATGGAATGGACGAAGCCCTTGAACTGGATGAAGCCGAAATAGAAGGTGAAGATCAGTGCGGCGACGACCAGCCACATCGCGATCCAGGAAAATGTGGTGCCCGGGATGGGCGCGAAAATGAAGCTGACATACCAGCCGGTGTAATCGGCGAAAGCCTGGTTGATCGTGGCGTCGATGCCCTGCGCAGAGGCAGGCAACGCACTCAGGAGATAGGCCGCCAGCGCGGCGCGGATGTAGGTCTGCATATGAGTATCCCTGTTGTTATAAGGTTCCGACGCGCGGCTTATGGCACGATGGTGGTGGGCACCGTCGTGATCTGAACGAGCGTGCCCGCAACCGAGCCGAACACGCGCGAAACCAGCGACCCCTGGCCATCGCGGCCAACGACGAGCTGCATGGCACCGGCTTCCGTGGCGATTTCCGAGAGTTTTTCGGCGATATGGCCGTATTTTATGACCGTTTCGAGTTCCACGCCCGAATCCTTGAGCTTTTCCACCACTGGCATGATGACCGAGGTTTCGGCACGCTTCATCTCGTCCTTGCGGCGCACGTGACGCTCTTCCAGCTCTTCCGGCGTCAGGAACGAGTACGGCGACCATTCGAGAACATGCGCAATGAGAACGCTGGCTCCCTGCGCCTTGGCACGGGCCAGCGCAAAGTCGAGCGCGCGCCGTCCTGCAGCGCTCCCGTCATAGCCAACGACGATTTTTCCGGACATTGGAACCTCCTTGTTTACCCGCCCCCTCGTGGCGTAAAGGAAAGGTTAACCATAAAATTCGATATTTTGTGCAAAAAAGCGGCATCTGAGCATTTAACGCGCCAGTGGTCTTGAAAACGCACAGTGAGTGACGGATCGCCCGAAGCTTGGGCAATTGCGCATCGATCGAGGTAAAAGTCTCTGGAATTTATGTATGGCAGGCACCGTGGTGCCCTGCATGGGGCCACAGCAAGGTCAGGACGGCCGCAGCGGCTCCCGCCCGGACTCCGTCAGCGTCCAGGCCTCGCGCCCCTCGATACGCGCCGCAGTCAGGGACCGGCCATGGCCTGCCCCGCTGTCGAGATTGAGCCGGTTGCCATAATGCTCCGGTCGCTGCAGGGACGTGTGGCCATGCACCACGAGCCTGCCGAAATCCTCGGTATGTTCGAGAAATCCGTCGCGGATCCAGATCAGGTCATGTTCCGTCTGCTTCTCGAGCGGGATGCCCGGACGGATACCGGCATGCACGAAGATATGCTCGTCCGTAACATGCATCAGCGAAAGCTGGTCGAGAAATTCAAGGTGGCCCGGCGGGATGGCCTCCAACGCCTCGGCGCGGATTTCCACGGGCTTGCGCCGGGCGTCGGCATTTACCCCATAGGAGGCGAGCGTCGCCCGCCCGCCGATCGGCGGGTCGAGCCATTCGAGGTGTTCAGGATACTGGATGCCCGAACCATTGAGGAAATTGCGCATGTAACGGTCGTGATTGCCCATCAAGGTAATCCAAGGGCGCCCCGCGGCCTGACCGTCGATCAGCCGCTGCAGCACCGCGCGGCTGTCAGGCCCGCGATCGACGAGATCGCCCAGAAACACGATGACGGCCTGCGCCCCGCCATCCGCCTCGATCCGGGTCAGGGCGGCGTCGAGCGCATCGGCATGTCCGTGAATGTCGCCTATCGCGTAGATCGGTGTCATTTGTCGGTCTCTCTGCTTGCGGGTCATGCGCTCTCATAAAATACCTATCGCCATGACGGTGTCACGAAAAGGCCGGGTTCAATCCGCAGCTCCCGCCCATGAAACGGAAAGGAGCGCGCCACATAGCGGCGCGCTCCCCTCACTTTTCGGATAAAGAGGCGAAAAAGCCCTCAGGCGACGTCGAAGGCCAGCGGCTTGATCTGCTGGAACATGCCGGTCTTTTCGAGCTTGCCGATCACATCCGCCGGAACCACGTCATCCACGTAGAGCAGCGCGATCGCCTCGCCCTTGGCTGCCGACCGGCCGAGGGTGAAGTTGGCGATGTTCACGCCATTCTCGCCCATCGTCGTGCCGAGCGTCCCGATGATGCCGGGGACGTCCTCGTTCGTAGTATAGAGCATGTGCGCGCCGATCTCGGCGTCGATGTTGATGCCCTTGATCTGGATGAAACGCGGCTTGCCGTCGCTGAACACGGTGCCGGCGATCGACCGCTCCCGCTTGCCCGTGACCACCGTCACCTTGATATAGCCGTCAAAGGCGCCGGACTTGGCCTGGTTGGTGGTGCTGATGCGGATACCGCGCTCCGCCGCGACGACCGGGGCCGAGACCATATTCACGTCCGGATTGGCGCGCTTCATGATGCCCGCGATGACCGAGCAGTTGAGGGCGGCGAGGTTCATCGTCGACACCGAGCCGTCATAGAGAATGTTGATCGCCTGGATCGGCTCGTCCGTCATCTGCCCGATGAAGGCACCAAGATGGTCGGCCAGCTTGATCCAGGGGCCCATCACCTTGGCCTCTTCCGCCGTGACGGAGGGCATGTTGAGCGCATTGGTCACGGCACCCGTCAGAAGATAGTCCGACATCTGCTCGGCCACCTGCAGGGCGACGTTTTCCTGCGCTTCCGAGGTCGCGGCACCCAGATGCGGCGTGCAGACCACGTTGGGCAGGTTGAAGAGCGGGTTCTCCTTGGCCGGTTCTTCGGCGAAGACGTCGAAGGCTGCGCCGGCGATGTGGCCCGAGGTCAGAAGATCCGCCAGCGCCTGCTCGTCGACCAGACCGCCGCGGGCGCAGTTGATGATGCGCACGCCCTTCTTGGTCTTCTCGAGATTCTCGCGCGACAGGATGTTGCGGGTCTGATCGGTCAGCGGCACGTGCAGGGTGATGAAATCGGCGCGCTTGAGGAGGTCTTCAAGCTCGACCTTCTCGATGCCCATCTTGTCGGCCTTTTCCTGGCTGAGGAACGGATCATAGGCCGCGACCTTCATCTTGAGGCCCCGGGCACGGTCGCAGACGATGCCGCCGATATTGCCCGCGCCGATCACGCCAAGCGTCTTGCCGGTCAGCTCGACCCCCATGAACTTGGACTTCTCCCACTTGCCGGCATGGGTCGAGGCGGAGGCTTCGGGGATCTGGCGCGCGACGGCGAACATCATGGCGATGGCATGTTCGGCGGTGGTGATCATGTTGCCGAAGGGTGTGTTCATCACGATCACGCCCTTCTTGGAGGCGGCATCCTTGTCGACATTGTCGACCCCGATCCCGGCGCGGCCGATGACCTTGAGATTGGTCGCCGCGGCAAGGATCTTTTCGGTGACCTTGGTGGCTGAGCGGATGGCAAGGCCATCATACTGGCCGATCACTTCGGCAAGCTTGTCCTTGTCCTTTCCAAGGTCGGGCTGGAAATCCACATCGATGCCGCGATCGCGGAAGATCTGCACGGCGGCGTCGGAGAGTTTGTCGGAAATGAGTACGCGGGGGGCCATTCTGGTGGTCCTTCAAGAAACAGGGAAAGGCTCGGGCCACAGGCGCGGCCCAAGAATTTTCGCAGAAAATTCTGGATCAGGCGGCTTGGGACAGCGCCTCGATCTCGGCGTGAAAGGCCCAGTCGAGCCAGGGCAGAAGCGCCTCGATATCCGAGGTTTCGACCGTGCCACCGCACCAGATCCGCAGACCCGCCGGGGCATCGCGATAGGCACCCACATCTAGCGCCACGCCCTCTTTCTCCAGCCGCTTGGCCACGGCCTTGGCGAAGCTCGCGCCATCGGTGATCCGCGCATCGGTGAACTTGAGGCAGACCGAGGTGTTCGAGCGGGTCGCGGGATCGTCCGCCAGGTTCGCGATCCAGTCATTGGCGCCGCAGAAATCCCAGATCGCCTGCGCATTCGCATCGGCGCGGGCCATGAGACCGCTCAACCCGCCGACCGATCGCGCCCAGTCCAGTGCGACAAGGTAATCCTCGACCGCCAGCATGGAGGGCGTGTTGATCGTCTCGCCGACGAAGATGCCCTCGATCAGCTTGCCGCCCTTCGTCATGCGGAAGATCTTGGGCAGGGGCCAGGCGGGGGTATAGCTTTCCAGCCGCTCGACTGCGCGGGGGGAGAGCACGATGATGCCATGCGCCGCTTCGCCGCCCAGCACCTTCTGCCAGGAGAAGGTGGTCACGTCGAGCTTGTCCCAGGGCAGGCTCTGCGCAAAGGCCGCCGACGTCGCGTCGCACATGGTGAGGCCGGCACGGTCCGATGGGATCATGTCCCCGTTCGGCATCCGCACGCCGGACGTGGTCCCGTTCCAGGTGAACACCACGTCGGTGTCGTAGTCGAGCGCGGCCATGTCGACGATCTGGCCGTAATCGGCTG
>JBBSNW010000109.1:0-9235 GCA_038260405.1 Rhodobacterales bacterium | reverse complement strand
GACAGGAAAAGGGGAGCCATGCGGTTTCTGAGACAGAGCCTGACCGGATTGTTCCTCGCGTCGCTGACGCTGGGCCTTCTGGTCTATGCGGTCGCTCTCGTGCGCGATGCCGTTGAGGTGCGCATGGCCGACGAACCGCGCGTGCCGCAGGACCGCGAGCGGGTCTTTGCGGTCAACGTGGTGCGCGCCGAAGAGGGGTCGGTCGTGCCCGTCCTCACCGCCTTCGGCCAGATCCAGAGCAGCCGCACGCTCGAGCTGCGCGCCGCGGCGACGGGTCGGCTGATCGACCTCGCCCCGGATTTTGAAGAGGGCGGAGAGGTCACGCAAGGCCAGCTGCTCGCCCGGGTCGATCCGGCACAGGCGCAGGCCGAGCTTGACCGGGCGGACAGCGACGTCCTCGATGCCGAGGCGGAAACGCGCGAGGCGGCGCGCGGGGTCGATCTGGCCCTCGACGATCTCACCGCGGCACAGGAGCAGGCGACGCTTTACGAACGGCAGTTCCAGCGTCAGATCGAGCTCAGGAACATGGGGGCCGGAACCGATGCCGCCGCCGATACGGCCGAACTCTCGGCTTCGACGGCGCGCGGCGCAGTGCTGACACGCCGCAAGGCCCTGGCCGAGGCGGAGGCCCGCGTCGATCAGGCACAAACGACTCTGGCGCGTGCGCAGATCGCGCGGAACGAGGCGCAGCGGCTGCTCGACGATACCGAGATACGCGCCGGGTTCGACGGAACGCTCAGCGAGGTGAGCGTGATCGAGGGCCGTCTCGTTTCGGCCAACGAACAGCTCGCTCAACTGATCGACGCGGAGGCGCTCGAAGTGGCGTTTCGCGTCTCGACCCAGCAATATGCCCGGCTGCTGGATGCCGATGGTCGGCTGAGGCAGGCACCGGTGATGGTGACGCTCGATGTGTACGGCACGAACCTCGTCGCCACCGGCACGCTGACGCGCGAAGGCGCCGCGGTGGGCGAGGGTCAGACGGGCCGCCAGCTCTTTGCGCGGCTCGACCATGCGCGCGGTTTCAAGCCCGGGGATTTCGTGACCGTCACGATCGACGAGGCGCCGCTCGAGAATGTGGTCCGGCTGCCCTCCTCGGCGCTGAGCGCCGACACCCGGGTGCTGGTGCTCGGGGAAGAGGACCGGCTCGAGGCGCTGGATGTCGATCTTCTGCGCCGTCAGGGCGACGATGTGCTGGTGCGCGCCGCCGCTCTCGAAGGGCGCGACGTTGTGGCCGAACGCACGCCGCTTCTGGGGGCAGGGATCAAGGTGCGGGCGCTCGCACCGGCGGGGTCGATGGCTGAACCCGAAGAGCAGCCCGAGATGATGGAGCTGAGCGAGGAGCGCCGTGCCCGTCTCGTCGCCTTCGTGACCGACAATGGCGGGATGCCGAGCGAGGCGCGGCAGCGCATCCTCGCCCAGCTTGGCGAACCCCAGGTTCCGGCGCAGGTCGTGCAGCGGCTTGAAGCCCGGATCGGGGGCTAGCGGATGGCGCGCTCCACTCCGGCTTCGGCGGGCGGTATCCTCAGCTATTTCACGCGGCACCGGACCCTCGCGAACCTGCTGCTGGTGATGATGATGGCCGCCGGCGCGCTGGCGCTTCCCAACATGCGCGCGCAGTTCTTTCCCGACGTGGTGGTCGACGAGATTTCGGTCAGCGTCGTCTGGGAAGGGGCCGGCGCGTCGGATGTGGATTCCGCCATCGTGCAACTGCTGGAACCCGCCCTTCTTGCCGTGCAGGGCGTCGAAGCCTCCGAGGCGCAGTCGCGTGAGGGGCGCGCCAGCATCGATCTCGAATTCGAACCGGACTGGGACATGGCCCGGGCCAGTGCCGATGTGCAATCTGCCGTCGATGCAGTGTCCGGCCTGCCGGACGAGGCGGAAGAGCCCGAGGTCACGCGCGGTTCCTGGTTCGACCGTGTCACGGACCTTGTCATCACCGGTCCGCTTGCGCCCGACCAGCTCGCCCGGTTCGCCGATGAACTGGTCGTCCGGCTGTTCGCCGAAGGTGTCACGCGCACCACGATCCGCGGCCTTGCCGCGCCGCAGGTCATGGTCGAGATGCCGAGCGCCAACCTCATCGCCTATGACGTGACCCTGCGCGAGATTTCCGAAGCCATCGCCGGAGAGGTCGACGCCGACCCCGCAGGCGATGTGAGCGGCGCCAATGCCCGCGTGCGCACGGGGGTCGAGAAACGTTCGGCCGAGCAGATTGCCGGGATCGTGCTGCGCTCGAACCCCGACGGCTCGACCCTCACCGTGGGCGACGTGGCGCAGCTTCGGGTCGAGGGGGTGGACCGCGAGAGGACCTATTTCGTCGGAGAGAATCCGGCGATCTCGATCCGGGTGGACCGTACCGCGCGGGGCGATGCGATCGGCATCCAGGACCAGGTGCAGGCCGTCGCCGACCAGATGGAGACGGAACTGCCGCAAGGCGTCACCATCGATCTGATCCGCACCCGATCGGAGGCGATCACCAACCGGCTCAACATCCTGGTCGAGAACGGCCTCACCGGGCTCGTGCTCGTCGTGCTGCTGCTGTTCCTGTTCCTGAACGCGCGCACCGCCTTCTGGGTGGCGGCGGGCATTCCCACGGCGATGCTGGCCGCGATCGCGCTGATGTACGTCTTCGGCATCACCTTCAACATGATCTCGCTCTTCGCGCTGATCATCACGCTCGGCATCGTGGTCGACGATGCCATCGTGGTTGGCGAACATGCCGACCATCTGGCGCGGCGCGGCATGGCACCGGTCGAGGCTGCGGAAACCGCGGCGCGGCGCATGGCCCTGCCGGTGTTCTGCGCCACGCTCACCACGGTCATCGCATTCTGGGGGCTGGTGATCGTCGGCGGGCAGTTCGGCGACCTCATCAAGGACATTCCCTTCACTGTGATCGTGGTGCTGCTCGCCTCGCTCGTGGAATGTTTCCTCATCCTGCCCAACCACATGTCCCATGCCATCGCGCATTCGGCCAAGGAACACTGGTACGACCTGCCCTCTCGGCTGGTGAACAGGGGCTTTCGCTGGATGCGCGACACGTTGTTCCGACCGCTCATGGCCGGGGTGGTGATGTTCCGCTACGCCGTGCTTGCCGGTACCGTGGTACTGCTCGCCTCGCAGGTCTCCCTGCTGATCCGGGGCGACGTGCAATGGCGCTTCTTCAATTCCCCCGAACAGGCCTCGGTCACCGGCAACTTCGCGATGGCGCCGGGTGCCACACGCGCCGACAGCATCGCCATGATGCAGGAGATGCAGCGCGCGACCGAGGCTCTGGGACGTCAGTACGAAGAGGAATACGGCACCAACCCAATTTCCTACGTCATCGCCGAGATCGGCGGCAATGCCGGGCGGGGCCTCTCGGGGAGCGACAGCAAGGAGCCCGACCAGCTCGGCTCTATTTCAATCGAGCTGATCGAGGCGGATCTGCGCCCCTATTCCAGCTTCGCCTTCGTCGGGGCTCTTCAGGACGCGGTCGTGCCGCATCCGCTGGCCGAGACGGTCAGCTTCCGCGGCATGCGCTCCGGCCCCGGCGGCGATGCGCTCGACGTGCAGTTCTATGGCGCGTCGGCCGAGACCCTGAAGACCGCGTCCGAGGCGCTCAAGACCGCGCTGGCCCGCTTTCCCGAAGTGTCGGCGGTCGAGGACAATCTCTCCTACGACAAGGAGGAGCTGATCCTCGAGCTGACGCCGCAGGGGCAGGCGCTTGGCTTTGACATCGACTCGCTGGGCGCGACCCTGCGCGACCGGCTGAACGGGATCGAGGCGGCGACCTATCCCGACGGACCCCGCTCGGCCGCGATCCGGGTCGAACTGCCCGAGGGCGAGCTGACGGCGGATTTCCTCGAACGGATGATGCTGCGCACGCCGGACGGGGCCTATGTCCTGCTCGCCGATCTGGTCGAGGTGACGCGCGCCACCGGATTTTCGACCGTGCGGCGCGAGAACGGGATCCGTCTGATCTCGGTCACCGGCGACATTTCCGAAGACGATCCCGCCCGCGCGACCGAGATCATGCAGGCGCTGGAGCAGGAGATCCTGCCGCAGATCGCCGCGCAGCAGCAGGTGGATTACCGCCTTTCCGGCCTCTCCGAACAGGAAGACGCCTTTCTCAGCGATGCGATGACGGGCCTGATCCTGGTGCTTCTGGGGATCTACCTCGTGCTGGCCTGGGTATTCGCGAGCTGGACGCGGCCCCTTGTCGTGATGGCGATCATCCCCTTCGGACTTGTCGGCACGATCTACGGACATGCGCTCTGGGACGTGCCGCTCAGCATGTTCACCGTTGTCGGCCTTCTGGGCATGACCGGGATCATCATCAACGATTCCATCGTGCTGGTGACCACGATCGATGAATACGGCGCGACGCGCGGCGTGGTGCCCGCCATCATCGACGGTGCCTCGGACCGCTTGCGGCCGGTGATTCTGACCACGCTGACCACGGTTCTGGGCCTCGCGCCGCTGCTCTACGAAGGCTCGGCGGATGCGCAATTCCTCAAGCCGACGGTGATCACGCTGGTCTATGGCCTCGGCTTCGGCATGGTGCTGGTGCTGCTGGTGGTGCCCGCGCTGATCGCGGTGCAGCACGACATGGCGCGCCAGATCATGGCGCTGCGTTACGGGCTGCGCTTCCGGCTGCGCGGTGTGCGCCGTCTGATGCTGGGGGCGGCGACGCTGCTCGCAGGCTGGATGGCGGTGACGGTGGGCTGGGTCGCGGTGGCCGGGGATCTGCCCGCGCCCCTGCGCCTCGGAGTGGTCGAGGCGATGGGCGCGCTGCAGGGCGCCTTCATGCTCTTCGTGCTGGGAGCTGCGATCGTCTCGCTGCTGGCCTACGCGCTGGGTGCCGCGATGGGTCTTGCGCGGCGCGACCCTGCGCGGGGCTGACCGCGCCCGCCTAGGGACCGCTCCGTCTTTCGGGTAAACCGCGGGAATGGCGACCCGATGGCCGCCATGTCGTATCTTATTCCTGCGGGATCGTGCGCAGGCGCAGTTCCATGAGCTGATCCGAAGTCGGCTCGCTCGGCGCGCCCATCATCACATCCTCGGCGCGCTGGTTCATCGGGAACATGATGACCTCGCGGATGTTCGCCTCGTCCGCCAGCAGCATCACGATCCGGTCGATGCCGGCAGCACAGCCGCCGTGGGGCGGTGCGCCGAAACGGAAGGCGTTGACCATGCCGCCGAAGCGCTTGCGCACCTCTTCCTCGCCGTAACCCGCGATCTCGAAGGCCTTGAACATGATCTCGGGCCGGTGGTTCCGGATCGCGCCCGATACGAGCTCGTAGCCGTTGCAGGCGAGGTCGTACTGGAAGCCCAGCACGTCGAGCGGATCGCCCATCAGCGCGTCCATCCCGCCCTGCGGCATGGAGAAGGGGTTGTGCTCGAAGTCGACCTTGCCCGATTCCGGGTCCTTTTCGTAGATCGGAAAATCCACGATCCAGGCGAAGGCAAAGCGGTTCATGTCCGTCAGTCCCAGCTCTTCGCCGATCACCGTGCGGGCCTTGCCTGCGGTCGCTTCGAACTGCTTGGGCTTGCCACCCAGGAAGAAGGCCGCGTCACCGACGCCCAGACCCAGCTGCTGGCGGATCGCCTCGGTCCGCTCGGGACCGATATTCTTGGCGAGCGGGCCTGCGGCCTCGAGACCCTGACCCTGATCGCGCCAGAAGATGTAGCCCATCCCGGGCAGACCTTCCTTCTGGGCGAAGGCGTTCATGCGGTCGCAGAACTTGCGCGAGCCGCCGCCGGGTGCCGGGATGGCACGGATCTGGGTGCCGTCCTGCTCCAGCAACTTTGCGAAGATGGCGAAACCGGAGCCTTTAAAATGCTCGGAGACAACCTGCATCTTGATCGGGTTGCGCAGGTCGGGCTTGTCGGTGCCGTACCAGAGCGCGGCATCCTTGTATGATATCTGCTCCCAGGTCTGGTCCACCGCCCGTCCGCCCCCGAATTCCTCGAAGATGCCTCCGATCACCGGCTGGATGGTGTCGAACACGTCCTGCTGGGTGACGAAGGACATTTCGAGGTCGAGCTGGTAGAAATCCGTGGGCGAGCGGTCGGCGCGCGGGTCCTCGTCACGGAAACAGGGTGCGATCTGGAAATACTTGTCAAAGCCCGACACCATGATCAGCTGCTTGAACTGCTGGGGGGCCTGCGGCAGCGCGTAGAACTTGCCGGGGTGCAGGCGGGAGGGCACGAGAAAGTCGCGCGCGCCCTCGGGCGAGGAGGCGGTGATGATCGGCGTCTGGTATTCGCGGAAACCCTGATCCCACATCCGCCGACGCATCGAGGCGACGACATCCGAGCGCAGGGTCATGTTCTTCTGCATCACCTCGCGCCGCAGGTCGAGATAGCGATACCGCAGGCGCGTCTCCTCGGGGTATTCCTGATCGCCGAAGACGATCAGCGGCAGCTCGTCGGCCGCGCCCAGCGTCTCGATGTCACGAACGAAGACCTCGATCTCGCCGGTCGGCAGCTTGGGGTTCACGAGCGAGGCGTCGCGCGCCTTCACCACGCCGTCGATGCGGATGCACCATTCGGACCGGACCTTGTCCACCTGAGCGAAGACTGGCGAATCCGGATCGCACAGCACCTGCGTGATGCCGTAATGATCGCGCAGGTCGATGAACAGGATTCCGCCGTGGTCACGGATACGGTGGACCCAGCCCGACAGGCGGACTTCGGTGCCAACGTCGGCTTTGGTCAGATCGGCGCAGGAATGGCTGCGATAGGCGTGCATGTGTGGCCCCTTGGACTGCGGCTGAGTTGACCGCCGATACACCCGTGATGGGCCGGGAAGTCAAGGGAAGTGCCATGCGAATTGCCGTGAAACCAAATTCCGCCCGGAATCGTTAGCCTGCAAAGCTTTCCATTTGCAAAGCCTTTTCCAGAGTGGAGGTGACGATGTGGAATAAACTTCTGGACCGCATGTTGCGGCGTTTGATCACGATTGGAACTCTGGACGTCGTCTGGCCTGACGGCAGGCAGGACCGCTACGGATCGGGAGAGGCGCCCACCGCCAAGGTGAAGATCACCGATCCCTCCGCGGTGCGCGCTTTATGCCTGCGCCCGATCGTGGCGCTCGGCGAGGGGTACACCGACGGGACATTGCAGGTTCACGAGGATGAGCTTTTTGACATGCTGACACTGCTCGCGCGCAATGAACGGCGCGGCGGCATGCCGGGATGGTTTCGCGGATATACCTTCCTGCGTGGCGCGGTGGGGCGGTGGATGCAACGCAACACACCGCTGCGCTCGCAAAGCAACGTGGCGCATCACTACGACATTTCCGATGACCTCTACCGCCTCTTCCTCGATCGGGACATGCAGTACAGCTGCGCCTATTTCCGCGACCCCGACATGACGCTGGAACAGGCACAGGAAGCAAAGAAAACGTATATCGCTGCCAAGCTGCAGCTCTCGCCCGGAATGCGGGTGCTGGATATCGGCTGCGGTTGGGGCGGCATGGCCCTTACGCTGGCGCGCGATTACGGCGTGCACGTCACCGGCGTGACCCTCTCGCGCAACCAGCTCGCCACGGCGCAGAAAAGGGCCGAGGAGGCGGGCCTCGCCGGCATGACCGACTTCCGTCTGCTCGATTATCGCAAGCTCGACGAGAAGTTCGACCGGATCGTCAGCGTCGGCATGCTGGAACATGTCGGGCTGCCGCAGTTTTCCACGTATTTCGAAAGGGTCGCCGAGCTGCTTGCCGAAGATGGCGTGGCCCTGATCCACACGATCGGCCATTCGGCTCCGCCGCGTCCGACCTCACCCTGGATCGGGAAATACATCTTTCCGGGCGGCTATGTCCCCTCGCTCTCGGACCTTGCGCCCCGGATCGAGGAAGCCAAGCTCTGGCTCGCGGACATCGAGATCCTGCGCGGCCATTACGGCCCGACACTGCATCACTGGCGCGCGCGGTTCGAAGAGCAGATCGACAAGGTGCGCGAGATGTATGACGAGCGGTTCGTCCGACTCTGGCGTTTCTACCTCGTCGCCTGCGAGATGGCGTTTGAGGAACAGCATCAGGCCGTCTTCCAGTTCCAGCTGGCCCGCCAGCAATATGCCGTGCCGCGCACCCGCGACTACCTTTACGCCGACACGCGGCGGGAGATGATGCACGCGGCGCAATAGGGCCGGGCGTCAGCGGCGTTAATTTCCCTGTGACAGGCCTTCACCCGTTTCGGGTGGGGCATCGGGTCGGCGGACCCTTCCGCCGCCGATCCATTCACACCGGAAGGCCCCGCAGCCCATGGCAACTGCGGGCGCGGGCGGGTATGGGGTTGCACACGAAACCGCGATGTCTATAACCCACGACAATTTGCACCCCGCCCCGAGTCAGCAGGGTGTGCAATCCTGCCGTTCAGACGAGGTCCGCCATGCCCAAACGTACCGATATCAAATCCATCATGATCATCGGAGCTGGCCCCATCGTGATCGGGCAGGCCTGCGAGTTCGACTATTCCGGTGCCCAGGCCTGCAAGGCGCTGCGCGAGGAAGGGTACCGCGTCATCCTCGTCAATTCGAACCCCGCGACGATAATGACCGATCCGGGCCTGGCCGACGCCACCTATATCGAGCCGATCACCCCCGAGGTCGTCGCCAAGATCATCGAGAAGGAGCGCCCTGACGCGCTGCTGCCCACGATGGGCGGGCAGACGGGCCTCAACACCTCCTTGAAGCTCGAGGAGATGGGCGTGCTGGCCAAGTACGGCGTCGAGATGATCGGTGCCAAGCGCGAAGCCATCGAGATGGCCGAGGACCGCAAGCTGTTCCGCGAGGCGATGGACCGCATCGGCCTCGAAAACCCGCGGGCGACGATCGTCACCGCGCCGAAGCTGCCCAACGGCAAGGCCGATCTCAAGGAAGGCGTGCGGCTCGCGCTCGAGACGCTGGAATATGTCGGCCTGCCGGCGATCATCCGCCCCGCCTATACCCTTGGCGGCACCGGCGGCGGCGTGGCCTATAACCGCGAAGACTATGAATATTACTGCCGCACGGGAATGGACGCCTCGCCGGTGAACCAGATCCTCGTCGATGAATCCCTGCTCGGCTGGAAAGAGTTCGAGATGGAGGTCGTGCGCGACAAGGCCGACAATGCCATCATCGTCTGCGCCATCGAGAACGTCGATCCGATGGGCGTGCATACCGGGGACTCGATCACCGTCGCCCCGGCGCTGACCCTCACGGACAAGGAATACCAGATCATGCGCAACGGCTCGATCGCCGTTCTGCGCGAGATTGG
>JBBSNW010000108.1:0-9345 GCA_038260405.1 Rhodobacterales bacterium | reverse complement strand
GCGCTTAGGCGGGATCGGGTCCCGAGCGGCACGTCTACCGCCTTTGAACCGCGCCGGAGCGAGGGGCCGGCCCCTCGCGCTCCCCGGGATATTTGAGACCCGGAGAATGTGGGGCGGGGCCCTCTTTGGGTGCGTGCGGTCTTGCGGGCGGCCCTCGGGGGGGTGGACAAGCCTTGGCGCGAGAGGGCATCACTTGGGGCATCACAGGAGGTCCGGGCGGGATGGATATCGGGGAATTGGCGCGGGGCATTGCGGCCGGAGAGCGGCGGGCGCTGGCGCGGGGCATCACGCTGGTCGAGAGCGGGCGGGCGGATCACCGCGCGCGTGCCACCGAGCTGCTGGAAGAGCTGCGCCCACTGGGGCGCGAGGCGCTGCGGATTGGGCTTTCGGGCACGCCCGGCGTCGGCAAGTCGACCTTCATCGAGACGTTCGGGCTGATGCTGACCTCGCAGGGGTTGCGCGTCGCCGTGCTGGCGGTCGATCCGAGTTCGGCGCGCTCTGGCGGGTCGATCCTCGGGGACAAGACGCGGATGGAGCGGCTGAGCCGGGATCCCGCCGCCTTCATCCGTCCCTCGCCCAGCCAGACGCATTTGGGGGGGGTCGCGCGGCGCACGCGCGAGGCGATCGACCTGTGCGAATCGGCGGATTTCGACGTCATCCTGATCGAGACCGTCGGCGTCGGGCAATCCGAGACGGTGGTGTCCGAGATGTCGGATCTGTTCCTGCTGCTGCTGGCACCTGCGGGGGGTGACGAGCTGCAGGGGGTCAAGCGCGGCATCATGGAGATGGCGGACATGATCCTCATCAACAAGGCGGACGGGGATCTCAAATCCGCAGCGATGCGCACCTGTGCCGATTATGCCGGGGCCCTGCGCCTGCTGCGCAAGCGTCCGCAGGACCCCGAAGGTTTCCCCAAGGCGCTGACCGTCTCGGCGCTCGAGGATACCGGGCTCGCGAAGGCGTGGGACGAGATGCGCGCCCTCGCCGACTGGCGGCGCGAGACCGGGCACTGGGCGGCGCGGCGCGCGGATCAGGCACGGTTCTGGTTTGAATCCGAGGTGCGCGAGGGGCTGCTCGCGCGGCTCAGGCGCGAGCCGGTCAAGGGTGCGATGAGTGCTTTGGCGATGAGAGTGGAGCAGGGCGAGTTGACGGCGGCGGCGGCGGAAGAACTGCTCGAGGGGTATCTCGCCGGGCGGGTCTGAGACTTGCGGGCGATGGAGCTCGCGCGGCGTTCGGCACCGGTTGCCGGGGCGGGCCGGGCGCGGTAAACGACAGTTCGAGAAAAATTTCGGACAGCGGCGGGACCATGACGCGGCAGGCTCTTGACGCGCGGGGCTGAAACGCTTACCCACCCGAAATCAGATTCTGGGCGCGGCTTTGCGGCGCCCTTTCATATTGGCGAGGCTCGGGCTT
Organism: Rhodobacterales bacterium; assembly: GCA_038260405.1. Lineage (GTDB taxonomy): Bacteria > Pseudomonadota > Alphaproteobacteria > Rhodobacterales > Rhodobacteraceae > Puniceibacterium. The sequence continues at coordinate 7,932 of JBBSNW010000108.1, read as the reverse complement.
TCTGGTGAAGCCCCGGCAGACGCCGAAAGCAAAGACGAGGATGGACACATGTCGCGTGTATGCGAACTGACCGGAAAAGGCCCGATGACTGGCAACAATGTCAGCCATGCCAACAACAAGACCCGCCGGCGTTTCCTGCCGAACCTGAACGACGTGACCCTGCAGTCCGAAGTTCTGGGCCGTGGCATCAAGCTGCGCATCTCGGCATCGGCGCTGCGCAGCGTCGATCACCGTGGCGGGCTCGACCGGTTCCTGGCCAAGGCCAAGGATATCGAACTGTCGGCCGACGCGCTGAAGGTCAAGAAAGAGATTGCAAAGGCGCAGGCCGCTTCGGCCTGAACCCTTGTGACGTGACGCTGCAGAAACCCCGGTCGGTCGCGACCGGGGTTTCTCGTGCTTTCAGGTCGGCGCCGCGTCACGCCCGGCCGTGTCAGCCGCCCGCCAGTCCGAGCAGGCTGTCGACCCACTCGGGCACCGCGTAGCTTGCCGCACCGATCAGGTGCTGGTCGAAGGCATCCGAGACGTCGGTCGCGGCGGCGTTGATCTCGAGCGTGGTGGCGCCGTAAAGCCGGGCTTCGGCGACGAAACCGGCGGCGGGATAGACCGCGCCCGATGTTCCGATCGCGACGAACAGGTCGCAATCGCCCAGATGCCTGTCGATCTGCGGCATGTGGCAGGGCATTTCACCGAACCAGACGATATCGGGCCGCGTCGCCGTCACGCCACATCGGGGGCAGGGGTCCTCTGGGTGCATTTCAATCGGGGCAGTCCAGCGGTGATCGCAGGCGGCACAGAGCGCGCCCGACAGCTGACCGTGCATGTGCAGCACCGTGCTGCCCGCCGCCTCGTGCAGGCCGTCGACATTCTGCGTGACCAGAACCACCGTGCCCGGCCAGTCACGCTGCAGCCGGGCCAGCGCGTGATGAGCGGCATTGGGTTCGGCCCCGGCGGCGGCGCGGCGGCGCATGTTGTAGAAATCGTGCACCTTGCGGGGATCGCGGGCAAAGGCCTGCGGGGTCGCGACCTCTCCGATGGGGGTGGTGATCCAGAGCCCGTCCGTATCGCGGAAGGTGCCGAGCCCGCTTTCCGCCGAAATCCCGGCGCCGGTCAGAATCACGATCTTGCCGTTGGTTTTCATGCCGTACTCCGGATGCTAGGGTAGAGGCAGGAGGTGCCTCATGGCCGATCGTATTCTCTTTGTCTGTCTCGGCAACATCTGCCGCTCGCCCTCGGCCGAGGCTGTGCTGCGCAGATTGGCCGAGTCGCGGGGCAGGGACCTCACCATCGACAGCGCGGGCACCGGCGACTGGCATGTGGGCGAGCCGCCCTATGGTCCGATGCAGAAAGCCGCGCGGGCCCGGGGTTATGACCTCTCGGATCAGCGGGCGCGGCAGGTGAGCGCTTCGGATTTCGACTGCTTCGATCTCATCCTCGCGATGGATGGCGACAACTTCGACCACCTGCAACGCTTGCGCCCGGATGGCAGCGGTGCCGAACTGCGCCTGTTCGCGGGCTACGCAAAAGGCGCCGATGAGGTGCCCGATCCGTATTTCACGCGGGATTTCGACGGCTGCCTCGACCTGATCGAGACGGCCGCCAGCGGGCTTCTCGACAGGCTCTAGCTTTCGGGGCGGGTCATCCGCGACAGCAGCGGCGATTTCAGCACGAAGTGATGATAGACCGCAGCAGCGATGTGCAGGCCGATCAGGACCAGCAGGACGACCTTGAGAACCTCGTGAACCTCTGCGGCGGAGTCGTTCCCCCGGAACCAGGCGATGGCGCCCGACAGCGGCAGCAGGACAAGCAGCGCGTAGAATGCCCAGTGCACGGCCTGCGCCGCGTTGCGCATGAGCGGGGGTTCATCCACAGGGGGTGGCGGCGTTCCGCGCGAATTGCGCAGGAACAGGCGCACGAGCATCAGCACGAAGATCGTTACACCCCCCGCAATGTGCAGGTTCGACCAGACGGAAGGTTCGGCCGCCCCGGTTTCTTCGAGGGTTTCAAAAGCGTCGGCCATGCCGTCGGCGACAAGGAACTGAAGGGCGACGAGCACCACGACCACCCAGTGCAGGACGATCTGGGCCAGGGAATATCCGCTGCGCATGAGGCGCACTCCTCTCGTTTCTGGAACTTCTTGGCGTAGGGGAGATTGCGTCCGTTCGGCAACACAAGTGACATTTGGACGCAAGACCCCGCATGTTGGGAACCGCCGACACGCCGGACGGTTCCCCCACGTAACAATGAAAGGATCTTTCCATGTTCACCAGTAAGACTGTCATCGCCGCGGTCCTTGCCGGCGTGATCGGGACTCTGGCCAATTCGGTGGCCGTCGCCGCCCTGTTCGGCGCGCCGCTTCTGGGCCTGATCTTCAGCTTTGGACGTCTGACCGTGGCAATCCTCGTCGCCCTGCTGCTGATCCCGATCTTCGCGCGGATGGAGGGCATCGCCGCCTGGATCACTGCTCTCGTGACGCTCACCGTGCTGCCGACCCTGCTCGCCAAGACGGTCTTTGCTGCGGGCGCGCCCTGGATCATGGTGCTGATGGTGAACGCGGTCTATGCAGTGGCGGCAATAATCGTCTACGTACTGGTCAACCGGCCGGTCGTGCGCTGATCGCGCGACTGATTTATGACGGACATGCGGGCCGGGTCACTCCGGCCTGATTCCGCGCGTCGGCCCCTGATCGTTTTGGACAGCGGTACGACCCGGAGCTCTGCCTGTCGCCGGTGCCCAATCCTTGCGCGGCTCAGGTGAATTCTGCCTAATTCAAAGGCGGCTCAGGGCAGATAGCCACTTCCCCCAAGCCCGCTTTTGCGGTTCACTGCTATTTGTATACACAAAATAATCGTGGCGTCGCGCGACGCTCCGCTCTGCGTCACGACGACATTCCAGAATACCGATACACCAGAAAACCAACAAAGATGCCCCGCAAGGGGCGCACAGGGAGACCACCCATGCGCAAGCACGTTCTTGCCGCCCTCACCGGAGCGGCCCTTCTTCTTGGTACCACCCTAACGGCCCAGGCCCAGGACGCGCTCGAACGCGTGATGGCGGCAGGCACGCTGCGGGTCGGCACCGAAACCGCCTTCGCTCCCTTCGATTTCGTCGATGCGGGCACGCATACCGGGCTCAACACCGACGTCTATGCCGAGATCGGCAAGGATATGGGCGTGGCGATCGAATGGATCACCCTCGACTGGACCGGTGTCCTTCCCGGACTCGAGGCGGGTCGCTTCGATGTCGTCGCGGGCCCCGCCACGATCACCAAGGACCGGATGGAACGCTACCGCTTTTCCAGCCCCATCGCGGAAGCGACCGTCGCCCTTCTGGTCGGTGCGGACAGCGACATCGCCGCGCCCACGGATATCGCGGGCAAACCCGTCGGCTCCGGCACCGGCACGGCGCAGCTCGCGCAGCTGCAGGCCTATGGCGCGACCCTCGATCCGGCACCGACGGAATACCGCGAATATGTCTCGTTCAACGAATCCTATGCTGACCTCGCCGCCGGCCGGATCGAGGCCGTGGCGAATTCGCTGCCCAACATCGCCTTCGTCGCCTCGCAGCGCCCCGAAGTCTTCAAGGTCGTGACCCCCGCCTTCGGCACCCCGTCCTATTTCGGCTATCCCGGCCGGATCGAGCCAGAATATGCCAGCCTCATGGACAAGATTGACGAGATCCTGCTGGCGATGAAGGCCGATGGCCGCATGGCCGAGCTGCAGCAGAAATGGTTCGGCACCACTTTCGACATGCCCGATTACGTGACCGAGCCCAACATCTAATCGCGACCGCGCGGCGCGGCGCATCTGCCCCGCCGCGCATCGCTGCACAGGATTGCCCCGCATGACCTGGTATCTATTCCAGCTGCTGCTGCAGGCCTCGCTCATGACGATTTTCGTCAGTGCGATATCGATCCTGGCCGGGCTCGTCCTGGCGGTGTTCCTGTCGGCCCTGCGCATGTCCGGCAACCGCTGGATGTATGGCGGCGCGGGGCTCTTCATCTCGTTCTTCCGCGGCGTGCCGCTGCTTGTGCAGCTCCTGCTTATCTTCAATCTGCTGCCGGTGATCGGCATCACCCTGCCGAGCCTTGCGACCGCGATCATCGGCCTCTCGCTCAGCACCGCCGCCTATCAGGCCGAAAACCTGCGCGGCGGGTTCGAGGGTGTCCCCATCGGCCTCATCGAAAGTGCCGAGATGGCAGGATTTTCCCGGGTGCAGACCTTCATCCACATCCGCACGCCCATTGCCCTGCGCATGACCTTTCCGGCGCTGGTGAACGAGGCGATCCTGATCCTCAAGGCCTCCTCGCTCGTCTCCGTCGTGGGGCTCGTCGAACTCACCAAGATGGCGCAGAACCTTGCCGCCTCGACCTACCAGCCGCTGCCGATATTTGCCTCGGCGGGGCTCATCTACCTCGTCATCAACCTGATCGTCGCCTTCGCCGCGCGCCGGGCCGAGGATGCCCTTCCCGGGCTGCCCGCCAAATGAGCTTCGACATTGCCGTCATCCTCGCCAAGGGGCCGCAGATCCTTGCCGGTCTGGGTGTCACCATCCTGATCTGGGTGGCGGGCACGTTCTTCGCCGTCATCCTCGGCTTCATCGTCGCGACCGCGCGCCGCTATGGCGGGCCGCTCGTCAATCTCGTGCTGGCGATCCCGGTCGAGGTGCTGCGCGGCACGCCCTTCCTCGTGCAGATCTTCCTGCTCTATTTCGGCGGGCCCTATATCGGGTTGCGGCTTGACCCCATCGCCGCCGGTCTGCTGGGCCTCTCGGTCTACGGCGCCGCCTATTATTCCGAGATCTTCCGCGCCGGGTACCTCTCCGTCCCGCCGGGCCATGTCGAGGCGGCGGAGTGCGTCGGCTTTTCGCGCCTGCAGACGATCCTCTTCATCCTTTTGCCGGAAATGGCTCTGCTGGTGCTGCCGCCATCGATGAACATGGCGATCATCCTGCTCAAGGACACGGCGCTTCTGTCGCTGATCACCGTGCCGGAAATGACCATGACTGTCAGCGCCATCGGCAGCCAGCAATATGCCTTCGTGGAATCCATCGTAGTGCTCGCGCTGGTCTACTGGGGCCTCGTCGAGGTCGCCAACTGGCTTGGCCGCATCACCGAACGCAAAATCGCAAAACTGAGTGTGACATGACCGAAAGCGCCATCAGCATACGGAACCTCTCCAAGCAGTTCGGCGACACGCTCGTGCTGCGAGACATCAATCTCGAAGTTCCGCGCGGGCAGGTCTCCTGCCTGATCGGGCCGTCGGGGTCGGGCAAGTCGACCCTGCTGCGCTGCATGGCCTTTCTGGAAGAGGCCAATGCCGGGACGATCCTGATCGAGGGCGAGCCGATGGGTTTCGTGGAAGGGCCGAACGGGCGGCGCAAGCAGACCCCGGCCGAGCTGCGCAAGACCCGCTCGCGGATCGGGATGGTGTTCCAGCAGTTCAACCTGTGGCCGCACATGACGGCCCTTGGCAACGTCTCGGCCAGCCTGCGCCGGGTGCGCCGGATGCCCCGCAGGGAGGCCGAGGAAAAGGCGATGGCGCAGCTCGAAAAGGTCGATCTCAAGGAGCGCGCCCATCACTATCCCTCGCAACTGTCTGGTGGGCAGCAGCAGCGCGTGGCGATTGCCCGCGCTCTGGCGCTCGATCCGACGATCATGCTCTTCGACGAGCCGACATCCGCGCTCGACCCCGAACTCACGGGCGAGGTGCTGAACGTGATGCGCGCGCTGGCGGAAGAGGGCATGACCATGGTCGTCGTCACCCACGAGATCGGCTTTGCCGCATCGGTCGGCCACAAGGTCTGCTTTCTCGATCACGGCAAGCTTCTGTTTCACGACACGCCGGAAAAGGTCTTCGCCGCCCCGCGCAATCCGCGTCTGGAACAGTTCCTCGACACCTATCTCGACCGTGGCGCCTTTCTGGTCCAGTGATTTGCGCCCCGTCCGCTCCCGGGCGATAAGGTGGTGGAAAAGGAGACCTGCCAGATGACTCAGCCGCCGGAGCGGATCAGCCAGCACGACCGCATCACCGCCGACATTCGCCAAAGCATCGTCTCGGGCGACTGGGCGCCGGGGCATCAGCTTCCGGTCGAGACGGCGATGGCCGAGAGCTATGGCGTCTCGCGGATGACGATGAACAAGGCGCTGACCCGGCTTGCGCGCGAGGGTTATCTCATCCGGCGCAAGAAGCGGGGCACCTATGTCGCGCAGCCGCGCGCGCAATCGGCGATCATGGAGATCGCGGATATCGAGGCCGAAGTGCTTCGGCTGGGGATGGAGTATTGCTTCACGCTGAATGCCCGCCGGGCCCGGCCCCTGCTCAGCATGGAATCGGCCGAGATCGGCAGCGGTGCGTCATACGCGCAGCCTGCCCTGTGGCTGCAGGGGCTGCACAGCGCGAACGGTCATCCCTTCTGCCACGAGACCCGGCTGATCAATCCCGATCAGGCGCCGGGCGTGCTGGATCAGGATTTCATCGCGACGCCGCCGGGGTCATGGCTGCTGCGTCAGGTGCCTTGGAGCGAGGCGAGCCACCGCATCCGCGCGCTCAACGCGGATACGGAACTCGCAAAGGCGCTGAGCCTGAGCGACGGCGATGCCTGCCTCGAGATCGTGCGCCGCACCCGCACTGCCGAAGGCTGGGTCACCTGGGCGAGGCTGGTCTATCCCGGGGACAGCCACCAGCTCGTCGCGGCCTTCGCGCCAAGGGATCTGAGCGATCAGGGATAGGGGCTGCCGGATAGACCCGGCCCAGGTTCAGGCCGAAGGCGCCGGGCGAGCGCCTTCCTTGCGGATCGCGACATGAAGCGCCTTGCCCGTGCCCAAACTCCCGGCCTCTGCGACCTCCACGAGATCGCCTGCCTCAAGCCCCGGCTCGGCAACAGGCTCCAGCGCAAAGAGATACCGCGCGACTGCCGCCCACTCCCAGACAGAGGCGTCATATGCCACCTCCGCCCGGTACGGCGCGCGGGTCAGCAGGTTCAGCACATGGGTCTCCGGCCCTTCATGGTCGCAATGACACGCGGCCTCGCCACAAAATGCAAAGGGTGCATCCCCCGGCGCAATCCTCTGGATCAGTCCCGGCAGTCTCAGGGTCACGATTCCGCCGCGATAGGGCGTGAACACGCGTGTCAGCCCCGGGAATTCGGAAAACGGCCCCGAGCGGGTGATCACCGCCGTGCCGATCCGCCAGTCGAAACCGTCCCAATCCGCGCCGTCTGGGCTGGTGAGCACGGTGGACATCATCCCGCCACCGTTCTTCCAGGGCTGCGGCACGCGGTCGGTGGTGCGCCAGATCCGCTTCATGCGAGGATTCGGGGCAGGCGCAATCCGTTGGCGCGGGCGCAGGCGACCGCTTCGGGATATCCGGCATCGGCATGCCGCCACACGCCCGAGGCCGGATCGTTCCAGAGCACGCGTTCCAGCCGTTTTGCGGCCTCGGGTGTGCCATCGGCGCAGATCACGACGCCCGCATGCTGGGAATAGCCCATGCCGACGCCACCGCCATGGTGGATCGATACCCATGTCGCGCCGCTGGCCGTGTTGACCAGGGCATTCAGCAGCGGCCAGTCGCTGACCGCATCGGACCCGTCGCGCATCGCTTCGGTCTCGCGATTGGGGGAGGCAACCGATCCTGAATCGAGGTGGTCCCGCCCGATCACGACAGGGGCGGACAACTCTCCGCTCGCCACCATCTCGTTGAACTTCAGCCCCGCGCGGTGCCGGTCGCCAAGGCCGATCCAGCAGATCCGCGCGGGCAGGCCCTGAAAGGCGATACGCTCGCGCGCCATGTCGAGCCAGCGGTGCAGGCCTTCGTTCTCGGGGAACAGCTCCTTCATGGCCTGATCTGTCTTGTAGATGTCCTCGGGATCACCGGACAGCGCCACCCAGCGGAACGGCCCGATCCCGCGGCAGAACAGCGGCCGGATATAGGC
>JBBSNW010000107.1:0-9442 GCA_038260405.1 Rhodobacterales bacterium | reverse complement strand
TGGCGGAGGCTCAGGGATTCGAACCCTGGGGACGCTCTCACGCCCAACGGTTTTCAAGACCGCCGCATTCGACCACTCTGCCAAACCTCCGGTGCAGGGCTTTTAGCCCCCCCGACGCGATTCTGAAAGCAGGTGGACGGAAAATCCGCGCAGGCCGAGCTGCGGGCTTTTCTTGTCCGTTGCAAGGGGGTAAGCTTCGCGCGAGCGTGCTTGGGCAATTGTGGCCGTGGCTTGACTGAATGAAAGACCGGAACAACCGGCGACACGGCGCGGATGCGCTGCACGAGACAGGCAGAGAGGCAGAACATGAGCGGTGGAACGATGTCACCAGAGTTTCGCGGGCGGGCGCTTCGGGGCGTCGCGATGGCGGTTGTCATCCTGTCCCTTGCTGCCTGCGACAGTGCCCGGATGCCGGGGTTCCTGCAGTCCAAGGACACGGGCGGCGGTTCCGCCACAGGCGGGGCGGGGGCCGCGCAGCTGGTCGAGCGTGATGTCGAGGCGCCGGAAGTCTTTCAGGCGACCGAGGCCGGGCTCTGGGACGGGCGGCCGTCACTTGGAGGCGTCTGGGTCGCGCATCCCGATGTAAAGGAACCCGAACGGGTGATCGTGCGTAACGAGAAGAACGGTCAGTTCGTGATCGGTGCGCTGTTCCGGCGCGAGCGCGAAACCCCCGGACCGCGGCTGCAGGTGTCGTCGGATGCCGCGGCGGCTCTGGGCATGCTGGCCGGACAGCCCGCGAACCTGAACGTGGTGGCGCTGCGGCGCGAAGAGGGCGCGGATGATGCCGCCTTGCCCGTCACGCCGCCAGCCGTCGGGGCCGCGCAGCTCGATGCGCCTTCGCAGGTCAGCGAAGGGGCGCTCGATCCCGTGACGCCGGGGGCGGCCCCTGCGATGGCGTCGGCGCCAGTGACGCCGGTCGCCGCACCCCCCGCTCCGGCACCCGCGCCGGTGGCGATTCCTGCACAACCTTCGACCCTCGCCAAGCCGTTCGTCCAGATCGGCATCTTCAGCGTCGAGGAGAACGCCGACAACACCGCGACGGCGATGCGGCAGGCGGGCATGGTCCCGACGGTCAAGAAACAGTCGACGAGCGGCAAGTCCTTCTGGCGCGTCCTCGTCGGACCGGCGCAGAATGCATCCGAGCTCGACGCGCTGCTTGGCAAGATCAAGGATCAGGGCTTTGCCGATGCCTATGCGGTCAGCAGCTGACGCGCCCGGACGTTCTCGCGGAGCCGCGTGGCGTCATCCGTGCGGGGCTGACTTCGGAAAGGTGATCGCCGGGTGGTTCACCTCATGGACAAATGCCTGTAGATCCGGATGGGCACCCAACTGTCACGAAGAGGAGCTGCCGTGATGATTCCGACCCTTCGCACCTTCATTGGCGGGCTTGTCGTCTCGGCGCTTCTGGCCAGCACCGCATCGGCCTTCGACACCCGCGCCCGGGCGGCCTTCGTGCTTGACCAGTCCACCGGCACGGTCCTGCTGGCCAAGAATGCCGACGAGGCGCTGCCGCCGGCCTCGATGTCCAAGCTCATGACGCTCTACATGGCGTTCGAAGCGATCAAGGATGGCCGGTTGAGCCTTGATGAGCGCCTGCCGGTCTCGAGCCATGCGATGTCCTATGGCGGCTCGACGATGTTTCTCGACACGACGGACCGCGTGAGGGTCGAGGATCTGCTGCGCGGCATCATCGTACTTTCGGGCAACGACGCCTGCGCCGTGATCGCCGAGGCGCTGAGCCCGGACGGCACCGAGCGCGGCTTTGCCGAGCTGATGACGCGCCGCGCGCGGCAGATGGGCATGACGAGCTCGGTCTTCAAGAATTCCAATGGCTGGCCCGCCGAGGGTCATGTGATGTCGATGCGCGACCTCACGCTGCTGGCGAGCCATATCATCAGCGACTATCCCCAGTTCTATCCGATCTTTGCCGAACAGCGGTTCGAATTCGACGGCCGCGCGCCGCAGAATTCCTCGAACCGCAACCCGCTGCTGGGACTTGGCATCGGGGCGGACGGGCTGAAGACCGGGCACACGGCCGAGGCGGGCTATGGCCTTGTCGGGTCTGCCGAGCAGAGCGGGCGCCGGGTGATCTTTTCGATGACCGGGCTGGAAAGCACCAGTGCGCGTGCCGAGGAAGCCGAGGCCGTGGTGAACTGGGCGTTCCGTCAGTTCGCGGAAAAGCAGATCACGACAGCCGGCAAGCCGGTCGCGACGGCGCAGGTCTGGAACGGCGCGCATGAGAGTGTCGGGCTGGTTACGAAAGAGGATGTGAGCCTGCTGCTGCCGACGCTGACCGGTGCCCCGCTCGAGGCGGAGGTGGTCTATACCGGACCGCTGCAGGCGCCCATCGCCAAGGGCGCGCAGCTCGCCGAACTGATCATCCGGCCCGAAGGTCTGCCCGAGCACCGCGTCCAGCTCGTCGCGGAAAATGCGGTGGCGCGGGGCGGGTTCGTGAACCGGATGCTGACGGTGAGCAAGGCGATCTTTGCCCGCATGAACGCAGCCCCCGCAGAGCAGGCCGTCATGCCCGAGCCGACAGCCGATCCTCAGCCGACCGCGGAGACGATGTGACAGCGACGGGCCTCTTCGTCAGTTTCGAAGGGATCGACGGGTCGGGCAAGTCCACACAGGCGCGTCGCCTGTCGGAGGCCCTGCGCGCCATGGGCCGCGATGTCGTGCTGACCCGCGAACCCGGCGGCTCTCCGGGCGCCGAGGAGATCCGCGCGCTCGTGCTGCAGGGGGATCCCGACCGCTGGTCCGCGGAGACCGAACTTCTGCTCTTCACTGCCGCGCGCCGGGACCATCTCGAACGCACGATTCGCCCGGCGCTGGCGGCGGGACAGATCGTGATCTGCGACCGCTTCGCCGACAGCACGCGGATGTATCAGGGGCTTTCGCGCGGTGATCTGCGCGGTGCGGTCGACACGCTGCACGCGCTGATGATCGGACGCGAGCCCGACCTGACGCTGCTCGTCGACATGGACCCGGCCGCGGCGCTTGCACGGGCGCGGGCGCGGGCGACGCACGAGGAACGGTTCGAGGATTTCGGGCAGGACCTGCAGGATATGATGCGTGCGGGCTTTCTGGCTCTGGCGCAGGAATTTCCTGACCGGATCCGCGTGATCGACGGCACCCGCGCCGAAGCCGACGTGGCCTCCGATGTTCTGGCCGCCGTGGTCCCGGCGCTGCCGACACCTGCGGGGGCCTCGGCATGAAGGACGAAACACTTCCCGAACCCGACCGCGTCGAAGGCGCGCCGCACCCCCGAGAGACGCTGGACCTGATCGGGCAGGGGGCTGCGGAACAGGCATTCCTGTCCGCCTTCGGCGCCGAACGGTTGCATCACGGATGGCTGATCACCGGGGCACAGGGCCTGGGCAAGGCGACACTGGCCTGGCGAATCGCGCGGTTCCTGCTTGCGACGCCCGATCCGGCCGAGGAAGAGGGCGGCATGTTCGGCGCCCCGCCGCCGCCGCAAAGCCTTGCGATCCCGCCGGATCATCCGGTGATGCGCCGCACCATGGCGCTGTCGGAGCCGGGGCTGAAGCTGATCCGCCGCGCCTGGGATGACAAGGCCAAGCGGCTCAAGACCCAGCTCACGGTGGAGGAGGTGCGCGACCTCAAGACATTCTTTTCGCTGTCGTCCACCGATGGGGGCCGCCGCGTCGTCATCGTGGACAGTGCCGACGAGATGAACCCGAGTGCTGCGAATGCCATCCTCAAGCTGCTCGAGGAGCCGCCCGCCCGCACCGTGCTGCTGCTGATCAGCCATCAGCCCTCCGGTCTGCTGCCGACGATCCGGTCGCGCTGCCGCGAATTGCGCCTGAGCCCGCTCGATGCGCCCGACATGGCCGCCGCCCTGGCGCAGGCCGGTGCAGATGTCGCGCCGGACGAGACCGAAGCGCTTGCGGCCCTGTCCGCGGGCTCTGTCGGTGCGGCGCTGCGGCTGCTGAACCTTGACGGTCTGAAGCTCTATTCCGATCTGATCGCGCTGATGGATGGCCTGCCCGATCTCGACCGCCCCCGCGCCATCGCCCTGGCTGAAAGCGTTGCGGCGCGCGGGCGCGAGGAGCGGCTGGATCTGCTCTTTGCCCTTATGGATCTGGCGGTTTTCAGGCTTGCCCGGACCGGTGTCACCGGTACCCCGCCCGTGATCGAAGCGGCACGGAACGAGGCGCGCGTGATGTCCAGGCTTGCCCCGACGCCGATGGCGGGCCGCGCATGGGCGGCGCTGGCGCAAAGCTCGGGCGACCGCGCGCGGCATGGTCGGGCGGTCAATATCGACCCGGCCGCGCTGGTGCTGGATTCCCTCCTGCGTCTGCGCGACTGCGCCGGTGATCAGCTGCGGGCTGCAACCGGCGTCTGAACGGGGAAGCCTCTGCCTGAGGGGCAGTTTGCAATGCAGATCTGAAATCCCTTGGCGCGGCGCTCCGAAGACGCCAATCGCCGCCCGGCGGTCGTATACCTAGTCCCGCAGCTCGTCCGCATCCACGCCCCAGACGGCGCGTTTGACTGCCCAGCCGGAATAGCCCCCGGCGCTCAGCTCGCACCACTCCGTCTCGCATTCGCCAAGTCTTGCGATCACACCGAGGGCGAGCTTGGCCGTGACCGGGGCCGAGACGGCGGGGCGGCTGTGCAGGTCGAGCATGTCTTCCTCGACCAGAACGGTGCGCACACCAGACAGCAGCGAGTAATGTACCCATCCGCCAGCCCCGTCGCGATCGCGCACGCGGCGCCAGTGGCCGTATTCCGCCGTGACCTCCAGCGGCATGTCGCGGCGCGTATAGACCCAGTCGATGCGATGGGTGAGCGAGGGGCCGCGGCGCACGTTGCCCTCGACCGCCTTCATCGAAACGAAGCGGGGAATCGGCAGGTTGGTCACCGCTCCCCGTTCTTCGGCGGCCATCAGCGGGGCTGCCGCCGCCGAAAAGGCCAGTCCAAGGGCCGCTGCTGCGGCCCAACCCCTCAAAGTCCCAATCATTCTGTTGTCCTGCTCAGAGTTTTTCAGGCGGAGTTCTTGTGACCCGTCCTGATATGACGCACTGTGCCCATAAACCGTCGGCAGGGAAAGTACGAGGAGGCGCGGCATGCCATCAAAACGTCTGAGTGTTGTCGTGACGCGACGCTTGCCCGAAGCGGTCGAGGCGCGTCTGAGCGAATTGTTTGACACGCGCCTGCGCAGTGACGACACGCCGATGACCCGCGCAGAGCTTGCATCGGCAATGCAGGATGCGGATGTGCTGGTGCCGACGGTGACGGATGTGCTCGATGCGGGCATGATCGGGCAGGCGGGCGAGCGGCTGCGGCTGATCGCGAGCTTTGGCGCCGGCGTCGATCACATCGACGTCGCGACCGCCCGGCAGCGCGGCATTCTGGTCGCCAACACTCCCGGGGTAGTGACCGAGGACACCGCCGACATGGCGATGGCGCTGATGCTTGCCGTGACGCGGCGGATTCCCGAAGGATTGTCGGTGATGCAGGCGGGCGAGTGGCAGGGCTGGGCGCCGACCGCCTTTCTGGGCGGACGTCTTGGCGGACGGCGGCTCGGCATTCTCGGCATGGGGCGGATCGGTCTGGCCGTGGCGCGGCGGGCGCGCGCATTCGGCATGCAGATCCACTATCACAACCGCCGCCGTCTGCGCCCCGAAGTGGAAGAGCCGCTCGAGGCGACTTACTGGGAAAGTCTCGACCAGATGCTGGCGCGGGTGGATGTGGTCTCGGTCAACTGCCCGCACACGCCCTCCACATTTCATCTGCTGAATGCGCGGCGGCTGAAGCTCATGAAACCCACGGCCGTGATCGTCAACACCTCGCGCGGCGAGGTCATCGACGAAAACGCCCTGGCGCGGATGCTGAAGGCCGGGGAACTGGCCGGGGCGGGGCTCGATGTCTATGAAAAGGGCGTCGACGTGAACCCGGATCTGCGGTCATTGCCGAACGTGGTACTGCTGCCTCATATGGGCTCTGCCACGGTCGAGGGGCGGCTCGAGATGGGTGAAAAAGTTCTCTTGAACATCAAGACTTTCGCTGACGGACACCGCCCGCCGGATCAGGTCGTTCCCGCCATGCTTTGACCCGCGAGGCGGGCTTTTCCGTTGCAGCCTTGCGTGCCGCCTTCGATGCGGCAGATGCGAGGGTGCGCGCGGCACGCTCGCCGCATGACGGCGGCCAGTACCAATTCTCGTCCAGCCGCGTTTATTTTGGCAGATGCGGACGAAAAGCCGTGCTACTGTTTCGCAAAAAGCAGGCGCGAGAAGGTTCACAATCATGCAGTATCTGAGACTTGGCAGCTTTCTTGCTGCCGTACTGGCAACGCCTCTGGCCGCGCAGCAGGCGGCTGACGACGTTGCGCCAGAGGTGACGACAGAGACCGGCACGACGAGCGAAACCGGCTTCGAGGCTATGTCGCCCGCTGTCGGAAACGCGATGCGCGCCAAGTCCGAAGGTGTGCCGGTCGAGGCGCAAAACTGGATGGTGGCTGCGGCCAACCCGCATGCGGTCGAGGCCGGGGCCGAGGTGCTGCGCCAGGGCGGCACGGCGGCGGATGCCATGATCGCGGTGCAGGTGGTGCTGGGGCTGGTGGAACCGCAATCTTCGGGACTTGGCGGCGGGGCCTTCCTGGTCTGGCATGATGGCGCGAGCGGAGAGATCACGACGCTCGACGGACGCGAAACTGCGCCGCTGGCCGCCACGCCGCAGCTCTTTCAGGACGAAACCGGCGCGCCGCTGAGCTTTTTCGACGCTGTTGTCGGCGGACGCTCCGTCGGAGTGCCGGGCACGCCCGCGCTGATGCAGGCGGCGCATGACCGCTGGGGCAAAGCGGCCTGGGGCGGGTTGTTCGATCCGGCGATTTCGCTGGCTGAAAAGGGCTTCGTCGTCTCGCCGCGGCTTGCCGACCTCGTGGCCGAAGATGCAGAGCGCCTCGCAAGCTTCCCGGATACGGCCGCCTATTTTCTGCCGGACGGCGCCCCGCTCAAAGCCGGGGCGACCCTCACAAACCAGCCTTACGCGGATGTTCTGAAACGCATCGCGGCAGAGGGTTCGGACATCTTCTACACCTCCGACATCGCGCAGGACATCGTGTCCCGGGTGCAGAGCGCCGAGGGCAATCCGGGTGTGCTGGAGCCTGTCGACTTCGCGATCTACGCGGTCAAGGAACGGCCTGCGGTCTGCGTCGACTATCGCGGCAACGAGATCTGCGGCATGGGGCCGCCCTCCTCGGGCGCGCTGACGGTGGGACAGACGCTTGGAATGCTCGACGGGTTCGAGATTCCGGTAGCTTCGGATCCGGAAGCCTGGCGCCTGATCGGGGATGCCTCCCGGCTCGCTTTTGCCGATCGCGAACGCTACATGGCCGATAGCGACTTTGTGCCCGTGCCCGTCAAGGGGCTGATTTCGGAGGACTATCTGGCCACGCGTGCGGAGCTTTTGCAAGGGGATGACGCACTGCCCGAAGTGAGCGCCGGCAATCCGCAATTCGACCATGCCGCGCTCTGGGGCGAGGATGAGAGCATCGAGTTTCCCTCGACCTCGCATATCTCGATCGTGGACCAGTATGGCAATGCGCTGTCGATGACCACGACGATCGAGAACGGTTTCGGCTCGCGCCTGATGGTGCATGGCTTCCTGCTCAACAACGAGCTCACGGATTTCTCGTTCCGGACGCACACGGATGGCGTTCCGATCGCGAACCGTGTCGAGCCGGGGAAACGTCCGCGCTCGTCGATGGCGCCGACCATCGTGCGCCGGGACGGCGCGCCGGTGCGGGTGGTGGGCAGCCCGGGGGGCAGCCGGATCATCGGTTATGTCACGCAGGCGATCATCGCCCATCTGGACTGGGGCATGGATGTGCAGCAGGCCGTCGCCGCGCCACACGGACTGAACCGGTTCGGTCCCTTCGATCTCGAAGCGGGGACCCCGATGGAGACGTTGGGTCCGGATCTCGAAATGCTGGGTTACGAGGTGTCGGTGACGGATCTGAACTCCGGCCTGCACGCGATATCAGTGGGGCCCGAGGGTCTGCGCGGTGGTGCGGATCCGCGTCGCGAAGGCATCGCTCTGGGGGAGTGATGTCGAAAGGCGGGGTATTCGGCATGTCGCCCCCGCGTTTCCGGCACTCGTCACCTTGTATTCAGCGGCACTGCGGCCTTGACCTGTCGCCGACAGCGTAGGGGCTGACGGATCGGTCAGGCCCGGCCCGGCAATGGACGGAAACGGTTAGCGCTTGCCGCGCGGCTTCGCCTTGCGGGCCGCGGCGGCAGCGGCGCGGATTTCCTCTGCGATTTCGTCGGCTTCCTCGGGCGAGAAATCCATCGGGATCTCGAACTGGTCACTCAGGATGAACAGGCGGACCATCCCGAGATCGGTGGGACCGATCTGCAGGTTGGCTTCGATGTCGCGTTCGGTGTTGATGCTCATGGCGCGCTCCGGGGGCGGGGGCCGCTCGTCCGCCCGGGCGGGCATCCTTGCGGCGGTCTGTTTCAAGGGCGTTTCCCTACGCTGGAGACCGTTGAAATGCAAGCGCGGCGGGGGCAAGGTTATGCCATGGATGTGATATTGCGGGATCTCGAAGCGGAGGATGTCGGCTGGCTGGTGGCGCAGCACGGCGATCTTTACGCGCGCAGCGAAGGCTTTGACGAGACGTTCGGCACGCTTGTGGCCGATATCCTCGAGACCTATCAGCGCGAGCGCGACCCGAGCTGCGAGCGGGCCTGGATCGCGGTGCAGGGCGATCGGCGGCTCGGCAGCATCTTCTGCGTGCGTCAAGACCCTGAGACCGCCAAGCTGCGGCTGTTCCTGCTGACCCCGGAGGCGCGCGGCAAGGGGCTGGGGTTCCGACTGCTGCAGGCCTGCACGGATTATGCCCGGGACCGCGGCTATCGGCGCATGGTGCTCTGGACGCATGAGAGCCACAAGGCAGCCTGCGCGCTCTATCGGCGCAACGGCTGGCGGCTGCTCAGTTCCAGACCGGTGCACAGCTTTGGCGCGGACCTGGTGGAGCAGGCCTGGGAGATCACGCTTTAATCGATCTCGAGCGTTTGGCGCAGCGCACCGGAGACGCGGTCGAAGATCAGGATCTGGTTGTCCGCGGTCACCACGGCATACCAGTCGGGCCCTTGGGTGAAGGCGGTGGCGGTGGCGCCGTCCGGAAGGGTGATCGTTTCGGGCAAAGGCGCGCGCTGATCACGGTAGCGGATGACAATCAGCGTGATGATGATTAGAAGCCCGACGATCATGGTGGCTGTCAGCGTCGTGACAAGCAACCGCAGGAATTTCAGATTGGCCGGCTCGGGCAGGGGCGGCTCGGGAGTATCGTTCATGGCATCCAACGTGTTGCGGGTGGTGATTGGCGCGGCACCGCCGCCGCGCCTTGATAAGGCGCTGGCGCGCGATGTGCCAGAGGAAGCGGCGCTGTCGCGCACCAGGCTCGCCCGGCTGATCG
>JBBSNW010000106.1:0-9502 GCA_038260405.1 Rhodobacterales bacterium | reverse complement strand
GCCCTGCAGCAGATCTCCAGTTCGCCTCAGGCAAACGCGAAGGGCCCGCGCCTGTGGCCGAACATATCCCGGCCCGCCGTACAGTTCTGGCCGATCTGTGCCGCCGCATCGTGCTGGAAACCTATGCCCCGGCCGCGGTCCTTATCAACACCCGGCTTGACTGCCTCTATTTGCTGGGATCGACGGAAAAGTACCTCACGATCACGCAGGGCCATCCCGACCCCGGCATCCTCAGCATGTTGCCAAAGCCGCTGCGCGCCCGGTTCCGCGCTGCAGCGGCGGCCTGCACCCCGTCGAACCCTCTGGCCCGGATCTCCGGCGGGCGCACCCGGGACGGCAAGGCGCACAGCATCGAGATCCACGCGGTCGCGGCGGGAAACGAGCCGCTTCTGCTGGTGTGCTTCATCGATTCCATCATTCCCGACCCGGTCGGCCCGGCGGATACTGGCGCCGGCGGACAGACCGGCAGCACCGCAGACCTCCGCGCCGATCTCGAAGCGACGCGCAAGGATCTGCACGACGCCCTGCGCGATCTGGAAATCGAAACCGAGGCGCATGGAGCCGATGCCGCCGAGGCGTTGTCGGTGAACGAGGAATTCCAATCCACCAATGAGGAGCTGCTGGCCTCCAAGGAGGAACTGCAATCCCTGAACGAGGAGCTGACCGCACTCAACAGCCAGCTGCACGAAACGCTGGAAAGGCACCGCACCACGGCGAACGACCTGCAAAACGTGCTCTACAGCACCGACGTTGCAACTCTGTTCCTGGATCTCGATCTCAACATCCGCTTCTTCACCCCCGCCGCGCGGGCGATCTTTCGCGTGATCCCAACGGACGTGGGTCGCCCGCTGGCCGATCTGGCAGCAGTGTCGCGTGATGACGACCTGTCCGCCGACACCCACAGCGTGCTGGACTCGTCTGACGCGATCGAACGGGAAATCGAAGGCGCTGACGGCGCATGGTTCCTGCGCCGCGTCCAACCCTATCGCGCCGAAGGCGGGCGGATCGAAGGTGTGGTGATCACCTATGTCAACATCACCGAACGCAAGCGCACCAATGCTGCCCTTGTGGTCGCGATGACCGAAGCCGAGCGGGCAAACCGGGCGAAGTCGCGTTTTCTTGCCTCGGCCAGCCACGATCTGCGCCAACCGCTGCAATCCATGGCGCTGTTGCATAAGCTGCTGGCCCGGCGCAAACGCTCGACCGAAGGCGTACGGCTGGCACAGCTCATGGACCAGACGCTGAACTCCATGACCGCGATGCTCGATTCGATGCTGGACGTGAACCGGATCGATTCCGGCATCGTCCATCCAAACCTCCGCCCGACGGCCATCGGCCCGCTGATGCAGCGGCTGGCCGACGAATTCGCCCCGCTCTGCGCGCTCAAGGGGCTGCGCATGCGCTTTGTCCCATGCAAGGCCTGGGTCTGCACGGATCCCCAGCTACTGGAACAGATGCTGCGCAACCTGCTGTCGAACGCCCTGAAATACACCCCTCGCGGCAGCATCCTGCTGGGCTGCCGCGGTCGCGGCGACACCCTGATCGTACATGTCTGCGACACCGGCATCGGCGTGGCCCAATCGGAAAACAAGGCGATCTTCGACGCCTATTACCAAGGCGACAAGGCGTTTGCGCTGGTCGGACACGGGCTCGGGCTCGGGCTGTCCATCGTGCAGCGGCTGTCGGTGCTCATGGAACACCCGATCTCGGTGCGCTCCACCCTGGGCAAGGGGTCGAGCTTTGTCATTACGCTGCCGCTCGTCCAGGCGACCCCCGGAACGGTACAATCCGCGAAGGCCACCCAGGCCTCAGCCGATTCCATGCGTCAGACCGGTACGATCCTTCTGGTCGAGGATGAAGAGCCGCTGCGCGATTTGCTTGCCGAAGTGCTCACCGCGGAGGGACATACCGTGATCGCCCGGTCCACGGCCCGCGACGCGCTGGCCTGGGCCAGCGACGGCGCCGTCCGCCCGGATCTTCTGCTCACGGATTTCGACCTCTTTGGCGGCACCAACGGGCTGAGCCTTGCGCAGGATCTGCCCGACGTTCTGGGCGATCCGGTGCCGACCGTCATCCTCACCGGTGACATCACGAAAGATATTCAGGACAAGATCAAGGCTTCGTCCTTTGTGCAGGTTCTCAAGCCGGTGATGCCCGAGATCCTTCTGGCCCAGATCTCGCAGCTCTTGCTGTCCACACGGACCGAGCAGGCAAGCACCTCCCGGCGCAGCGAAAAGACGGAAACAACCGTGCATGTCATAGACGACGACGTGATGATCCGAGAAATCACCCGCCGCCTGTTCGAGGCCGAGGGATGGGGCGTCGTCACCTACCACTCCGCCGAAGAGTTCCTGGCCGCGCCCCGCCCGGATGATACGGGCTGTCTTCTGGTCGACAATGTCCTGCCCGGCATGGACGGTGTCGCGCTCGTGACGCGACTGCGGGCGGACAACTCGACGCTGCCGGCGGTCATGCTCACCGGGCATGGTGATGCCGCCCTCGCCGTCGCCGCGCTCAAGGCCGGCGCGTCGGATCTGATCGAAAAGCCCGCCAGCGCCGCTGATCTTCTGGCCTGCATCCGGGAGGCCATCGCCCAGATGGAGGATGGACACGCCCAGGCGGAAAAACTTAAGGCCGCTCAAAAGCGGTTCGCAGATCTCACTCCGCGCGAACGAGAGGTTCTGACCCGGGTTCTGGACGGCGCCCCGAACAAGGTCATCGCAGCTGATCTGGACATCAACCAGCGCACGGTCGAAAAGCACCGCGCCACCGTGATGCGCAAGACCGGCGTCGACTCCCTCACGGCGCTGGTGCAGCTCGCGATCCTGGCCGATGTGCAGGGCAGTCAAGCCTGACGGTTGCACGGGCCATCAGTCGGCACTGTCCACGAGTGATCCTGACGCGCACACGCCCCCCGGTCCATCCACGTGACCCTGCCCGGCGCAATGCACCCGACATGGCGCCACGCCGTCTAAATTGGAACGCAACGAGTCTTGCGCCGTTTTCGGGGTATAGACAGCCCTCGCGCGAAAGGTTCCCCTTTGGAAATTACAGACAAAAGACCCGACATTGCTCACCTGACGGTGACCTCAGCGCTTCCTGCCGCACATGCATAGGCTGACACGCGAGACCGCAATGTGTCTGACCGCGTTCATACCTCCGGTGCAAACTTCCAAGAACACCGCAAGGCACCTGCTCCCTTGAACCCTGTGGCAAGGATCCAAGTCGGCCACCCACTCATACCCGGCTATCTTTTCTACCCCAACGACCGAACTCGACGCTTTCAGGCGTTTTTTTAGTGAAAGTGGGTCGGTATAGGAGAAAACAGTCATGATCCAGTTCCTGACAGACCATGTGGACCTTGTGAATACCGCGCTGAACCTGACTATGGTCGTAATCTGGATTGCCTACCTCCAGATTTTCCTAGTCAGTCATCTTCGCCAATCCCGCAGTGTCATCCACATCGACCTTGGCCTTGCCGACGGATCGCTGTCGCGCTGCCTTGTCACCAATCTCAGCTCGGGCGCGATCTATGTGCAGGGGATCGCGGCTGATCTCGGTCGGGACGGCCAATCGTCGCGAATGGTCATCACCGAACGCGAAGAGATCAAAACACAGGATGTCGTAGATCCGATGGAGCGCACGAACAGAGGCACGCTACAACCGGGACAGACCGTCGACATCGGATCTCTGGACGATATGATACGCCGCGCCCAGATCCGACTGGGCGAAGCATGGTCGTTCGACGAGATCGAGAAGGTGACGCTCATCGTGGTCGGCATTTCCGGTCAGGCCGATCGAATTGTCGGCGCATCCAAGGAATTCAGCGTCCAGCATGAAGAGAAACGTGTCATGTTCTACGCGGAGAATATCCTGACCCACCAGATCCATCCCCGCCAAACCCGCAAAACATTCAACGATCTGCTGCGCGAACGCACATTTCAGTGACGGGCGCGCCGTTGCAGCTACCCCTCTTCGGGATCTTTCATGTTGTCCACTGGCCCGCTGCCTCGGCCATAGCGAAGGCGGCCGAGAAATTCTGCCAGCTCCTCATCGAGCACTGCTTGGGGTCGTTTGCGGGAGAGTGTGGAATCCTACGCTAAGTCGACAGCGGCCGTTAAAGCGGGGTGCGGCGAATGACCGGTTCGAGCCGATGCTGTTGAAAAACTCGTCGGCGACTTCGAACTGATTTCCACACTTTGTGCTTTTTGGGTGCGAGCTGATCTCTTTGAATAGCCGGAAAATCGGTTTTTTCAACCGATCGGCGCCAAAGGGACTGGTGGCGGGCAGAGCTTGGCCATTTTCCGGAGATTCTGGGCGGTGGCGGCGAGTGTAAATTCGTCTTTCACCCCAAGTGGCCCCCTCAACCTCAAACGGTTCAGGCCCAAGATTCGCTTCAGATGCGCAAAGAGCATCTCGATTTTTTTTGCGCCGTCTCTGGGCGATCTCGTTGAATGCAGAGGCCGTGCAACTGCGGGCAAAATCACGCACCACCTCGTACTTCCCGCGCTGGAGGCTGCGCGTATCGCTGTTGGGGCAGCATTTTGCCTTCAGAGCGCAGGCCTGACAGTCTGCCTTCGTCGCGCGATACTTGCGTGGTTTCATCTCGGTCGAAACCCGCCCAGGATCGGAATAGTTCCTCCGCGTGTGTCGCAGATCCTTGCCTTCGGGGCAGATGTATCGATCATTTTCTTCATCCCAGGTGAAGTCGGAACGCGACAAGGTTCCGTCCGTGCGTTCGCCTTTGTCGATGACGGGGATGAAGGGCAGGATCTGCCGTTTCAGGGCGATCTCGACCAGGCTCTCTTCGGACCCATAGGCCGTATCAGCGACCAGCCAATCTGGGCGCAGGCTGAAACGCTCGGCTGTGCGGTCGAGCATCGTGAGGGTGGAGCCCACCTCGGCCTGCCTGACCGATCGGGTCGCTTCGACATCCATGATGATACCGTGGTCCGTATCGATCAGGTAATTGTCTGAATACGCGAAGAAAGCAGGCCCCTTGCGCGCTGCGGTCCACTGGCTGGCAGGATCGGCATGAGCCGTGAACTTCGGGCGTGGCCGCGCCGAAAGCCTCTTCGTCAAGCGTCTCGAGATATTCGCGCACCGCCCTTGGGGCCTCTGACGGATCGATAGAGGCCGCAGCATCCCACTTATCCTGACGGCTGGAGCTCTGAGTCTGGACATCGGCGCTGATCAGGCTGGCATCGACAGCGAAGCCGGTGCCGTCGACCAGGCCACGGGAGATGCACTGGGCGACCACGTGCTCGAAGACAAGACAAAAGACGTCGCTGTCGCGAAACTTGCCATGCCTGAGCTTCGAGAAACTCTAATGATCCGGCACCTTGCCCTCGAGCCCGAGACGGCAAAACCAGCGGTAGGCGAGGTTGAGATGCACTTCTTAACACAGGCGCCGTTCGGACCGCAGTCCCATGACATAGCCGACAACCAGCATCCTGATCATGAGTTCGGGATCGATCGAAGGTCGGCCGGTGTAACTGTAGAAACTGCGCATCTCTTCGTGCAGACCAGCCAGATCCAGGAAGCGATCAATCCCTCGGAGAAGATGATCGGAAGGGATATGCGTCTCGAGATCGAACTCGTAGAACAGCCGGGCATGAACCTTTTGCTTTCCAAGCATCGCAAACCCTCCAGACCCCCATAATCCAATGGAATCAGAAGCTTTTGATCCAATCAAGCGCAGAGTTTTTCAACAGCATCAGCCCAGACGCACCGCCGCGCGACGGGTCAGTTTCGCACACGCAACAGGATGCACCCCGTCGCGACCGCCCTTGGCGGACCTCTGTATGACCTTCGTGCGCCGCGTTGCAGCTGTCGCCAGACCGGCCATTCGCTGCAGGCGCAATATCGGAGACCGTCGAGCGGCGGCAGTGCGGACGTTCGGTCGTGTTCATCGGAAGAGTGGTCGTTCGCGGGTCGCATCGTTTCTGAAGGCTGGTCAGGCACTCATTCGTACAAGACTGATCGAGATCAGCCCGAATATTCCTTGATCGCGTATCACCGGGTAAATTTCGCGAAACAGGATTCTCTATGCCCATGTACCCATACACGATTGGTCGCCTCACCGCGCTGAAAGATTTCGGAACCGACCCCGGATCGCTGAGTGCGGACATCTTTGTTCCTTACAATCTGCCGAAGAACAGTCCGCTCGTCGTCGTTCTGCATGGCAGCACCCAGTCGGCGGACAGCTATGATCTTGGATCGGGTTGGTCGGCTCTTGCCGAAGAGTGCGGGATTGCGCTCCTGTTTCCTGGCCAGAGATTGACGAACAACATGCTCGGCAGTTTCAACTGGTTCAACACTGACGACAACCACCGCGGGGGCGGCGAACCGCTCTCCATTCGTCAGATGATTGAGCAAGTTGTCGATGATCATGCCCTGGACGCGTCGCGCGTTTTCATCACGGGCATGTCCTCGGGCGGTGCGATGACCTCTGTGATGCTTGCTAGCTATCCCGAAGTTTTCGCAGGCGGCGCGATCATTGCAGGGCTGCCCTACCGGAGCGCGAACAACATGATGGAGGCCATCCTTCGCATGAAGGGGTTTGGTACTCCGTCGGACAGCAAGCTTGACGCGCTTGTGCGCGGGGCCTCGGAATTCGCAGGCTCCTGGCCGACGATCTCGGTTTGGCATGGCGAAAGCGATAAGACCGTTGACAGTTCCAACGCGGGCTCCATCGTCGAGCAGTGGCAGAAAATCCACGAAGTCGATGGACCGCCCACACGCGTCGAGACGGTCGACGGCTTTCCCCGGAAGGTCTGGTGTGACGGGAACGGGCGCGTCGTGATCGAGGAATACATCATCGGACAAATGGGCCACGGTACGCCGATCAGCGCCGAGGGAAACGACGGCCTTGGCGAAGAGGGCGAGTTCATGCTGGAGGTTGGCATCTCCTCGACCCGCCACATTGCGGATTTCTGGGGCTTGACGGCGTAAGAGACCAGTCCCCTTGCCGACGTCAGATGACCGCAACTGGCGAGAGTCGCTGACACCAATCAGAGCGCGGGAATTGAATCTCTTACAATCCTGAGCCGAGCGGAAGTCGGCAAAGATTCTGTCTGGCTCCATGCGGGCACAGAACTTTGTTTGGTGGGGCTGTGGGGGCAAAAGGAGCGGCGCTGGCCGGGAAGGGATATGAGATTGAAAAATCAGACTATCAAATCCGAAGTGAATAGGGTTTCGAACAACTTGGCCGAAGCTGACCATCGCATTGCCAACCATCTGGCGATGCTGTCCAGCTATGTCAGGCTCAGGGCAGGACGACTCGTTGAGCGCGACACGGTACCGAACGCAGAAGATGTGCGATGTCTGACCAGGCTTATCATTGCCCAGATCGATGCGATTTCGGATCTTCATCGTATACTTTCAGATCAAGGAAACCCTGACACGCTGGACTTGAGTGTCCCCTTGTCCAGTATATGCAAAGCGATGCAGGCAGGTGTCGCGGACGAGATCAATATTGTCGTAAAGCTTGAAAAGGACTGCGAGCTTGCGCTGCAATCCATTCTGCCGGTGACCCAGATATTTACCGAAGTCGTCACGAATGCAATCAAACACGGCTGCAATTCCGAAGGACAGGGCGACATAAAGGTCTCGTGTTGCAAGAGTTCGTCTGACACCGTCGTCGTCGAAGTCAGTGACAGCGGTTCTGGCCTGTCCGATACCTCGCTCGCACCAAATGGAGACGGCCTCGGACTTCGCCTGATCGACGCGCTCATCCACCAAGTCGACGGGTCAATCGAATATCTTTCAACCTCACAGGGCCTGACAGTCCGCGTGGAACTGCCTGCAGCGCAGCAAACGACATTGCCCCGAGCTGCCGCGAGGTTAAAGCATTCGTCCTTGTCCAAAACAAGTGCCTGATCGGTTTTGTACGAGAATGCGAGCCTCATGAGCAAACAGCCTGCGCCTCTGATCAAGGAACAGATACGCCGTCCGGACCATCATTGGGCCACCGTCGGTATCTTCATTCTCCTTCTGGGGGGTGTCATCGTCGTGGCGCGCGATTTCCTGATGCCGGTGGTGATGGCCTTCCTTCTGTCGCTGACCTTCTCGCCGGTACGGCGCGCCATGAGCCGTCTTGGGATCGCGCCGCCTGTCACAGCTGTGGCGGTCATTGTTTTTGTCACCGGGGTGGTGGCGGCAGCAATAGTTGGCTTATCCCAGCCGGTTCAATCCTACGCAAAGGACGCTCCGCAGATCATGCGGGACGTGCAGTGGAAGCTGAGCGGTCTGAACTCGGCTTTGGACAATATGGCCAATGCCAGCGAAGCGGTCGAAAAGCTGACCGACGGTGGAGACGCCCCTGCGCGGTCTCAACCCGAACGCGTAATCGTGGACGGCCCTTCCCTGCTTGAAAATGCCGCCGCCAGCACGCCTGTAATCATGGCACAGCTTATTCTGACGCTGGCGCTCCTCTATTTCATGATCGCTTCAGGAGACCTGTTCTACGAAAAGATCGTCCAGGCCAGTTCGACATTACACGACAAGCGTCGCGCTCTCAAGATCGTGTACCAGATCGAACGCAAGCTCAGCAGCTATTTCCTCACAATCACTGCGATCAATGCCATTTTGGGAATGGCGATAGGATTTGGACTCTATCTTGCCGGGATGCCCAATCCGGCGGTCTTTGGTGTGATGGCCTTCGTGCTGAATTTCATTCCGTTTCTAGGTGCCATTGCAGGCGCTGTTGTGACATTCTCGATCGGGCTCGTTTCATTGGATACTTTGGGCGGCGCTGCGCTGGTGACCATCATTTACCTGGCACTCACCACGATCGAAGGCCAGTTAATCACACCTTATGCCGTCGGTCGCAGTCTGAGGCTGAATGCCCTGGTGGTGTTTTTGACGGTCGCCTTCTGGGGCTGGGCCTGGTCGGTTCTCGGTATGGTCATCGCCGTGCCGGTGCTCATCACGCTGCGGGCATTCTGCGAATATGTTCCGGCGTTGACCAATCTGGGAATCTTTCTTTCGGACCGCAACATATCTGCGGATGGTAAGGGAACAAATCCTTAGCTCGACTTCATACTTTATACGGCAAAGCAGAGAGCTTCGGCCATACGAACGAGTCGGTCTGGGGGACATTTCGGTCCCGGTGGAGTGAGGGTTTGCGCCTCTTGCCTTGGTCCCAGCATCGCAGATCCTCGGCTTCACTACCGAAAGTGAATCAGCGAACAGACCCGAAATCAACAAGAGTTTTTCAACGAAATACGCCAAACGCAATTTTTAAATTACATAATTATGCTTATGCGATATGTCAGCAAGGCTTACCTAATAAGTAGTTTGATCAGGGTTTTCGCCCTACCTCACAAAGGCACAGCCCGCCTTTGAGCAAGTCGCTCTGGCGATCTATTGTGCCGAGATATCGCGCCTACAGGAGACCTTCGCGCTCCGCCTTCTTACGTGCCAGCTTACGCTGACGGCGGATGGACTCCGCTTTTTCACGCGCCTTGCGAACGGACGGCTTCTCAAAGTGTTGCTTCAG
>JBBSNW010000105.1:0-10002 GCA_038260405.1 Rhodobacterales bacterium | reverse complement strand
GCCCCGGCGCTGACCCTCACGGACAAGGAATACCAGATCATGCGCAACGGCTCGATCGCCGTTCTGCGCGAGATTGGCGTCGAGACCGGCGGTTCGAACGTGCAATGGGCGGTGAACCCCGAAGATGGCCGCATGGTCGTGATCGAGATGAACCCGCGGGTGTCGCGCTCCTCGGCGCTGGCCTCCAAGGCGACGGGCTTCCCGATCGCCAAGATCGCGGCCAAGCTCGCCGTCGGTTATACGCTCGACGAGCTCGACAACGACATCACCAAGGTCACGCCCGCGAGCTTCGAGCCGACGATCGACTATGTCGTGACGAAAATCCCGCGCTTTGCCTTCGAGAAATTCCCGGGCTCCGAGCCGCACCTTACCACCGCGATGAAATCGGTGGGCGAGGCGATGGCGATCGGGCGCACCATCCACGAGAGCTTCCAGAAGGCGATGGCGTCGATGGAAACCGGCCTCACCGGCTTCGACGACATCGAGATCCCCGGCGCGCCCGAGAAATCCGCGATCGTGAAGGCGCTCTCCAAGCAGACCCCCGACCGGATCCGCGTGATCGCGCAGGCCATGCGCCACGGTCTGTCCGACGACGACATCCACGGCGTCACCATGTTCGATCCCTGGTTCCTGGCCCGCATCCGCGAGATCGTCGAAGCCGAGGCCGAGGTGATCGCGAACGGACTGCCGCAGAACGAAGACGGGTTGCGGATGCTCAAGATCATGGGCTTCACCGATGCCCGGCTCGCTACGCTCACAGGGTTCAGCGAAAAGGATATCCGCAGCAAGCGCATCAACCTGGGCGTCACCGCCGTGTTCAAGCGCATCGACACCTGCGCCGCGGAATTCGAGGCGCAGACGCCCTACATGTATTCCACCTACGAGATGCCCATGATGGGCGAGGTCGAATGCGAGGCGCGGCCTTCCAACCGCAAGAAGGTCGTCATCCTCGGCGGTGGTCCGAACCGGATCGGGCAGGGGATCGAGTTCGACTACTGCTGCTGCCATGCCTGTTTCGCGCTGACCGATGCGGGCTACGAGACCATCATGATCAACTGCAACCCCGAGACGGTGTCGACCGATTACGACACCTCGGATCGGTTGTATTTCGAACCGCTGACCTTCGAGCACGTGATGGAGATCCTGCGCGTCGAGCAGGATAACGGCACCCTGCACGGCGTGATCGTGCAGTTCGGCGGCCAGACACCGCTGAAACTCGCGGATCTGCTCGAGGCCGAAGGCATTCCGATCCTCGGAACCTCGCCGGACATGATCGACCTTGCCGAGGACCGCGAGCGGTTCCAGGCGCTGGTGAACCAGCTTGGTCTGAGACAGCCCAAGAACGGCATCGCGAGCACCGATGCGCAGGCCATGGCGATCGCTGACAGCATCGGCTACCCGCTGGTGATCCGCCCCTCCTACGTGCTGGGCGGGCGCGCGATGGAGATCGTGCGCGATACCGCGCATCTCGAGCGCTACATCAAGGAGGCGGTCGTCGTCTCGGGCGACAGCCCGGTCCTGCTCGACAGTTACCTTTCGGGCGCCGTGGAACTCGATGTCGACGCGCTGTGCGACGGCACGGATGTGCATGTTGCCGGCATCATGCAGCATATCGAGGAAGCGGGCGTGCATTCGGGCGACTCCGCCTGTTCGCTGCCGCCCTATTCGCTGGACGCCTCGATCATCGAACAGATCGTGGTGCAGACGAAGGCATTGGCTCTCGGGCTCAACGTCGTCGGCCTGATGAACGTGCAGTTCGCGATCAAGGATGACGAGATCTACCTGATCGAGGTCAATCCCCGTGCCTCGCGCACCGTGCCCTTCGTGGCCAAGGCGACAGACAGCGCGATCGCCTCCATCGCCGCGCGCATCATGGCGGGCGAGCCGCTGTCGAACTTCCCGCTCCGTCCGGCCTATCCGGCGGATACGGATTACGACTCTGTCCTGCCGCTTGCCGACCCGATGACGCTCGCCGATCCCAACATGCCCTGGTTCTCGGTCAAGGAGGCGGTGCTGCCCTTCGCGCGCTTCCCCGGCGTCGACACGATCCTCGGCCCCGAGATGCGCTCGACGGGCGAGGTCATGGGCTGGGACCGGTCCTTCCCGCGGGCCTTCCTCAAGGCGCAGATGGGGGCGGGAACGATCCTGCCCGAAGGCGGCACGGTTTTCCTCTCGATCCGTGACGACGACAAGACGCCCCAGATGGCGGAATGCGCGCAGATCCTGTCGGATCTCGGCTTCCGCATCGTCGCGACATCGGGCACGGCGAAGTTCGTCAAAGCGCAGGGCATCGCCTGCGAAGTGGTGAAGAAGGTCTATGAGGGCCGCCCCAACGTGGTGGACCTCATGAAGGACAGCGGCATCGACCTCGTGCTCAACACGACCGAAGGCTCTGCCGCGGTCGAGGACAGCCGCGAGATCCGCTCGGTCGCGCTCTATGACAAGATCCCCTACTTCACGACCGCCGCGGGCGCCCATGCGGCGGCCCTGGCGATGAAGTCCCGCACCGAAGGTGACCTGGTCGTGAAATCGCTGCAGGGCTGAGCCCTGCCAGACAGAAAACAGCGCATCGGGCAGGCCCTGCCCGGTGAGAACGGCGTTTGGGGCCCCTTCGGTCCAACCCCGTTTTGTTGATGTCCTCATCAAAGGCACCCCCTCCACATCCTCCCGAACCTCTGCTAGACCGCGCCTAAATCCCTCTTACCCCAAAGGGTGCGCACCATGACCACGCCGAAGCCCGTCATCCTCACCATTCTCGACGGTTGGGGGCTGCGCGATGACACCACCGCCAATGCTCCCGCTCTTGCCAGGACTCCAACCATGGACTGGCTCACCGCGAACTGTCCCAAGGCCAAGCTCATCACCCATGGCCCCGATGTGGGACTGCCGACCGGGCAGATGGGCAATTCCGAGGTCGGGCATACCAATATCGGCGCGGGACGGATCGTGGCGATGGATCTCGGTCAGATCGACCTTGCGATCGAGGACGGCTCATTCTTCCGGAATGAGGCGCTGCAGGACATGATCCAGACGCTGCAGGACACGAACGGCACCGCGCATCTGATGGGCGTCGTCAGCAATGGCGGGGTGCATGGCCATCTCAACCACATGTTCGCCGCCGCCAAGGCGATCAGCGATACCGGCGTTCCGGTCGCGATCCACGCCATCACCGACGGGCGCGACGTGGCGCCGAAATCCGCCAGCGGGTTTATCGACAAGCTGCAGAAACGCCTGCCGCAGAATGTGCATATCTCGACCGTGATCGGCCGCTACTTCGCCATGGACCGCGACAACCGCTGGGACCGGGTGCAGACGGCCTATGAGGCCATGATCAACGGCAAGGGCGAGCATGCCGCGAGCGCCAAGGACGCCGTGGCGCAGGCTTACAGGAACGACACGACGGACGAGTTCATCCCCGCCACGGTGATCGACGGCTATGACGGCGTGCGCGAAGGGGATGCCTTCTTCTGCCTCAACTTCCGCGCCGACCGTGCGCGCGAGATCCTGGCTGCCATTGGTGCGCCAGAATTCGACGGTTTCGACCGGGGCGCGAAGCCGCAGCTTTCGAGTTTTCTCGGGATGGTCGAATATTCCGACGAGCATGCGACATACATGACGACGGTTTTCCCCAAGCGCGATCTGCACAATACGCTGGGCGAATGGGTGGCGCACCACGGCAGGACGCAGTTCCGCCTCGCCGAGACCGAGAAGTATCCGCATGTCACCTTCTTCCTCAATGGCGGCAAGGAAACGCCCGAGGAAGGCGAGGACCGCTGCATGCCTAAATCCCCCAACGTCGCGACCTATGACCTGCAGCCCGAGATGTCCTCCGAGGAAGTGACCGAGAAGTTCGTCGAAGCGATCGGCCAAGGCTATGACCTCATCGTCACGAACTTCGCCAATCCCGACATGGTCGGCCATACCGGTGACCTCAAGGCGGCAATTCAGGCCTGCGAGGCGGTCGATCGGGGCCTTGGCAAAGTTCTCGCAGCTGTCAGGGCCGCGGGCGGCGCGATGATCGTCACCGCCGATCACGGCAATTGCGAAATGATGGTCAATCCCGAAACCGGCGGACCGCATACGTCTCACACGCTCAACCTCGTTCCGGTCATCCTGTTCGGCGGCCCGAAAAAGGCCAAGCTGCGCGACGGGCGGCTGTCGGATCTGGCACCGACCCTGCTGCAGCTCATGGGGCTCGAGCAGCCGGAAGAGATGACGGGAAAGAGCCTGCTTCTGTGATGATCCGCGCCGCGCTCCTCCTGCTGGCAATCGCCACGCCGCTTGCCGCGCAGGACAGTCCCGCCGATGCGGCGCGCGCCGCGGCGGGCCAGCTCGCGGCGGCGACCGAGCAGCTGGACCGGGCCGATGGCGCCAGGGATCGGGTCGCCTCGCTGACCGCCGCGGTGCGCGGCTTCGAAGCCGGGCTCTCGGCCATGCGCGACGGGCTGCGGGACGCGGCGATCCGGGAAACCGAACTCAGACGGAAACTGCACGGCCGCGACGAAGAGGTGGCCCAGCTTCTGGGGGCGCTGCAGGGCATCGGACGGGCGGCCGTCCCTGAAACACTGATGCATCCCGATGGTCCGCTCGGCACGGCACGCTCGGGCATGCTGCTTGCGGCGGTGACGCCCGGCCTCGCGGCCAATGCCGCCGCCCTGCGCAGCGATCTCGAGGAGGTCGCGACCCTGCGCAAGCTGCAGGAAAACGCCGTTCAGACCCTGCAGGAAGGGCTGGCCGGAGTGCAGCAGGCCCGCACCGAGCTGAGCCAGGCCATGGCCGACCGCACCGACCTGCCAAAGCGCTTTACCGAGGATCCGGTGCGCACGGCGATCCTGATTGCGGCCACCGAAACGCTTGAAGGCTTTGCCAGCGGGCTCAGCGAGATCACCGAGGACGAGCCCGAGGGCGACGGTCTGCCCAGCATCGAGGCGGATATGGGCACGCTGCCCTTTCCCGTCGCCGGGCAGGTGCTGCGGCGCGCGGGGCAGGCGGATGCGGCAGGGGTAGAGCGCCCCGGCATCGTCGTCGCGACCCGTCCGCGCGCGCTCGTCACCGCGCCGACCTCGGCCACGATCCGCTATCGCGGGCCGCTGCTCGATTACGGGCTGGTGACAATTCTTGAACCCCAGGCCGATCTGCTTTTCGTTCTCGCGGGGCTCGAGACTGTCTATGGTGAAATCGGAGAAGTGCTGCCCGCCGGGGCGCCCGTGGGTCTCATGGGCGGAACCGAGGCGGAAACAGGCGAGATCCTGTCACCAATCGGTGATAGGGCTGGAAACGCCCGTACGGAAACGCTCTATATAGAGGTCAGGCAGGGCGATGCGCCCGTGGACCCACTGACCTGGTTCTCAACCGACAAGGGATGACACAATGAAGAAATTCGTCATGGCCGCGATCGGCGGCACGCTCGCCGGCGTGATCGCGACCACGCAGTTCGTGGGGCCACTTCTGGCGCAGGAAAGTGCCAAGACCTCAAGCGTCTACGAGCAACTGGATCTGTTCGGGGACATCTTCGAACGCATTCGCGCACAATATGTCGAGGAAGTGGACGAAGGAGATCTGATCGAGGCGGCCATCAACGGCATGCTCACCTCGCTCGACCCGCATTCGAGCTATCTCTCGCCCGATGACGCAACCAACATGCGCGTCCAGACCCGTGGCGAATTCGGCGGTCTCGGGATCGAGGTCACGCAGGAAGAGGGCTTCGTCAAGGTCGTCTCGCCCATCGACGGCACCCCCGCAGACGAGGCAGGCATCGAAGCCGGCGATTTCATCACCCATGTGGACGGTGAGTCGGTTCTGGGCCTCACGCTCGACGATGCGGTCGATCTCATGCGCGGGCCGGTCGGTTCGGAAATCGTGATCACCGTTGTGCGCGAGGACCAGCCCGAGCCCTTCGACGTCACGATCGTGCGCGACACGATCACTCTGCAGGCTGTGCGGACCCGCACTCAGGGCGATTCGGTCGTGCTGCGAATCACCACCTTCAACGACCAGACCACGCCCAACCTCGAGGCCGGTCTTGCCGAGCAGGTCGAGGCTGCAGGCGGCATCGACAAGGTGAACGGCTTCGTGCTCGATCTGCGCAACAACCCCGGCGGTCTGCTGACGCAGGCGATCCAGGTGTCGGATGCCTTCCTCGAGAAGGGCGAGATCGTGTCGACCCGCGGCCGCGATCCGGCGGATGGCGAGCGCTACAATGCCGAGCCGGGCGATCTGGCACAGGGCAAGCCCATCGTCGTGCTGATCAATGGCGGCTCCGCTTCGGCCTCTGAAATCGTGGCCGGCGCGCTGCAGGATCACCGCCGCGCGATCGTCGTGGGCACCAAGAGCTTCGGCAAGGGCTCGGTCCAGACCGTGATGCCGCTGCGCGGCGACGGTGCGATGCGCCTGACCACGGCGCGGTACTACACGCCGTCGGGCCGCTCGATCCAGGCGCTTGGCGTCTCGCCCGACATCGTCGTCGAGCAGCCCCGCCCCGAGGCCACATCGGAGGATGAGGAAGAGCCCGGAACAACTCCGGCCACCCGCTCCGAGGCAGATCTGCGCGGTTCGCTCA
The DNA here is from genome assembly GCA_038260405.1 of Rhodobacterales bacterium. Taxonomy (GTDB): domain Bacteria; phylum Pseudomonadota; class Alphaproteobacteria; order Rhodobacterales; family Rhodobacteraceae; genus Puniceibacterium. The sequence goes on along the minus strand of JBBSNW010000105.1, from coordinate 3,443 downwards.
ACAATGACAGCCTGACCGAGGACGAAATCCGCCAGATCGAAGAGGATCGCGCCAAGGCCGAAGCTGCCGCAGCGCTGCGGGTCGAGGATTACCAGCTGGCTTATGCCATCGACATCCTCAAGGGGCTCTCGGCTCTGGGACCGCGCGAGTAAGCCATCACCTTGATGGAATGACATCACGCCCCGCCATGTCCGGCGGGGCGTTTGCGTTTCGGGACAGGGCTGGCCACGTGCTGCCGGGACCGTTATGCAGGAACCGGATCACGAAAGGCCCCAGAATGACCCCCGACGAGATCGCCAAGCTCCCCTATCGTCCCTGCGTCGGCGTGATGCTGATGAATGCCGAAGGCCATGTCTTTGTCGGTCAGCGAATCGACAGCCCCGCCCCGGCCTGGCAGATGCCGCAGGGTGGCGTCGATCCGGGCGAGGCGCCGCGCGACGCCGTCCTGCGCGAGCTCTGGGAAGAGACGGGCGTGACCGCCGACCTCGTCACCATCGCCGGCGAAACCAGGGACTGGATCCCCTACGATCTGCCGCATGACCTCGTGCCGCGCATCTGGAAGGGCCGCTATCGCGGGCAGGAGCAGAAATGGTTCCTGCTGCGCTTTCAGGGCACTGATTCGGACGTGGACATCGCCACCGACCACCCGGAATTTTCCGAATGGCGCTGGCTGCCGCCCGAAGAACTGGTGGCCCAGATCGTGCCCTTCAAGCGGGACGTGTATGAGAAGGTGCTCGCGGCCTTTGCCGGGCCGATGCGGGGCTAGCGGGAGGAGCGTTCAAGCTCCCCCCGGGCCGTAAGTCAGCGCAGCCGCGTGAGAACGCTGAGCGAGGCGTAACCATCGGGCGCCATGCCCACCGATCTCTGGAAATTGCGCACGGCGGTGATCGTCAGCGGCCCGACGCGCCCGTCGACGCCTTGGGTGTCGAACCCGCGCGCCGTGAGCAGGCGCTGCATCTCCTGCCGCTCGGAAAAGCTCAGCGAGCGGTCGTCGCGCGGCCAGCCGGCCTTGATCGGCCCCTTGCCGCGAATCCTGTCGCTCAGATGGCCCACACCCATCACGTAGGCATCCGCCCCGTTATACCGCGCGATCACCGAGAAGTTCTTGAAGATCAGGAAGGCCGCACCCTTTGCCCCGGCCGGGAGAAAGACCGAGGCCGAGCCGTAATCCTGCACCGGCGCGCCATCCATATCGACGACGCCAAGGCTTGCCCAGTCGCTCGGCATCTTCACGTTCTTGCGGGTCGCCTGCGCATAATCGAAACCTGAGGGCAGCTGCACCTCGACCCCCCAGGGCATCCCCTGCACCCAGCCGTACCGAGCGAGATAGGCTGCGGTCGAGGCAAGCGCATCGGTGGGGTCGTCCGACCAGATGTCGCGCCGCCCGTCGCCGTTGAAATCGACCGCCAGCGCTTCGTAGGAAGTGGGGATGAACTGCGTGTGCCCCATCGCCCCGGCCCAGCTGCCGGTCATGTTTTCCGGCGTCGTGTCGCCATTCTGCAGGATCTTCAGCGCCGCGATCAGCTGTTCTTCGAAGAACGCGCCGCGCCGTCCTTCATAGGCCAGCGTCGCCAGCGAACCGATGATATGCATCGAGCCGCGATGACTGCCATAGGCCGATTCCATCCCCCAGATCGCCAGCACGACCTCCTTATCGACGCCGTACTTCGCCTCGATCCGCTCCAGCGTGCCGCCCTGCTCCTGCAACGCGGTACGGCCGTTGGCGATGCGCGACTCCGACGCCGCGCTGTCGAGATAGTCCCAGATCGACTTGGTGAATTCGGCCTGGTTGGAATCGCGCCGGATCACCTCGGGATCGAAGCGTGCATTGCGGAAGGCACGGTCGAACACCGCGCCGCTGACCCCGGCATTCAGCGCCCGCGGACGGAACCCGCGCACCCAGGCATCGAAGCCTGGATTGGGCGCCAGAGGCGCGCTTTGCGTGACCACAGCCTCTTTCGGGCGCAGTTCGGGGCGCACCGAAGTCTGCGGCGCCTCGGGCGCTGCGACGAGTGTCACGACCGAGCGTGTCGCCTCCGGCATGCCCGGTCGCGATGCGGGTCTGACGGATGTGTCCACCGCCTGCGCATACGCGCCGTTGCAAAGAAGAAGCGAGGCTAAAGCCCCGTAAATGACATGCTTGTCCATGTGCGAGCCCTGCTGATGTGCCTGTTGTTTTTTTCCAGCATAGCCTGATTTTGTCCGTTTCGGAAGGAATCAACTTTCCGTAGCGCAAGGACTTGCCTGTTGACGCGGAGGGGCCGGCCCGGAACATCCGCGCCGATTCTGGTTTTCCGGGCCGGAATTGTCTTTGGCAAAGCGCAGGTGACAGGCCGCGGGGCGGCCCGGGCTCAGCCCGATGTGCGCCGCCGCTTGACCTTCGTGCGGGCCTTCGCGTCCTTCTTGCGGGCCTTGGCGACCTTGCGGCGCGGCCCTCCACCCGAGGGCGGACCGAAGCGGCGACCACGTGGCCCTCCGCGCGACGGACCGCTTGGCATGTCCTTTTCCTCGAGCGTGAGCAGGTCGAAGGCAAGGCCACCGGTTACCGGAGCCGCCTCGATCAGCTTGACCGTCACGCGCTGGCCCAGCGTGATCACGGTGCCGGTATCGGCCCCCATCAGCGTGGCGCTGTCGCGGTCGAAGTGGAAATATTCGTTCCCGAGATTGCGCATCGGCACGAGCCCGTCCGCGCCTGTCTCGTCGAGCTTCACGAAGACCCCGAACTTGGCGATCCCGCTGATCCGCCCCGGGAACTCCGCCCCGATGCGGTCGGACAAAAAGGCGGCAAGGTAGCGGTCCGTCGTGTCCCGTTCGGCCATCATCGAGCGGCGCTCGGTGTCCGAGATGTGCTGCGCGATATTTTCCAGCGTCTCGATGTCCTGCGGTTTCAGCCCGTCATCGCCCCATCCATGCGCCGAGATCAGCGCGCGGTGCACGATCAGGTCCGAATAGCGCCGGATCGGCGAGGTGAAATGCGCATAGGATCGCAGCGCGAGGCCGAAATGGCCGAAATTCGCGGGCGCATAATAGGCTTGCGTCATCGAGCGCAGCGTCGCCATGTTGATGAGCTCGGCCTCGTCACGCCCCGCCGCATCATGCAGCAGCTTGTTGAGATGCGCGGTCTTGAGGACCTGCCCCTTGGCCAGTTGCAGACCCGAGGATTCGGCCACTTCGCGCAGGGTCTCGAGCTTTTCGGGCGGCGGTTCCTCATGCACGCGAAACAGCAGGGGCGTCTTCTTTGCAACCAGCGTCTCGGCGGCGGCGACGTTCGCGAGCACCATGAACTCCTCGATCAGCTTGTGCGCGTCGAGGCGGACGGAAAAGTTGACGGCCGTCAGCTTGCCCTCTTCCGAGAACTCGATCTTGCGCTCCGGCAGGTCGAGATCCAGCGGCTGGCGGCGTTCCCGCGCGGCTTTCAGAGCGGCATAGGCGGCATAGAGCGG
>JBBSNW010000104.1:0-10684 GCA_038260405.1 Rhodobacterales bacterium | reverse complement strand
CTCTGGCCACGGCCGAATTCGCCACCTTGCGCCTGCGCCTGCTCAAGCTCGGCGCCCGCGTCATAGAGACCGCCTCACGCGTCCGTCTGGCCTTCGCCGCCGCTTGCCCGGAAGCCGAGCTCTTCCGCACCATTGCCATCGCGCTCCAACCCGCCGGACCGTAGGCGATGGGGCCAAAGCGCCCCGTCGAACCCAGAACCTTCAACCCCCAACGCGTTCTACAAGTTCAGACCAAGCAGCGGTGAAAAACACGCCACCAAAAAGCTCGCCCGTCCAAATGATCACACCAAAAGGCTAACCCTCATGAATAAGACGGGCTAGCTAGCTGGGTCAGAGGCGCGCGGCACCAGCCAAGCGCACAAGGAGTTCGTCACCGCTTGAAGGACGCCCAAACAGGTATCCCTGTCCGTACCCACATCCCAGTTCCTTCAAGGTGGCGAACTCGCGTTCGGTTTCGATCCCTTCAGCGACAAGCTCTATACCAGTCTGCTGTCCAAGTTTGATGAGTGCCTCGACGATGATCCGCTTCGTCGGGCTCCTGTCGAGATCTGTCACAAACGATCGATCGATCTTTATCTCCGAGAATGGCAATTCTTCGATATAGCGAAGATTGGAATAGCCAGTTCCAAAATCATCGATCGCCAGCCCGAAGCCGAGTTTACGTATTTCCTTCAACCTATCCATTGCTGCGCTGCCGGATGTCACGATGACCGATTCAGTCAGTTCCAATATAATCAGCCGAGGATCAACTTCCTCCTGCTCGCACATCCTCATGATCCGGTAGAGTTTTCCCGGCTCCATAATTTCCTGGCCGGATATGTTGCACGAGATAGTGATCGGGTGCTCACTCCGCCGGTTGACCATCTTGCAGAAGCGGGCGGCCATCTTCAGGCCCCATTCGTCAATGTCTCCGATCAACCCTACTTCTTCGGCGTGGGAAATGAACAGGCCGGGGAGTTGCAGGCCCAATATCGGGTGCTGCCATCTGATGAGAGCCTCGGCACCAACGATGCGCAAGGTTCGCAAGTCGACCTTTGGCTGAAAGTGAAGCAAGAACTCATTGTTTTTGATTGCCTGCTTCAATTCTGTTGTAAGCCTAATACGCCTTCTCGCCTCTGAATCGTCATCGACAGTAAACACGTTGAGTTCTCTGGAAGTAGATCGCTTCGATCGATGCAGCGCTGAGCCTGCCTTCCGGATAAGATAGGTGCCATCCGTTTCAGGAATTCCAAACGCACAGCCTGACGAAAACCGCGGAGACAACAGGATTTCCTCAAGCTGATAAGCCTCTGAAGCAAGCTGTACGGTGTCGGCCGCAATATTGTCCGCCTGGTCGCTTGTTTTTGCTCGGAAAGCCAACGCGAACTCGTTGGCCCCCATTCTGCCGACGGCAAACGCGTTAGTCGTTGTCAGACGTTTGGCTACCGCACGGAGAAGGCTGTCGCCCACATCATGGCCAAAGCCGTTGTTGATGTCGTGAAATCCGACAATATCAACCCTTACGATGACCATCTCGCTGCGATCAGCCTTCGAAGTGATCCTGATCTGTTCCGAGAATGCTCCGCGGTTGAGGACGCCAGTCGTCTGGTCGACGAAGGACAGACGTCCGATGGTCACTTCCGCGTCGTGCTGCTCCGAAACGTCTTCCACAAAGCCGATGTAGTGACTGATGAAGCCGGAAGCGTCCCTGGCCGGGAGAAGGCGAAGGCGATTGTAAAACAGAGTGCCGTCTTTTCTGTAGTTTCTCAGAGTCACTTCGAGGGGCTGCTTCGCCTTGATGGCCTGGCGAATAAGTTTGATTTCCGGCTGCTTCCGGTCTGTCCCCTGCAGATAATTGCAGTTGCGGCCAATCGCTTCCTGCCTGGAGTATCCAGTGATGTCGACAAAGGCGTTGTTGACGAAACACAGCGGCGCGTCAGCCAGTCGCATGTCAGCGACGATAATGGCCTCCTTGGAGTTGTCCATGCATTCATCAACGATCGACGGCGGCAGCTCCGCCGCCCTCAATGGAAAGACCTGAACGACGCTTGGGTGCGGCCGCTTCATCACTTAGCCTCCTGGCTGTGAACAGCAAATCGTCCAACCCGGTTTCTGCCGGCGTCCTTGGCGGCATACAGCGCCCTGTCGGCACGGTTAAGGGCAGAACTGATGGACCGGTCATTCGGCGCAACCGATGCGACGCCGATGCTTCCTGTTACGCGCAGCGTTTCCGCCTCTGTCTTGATCTTCAGGCCTTCAATGATCGACCGGAGCTTTTCCGCCAGGACAATTGCGCCAACTTCGTCCGTCCCCGGCAGCAAGGCCACAAATTCCTCCCCACCGATCCGGGCGAAGACATCGCTTTCTCGAACAGCGGCCTTGCAGCGGGCTGCAACCTTCTTGAGCACAGCATCGCCCGCGAGATGACCATGGGTGTCATTGATGAGCTTGAACTTGTCGAGGTCCAGCATCAGCACTGACATCGCGCCCCCGAACCGGCGCAAACGCTCGAGTTCGATCTTGGCATAGTCTTCCAAGAAGCGGCGGTTCGGTAGATCGGTCAAAGGATCGGTGGATGCGAGCCTCGCATAGTCCAGTTCCACCAGTTTGCGGTCGGTTATGTTCATGTGGGACACAACCGCACCGATTTTCTTTGTGTTACGTCGCTGAATGAGCGGCGTTACCCTGGCCAAGAACCAGCGAAGTTCCGAGGGGGAGTGACAGGGATATTCAATCTGGAAGAGGTCCTTGCGGCCTTCGAGCACATCGGCCAATCCGCCGTAGAAAGAAGATGCTTCTGCCGAAGCAGGTCCGGTCGAGCTTCGGCACACATTGAGGTAATTCGTCCCGAGGTAGGCCTCTCCCGCGCCACCCTCATTCGTTGCGCTGAATTCCATCCATGCTCGGTTCACGGCCAGTATCTCCCCGGCCAAATCGACGACGCATATATTGGAGGTCAGCGCATCCATGACAGATGCGGCCAAGCTGTCTGCGATGAGATTTCCCATATGTCGATCCTAAGCACTAGCGGTCTTGAACGGGCTAGCGAACTTGTGTTAACTGCCCATCAGCAATCCCTTCCTGCGTGCTAGCTTTCCTGGTGGGATCATTCCAACAAAATCTAACTCGTGTTGGAGACCTTTTGTTCCGCCGCATACTGGGCTGCCGGGCTAGAAATCGCCCGAATAGTTCATACTGCGCCTCAAACTCGCTATTCTCGGGCCGACGCGAGCATCTCGGCGGGAAGAGCCTCCAGCAGGCGTCGGGTGGTGAGGCCCGCCTTTAGGACGCCCGATGACGTTATCCATTCGGCCAAGACCTCAGAGATCAGGATTCGTCTCGTCCGCCATGACGCTTGATCATTCCCGGATCGCATTGGGAATCCGGGAGGAACTGTCGCGTGCCGCCGTCCCAGGTGCGGACGTCTGCGAGGAACTCCCTTCAGGATTTCAATTCCTTGGTCGGTGAAGATAGTCATGCCCTCTTCGCTTCCATCGTGGACATAGATCATGTCGCCGCAGTCGATATTCTCCGAATTCCGGTGATTTCTTGGAGGAGTTCGATGTCTCGTCGACACGGTGTGCGTGTACCAACAGGCGGGCTCTCGCCGGGCGTCTCCGGGGGGAGACCAGTTCCACGGCAATACTTTCCTCAGTTGCACGTGGCGGACCTTCTGCACCAGCGATCAGCGTGGCCTTGCCCGTTGGGGCGGCGCGTGCAAAGTAGTAAGATTGAGCCTTCCGCGCATTGCGGCCAGGGCGGCGGTTGATGTTGCGGAAAAACCTTTCCGGGGGATCCAGCGTAAACTCTCGAGGTTGTGCGGGTATGGCGGATGAACAGGAAGAAGGAGCCAATGGCCGGCGACAGTCAAAGGCGAAGCCGATCCCGCGCAAGAGTGGCAGAGGCAGCGACGCAACCCTGCAGCCGATTGGGAATGCCCCGACCGCCATCGGCGATGCCACGCCTAAAGTCGCGGCTGTTCCGGTAATCGGCATCGGCGCGTCGGCGGGTGGCATCGAGGCGCTGAGCTGCTTCTTCGATGTGATGCCGGCTGACAGCGGCAGTGCTTTTGTGGTTGTGCTGCATCTCGATCCGAAGCGCGAGAGCGAACTGGCCCATATCCTGAGCGCCAAAACGAAGATGCCGGTCGTTCAGGTCCAGGACGGTATGCGGCTCGCGGCGAACCACGTCTATGTGATCGCGCCCGACACCGATCTGAAGGTCAGTGACGGCGGGCTGCGCGTGTCCAAGCCGACGGATCCTCGCGGCCAGCGTCACCCCGTCGATGTGCTGTTCTCGTCACTCGCTGCGGACCAGCACGAGCGTGCGATCGCCATCGTACTCTCTGGAACGGGGCGCAACGGTACCGAGGGGCTTAGAGATATCAGGGCGGAAGGCGGCATGAGCCTGGTGCAGTCGCCCGAGACCGCAAAATTCGACGGCATGCCCAGGAGCGCGATTTCGGCGGACATGGCGGATCACGTGCTTGCCATCGAAAAGATGCCCGAAGCCCTGTTGGCCTTCATGAGCCATGGCTACGTCGCAGCCCCCGCCGAGATCGAGGTCACCTTCCCGGACGGTCAGGCGACGCTCGGCCATCTTCTGGAACTCTTGCGTGCTCGGGGCGGGCACGATTTTCGCGACTACAAACTATCTACACTTAGGCGGCGCGTTCACCGTCGTCTCGGTCTCGAAAACATCGAAACACTGGACGAATATATTGACGAGTTGCGCGCCAGCTCCGATGAAGTCGCCACGCTTGTCGGCGATCTGATGATCAGCGTCACCGGGTTTTTCCGCGATGCCGACGCGTGGAAGGCTCTAGCCGAACTGGTGATTGCGCCAATGGTTGCGGAGCGCGAGACGGGCGCTTCGATCCGGGTCTGGACCACGGCCTGCTCCACGGGCGAGGAAGCCTATTCCCTTGCCATGCTGGTGACCGAGCATGCCGAGGCGGCGGGAAAACGCTTTGATCTGAAAGTGTTCGCGACCGATGCCCAGGAGAACAATCTTCGCAAGGCGCGCGAAGGCATTTACCCAGCCGCCGCCATGACCGGCTTTCCGGCGTCGCGTCTGGCGCGCTTCTTCGAAAAGCTGGACGGCTCTTATCAAGTGAGCAGGGAGCTCCGCGACATGGTGGTGTTCGCGCCGCACAACCTGTTGCGCGATCCACCGTTTTCGCGGCTGGACCTCGTGTCGTGCCGCAATTTCCTGATCTATCTGGAACCGGGCGCGCAGCAGAAGATCATCGCGCTTTGTCATTTCGCGCTGCGACAGGGCGGACATCTGTTTCTCGGCAACGCAGAGACGATCGGGCGGCACGAAGACCTGTTTGAAACGGTGTCGAAGAAATGGCGCCTCTATCGCAGGTTGGGATCGACCCGGCATGACCTGATCGCGTATCCACCGCCGCGCGACCGATCGGAACCGCGCACGAACGAAAGCCCGTCGTCCTTGGGCCTTGAGCCACCCACTTCGGCTGCCGAAATGGCCCGCCGCGCTTTGCTGGAGCGCTATGCCCCGGCATCGGTGCTGATCGACCAGAGCGGCCGCGTCCTCTATTTCCACGGCGCTACAAGGGACTATCTGGAGAATCCGTCTGGCGAACCGACCCGGGACCTGTTGATCATGGTCCGTGTCGGGTTGGCGGCCAGATTGCGGGCTGCGATACGCGAAGCGTCGAAAGAGAATAGAAGCGTCACGGTCATTGCCCATATCCGCGAGAACGAGACCGGCCATTCCGTCGCGATGACGGTCATGCCGCTGGCTGCGTCGCCGCAGGGCAGCTTCCTCCTGGTGAGCTTTGCGCCGGCGCCGTCGCAGCCCGATTCCGCGCCGTCGCCCACGCGTCAGGACGCAGGCGAAGCCTCGTCTGGCGAACGTGCCCTTCAGGAGGAACTGAGGGAGACCCGGGCCGAACTGCACAACACCATCGAATATCAGGAGACTACCAACGAGGAGCTGAAGGCGGCGAACGAGGAAGCCATCTCGATGAACGAGGAACTTCAATCCACCAACGAGGAACTTGAGACCTCAAAAGAGGAATTGCAGTCGTTCAACGAGGAATTGAACACCGTCAACAGCCAGCTTCAGCACAAGATCGGCGAGTTGAAAACCACGACCGACGACCTGAACAATCTGCTGGCCGGGTCGGAGACCGCGACGCTGTTTCTCGACGAAAAATTCCGCATCAAGTGGTTTGCCCCCGCGACCAGGGAGCTATTCGATTTTGTCGCGTCGGACATCGGCCGCCCAATCTTCCATTTTGCGCAGAAGTTTGCCGACGAGAACCTGTTGCAGGATGTGGAAACGGTGCTCAAGAAGCTGTCCCCGATCGAGGCAGAGGTCCGTAGCGATGCGGGCCGCTGGTATGTACGCCGCGTGCTTCCCTATCGTACGCAGGACAACCGGATCGCAGGCGTCGTCGTCACATTCAGCGACATTACCGAGCGCAAGCGCGACGCCGATGCGATCGACCGTGCCCGCGCCTATTCCGAAACCATCGTGCGGACGGTTCAGCATCCATTGCTGGTTCTGGATAGCAATTTGCGCGTCCAAACCGCCAACAAGGCCTTCCGCGAACTTTTCGCTGTTTTTGACGAAGAACCCAAAGGGCGCATTGTTTTCGAACTTGGAACCGGCGAGTGGAATAACCCGCCGCTGCGAGGCCTTCTGGACAAGGTTCTGTCGGAGAACGAGGATATCCACGACTTCGAAATCGAGCAGGATTTCGATCTGACCGGGCGACGATCGATGCTCCTCACTGCGTGCAAGTTGCGTCAAGAAGGAGACCATGACGACCTGATCCTGCTTGCCATCGAGGACATCACCGAGCGCAAGCGTTTCGACGAGCATCGGAATGTCCTGGTCGGCGAACTCAACCATCGCATCAAGAATGTTATGGCGACGGTGCAGGCCATCGCGTCGCAGACGCTGGGCAGCGCCACGTCGATGGAGGAAGCACGCGCAACTTTCGGGTCGCGTCTGATTGCGCTGGGAAAATCGCACGACTTGCTGACCCGTGAAAACTGGGCCGGCGCGAACTTGGGGGACATTGTCTCGGATACGGTCGCACCTCATTCGGCAGGTTCGAACCGCTTCCGGATCGAAGGCCCATACATATGGCTGGCGCCGAGCGCCGCACTCTCTATCGCAATGGCGTTGCACGAGCTGGCCACGAACGCAGCGAAATACGGCGCGCTTACAATTGAGAAAGGCCACGTCGATATCGCCTGGCAGCTTGTTGGTGACGGTAAGGATCGACAGCTCTCCATGCGGTGGTCAGAGAGCGGAGGCCCGGCTGTCATCTCACCGACACGCAAGGGTTTCGGCTCACGCCTGATCCAGCGGGTGCTGGCGGCGGAACTCGGCGGAATGGTGAGCGTTGACTATGAGACGTCCGGTGTCGTCTGCACGATAGATGCGCCCATGCCCGACAGTCAGGAAAAGGGCGAAGCGGGTTGACCGGACAGACACCGAAACGGGTTATGATCGTCGAGGATGAGGTCTTGCTTGCGATGCATCTGGAGGATCTGCTGACCGCCCTCGGGCATGAGGTCGTCGGACAAGCCACACGTATCGACATGGCGGTGGAACTCGCCCGCGAAATCGACATCGATTTCGCAGTGCTCGATATCAACGTGGCCGGGACGAAATCATTTTCTGTAGCCGATATTCTCGGCAAGCGCGGCATTCCCTTCGCGTTTGCAACGGGATACGGAGCCGAGGGTATGATGGACGGATATCGTGATTTCCCGGTGTTGCGAAAGCCGTATGCCCAGGAGGACCTGGAACGAACCATCGCGCTGATGTTTCGCGGATGACCGTGAAGATACGAACCCGCCGAGCTTGAACGGGAGAGAACGATCTATCCGGGAAGCCGGGTTTGCTCATAGCCGTCAAGGGTCAAGGCAAGTTGGTGAGAGGTCTCTGGCGTAAGCCAGTCCTGTTCCACGAGGTCGCGGAGCTTGTAGGCTCGATCCAGCGCCTGTTTGCTGGCGGCGTGCCAATCGTTGGAAGCATCGGGCTTGCCGTCCCAGCCATGTTCGGCCATCTGGAGGCAAAATTCGGCCCGTTCGTTGAGGAACCGTATCGCAGCCCGCATGACTTTTTCCATTTCCTCGAACTGCGCCGCAGCCATGTTCTCTGCGGTATAGCTGTGCCCGATGTGGCAGCCGAATTTGACGATCGAACCGACCTCGAACCTTTTCAGTGCGCCGCCGCAGTCCGGGCAGGTCACTGTCAGAGGGCGCTCGAAAGTCCGGCTGTCGATGATTTCGGGCTCTTGTCCGTCCCGTTGCGAAGAGTTTTTCGGCATGGCAACGTCCCTTCCGCCCTTTCGATCGACCAACTCAACAAGCAATTTTGGTATTTCCGCGAGCGGCAGGCAGTAATCTAGCGCGACGTGCTCAGCCGCGCTCCTCGGCATTTCGGGATAGTCGGCATCGGTCGGATCCTGGGCGATTGCAACTCCACCGCATCGCTTGATTTCGAGCAGGCCAAGCGTCCCGTCGTTCAAGTTGCCTGTCAGGACCACGCCCACGGCGCCCGGACCATAGCTTTCAGCGAAACTCCGGAACAATGGGTCGATGGCCGGCCGCGCGCAGTTTTCCTTGGGACCACGTAAAAGACGTAGCCGTCCGTCGGCGACGATCAAATGGCGATCCGGAGGCGCTACATAGATGTGACCAGGGTAAATAGCTTCGCCGTCCTCGGCATGCTTGGCAGACAGCGGGCCAGCCGCGTTCAAAAGGGCGGGCAATTCGCTTCGATAGGCGCCGATATGAAGAACGACGAGAATAGGGGCGGAAAGCGTACTTGGCAGTGCGGCTGCCAAGGAGCGCAATGCAGCCACGCCGCCCGCCGAAGCGCCTATGGCGATGATCGAGGAACGAGCCATGACGACCTTTGATGTTAGGGGCTGATCTCGGGGATCGAGGATCAACGCGGAATGTGGAGGAAGGTTCACCGGCGCGCGGATCGACATCAGAAACGGCACTGCACACACTCGGCAAAGATCGCGATGCGAAGCCGATCGACGAACCACTGAAGATCCACGACGGTCGGTACTGGAGTGGCCGGCCAAATAATACCTTTGAACGGAGCGTCGGCCGATTCCGTGACAACGAGGGCGTTGGCGATGAAGGATAGCCATCCCTCAAAGCCAATGACTGGCTCGTCCAACATGTTCGCGTAACTGACAGCTGTCTTGCGAGCAGCGATGATCGGCTTGATGGAGGCAGGTAGGTCCGCAAGTTCCTCGATTGTCTCAAAGACCGCGATTTCGAGATTGGCCATCGTCTTGCCGCCGGCACTGACTGACGTCCCGGACCCGGTCAGGACGACAAGATTCTCCATCCGCAGCCACTCTGCGATCAGCGCCTGGAGGCGGACGCGACCCTGCTTTTGATCGAGGCCGGACAGGATGTCGCCGACGTCGCCGCTCTCGGTTAGCCCTACAAGCTGGTATTCCAATGGCGTCGCGGCTGGCCCTGTCATTTCCGTCCCCCGTCGCCGTCCCTGATTGGGTTGACGATCTTTATGTCGAAGAAGTCCTTTTCGTTGTCGGTCACGACGATGCAGTCGTTGGCCTCCGCAACGGCGGCGATAATCGTGTCGAGTGCGCTTCGAGTGCGCCCCTTGGCTCGGCCGTTGGCCATGAGCCGTGCCCATATGAGGCCAGCTCTCTCGTCGAACGACAGAACCCGGCCTGCAAAAAGCATCTGCGGACCGTCCGGCCCCGCGAACCAGTTTTCGAGTTCGTCACGCCGCTTGCCCGACGGCTTCTCAAGCACGCCGCGGCGAATTTCGGCGACAGTGAGCGAGGCGATGAAAAGGTCATCGTCCTTTTGGTCAGCCATCCACGCGAGGAGGGACTCCGACGGGGTCGGCTTCGTAATGTTGCTGATGATGTTCGTATCGAGCAGATATCGCATCAGATCTCCACCTTGCGTCCTTCTTCGCGAGGACGGCTAAGGTCGAGATCGGCTCCAACGAGCGGGGATCGGCGCAGCGCGGCAAGGATGCCGCCTTTCTTCGGTGGCTCACCGGCGATGGTCTGGCTGACAGCCGCGCGGAGACAAGAGGCATCCGGGCCATCTTCGGCCAGGCGGCGGGCCAATGATCGGATGAGGTCGCGATCGGCATCGCGACCAAGCACCTCGAAGCGCGCCAAGCCGCGCTCGCTTAGGCGAGATCGATAGTTTTGAATGGCGCGTTTTTGCGAGCTGCCCACGGTAACCTCCGACTTATTTCCAGTAATATAACCAGAAGGTAGCGTTTTAACAAGGTTCGATTACCACGCGCGGCTCGCCTGCGGCCGGATGGCATCCGCTCGCGATGCGTGATATGGTTTGAATGACGGTACTTTTTGACGCGAGTCGAGTACGCCGCCGGGCGCCGCTAGGTGCAAAGATCGTCCGACTGGTGCCGATAGTTGGCGAAACCTCAAAAATATTTTTTTGGCAATTTTCCCTTTAAAATCAAAAGCGTAACTTTTTGACGGCCTCAGTGTCGGAATTTTCGCGCCGACAAGAGGAATTTGCCAGCAATTTCAATTGGTTGTATGCTGCTTAAACAATCGAGTGGGAATGACGGGCATAAGTTGGCGCCAGTCCAGGTTCGGCGGCACTGGCAGGTCTGGGGGTCCCGCGCCCCTTGGCTCACTGCGGCCGCTGCCCACGCACGACTTGATCAATGCATCTTG
>JBBSNW010000103.1:0-11068 GCA_038260405.1 Rhodobacterales bacterium | reverse complement strand
TGCTGGCAGCATGAGGCGGAAGGCGACTGCACGGGGACCGAAAATCTCGGACCCTTGTTGACGAGCGCAGCGCGTATTCACCCCATAGGCAGAACAACGTTCCCGAGCGGTGACTAATTCAGCGGCCTGTTAAAGCCCGGCGGCCTTGCGCAGAGCATCGCTGATCCGGCTTTGCCAACCAGTTCCTTGTGCCTTGAACGTCGCGATGTTGTCCGGGCCCAAGCGGATCGTCGTGGACACCTTCGTCACGTCTGCCTTTGGCCGTCCATGCTGAAAAGTCGCCTTCGCAGCCCAGTTGGGCATTGCGCAGGAAGTCGAGGGCCAGCTTACTCAGAAAACCAAAACGCTCATGCGCGTCGCCTGAGCATGGATCAGGGGGTGTACAAGTTGGCCTTGGTGTCATTGCTCCAGCTCCAGTTTATGACAAACCTCGTAATGGCCGCAATGTAGATTTTTCTACGCAGTGACGACCTGACGACCGAAAGTGAAAGGTTTCGAAGCGCTCGACCAAGCCGCCTATTCCGACAAAGAAGAGACTGTTGTGAAGCTGCTCGAGGGCTTGTGCGTTTTATGCAAAGACGAGACGAGGCCTGGCCTGCGGATATGCACTTTGTCCGCAAGGTGGCCGTGCGCCGAAGCCTGTCCTGGCCGGAAATGTCGTGATCTCAGTGAGGATCACATGACAGGCTTATTCCTGCGACGTCGATTGGAGGTTCATGATGGATCTGCATGGTTTCGCATTCGCGGTCAACGCGACCGCAGAGCTTTGCGGTAATCCGCAAGCCGGGGTCTTTATCCGCGTGTCATAATGGGTAAGATCACTTGCATGAGACCGTCCATATTCCAGACCTGCATGTCAGAGCGACCCAAACAGTCGGAAGACCGCATGGTCTTTCGATGGGCCGACTTTTGGTCGCAACGGATCGCTACGAACAGAAGTGCGGTATCGGACCTGCTCAGACAGATGGACAAAGAGCTTGCATGGCCCGCCGACCTTCTGGCGCTGTTCAGCGCTGTTCTGGATGCCATGCGGATGAACCGTGAGAATCGCGAAAGGGACGCGACGGCAATCTTTGCGCTGATTGACGGCTGGATTGACGAAAAAGTGGCATCGAACAATTTGGACAACGGGCAAAAGATGGGTCTGTGTCAGGCTTTTATCAGCGCGGGTCTGGAGCCTCCGGATGCGGTCCGCCTCAATCTGGACGTCGCCGGTGATGAGGCGTTAATTGGTGACATGGAGATCCCTGATATCGAGGCTCTTCTGCGCGGTCTGATCCCGGACGATGTCACGGGCTATCCTGCCTATATGGTCTTGCGGGAAGGCATCGGGGCGATGCCCCGGTCCGCTGCAGGCCACTTTGTCACTCAGATGGTTGCTCACGCCGTCCCGAAACTGGTTTCGGTCGGCCGTTATGTCCTGCTCGATGCGGTGGGCGAGTTGCGCGTGTCGGCGGCTCAGGGATTTGCGGATCTTGCGCAGGCGGGCGGCGTGGATGCCAGCCTGCTTTCTGATCTGATCCGGCTCCGGAAGTGGATCCCGGACCCGGAAACCAAAACGATTCTGGATCATGCGATCAAAGAGGCACTTCGGCGCGAGGCATCCGGCGGCGCAGTCCCCGGTCCCTGGAAACTTCATCGACTGGTGTCCTCCTTGCCCGATGGCACCGGCAGTCAGAGCATCCTGGCGAGTGTCAGCCGCGGCAGTAAAAAATGTATCGCGGCCCTGCTGCTCAAAACGGGTCACGGAATCAAGGACGCCTATGCCATCCCCTGCAGCAGTGCCAGCGATCAGCGGCGAACCCTCGCTGAGATCGAAAGCTCGATGCCGATGCATGAGGTTCCGGTGGATTACCTCCCCGCAGCAATGGCCGCTGCACTCGGTGAGGGGCTCGCCGCAAACCTGCCCCCTGCGCCGGGGTTTCTGGATGTGGCAGAGATGTTGGGACTACGAGACATAGCCCCAGCAGAATGTTCTTCAGCCGCCCAGAGCGACATCGCGGATCCGGAGGCCCGGTTGGCCGGTTTATCCGCCACGAAACGCGGACAGCTCATTGGCCGCAGCATCGCGTGGGTGCAGGACCACGAGATTTCGTCGACCTGGTTTGTCAGTGATGCGATCCTTTCAACGGCTCTGGAGGAGGCCAGAACCGAGCGTCAGGCTGAGAAAGTGGTGTGGGCGCATCTGGAAACGCAACGCGACTTCTGGTCATCTCTCTTCGCGAGATCGGCCGCCATTCTACGCCATGCAGGCGGCGATGACTGGATGGTTTTTGCGGTCGTTGCGGATGAAGTGATGTCCGGCCGTTCCTTCAAAAAGATACCTGTCTTCGAGATGATTGTCGCTCTGACACTAGATGTTGCAGAACAGGACAGCGACGGGACAGGTCCCGGCAGCGACGCCCCGCTGGACGATCCGGATGCCGACGATGACTTCGACCTTTACATCGCTCCGGAAAAGAAAGGCGAACTGGAGCGATTGCTGCGCAACACTCCACTCAGTCCGGATCTGATCGATGGTTACCTCACGGCCGTGATCGTGGCCCCCCGGTTTGTGACACCCACGGACTGGTTGCCGCCGCTTTTGGGTGGCATTGAATTTCCCGGGGGCAACAAAGTACAGCGCGTGCTCGATATCATCATGCTGCGATACGATGATATTCATAACGGTTTCTTTGACGGAGAGATCGGCTCAGGCCTCAGAAATCGCGCGGCGCGCCGTTTCAAGGACTGGCTCGCGGGCTTTGCTCAGGCCAGTGCCATCAAGGCCGCCTGGCCAAAGCGTGCACTGTCAAAAGATGATCACAAGGTTCTGAAGCTGATCAAAGACGGCACTTTGGATGACGACATCCAGGCAACCTTGAAGCCGTTATTGCCCAGTTGGCTCGACGCAATGGCCGCAAAGGCGATGGACGGGTGAGCAAATGGCTCCCATGTCGCCGTTGCGCTGCCGGGCCTTTTCCAATCGGCCAGGACACGGTGCCGAACGGCCGCATGTCGGCGCGTAGAACAACGCTGACCTTGAGACGCGCGTCAGGCCGCCCCGGGCCCTATTGGAAGCAATTTTCTTCTGCATGATCCAATGGCGGCACATGGATGTCCACGATGCCGCGCGCGTCTGCGACCCGGCCGGTCTGTATCAGCAGATCAATGGTCGAGCGCAGATATCGCATGACGTCGGCGTTCCGTTGCTGTGTCCGCGTTCCCATCACCATCAGCGCCAGGCGATCCATCGAGGCTCAGCATTCGACAAAGCTACCTGAGCGTCATGCCATCAGCAACCTGACAAGGCCGGGGCGCAGGGTGTCGCCTGAGACCGCGGGCCATCTGCAAGATCGCAAAGGCTGTGCCTCTGTGCGCTTTGCGTCGCCTTAGCCGGAATCGCCTTTCTTACCTTTTCAACCCGTCGACAAAGATATCGAGGACTCGCAGGACATTCTCGCGCCAGTCGGGCCCGGGCTGGCGCGCATAGCAGATAGCGTAGAGGGTTTGCACGAGGTCTTCGGCGCTGACGTCGTCACGGATTTCTCCGGCGCTACGGCCCTTCTCCAGAAGCCGGTCCATTGCAGAAAGTACGAGGTTGGAGCGCTCGGTGTAGCCTTTCTTCAGGTCCTCCGTCATGACCAGACTCAGTGCCCCCAGCATACCGCGCTTGGTTTCCACCAGATTTACATTGGCGTGAAGCCAGCTGCGTATCGCCTCAAGGGGATCTTCCCTTTCAGCCAGGTCTTCGGCGGTGGCCAAAAGCTGGTCCAGTTCCCGGCTGAAGACCGCCATGAACAGTGCCTCACGGGTGGGAAAGTGCCGGTAGAGCGTGCCGATCCCGACGCCGGCGCGCCGTGCGACAGCCTCCAGACTCGCATTTGGCCCGCCGCGACCTAGAACCTCCTTGGCCGCCTCGATCAGCAGCTCGCGGTTCTTTTGTGCGTCGGAGCGCGGCTTGCGTTTGCGAACTTCTGCCAAAATCTGCCTTTCATCTTGAAAACGGAGGCTGCCTCCGTATATTGCATCGTAGAAGGCGGCACTGTGCCCCCTTGATTTGTTATACCGGACCTCGCCCGAGAGAGACCACACCCAGAAAACAGCAAAACAGGGAGGACGTATGTCACTCTGCATCAGCCTGACCCTCAACGGGGAGGCGCGCGACGTCACCCTTGATGACCCGCGCGTGACACTGCTTGATCTGCTCCGCGAACGTCTGGCTCTGCCCGGCACCAAGAAAGGTTGCGACCGTGGCCAGTGCGGCGCCTGCACGGTGCTGCTGAACGAGCGGCGTGCGAATGCCTGCCTGATGCTTGCAGCAGGACTCGACGGCGCGGAAATCACCACCATCGAAGGCCTCGCAGTGGGCGAGACACTGCACCCGGTGCAGGCCGCCTTTATCGAGAATGACGGGTTCCAGTGCGGTTATTGTACGCCTGGCCAGATCATGAGTGCCGTCGGGCTGATCGCCGAAGGGGATGCCGGGAGCGATCCGGAGCGCATCCGTGAGGGTATGAGCGGCAATATCTGCCGCTGCGGCGCCTATCACGGGATCACTCTTGCTGTGCAGGAAGCGAGCCGCCGGATGGCTGCCAAGGACGAAGGAGACACGGCATGAAACAGTTTGATTATGTGCAGCCTAAGACTGTGGACGAGGCGCTTGCGAGCTGGGAGCCGAATGCGGCGTGGCTTGGCGGGGGGACCAATCTCGTTGACCTGATGAAGCTGGGTGTGACCCAGCCGCAGCGGGTTATCGACCTCACACGGATTCCCGACCTTGGCGAGATCGCGTTTCAGGAGAATGGATCGGTACGGATTGGAGCTTTGGTGAGCAACGCTGCGCTAGCCCGCCACGCGGATTTCGCCCAGCATTTTCCGATGGTGTCCGAGGCGCTGCTTTCAGGTGCCTCGGGGCAGCTTCGCAATATGGCAACCGTTGCAGGCAACCTGATGCAGCGCACCCGCTGCGCCTATTTCCAAGAGGAAACGGCAGCCTGCAATCGTCGTATCCCCGGCGCGGGATGTGATGCGCGCGACAGTGACGAAGAGGCGCGCGCGCTGCTGGGGGCGAGCCCGGCCTACGTGGCGACGAACCCCTCGGACTTCTGCGTGCCGCTCGCGGCGCTGGAGGCGCGGGTGGAAGTGCGCGGCGCAAACGGAACGCGGGAGATTCCCTTCGCAGAGTTCCATCTGCTTCCGGGCGACCACCCGGAACGGGAGACGGCACTGGCGGATGGCGAGTTGATCATCGCGCTGCACCTGCCTGCCGAGGCGGCGGGGTTTGCCAAACATGCGCGGTATCTGAAGGTGCGCGACCGAACGTCCTTTGCCTTTGCCACTACTGCTGCCGCCGCTGCGCTGCGGATGGAGGATGGAATTATCGCGGAGGGACGCCTGGCGCTTGGTGCAGTTGCTGCCAAGCCCTGGCGGGTTGCTGAAGCCGAAGCGCTTCTGGCCGGGCAGGCCCCGGATACGGCGCTGTTTGCACGCGCTGCTGAGGTGGCCATGGTGGGTGCAGAGGCTCCGGAGCATCTCGAATGGAAGATCGACCTTGCCCGCCGCACTGCTGCGCGGGCACTTGCCATGGCTGCGGCCGGCACTCCGGCACGGATGCCGGCCTTGCCCGCATCAACTTTTGGCCACCAGAACGGAGACCTCGCCCATGTCTGACACGCTTTCCCCGCAAATTCGTTTCGGCTCCAACGCGGGCCAGCCTGCCACACGGCGGGATGGGATCGCGAAGGTCACCGGTGCCGCGACCTTTGCCGCCGACAACAATCCCAAGGGCCTGCTCCATGCGGTCTACGTCCATGCGAAGATCGCGCGCGGTCGGGTCAGCCATCTCGACGTCGCCGCAGCAGAGGCGCACCCCGGCGTGACCCATGTCATGACACCGCAGAATCGGCCCGAGTTGCAGGGCGACCCTTCGGCCAAGCCGACGATGTTCTCCTTCCGCACCGAAGTCCTGCAGGACAACACCGTGCGCTACGCCGGGCAGCCGATTGCACTGGTGCTCGGTGAGACACTGGAGGCCGCCACCGAGGGCGCGCGTCTGTTGGCGCCGCAATACGAGGCCGATCCGGCGCGGGTGGGGCTTGATGACAACGCGGCCACCAGCTTCGAGCCGAGTGGCTTTGGCCTGCCAGGTGGGGAAAGCCACGGCGTTCTTGCGGCGGGGCACGCCGCTGCGACACGCACCATCGACGTAAGCTACGAGACCGCGGCGCAGTATCACAACGCGATGGAAACCCATGCGATTGTGGCACAGTGGGACAAAGACCGGCTGACCCTGGATACTCCCAGTCAGGCACTGAACCTTTCCTGCGCAGCCTTTGCCTATTTCTTTGGGATTCCACCCCAGAACATGACGTTGCGCAGCCCCTACCTTGGCGGCGGATTCGGATCAAAGGCGATTCCGACCGGACCGCAGGTTCTGGCGATCCTCGCCGCGCGGATGACGCAGAGGCCGGTAAAGCTTATGTTCACCCGACAGCAGATGTTTGGGCCTGTGGGCCACCGCGGTGCGACACGCCAGCGTCTTCGGATGGGTGTGGACGAGACCGCCGCGTTGACGGTGATCGACCACGACGGGCTGGCTGAAACGTCGACCTTTGATGATTTCGTGGAACCGGCGGCCAATGCCTCGCAGGGTCTTTACGCAGCCGGTGCATTGCGGGCCAGGCACCGGCTGGTGCGGCTTGATATCGGCACGCCCGGACCTATGCGCGCACCGGGCGAGGCCTCAGGCTCTGCCGCTCTGGAATGCGCGATGGACGAGATGGCTGAAGCGGCGGGGATTGACCCGCTGGAATTTCGCCTTCGCAACTACGCGGAGACCCATCCCGGGTCGGGACTTCCCTATTCCTCCAAAGCCTTGCGAGAGTGTTATGCGCAAGGAGCGGAACGGTTTGGCTGGGAGGGTCGACCGCTGGAGCCACGGCAAATGCGTGACGCCGATGGCATGTTGACCGGCTGGGGCATGGGGACGGCGCTGTTTCCATGCCCGATGTTCGCAGCCGAAGCGCGCGCGACGTTGCGTCCCGACGGGACGGCACTGTTCGAGACTTCTGCGGTCGATATGGGGCAGGGCGCCTGGACGTCTTTGGCCCAGATTGCTGCGGACAGCCTTGGCCTGACACTGGATCAGGTCGAGTTCCGCGCCGGGCATTCGGCACTGCCCGACGGCGGCGTCGCGGGAGGTTCAGGACATACCGCCACGGCAGGCGGAGCGCTGCACGCTGCAGGTGGGGATGTCTTGCGCCAGCTTGGCGACCTTGCCACAGCAAATCCCGCTTCGCCCCTTTACGGCGCGGGCAATGCGAGCCTGGTGGCACGGGACGGGTGGTTGCTGCTGGAGAAGGACGAGAGCCGCCGGGAGCGCTTCGCCGACATTCTGTCACGTGCCGGGCAGACAGAGATGACCGGCACCGGCAGCGCCGGGCGTGCCCCTGAGGATGCTGGACGCCATGCAATGAACTCTCATGGTGCCGTCTTCGCAGAGGTGAAAGTGGATCCGGATTTGTGCCAGGTTCGGGTTACTCGGCTGGTCGGGGCCTTTGCCGCCGGGCGGATCATCAACCCACGGCTGACCGAAAGTCAGCTTATGGGGGGCATGATCTGGGGCACCTCTTTTGCTCTGCACGAGTCCGCCCGGCACGACCGGCGCAGCGGGCGCATCGTGAACGCGGATTTTGCGGGCTATCATGTGCCGGTGAACGCTGATGTGAGCGGGCTGGAGGTGATCACGGTGCACGAAGACGATCCTTACGTGAACGCCCTTGGGATCAAGGGCGTGGGCGAGATCGGGGTGGTCGGGACGGTCGGGGCCATTGGCAACGCGATCTGGCATGCGACCGGCCAACGCGTGCGGCATTTCCCGATCCGCATCGCGGATTTGCTGACCTCTTAAAGGCTTGCGCCCCCCTCAGGTCTATTCTGACGTGCGAGGGGCGCAGGGTCGCGAAGAGGGGCGGGCGAGTAAAATGGCTTTGTCACATTAACGTCTTTGGGATTGTGAAGGGACGAAAGCTCGAAGTTCAGGCAATATCTGCGGGACTGTTGCATTAATTATGGTGATCTGAGCTGACGTCTGAAGGACTTGAGATTGCGTTCCCACCTCCCCAAGATGCGGTGCTGAGCCGGGACGCCGCCCGGGGCCCAACGATCCGCGTTCGGCGCTCGACGGTCTTGAGGAGATCCCCGGCGCCGATCGGGATCCGATCATTCATGCAATGCATGGGACCGTGGGTCTGCCCGATGAAGCGGATGAGACGGCATGGTGCTCGAGCGCGGTCAACTTAGCCGCAGAACAGGCGGGCGTCACTGGAACCGGGAGCGCTGACGCACGGTCGTGGTTGACGTGGTCTTCGTCCCGTCCGATCTCGCTCGAGGAGGCTCTGCACGGTGACGTGGTCGCCTTTTGGAGGGAAAGCCCGCGCAGCTGGAACGGCCATTTGGGCCTGTACGTGAGCCCGGGGGCGGAGGAGGGCACGATCCACTTCCTCGGCGGCAACCCAGGCGGTAGCGTGAACGTTTCAATTTATCGCGAAGACCGCCTCCCATGTGTGCGGCGCGTCGAGCGCCGCTACCGCCAGGACGGCTGGGGGACGTCCATTCTCTCAGCCTTCGCGCATGGCAGGTCCGGTAAGTAGACCAGCATACCGAGTACGTACTTCATGTTCACGGAAGCAGCAGCAGGAAAAAATTGTCTTTACTATTAATGGCATGTCCAAGTATCACCGATGCTTGACGATGTGGACATCTGAAATGATCCTGTACGGCGCAGCAGCAGCACAGCGCATATGCTCTACGAACAAGAATCCGTCAGGATTTCGCTCTACGTGTAATCCTTGGCGTATGTCACGTATCACACCCGGATATGTGGATTATGTGTGAGTGTTTGCGTGTGTGCGTGTGTACGCGTCAATACATTTATCTAAATCCTGCTTCCAAAATCTTCCGAACCTCCATGAGCAACATCTGAACGATACCCTGCGGATATCACGATTTCAGCTCAACCTTCGTAAGCGGGTACACTGGCAAGCCGCTGAGCAGGCGTCGCGGAAATGATGGTGGAGGTCTACACCGGCTTTGCTGATGCTCTGAAACACGAGACGCTGTTCCGCTGGCATCGGATGCTTCTGTATCACGACCGTCGCAGCGACCACGCGAGATTGCCTGGACGGTTTCAAGTGTTCCGGCGTGCGGTCCGGGAGCGCTGCTATTCGGCAGCCACAGCCGAGAGCGGTGCCGGGACGTAATTCAGGATCGGCGCAAGCCAGCGTTCCGTTTCCTCGAATGTCATACCCTTGCGGGCAGCGTAATCCTGGATCTGGTCGCGTTCGACCTTGGACACTCCGAAATAGTAACTTTCGGGGTGGGCCATATACAGGCCAGAAACCGAGGAACCAGGCCACATCGCCATGCTTTCCGTCAGCTCCACTCCCGTCGCGGCTTCGGCATCCAGAAGGCTGAACAAGGTGAGCTTTTCGGTATGGTCTGGCTGTGCGGGATAACCTGGCGCGGGCCGAATGCCCCGATATGGTTCTCCGACCAGTTCGTCCGGGGCAAAGCTCTCCTCCGCTGCATAGCCCCAGAGATCGCGGCGCACGCGCTGGTGCAGCATTTCAGCCATGGCTTCGGCGTAGCGGTCGGCAAGTGCCTTGACCAGGATCGCGGAGTAATTGTCGTTATGGCGATCAAAGCGATCTGCGATGGTCGCCTCTTCAGGGCCTGCTGTCACGACAAACCCGCCGATCCAGTCCTCCGTGCCCACGGGGGCGACAAAATCGGACAGTGCCATGTTTGGCCGTCCGGGGCGCTTTGCGTGTTGCTGCCGCAAGGTGTGCAGGGTGGCAAGTTGTTCCCTACGCGTGCCATTCGTGAAGAGGCGGATATCGTCGCCGACCGCGTTTGCGGGCCAGAACCCTACCACTGCACGCGGCGAAAACCATTTCTCCCCGATGATCCGGGACAACATGTTCCTGGCATCATCGAAAAGGTCCCGGGCCGCCTCGCCCTGTTTGTCGTCCTCAAGGATTTTCGGATAGACGCCTTTGAGCTCCCAGGTGCGGAAGAACGGCGTCCAGTCAATGTACCTTGCGATCTCGGCCAGATCCCAGTCGTCGATCACCCGCGCGCCGGTGAATGTCGGGGCGGGCACCGTGTAACCGCTCCAATCGATCTTCATCGCATTGGCGCGGGCCTCGGCCAGCGGCACGCGAATCTTGCCACGTTCCGCCCGTTCGTGCCGCTCGGTGACAACGACATATTCAGCCTGTATCCCCTCGACATAGGCCGCCTTTCGTTCTGCACTCAGCAACTGGCTGACGACACCCACGGCACGGCTTGCATCCAGTACATAGATCGCCTGACCGCGCGTATAACGTGGGGCGATCTTGACCGCGGTATGCACTTTGGACGTGGTCGCCCCGCCAATCAGCAGGGGAATGTCAAAGCCTTCGAGCTCCATATCGGCGGCAAGGTGCGCCATCTCATCAAGGCTGGGCGTGATCAGGCCCGACAGGCCGATGATATCCACATTCTCGTCGCGAGCCACCTGCAGGATCTTTTGCGGGGGCACCATCACGCCAAGATCGATGATTTCGTAATTGTTGCAGGCGAGGACGACGCCGACGATGTTCTTGCCGATGTCATGCACATCGCCCTTGACCGTCGCCATCAGAACCTTGCCTGCGGATTCCCGACCCTCGCCGCCCGAAAGACGCTTTTCCTCTTCCATGTAGGGCAAGAGGATCGCGACAGCCTGCTTCATCACGCGGGCGGATTTCACCACCTGCGGCAGGAACATCTTGCCCGCGCCGAAGAGATCCCCCACCACGTTCATCCCCGCCATCAGCGGCCCTTCGATCACATGCAGCGGACGGTCGGCGGCCAGCCGCGCCTCTTCGGTATCGGCTTCGATGAATTCCGTGATGCCGTTGACCAGCGCATGTTCCATGCGCTTTTCCACGCTCCATTCACGCCAGGCAAGGTCGCGGACCCGTTCCTCGCGCGCGCCACCGCGAAACCGTTCGGCAATCTCGAGCATCCGTTCGGTTGCATCCGCACGACGGTTGAGCACGAC
>JBBSNW010000102.1:0-11315 GCA_038260405.1 Rhodobacterales bacterium | reverse complement strand
CTGTCGCATAACGTGGACAGCAACGATACTAAGGAATACTCACATGGCCACTGGCACAGTGAAATGGTTTAACGCAACCAAAGGCTTCGGCTTCATCCAGCCCGATGGCGGCTCCAAGGACGTCTTCGTGCACATCTCTGCAGTCGAGCGTTCGGGCCTGTCGGGTCTGAAGGACGACCAGAAGGTCACCTTCGACATCGAAGCCGGCCGTGACGGCCGCGAGAGCGCGATCAACCTCGCACTCGCATAAGCCTTTGTGCTGAAATTGTTAAAGCGACCGCCCTTTTGGGCGGTCGTTTTTTATTTGAGGGATGTTTCACCGGATCGTGACCCGGGCCGCGCGAAACTTGCCACACTTTATGCGTTGATAATTAAGACAAGATTGAAATTTCGGCGCTTTCGCGCAAGCTGCGCCGGTTGAAACCGAAAAGAGTACCGCCATGATTTCCCGACGCGTCCTTATGACATCCGCTGCCGCCGCCGCAGCACTCCTTCCCGTCCCTGCCCTTGCTCAAGGTGCTCAGGTCGATGAGAAATACACTCCGCAGCGGGTCACGTTCACCAAAGCCTATGCACCCGGTCAGATCCTGATCGTACCCAAGGCGCATTTCCTCTACTTCGTGACCGCTCCGGGCGAGGCCATGCGCTACGGCGTCGGGCTTGGGAAAGCCGGACAGGCGATTTCCGGCCGGTATGTTGTCGGCAGCCGCAAGGAATGGCCGACTTGGCGGCCGACCGACGCGATGATCGAACGGGATCCGCAGGCTTATGGCCGCTTCAAGGGAAATGACTACGTCCAGCCGGGTGGCCCGGAGAATCCGCTAGGCGCGCGTGCGCTCTATCTTTACCGCGACGGTCGTTACACGTTCAACGCGATCCACGGCACCACTTCGCCCGGCTCTATCGGACGCTCCGTGTCCAATGGTTGCGTGCGGATGATCAACGAACATGTCAAGGATCTGTACCAGCGCGTTCCAGAAGGGACTGTCGTGACGGTTCTTTGACGCTCCCGCGACCCATCTAGACGACACCGCATGAGCGCATTCGATCTGCTGGTTCTTGGCGCCGGTCCGGCCGGCAGCGCTGCGGCCGTGACGGCCGCAAGGGCGGGGCTGAGAGTCGGGCTGATCGACAAGCACAGCTTTCCGCGAGACAAACTGTGCGGTGGCGGCTTCACCGGCCGCTCCATGACCTATTTTCGCGAGATTTTCGGGACGGAAGCGCCCGATGCAAGGGTCCTCCGTCACGACTCCATCAGCTTCTGCGCCTTCGGGCAGGAAATCGGACAGTTCTTCGGCATTCCGCCGCTCTACATGACGATGCGGCGGGATCTCGATCATGCGCTGCTCAGGGCCGCGGTGGCGGCAGGCGCCACCGATCTGACAGGCCAGCGCGTGACTGCGCTCGAAACGGATCGACCGTCCGTCACCCTGAAGGACCGCACCGTCACCGCCCCCCTGCTGATCGCCGCCGACGGCGTGAACAGCGCTACGGCTCGCGCGCTGTTCGGACGCGCCTTCGACCCTGACGAGATCGGCTTCGCGCTCGAGGTGGACGTGCCCAGCGATTCGCCCCCCAACACGCTGGTGCGGATCGATTTCGGCGCGGTCGAATGGGGCTACGGCTGGGATTTCCCGAAGGTTTGCGGCCGCACCATCGGCGTCGGTGGCGTGATGCGGCGCAACACGGATTTCAAGGCCGCGCTCGCAGCTTATCTCGACCATCTCGGCCTGTCGACCGACCGCCCCATCAAGGGACAGTTCCTGCCCTTCGGCGCCTATCGACGAGAACCCGGTCGCGGCCCGGTCTTGCTTGCCGGAGACGCGGCGGGCCTTGTCGATCCGATCACCGGAGAGGGCATCGCCTATGCGCTCAGGAGCGGCCAACTGGCGGCTCAGTCTGCAATTGCCGCGCTGCAGGCCGGAGCACCGCAGAGCGCGCTCGATCGGTACGTCAAGGCGCTGAAGCCCATCCACCGCGCCATATCCCAGGCACGCATGATTCGACCCATCATCTTCTACCCCGCTTTCCGGAACGCCTTCGTCTCAGGTTTTCGAAACTCGTCCACGCTTCGGGCAGAATATCTGCGATTGCTCGCAGGTGAGACCGAATATGGCCAGGTCACGCGCCGGACAGCTGCGCGACTGCCGCGCTTTCTCGCGCAAACCATGTTACGATAAGATTCTCAGGCGGTGGATCAGCATCAATGCACGGTTTGGGTCGATCTTCACGGGTTGGTAGCGAAATCGCGCCAGTGTGCCCGTTGGGTAGTGGTGAAACGAAAATGGCGATCTTCGCTCTTGTGTTGGGAAGCGTTCTTGGAACGGTCTTCGGTCTTTTCGCCTTTTTGGTGTTCGACTTGGCCGCATGGAAGGCCTTTGTCGTCTATCTGCTGACGGCGATGTCGGTGGGCATGGTTCTGATCGTCACCGACATGTCGCGACAGTCTTCCAAGGAGTCCGAGGCATCCAGACGAGCTGCGCGCTCCAAGGAACCGAAAGGTTCGGATACGGTCCGGAACTAGGTCCGGACCGCTATCGGATCAGCAGGCTCGCAGTGTCACAGCAGGACATGCACGACCAGAAGGTTCGGGATCAGGAACAGCGCAGCGATGCAGAAGAGCTTTGCAAGGTGCGAAACCGTCTTGAACAGGGAACTCTCGTCGAGGGTTTCACCATAAGCCAGAGCAGCGAAAACGACAGCGCCACCCTGCCCGGCCTCGATCTTGCGGGACGACTCTAGCTTGGCCCGCGCCCGGCGGTAGCGATCATCAAGAACTTCATTGGAAACAACGGCTCCCGAGCCATCTTCAACGTGGGACATCTAGGCGATCCTTCCATTACGCAACTTCATAGTGGGACAGATCGTGCCCGAGACAAGGGGGGGCGCAAAAAACACTTCACTTCCCGCGTGGAACGGCGATTCGGGGCTCTTGATTTGGCGAAGTCGGCAAGTGCAAGCGCACAATCATTGATTTTTCTTGCAACGACTCAGGTCAGACCTCATATCAAGGGATGCGACGTTAACACTATCGACCCACTGCTCCTTCACGGCACAGGCACTCGATCTTGCACTGACTTAGCCGCGCTGCCGCAATCCCGCGGGCAGAAGTGAACAGGAGCATTCTTGATGGCAACTGGTACCGTCAAATGGTTCAACACCACCAAAGGCTACGGCTTCATCGCGCCCGATGGCGGCAAGAAAGACGTATTCGTGCACATCTCTGCCGTTGAGCGGTCCGGTCTGACCGGCCTCGCCGACAACCAGAAAGTGACGTTCGATATCGAGCCCGGCCGCGACGGCCGCGAAGCCGCTATCAACATCTCCCTGGCCTGAGATCACTGACACCGGAATTCTGAAAAGGCGCCCCAAGGGCGCCTTTTTGCATTTTCTGAAACACGTCCTGCCACGCTAGTCCTGCACCCGCTCGATCAAGGCCTCGACGGACGGCCCCATGGCCGCGACGATCCGTTTCACCCCCTCGGCATTGGGGTGAATCCCGTCGGACTGCATGAAAGCGCGCACATCCTGCGGGCGACGCTCGCCCTCGGCCAGCCCTTCGAAGAACTCGGCGAAGTAGAGCGTCCCGTATTGCTTGGCGAGGTCTGGATACATTGCATCGAACGCGGTCTTGAACTGTGGCCCGTAATTTCCCGGCGCGCGCAACCCCACCAGCAACACCGGCAGATCGTCCGCCGCCGCAACCTCGAGAATCCCGTCCAGATTTGCGCGCGAATTCGCCGGGTCGATACCCCGCAGCAGATCATTTCCCCCGAGCGCCACGATCATTCCGTCCGTGCTGTCCTCGAGCGACCATTCCACCCGGGCGAGGCCGCCCGCGGTGGTATCGCCCGACACTCCTGCATTCACGATCGTGACATCATGTCCGCGATCGCGCAGCCATGCCTGCATCTGCGGCACGAACCCGTTCTCGCGGGGCAGGCCATAGCCCGCCGTGAGGCTGTCCCCGAGCGCCACGATCTCCACCGGTTCGGCCTGCGCGACGCTCGCCCAGCTGAGCAACACTGCCACAGCAAGCTTGCTCTGCAGCGCAGCAACCCCATATGTCCGTAAAGCCATCATGTCCGGACCCTTCCCTTATGACCGATCCTGTTCTTGCCCTTAAAGATGTCACTCTGAGCCTGAACGGCAATGCCGGAATGGTCGAGATCCTTCACGGGATCACCCTGGACGTTCACAAGGGCGAGACTTTGGGCCTGATCGGTCCGTCCGGCTCGGGCAAATCCTCTCTTCTGATGATCATGGGCGGGCTGGAGCGCGCGAGTGCGGGCAGCGTCATGGCTCTCGGGCAGGATCTGACCGCTCTGAACGAGGACGGTCTGGCGCGGTTCCGGCGCGATCACATGGGCGTCGTCTTCCAGAGCTTTCACCTGATCCCGACAATGACGGCACTGGAAAATGTCGCGACACCATTGGAACTTGCAGGCAAGGCGGATGCTTTCGAACTGGCCCGCGCCGAGCTCGAGACAGTCGGTCTCGGCAATCGCGCGGATCACTACCCGGCGCAGATGTCTGGGGGCGAGCAGCAGCGCGTCGCCCTCGCCCGCGCCTCGGCTCCCCGTCCGCAGATCCTGCTGGCGGACGAACCCACCGGCAACCTCGACGGTGTGAACGGCGATGCGATCATCAATATGCTGTTCGATCTGCGCGACCGCCACGGCGCGACGCTGGTTCTGGTGACCCATGCCAATGCTCTCGCGGAGAAGTGTGACCGCGTGATCCGCCTGACCGACGGTCGCATAGCACCGCAGCATCGGCAGGCCGCGGAATGAGCCTGCGTATCGCGACACGCTTCGCCCGTCGGGAACTCCGCGGGGGCCTCTCGGGCTTTCGCATCTTCATCGCCTGCCTCGCGCTTGGCGTCGCCGCGATCGCCGGGGTCGGGTCCGTCCGGTCCGCGATCGAGGCAGGCCTCGCCGATCAGGGTGCCGTCCTGCTGGGTGGCGACGCCGAGGTGCAGTTCACCTACCGGTTCGCCACATCCGAAGAGCGCGCCTGGCTCGACTCCGTCGCCACGGAAGTCTCCGAGGTCACGGATTTCCGTTCCATGGTGGTCGTGGACCCCGATGGAGCTGCGGAACGCGGCCTGACACAGGTGAAATCCGTCGATGCGGCTTATCCCCTCAAGGGCGAGATCATCCTGGATCCGCCGATGCCACTGTCCGAGGCGCTGTCCACCGGCGATCTGCCTGGCGCCGTCATGGCCCCGGTCCTCGCCGAGCGTCTGGGCCTCGCCCCCGGCGATACCTTCCGCCTTGGCACGCAGGATTTCACCCTGAACGCGGTCATCGCCCGCGAGCCCGACAATTCCGGTGCCGGATTCTCCCTCGGCCCCCGCACGATGGTGCGCACCGAGGATTTGGCCGATTCCGGCCTCCTGACGCCCGGCACGCTGTTTGATTCCGAATACCGCCTCGACCTGCCCCCCGACACAGACCTCGACGCGCTGCAGGCGCAGGCCGAGGAGCGCTATCGCGATACCGGCCTGCGCTGGCGCGATGCGCGCAATGGCGCGCCCGGGGTCGCGCGTTTCGTCGACCGCCTCGGAGCCTTCCTCGTGCTGGTCGGCCTTTCGGGCCTCGCCGTGGGGGGTGTTGGCGTCTCTGCCGCGGTGCGCTCCTACCTCGCGCGCAAGACATCGGTCATCGCGACGCTCAGGACGCTCGGTGCGAGCCGTGCCACGATCTTCCAAACCTATTTCCTGCAGATCGGCGCGCTGAGCCTCGTCGGCATAACTATCGGCGTCATACTCGGTGCGATCATTCCGCTGCTCTTCGCGCCCCTCATCACCGCCTCCCTGCCCGTTCCGGCATTGTTCGCGCTGCATCCCGAACCGCTGATCGAGGCCGCGATCTACGGCGCCCTCACCGCCCTTCTCTTCACGCTCTGGCCCCTCGCCCGGGCCGAGGAAGTCCGCGCCGCCACGCTGTTCCGGGACGCGCTCGAAAGTGCGAGTTTCTTCCCGGCCCCCCGCTATGTCATAGCGACAGCCCTGCTGACCCTGATCCTCGTCGGCACGGCCATGGTGTTTTCGGGCAATGAATGGCTCACGCTCTGGACTGCGGGCGGGATCTTCGGCGCGCTCATCCTGCTCAGCCTCGCCGCCGTCGCAATCCGCTGGCTCGCGCGCAAAGTCGCTCCGGCCGCCCGCGGCAAGCCCGTGCTCAGATGGGCGCTTGGCGCCATCGGCGGCCCGCGCGAAGGTGCGGCATCGGTGGTCCTGTCGCTGGGCCTTGGCCTGTCGGTGCTCGCCGCCGTGGGCCAGATCGACGGCAACCTGCGCAATTCGATCAGCCGCGACCTCCCCGAAGTCGCGCCCTCCTACTTCTTCGTCGACATCCAGAAGGACCAGATGCCGGGCTACCTCGCGCGGCTGGAAAACGATCCCGCCGTGCGCAAGATCGAAAGCGCTCCGATGCTGCGTGGCGTGATCACCATGATCAACGACCGACCCGCCGAAGAGGTGGCGGGCGATCACTGGGTCGTGCGCGGCGATCGCGGCATCACCTATGCGGACCGCCCGGGCGAGGATACCACGATCACTGCAGGCGAATGGTGGCCCGAAAATTATGACGGCCCGCCTCAGGTCAGCTTCGCCGCCGAAGAGGCCGAAGAGATCGGCCTCAAGCTTGGCGATACGGTCACCGTGAACATCCTTGGCCGCGACATCACGGCCACGATCACCAGCTTCCGCGAGGTGAATTTCGCCACCGGCGGCATCGGCTTCGTGATGAGCATGAACGCCGCAGCGCTCGAGAACGCGCCGCACACCTTCATTTCGACAGTCTATGCCACCCCGGAATCCGAGGCGCAGATCCTGCGCGACCTTGCACAGGAATTCCCCAACATCACCGCGATCCGCGTCGCCGATGCCATCGACCGCGTCTCGCAACTGCTCGAGGGTATCGCCGCCGCCACGCGCTGGGGCGCCGCCGCAACGCTGCTCACAGGTTTCCTCGTCCTGATCGGCGCAGCCGCCGCGGGCGAGCAGTCGCGCACCTTCGAGGCGGCGATCCTCAAGACGCTCGGGGCCAGCCGGTCGCGTATCCTGCGCAGCTTTGCCTTGCGCTCGGCGTTGCTCGGGGCCGCTGCGGGGATCGTGGCGCTGGGGGCCGGAATCCTCGGCGGCTGGGCGGTCAGCACCTTCATCATGGAGACGAGCTTCAGCGTGATCTGGTCCTCGGCTTTCGGCATCATCCTGGGCGGGGTTCTGGCGACGCTGCTCGCCGGTCTCGCCTTCGCATGGCGTCCGCTGGCTGCGCGCCCCGCAGGCGTGTTGCGCGCGCGGGAATAGAGCCTTGCGCGCAGGGGCCTGCGCTGGCATCCCAAGGTGCAACCCCGCATGTCCCAAGGAATCCGACCGATGACCGATCATCTGCCCATGACCGTCCCTGCCGCGATCACCCCCGCACAGCGTACCAGCCTCATCAACCTGATCCGCCGCGCCGCCCGGACCGAGATCCTGCCGCGCTTCCGTGATCTGTCCTCGCTGAAGATCGACACGAAATCCGGCCCTCAGGACCTCGTGACAGAGGCGGACCGAGCCTCGGAAAAGATGATCGCGCGGGGGCTGATCCAGATGTTTCCCAATGCTCTCATCGTCGGCGAGGAGGACGTCGCCGCGCATCCCGAAATCGTCGACAAGATCGCCGATGCGCCGCTCGCCTTCACCATCGATCCGGTCGACGGAACGTGGAACTTCGCGCATGGGCTTACCCAATTCGGGGTGATCCTCTCCGCGACCCGCTTCGGCACGCCGGTCTTCGGCCTGCTCTACGATCCCATCATGGACGACGTGATCGTCGCGGACGATTCCGGTCCTGCACAGCTGATCAAGCCGCGCCGCGCGACGCGGACGCTGAAAACATCGAAGGGTGGAGAAATCGGTGAGCTCACCGGCTATGTCGGCCTCTACCTGTTGCCCGAGGACAAGCAGGCCGCCATGGCCGCGACCTTCCCGCAGTTTTCGAGGATCACCTCGCTGCGCTGCGCCTGCCACGAATTCCGGATGCTGGCGCAGGGCCATGTCGATTTCGTCTTTGCCGCCGGTCTCACCCCCTGGGATCACGCCGCAGGCGTTCTCGTCACCCAGCGCGCGGGCGGACATGCCGCGCTGCTCGACGGGTCCGATTACAGGGCCGATGCGCCGCGCTCGGGCTACCTGCTCGCTGCGTCCGACAAATCGACCTGGGAGCGCGTCCGCGACACCTTCGCCTTCCTGCAGAGCTAGAAACACGGCGCATCGGGGGCGGAGGAACATCCTCCGCCCCCGACGAAAAGCCTATTCCGCTGCCTCGGCATAATCCGACATCGGCGGGCAGGTGCAGATCAGATGCCGGTCGCCATAGACATTGTCCACGCGATTGACCGGAGGCCAGTACTTGTCGACCCGGAAAGCGCCCGGCGGGAAACACCCCTGCTCGCGGCCATAGGGCCGGTCCCAGTCGCCCACCAGATCCTCGACCGTATGCGGCGCGTTCTTCAGCGGATTGTTCTCGCGGTCGATTTCGCCATCCTCGATGGCGCGGATCTCCTCGCGGATTGCCAGCATCGCATCGCAGAACCGGTCCAGCTCGGCCTTTGTCTCGGATTCCGTCGGCTCGACCATCAGCGTGCCCGCCACCGGCCAGCTCATCGTCGGTGCATGGAACCCGGCATCGATCAGGCGCTTGGCGATATCGTCCACCGTCACCCCGGCGCTGTCGGCAAAGGGGCGCACATCAAGGATGCATTCATGCGCCACGCGGCCCGTCTTGCCCTTGTAGAGCACCTTGTAGGCCCCGCTGAGACGTGCCGCGATGTAGTTGGCGTTCAGGATCGCCACGCGTGTCGCCTGCGTCAGTCCCTCGCCGCCCATCATCAGGATATAAGCCCAGCTGATCGGCAGCAGCGAAGGCGAGCCGAACGGCGCCGCAGATACCGACCCCACGCCCTCCTCAAGCGGATGCGACGGCAGATGCTTCACCAGATGCGCCTTAACGCCGATCGGCCCCATGCCGGGCCCACCGCCGCCATGCGGAATGCAGAAGGTCTTGTGCAGGTTGAGGTGGCTCACATCGCCGCCGAGATCACCGGGCCGCGAAAGGCCGACCATGGCGTTCATGTTCGCGCCGTCGATATAGACCTGACCGCCATGCACGTGCGTGATCTGGCAGACATCGCGCACTGTCTCCTCGAACACGCCGTGGGTCGAGGGATAGGTGATCATGCACCCCGCGAGATCGTCCGAGTACTTTTCTGCCTTGGCCGCGAAATCCTCGAGGTCGATCGAGCCGTTCTCGTCGCAGTTCACCGCGACGACCTTCCAGCCCACCATCTGCGCCGAGGCCGGATTGGTGCCATGCGCATTGACCGGGATCAGGCAGACGTTCCGATGCCCCTGCCCCTGCGCGCGATGCCAGTCGGCGATGGTCAGCAGGCCCGCATATTCGCCCTGCGCCCCGGAATTGGGCTGCATCGACAGCCCGTCATAGCCGGTGATCTCGCACAGCTTGTCGCTCAGATCGCCGATCAGCTCAGCATAGCCCTGCGCCTGATCCACAGGCACGAAGGGATGCATGTCCGAAAAGGCCCGCCAGCTCACCGGCATCATTTCGGCCGCCGAGTTGAGCTTCATCGTGCAGGAGCCGAGCGGGATCATCGCGCGGTCGAGCGCCAGATCGCGGTCGGCAAGGCGCCGCATGTAGCGCATCATCTCGGTCTCGGCGCGGTTCATGTGGAAGACGTCATGCTGCAGATAGGGGCTCTTGCGCAGCAGGGCCTCGGGCAGCCGGTAGGTCGGCGTGCGGTCGGTATCCTTGCGTGCAAAACCGAAGGCGCGCCACACCGACTCGAGCGTCGCGGGCCGTGTCGTCTCGTCGATCGTGATGCCGATCTTGGTCGTGCCGACCGCGCGCAGGTTCACACCCTGCTGTACCGCCGCCGCCATGACGCCGTGCTGGAACAGGCCCACATCCACCGTGATCGTATCAAAGAACGTTTCCGGCTCGATCACGAAGCCTGCTTCCTCCAGACCGCGCGCCAGCCGCTCGGTCTTGCGGTGGATGCGCTGCGCGATGGCGCGCAAACCGTCCGGCCCGTGGAACACCGCGTAAAAGCCCGCCATCACCGCCAGCAGCGCCTGCGCCGTGCAGACGTTCGAGGTCGCCTTCTCTCGCCGGATATGCTGTTCGCGCGTCTGCAGGGCCAGCCGGTAGGCGCGGTTGCCATGCGAATCCACCGACACGCCCACGATGCGCCCCGGCATCGACCGCTTGTAGGCATCGCGCGTTGCCATGTAGGCCGCATGCGGTCCGCCATAGCCCAGCGGAATCCCGAAGCGCTGCGTCGAGCCGACAGCGACATCCGCCCCCATCGCGCCCGGCTCCTTGAGCAGGCACAGCGCCATCGGATCGGCACTCACGATCCCGATGGCCTTGGCGCCGTGCAGCGCCGCGATCTCGTCCGTGAAATCGCGCACGTGACCATAAGTCCCGGGATACTGGAAGATCGCCCCGAACACCGCCTCGGGGTCGAGATCATCCGCCGGTCCCACGATCACCTCGATCCCCAGCGGGGCCGCGCGGGTGCGCATCACGGAAATGTTCTGCGGATGGCAGTTCTCG
This sequence comes from Rhodobacterales bacterium, assembly GCA_038260405.1. Classification (GTDB taxonomy): domain Bacteria; phylum Pseudomonadota; class Alphaproteobacteria; order Rhodobacterales; family Rhodobacteraceae; genus Puniceibacterium. Next base: position 690 of record JBBSNW010000102.1, on the reverse strand, counting down.
TCGACGAAAAAGGCGCGCGCCTTCGACTTCGCCACCCGCATCGCCATGGTCATCGCCTCGGCGCAGGCTGTCGCCTCGTCCAGAAGCGAGGCATTGGCGATCTCGAGGCCGGTCAGGTCCGACACCATCGTCTGGTAGTTCAGCAACGCCTCGAGCCGGCCTTGCGAAATCTCCGGCTGATAGGGTGTATAAGCCGTGTACCAGGCCGGGTTCTCGAAGATGTTGCGCTGGATCGCCGGCGGCGTCACCGTGCCATGATACCCCATCCCGATCAGCGAGGTCAGGACCTGGTTCTTCTCGGAGATTCCGCGCATGTGGAACAGCAGCTCGCGCTCCGAGAGCGCCTTGCCGAAATCGAGCGGCTTTTCCTGCCGGATCGCATGCGGCACGGTCTGCTCCATCAGCGCCTCGAGATCCGACACGCCGAGCGTGTCGAACATCGCCTCCATCTCGTCCGGGGACGGCCCGATATGCCGCCGGTTGGCAAAGTCGTAGGGTTTGTATTCGGTCGGCGTGAACGACATGTCTTTCTCCCGTCCGGCCGCGCGGGCCGTTTCCTGAAATCGGGCCAAGACCCGAAATGCACATCCGGGGCTCAGCGCGGCCCCCTGCTTCTCTGGGTCTCAAATATCCCGGGGGGTCCGGGGGGCGGGCCCCCCGGCTGTGGGGGGCGGGGGCGGGCCCCCCCGG
>JBBSNW010000101.1:0-11881 GCA_038260405.1 Rhodobacterales bacterium | reverse complement strand
TACTCTGCGATGGTCAGGCCGACCGTCTGGCCGACCGTCTCGTTCCAGCGCGTCGCCCATTCGTCGCCCGCACGCGCCGCCCAGTCGGGCAGCACCTCGTTCGTCAGGATTTCGCGGGCATGCGCCACGTCTTCCTCGGTCGCCTCGACAACCGTCATCGATGCGGTTGTGTCGCGCGCGCAGGCATCGCTGCCGGTCAGGCAGGCAATGTCGGCATCAAGCCCGCCCTGCGCCGCATCCCATGCAGGCGCCTCGAGCCCTTCGGCCACGGCCGAGAGCAGCGCGGTCTGGTTCTCTTCCGAAAGCCCGTCAAAGCGGTCGGCATTCATCGCGATCACAACCGGATCCCAACCGCCAAGCGGCAGAGTCAGCAGGTGGTCGGAGACTTCCCACCAGCCCGCGGAAAAGCCCGAACCGGCGCCTGTGACCGCACAATCGATCACGCCGCGTTCCAGCGATCCCGGAACCTCGGAAAAGGCGATGTTGATGCCTTCGGCACCAAGTGCCTCAAGGAATTTCGTGGTCATCCGGCCCGATCCCCGGACCTTCTTGCCTTCCAGATCGCTCAGCGAGGTGATCTCGCCCTGGCAGAACACCACTTGCGGCGGATAGGGCGCGATGCCCAGAACCTGTGCCCCGAAGCGGTCGCGCATGATATCCTCGACCATCGGGCGGGCGGCCTCGACCATCGCCTGGGCTTCCGATGCGTCGTTCGCGACGAGTGGTACATCCAGTCCTTCCAGTTCGGGTGCGTCGCCGACGGTATAGTCGGCCACGGTGGCACCGACGTCGAAGACGCCGTCCCCGAGCATGCGATAGACGTCCGAACCCGCGATGCCCATCTGGTCAAAGCTTGTGAGCTGCGCGGTCAATTCGCCATTCGTCAGTTCCGGCAGGCGTTCGGTCCAGAAGGGCGTTTCGAAATCCTGATACAGAGGGAGGTTCGACCAGCTTCCGACGACGGCCAGCTCTTCGGCCAGCGCGGGGGTGGACAGCAGTGTTCCCGTCATGAGCAGCGCAAGGGTCTTTTTCATAGTTCTCTCCTGTTGGTTTCTTGATTTTCAGGTTGGCTCGCCGGGGCCGGTCAGGATGCGACCGGCACGGGCTGCGGGGATGTCCGTGACCAGCATGTGGCCCGGTGCATGGGTGATGGCGAAGACAGGGCGGGCCGCCGTGATCGCGGCCTGAGGCGTGACGCCGCAAGCCCAGAATACGGGAATGTCGCCGGGCCGGATGTCGGGTGCATCGCCATAATCGGGGGTGTCGAGGTCGGCAATGCCGATCTGTGACGGGTCGCCCAGATGAACCGGCATGCCATGGGCCAGCGGAAAATCGTCACAGATGCGCACGGCTTCGATCGCGTCGGCGGCGGGCATGGCGCGCAGGCTCACGACGAGGGGGCCCCCGAAGCTCCCGGCGGGCCGGGTACGGATGTTCGTGCGATACATCGGAACGTTTCGCCCCACGGCCTGATGGCGCACCGGGATGCCCGCACGGGTGAGTGCATCCTCGAAGCTGAAGGAACAGCCTATGGCGAAGCTCACGAGGTCGTCGCGCCACAGATCAGCGATATCGGTCGGTTCGTCTTCGAGCACTCCGTCGCGCCAGACACGGTAACGCGGCAGGTCGTGGCGCAGGTCGATATCCTCCCCCAGCGTCGGCAGCGTCGGATCGCCCGGCGCGCTCACCGCCAGCAGCGGACAGGGGCGCGGGTTCTGCTGGCAGAACCGCAGGAAGTCGGCAGCTTCGGTCTCGGGCAGGATGACCAGATTGGCCTGCAGCGCATCCTCGCAAAGTCCCGCGGTCGGACCGTCATAGGCCGCGCTGCGGATCTGGTGGCGAAGCTCACGCGGCGTGCTGCGCGCGATACCCTCGGGGGTGGAGATGGAATGTGACAGCATCGGCAACTCTTCTCTGTTCGTGAAACAGTTTGCGGGCGACCACTGAACGAATCAACAGCTCATATAGCGTCATTATTGATCGCCTGGGGAGATCAGTCATCGGCGGCTGCAAGCGCGGCTCGGGTCACCTCTCGGCCGATTTTTTCATTTCTGTCAGAAAGATAGCAGATCGCAAAATCTAGGTTCGGCAACCGAGCCTCGGGTTTGACCTCGATTTCCTGAAGCCCTGCATGTGGCCAAGCGCGAACGATTTCATGGGGTATCGTACCGATGCCGAATCCCTGACTGACCAGATGCAATGCCGTCGCGAGCGACGCCGAGCCATGCACTGCCGCCACGTGCCGTCGGCCGGACGACAGGAGCTGCACCACCCTGCGATGCGGCGTCGTCGACTTGGGAAACGATACGATGGGCAGGCTCACCAGATCATCGATGTCGGCCGGTACAGGCAGGGTAAAATGCGCGGGAGAACCGAACCAGCCGAGTGTGACGGGCGGCAACGGCGTCAGATTGATTCCTCGGGGAGCCTGATCACGCAGCATGATCACCACGTCCAGATCGTCCTGTGCCAGCTGGGCGCTCATCTGGTCCGACGTGTCTACCGAGATCTCGAACCTCAGCAGCGGATGACGCGCACGCAAGTCGGTCAGCATGCGCGGCAGCACGGTATGCGTCATCGTCTCGGCCACGCCAAGGCGCACGATCCCGGCCATCACGTTCTGGGTCAGCTCGTCCAGGATGCGATCGCGCTGCGCCACCAGGACCTCGGCCTCGTCGCACAATCTGCGTCCGGCAGCGGTGAGACGCACACCGCGGCCGTCGCGTTCGAAGATCGCGATCTTCATGCGATCCTCAAGATGACGAACGCGTCGCGAAATGGCGGACTGGGCCAGGCCCAGACTGTCCGAGGCGGCCCGGAAGCCGCCATAGCGCACGATGGCGTGAATGATCTCGATATCTCGAAAGCCGAACATCACGAGATGAAACGTGCATGCGGCAACCGCGTCAAGGCAACTTGTCCCGCAGAACTTTGATCCGCTTCGGCATCCGCTTATATTTCGCGAACCCTGCCGCCGAAACGCGCAGGAGTTTTCCAACAGTGGCGAGGTTCACGATGCCGCGACAGTTTCTTCTGCCGTCCTGCTCCAAGAGATCCGCGTCGTCTCAAATTCGGGCGGCATGACCGTTTCCCGAAGCTTTCGCGAGCTGGCTCAAGCTCGGCGCGAGGTAAAGGGCCATGCGGCCGGGACCGCCTGCGCGAGTAGAGGGAACTTTGCATCTGACCTGAGCGTTTGAACCGATATTTCAGGCACATCGAGGAGAGTGAGATGGCATCGCGCGCGATCTGGAAGGGGCAGCTGCGCCTGTCATTGGTCTCGATCCCGGTGGAAATCCATTCTGCGACAAAGACCTCTTCGCGGGTCTCGTTCCGTCAGATCCACGAGCCGAGCGGAAAGCCTGTCAAATACGAAAAATCCGTGCCGGGGATCGGGCCCATCGACGCCAAGGATATCGTGAAGGGCTATGATACCGGTGACGACAAGTACATGCTGATCGACCCCGAGGAACTGGACGCGATCAAGCTCGAAACCAAGAAGACGTTCGAACTGGTCCAGTTCGTCGATGCATGCGAGATTTCGCCCTTATACTACGACAAGCCTTACTACGTGGTGCCGACCGATGATCTTGCCCAGGATGCCTACCGCGTGGTGCGTGATGCATTGCGGGCTGCAGGCAAGGTCGGTCTTGGCCAGTTCACCATGCGCGGCAAGGAATATCTCGGCGCAGTGAAGCCCTGCGGCGATGGGTTGCTGCTCGAGACGCTGCACTATGCGGACGAGTTGCGAAATGCCGATCCCCTGTTCGGCGAAATTGCCGATGACAAGGTGGATGCCGAGCTGCTGGACGTTGCCAAGACCCTGATCGACCGGAAGTCCGGGCCGTTCGACGCCTCCGTCTTTACCGACCATTATACCGACGCGCTGCATGACCTGATCATGGCCAAGCGCAAGAACAAGAAGACGAAGCGGGTCGACACCGAGAAGGACGACGCGCCCTCTGGCGAGAATGTCGTCGATCTCATGGCCGCCCTGAAGGAAAGCGTGAAGAACACCAAATCAACCGGGCGGGGTGGCCGCAAGAAAGCCTCGTGACATGGCACGTGCGCCGGATCCGCTCGCCGATTACAACGCGAAGCGGGATTTCACCCGTACCAGCGAACCGGCCGGGGAAAGGGGTCAGTCCCGTACCGAAGGGCTCCGCTTTCTCGTGCAGAAACACGATGCCCGGCGGCTGCACTATGATTTCCGGCTGGAATGGGACGGCGTGCTGCTGAGCTGGGCGGTGACGCGGGGGCCGAGCGACGATCCGAAGGAAAAGCGTCTCGCGGTGCGCACCGAGGATCACCCGCTCTCCTATGGTACCTTCGAAGGCACCATACCGGCAAAGTCCTATGGCGGCGGCACCGTGATGATGTGGGACGAAGGCATCTGGCTGCCCGAGAACGATCCGGCCCAGGGTCTTGCCGACGGCAAGCTGGGCTTCGCGCTGCAGGGTGAGAGGATGCGCGGCAGTTGGGCGCTGGTGCGCATGCGAAACAAGGGCGAGAAGCGGGAAAACTGGCTGCTCATCAAGCACCGCGACTCCGAGGCCGGGGACAAACCCGACAGGCTGACGGCAGATCACGAAACCTCCGTCAGCACCGGGCGCACGATGCCCCAGATCGCCTCCGGTGCAAAGGCGCGCGCCCCCAAGGCACCGCCCCCGCCGACCCATACGGGCCGACGCCCTCCGTTTCGCAAGCCTCAGCTCGCCACCCTCGCCTCGGAACCACCCGAGGGGGATGACTGGCTATTTGAGACGAAGTTCGACGGCTATCGCTGCCTCGCCGCACTGGGCAAGGGGGGCACCCGGCTCTGGACGCGCAACGGCAAGGACTGGACGGATCGCTTCCACGCGCTGGACAAGGTCTTCGACAGGCTCCGTTGCGACTCCGCGCTGATCGATGGCGAGGTGATGGCCCGTGACATCGACGGGTCGGCCTTTTCCTCGTTGCAGGCGGCTCTGGCAGGCGGGCGCCCGCTGGTCTTCTTCGCCTTCGACCTCTTGTCGCTTGATGGGGCGGATCTGACCGGCAAGCCAGAGCTTGTCCGCAAGGAGCGGCTGGCGGAACTCCTGGAGGACCTGCCGAAGGACGGGCCGCTGCGGCTCAGCACGCATATCGCGGGGGGCGGGCCGGAGCTCTTTGCCCGCGCCTGCAAGGCCGGTGCGGAGGGCATCATCGCCAAGCGCGCGACGGCGCCCTACCACGGCCGACGCAGCACAGACTGGCTCAAGGTGAAATGCACGCGACGACAGGAATTCGTGGTCGGGGGCTACTCGCCCTCCGACAAGGCCGGTCGGCCTTTCGCCTCGCTGCTGGTCGGCGAATATGGCCCGCAAGGTCTGCGCTACCGCGGCCGCGTCGGGACGGGGTTCAGGGAAGCGGATTTCGACGCGCTGACGGCGGGTTTCCGGAACCGCAAGACAAGCCCCTTTGTGGACGTGCCCGGCGAGATCGCCGCTGATGCCCGATGGGTCACGCCCTCGATCGTGATCGAAGTCGATTTTGCCGAATTCACGGCGGATGGCCATATCCGGCATGGCAGCCATCTCGGGATACGGCGCGACAAGAGGGCGGAGGACATAACGTTGGAAACCCCTCGCGACACATCACAAAGCCAGAACTCCCCGCCGCAATCGGACCGGATCGGCGGTGTCACCATCACGCATGCCGACCGCGTGATCTTTCCGGAAACGGGGCTGACGAAGGGGGAGCTGGCGCGGTACTACGATGCTGCCGGAGACCGCCTTCTGGAAATAGCGGGCAGACGTCCGCTGTCGCTCCTGCGCCTGCCGGAAGGTTTCGGAGGATCGCAGTTCTTCCAGAAACATGCCGGTCAGGGGCTGCCGAAAGATCTTCACCGCATCGAGATCGCCGAAAGCGACGGAGCGCTCGCCACCTATCTCGATGCCACGCGCGCCAGCGCCTTCGTGGCGGCCGCGCAGATGGGAACGGTCGAATTCCACATCTGGGGCGCGCGCACCGACCGCCTCGACCGGCCGGACCGGCTGGTCTTCGATCTCGATCCCGACGAAGGTCTGGGCTGGCCAGAAGTGAGGTCCGCCGCCATCGATGTGCGCGACAGGCTGGCGGCGCTTGGTCTTGCGTCGGTTGCCGTCGTGACCGGTGGCAAGGGTGTGCATGTCTGTGTCTGCCTGCGGCGGATCAGAGGCTGGGACACGGTCAAGCTGTTTTCCAAGACCCTGGCCCATGTGATGGCGCAGGCCGAGCCCGACCGGTTCACCGCGACCATGTCCAAGGCCAGGCGAAAAGGCCGGATCTTCATCGACTGGCTGCGCAACGAGCGCGGCGCGACGGCGATCGCGCCCTACTCGGTACGCGCCCGACCACACGGATCGGTCGCCATGCCGGTGACCTGGGCTGAGCTGAAAGACCTCGACGGGTCGGCAACATTCGGAATCCTCGAGGCCACGGAGCGTCTTGAGGCGCCCTGCCCCTATGTGGCCGCTCTGTCGGATCCGCAATCCCTGACCGCCGCGACGATCGAAGCGCTTTCTGAAAGCCTGTCCTGAGGAGAAACCTCCTGTGCATGAGAAGTTTTCGGTCTCGAGGATGGCCTCTCGTAATTTAGTGTCCCTCAGGCATCGTGCATGTGTGGCGACCGGACGCATTTGCCGTCCCCCACCTCGTCCTGAACGGTCTCCGATCCGCCTATCGTTAGCTTGCGTCTTTCGACCTGCTGATCGTTTAACAATCATCGTGGTCTCGACCACATTATTAAACGATCAGGCGCGACTCTGCCTCCAGCAGGATCACGCAGCTTCCATCAGGGCAGCAGCGCGCCGCAAGACCTCCGGTCATCCGCGTCTTGCCACGTCCCTACTCGATCTGATGCGCCGAGGTGTTTCCGCCCGATGACAGAACAAGGGCTTTCCAGTGCTTGGTGTCCGCGGCGGTGCCGTCCTTCTTCGCCGCGTCTTGCCATGGCCGTCAACCTCTCTAAAAAGTTTCAATGACATCGAGATTGAGCTAAGCTCGGTGTGATTTAACTCGGGAGTTTTTATGTATGAGCATGTCTCGATATGCCTTTCCGGCGATTACCCTGATGATGGCGCAGGCCGCTTTCGCCGCGCCCAATCTTGCCTCCTATTATGCCACCATCGGTAGGGAGGACTTCTTTAATTCGAGCGGTTCCCCGCTAAGGGATGTCGGTGCAGTCGTCCAGCAGGATCGCGCAAATTTTCATCGCTTTGGTCTGCGTCACTCCGGGGATGAAACAGATCCGTATTTTGGAGACAGGGACATGCGCGCCACGATCCCTGATCTGGTGCGCGCGGGCGGTGTGGACCGATACCTCAAGGACTTGCTCGGTAGCGGTTGGCAGGGCTACAGCCAGACCTGGCTCATCCAGATCTGCGGCACGCCTGGGCGGCTCACCCACCTGCGGATCGATCCGGCGGATGGCGATGGCTATTCGGATTGCTGAAGTATGCCACCCCCGCAGATTTCTGCGAAGCCATTCGCCTTTGGTCGGGCAGTCGTAGCGATCGCCTTGGCGAGTTGGGGCTGCATAGCCTTCTAGTCTCGCGAAAAGCTACACCGCAATTGCAGCGCTGACCAACTGTGGACGAGAGGATCGGATCGACTATCTTAGTTCTGTAACCGAAAGGAACTGTCATGATCCGTTATCTTGCCCTTGCCAGCGTGTTTCTGGCCACTCCTGCATTCGCGCAGGATCCCGCCACCGGCGAGGACATTCGCACAGCGATTTCCGGCAACACCGTGGCCGGCAACATGAGCAGCTCCGGCGCCTACACTGAATACTATTCCGCTGACGGCGCGATCACGGGCGAGGGCTATTCAGGCACGTGGACAGTCGAGGGCGACACGATGTGCTTCACCTATGGCGAGGGCGACCCCACCTGCTGGGGCGCCGTGATCCAAGATGACCAAATCACTTGGATGATGGACGGTGAGGCTGCAGGCTCAGGCACCATCGTCGCGGGCAATCCCAACGCATTCTGAGCATGCGGCGGCGGGTTCGCTCTGTGACAGGGCTGAACTTGGACGGCCTGTTGCAGCGGGACGCCCTGACGCGGCTTTTGTGGAGCCGCAGTCGGCCCATTGGCAAAAGTCCTGGCGCCATACTTGCGGCCGCCGCCTGACAAGGGCCAGGGTGAAAGACTTGGAACGGAGGTATCGGCGAGTGTGGCCATCACAGATGCGCAGATCTGGGACAGAGGTTTACTCCTTTCGAAACCGAAGTCACGGAAGCGGAAAAGCCAGAGTGAACGGTGCCGGGGTTGGTCGCAGCTAATGGCGGCGAGCCTGTTTCCTTGGCCGCTTGCTCAACGACACGGATCAAAAATTGAGGACACAATCTGCGTTTTAATAGCATGGCGCGCGCTTCTGGTCGGCATTGAATTGCGCCAACTTGATATTCGTTATTCATCCTAGATCCGATCCACCAGATGCCGGGACTGAACACCTATGGAGCGACGAAGTGTAAGGTTACAACCGGCCGAATATGACCGCGTCCCGATCGTGAGCGCCCGCTCGCAGGTCGCCTCCAAGGCCGAGGGTACGTGCGGTTTGGCCAGGCGCGGGATCGCTTCAATCAGTGTCGCGGCATTGGATCCGATCTCCGCAGCCCGGTTCTTCAATCGCTGTGCCGCCATTCTGAATAACGCCGATGAGCCAGAGGCAACCTGTAGGTCAGCTCAAGGTGACAGCTGCGCCCATGGCGGTTGCCTTGGCGCTGAGTATCCTGCCCAGCGGCAACGGCCCGATGCGGGCGCCCGTGATGATGACGTCGCCGCGTTCCAGTGGGCGCCCCTGCGCGCGGGCATGGTGCGATAGCCAGCCAAGAAAATCGAGCGTTTCGTTCAGTGGGACAGATGTCTCGGTCACGGTGACCACAACGCCGTCGAACGACAGCACGATCCCGAGCCGGTCCGGCAGACCGGCGCGCCAGTCCGGCAGAGGGTCGCCGAGAATGATCGCGGCAGAACTGAACCCGTCCGCCATCTTTTCCAGTGGAGGGACCTGAGCATCCGGTGCAAATCGTGGTGCGAGCAGTTCGAAGGCAAGCCGTACTTCGGCAATAGCCTCGAGCGGACTGCTCTCCGCAGGGTCACCGGCCAGCACCAGGGCGGTTTCGACCTCGATGGCTGCATCCGCTGGCAGGGTCGGCCTCATCCCGGATTGGTGCAGGATGCGGTGCGGCAGGACCGCGGTCTCACGTGATTTACCGCCCAGAAGGGCAAGTTTCCAGACGCCGCCGGGATCATCCAGCCCGCGCAGAACGGCCTCCTGCACCATATAGGCAGTGGAAGTGTCGGGAACGGGGGGCGACAGGCCCTCGGGGCGCGGCCCGTCATTCCACGCAGCCAGCAGGCTCTGCGCAGCTGCGCACGGGTCGAATTGCGCGACGCTCATTGCATGACTTCCTGGACGAAAAGGTCCGGCATCGATCCCTTCGGAATGATCGCGCCCGGATGACGGACAACTTCGGCGGCCAGCCGGGCGGCGGCCGCGATGCTGTCCGCAGCTGACAGCCCCTGATCGCGCGCAACGAGCCAGGCGGCGTTGAAGCTGTCCCCTGCTCCGGTCGTGTCCAAAGCGGCGACGGCGGGAGGCAATCGGTGGCTCTCGGTATGGGCGGCGCGACTGGCCCGGTGCAGAATTGAGCCGCCCCCTGTCGTCAGAACCATCTCGGCATCGCTCATCGTGATCAGAAGCCGCATTGCCTCATCCGGATCGGTGGCATCGAAACAAGCCGAAAGATCGTCCAGCGAAGGCAGCAGCAGCGTGGCGATACCAATCGCGCGCGCGATCACGGCGCGTGCAGTGGCGACATCGGGCCAGAGCGCAGGACGGTAATTCGTATCGAAGATCACCTGAGCGCCCTGCTTGCACCTCTGCTCCAGCGCCTGCAGCAATTTCTCGCGACCCTCCGGGTTCAGAACCGCAAGGGCGACACCCGACAGGAACAGCCTGTCAGCACATTGCAGATCGTTGATGCGGGAACCGTCATCGAAATGCCGACGAAAGGGCGCCTGCTCGCGCCAATAGGTGAAGCTGCGCTCGCCAGTTATATCGGTGGAAATGAAGCTCAGGCCGGGTCGTGCGCCCTCGCGCTCCGCCAGCAGCGAAACATCGACGCCCTCGGCAGCGATGGTATTTCGCAGCCATCGACTGTGGGTGTCATCGCCGAGACAGGAGAGATACCCAACCTGTCCCGCTCCGGCCAGTCGGGCCAGATAGATCGCGGTGTTCAGCGTGTCGCCACCGGCCCGCCTGTCGAATGTCGAAGGTGCATCGGGCCGGGAAGAGAATTCGACCAGCGGCTCTCCAATGGAAAGATAGCGCATTTCAGACCTCGTAGGGTGTCGGCAAGAGTCGCCCGGCAAAGTGCGCGGCGATGTTCTCAAGCACCAGTTCTGCCATTGCGCGCCGTGCTTCGGTGGTTGCCGAGGCGATATGCGGTGTCAGCACGCAATTTGGTGCATCGAGCAGGCATTCCGGGACATCGGGTTCGTCGTCAAACACGTCGAGCCCGGCTGCAGCTATCGTTCCCGATGTCAGAGCCTCGGCCAGTCCAGTCGCATCGATCACCGAGCCGCGGGCGACGTTGACGACAATTCCGTCCGCACCAAGAGTTTTCAGTACATCGGCATCGACAAGATTGATGGTCTCTGGCCCGCCCGCTGCGGTGACGAAGAGCAGATCGCAATCCCGCGCCAGGGCCAGTGCATCGGCGCGGTAGGCGTCAGGAGAATCCGGCTTTTCGGTTCTGGCGGTATAGAGCACTTCCATCCCCATACCGCGCAACAGGTCCGCCAAACGACGGCCGATCCGGCCATACCCCAGGATACCGGCGCGCTTTTCCAGCATCGACGTGCCGAGGCCCAGCTTGCCACTCGCCGCCCAGCGGCCTGCACGTACGAAACGGTCACCCTCGGCGATGCGCCGGGAACAGGCCAGCGCCAGACCCAACGCCATCTCGGCCACGGCCAGTGACAGCACGTCGGGTGTGGTCGTCACCGCAATGCCGCGCCTTTTGGCCTCGGTCAGATCGACGGCGTCGACGCCGACGCCATTGACCGCGACGAGTTTCAAGGCGGGCAGTTGCGCCATCTGTGCGCCAGAGAGACCGATATTCCCAGCCGTCAGAACGACCTCAACATCGGCAGCCGCATCGATATCGCGTAGAACCTCATACTCGGCCGCAAGCCGGTCAATCATTTCAGCAGGCTTGAGGTCCGCAAGTGCAAGAACACGTGGACGTGTCATGCGATCTGACCCAGAAAGTTCTGCAGACGCTCGTTCTCTGGGTTGTTGAAGAAGGCTTCGGGCGCATTTTCCTCGACGATCACTCCCTTGTCCATGAAGATCACCCGGTCTGCCACGGCGCGAGCGAACTCCATCTCGTGCGTCACGCAGAGCATGGTCATGCCTTCGCGGGCAAGGTCGATCATCGTGTCCAGCACTTCCTTGACCATTTCCGGATCGAGTGCCGATGTGGGCTCGTCAAACAGCATGATGCGCGGCTTCATGCAGAGCGCACGCGCGATCGCGACGCGCTGCTGCTGGCCACCCGAGAGCTGTGCGGGGTATTTGTCGGCCTGTTCCGGGATCTTCACGCGCTCCAGATACTGACGCGCCGTAGCCTCGGCCTCGGCACGCGAAACCTTGCGGCTTTTCATCGGGGCCAGGACGCAGTTTTCCAGAACGGTCATGTGCGGAAACAGGTTGAACGACTGGAACACCATGCCGACATCCTGACGGACCTTGGTCACGTTATCCCCGCCCGCCGTCAGCTCGATATCGTCCACGGTGATCGTGCCAGACTCGATCGCCTCGAGCTGGTTGATGGTGCGGATCAGCGTTGACTTGCCCGATCCGGACGGCCCGC
>JBBSNW010000100.1:0-11938 GCA_038260405.1 Rhodobacterales bacterium | reverse complement strand
CGGCCCGTCTGATGTGGTGGTCAGCTTCCGCCTGCCGACCTACTGGTGTTCGCCGAACTTCGCCTTTCTCATGGCGCAGGGCATCAAGCGCGAAGTCGACACGCTGCCCTGGGTCGGGCGCACCATGGTCTGGCTCGAGGACCACATGGCGGCGGAGGAAATGAACGCCGCCGTGAATGCAGGCGGATCCTTTGCCGATGCCTTCGCGGACTTGCGCGGGGGCGAGGATCTGGAGGCCTTGCGCGAGAAGTTCGAGCGCAAGGCATTCCAGCGCCGCCAGGAGGTCGCGATCAAGGCCCTGATCGCCGGCGGGCAGACGGTTGCCGAAGTGCTCGCGACCACGCTCGGAACGCTGGAAAAAATCACCTTCGAGGATGGTGAGGCCCTCCGGCAGACCCGCCGGTATCTCGACCTGCTGAAAAGCCGCAACCTCGCGGTCGCACCGGGTGATCCGGCCTTCGTCACCTGCGAAGGTAGCCCTGTCACCGTGGAAGGGTTCAAGGAGCATATGGGCCTGCTGCGTTCCGTGCGCATCAACATGGAATTCTCCGGCTCGCTCTGCCGTGGACTCAAACGCAGCCGCTACAAGGAGGCCGATCTGTCTGGTGACACGCCGACCCTGATCGACTTCATCCGGCAGGGAACTGCCGCGACCCACCCCGTCAGCCCCGCATCCGAACGCTGATCTGACGTTCACATCAAAAGACATGAAATACCGGCCCCGGCCGAAGGAGGAAGACATGGCAAAACTCATGATCCACGGAAACGAGGCGCGGCGCGCGCTGGCCCATGGTGTCTACAAGCTCAGCGCGGCGGTTGAATCGACCCTTGGCCCGCTCGGCATGAACGCGATGATCGACCGGCCCATCGGCACCCCGCTGATAAGCCGCGACGGCGTTTCCATCGCCTCGGAAATCGCGCTGCATGACCGGTTCGAGAATATGGGTGCGCAGGTGCTGCGTGAAGTGTCGATGCAGACTAACGATGTGGCCGGGGACGGCACCACGACCTCCATCGTGCTCGCGAACGGCATGATCCAGTCCGGCGTCACGATGATCGAAAAGGGCGCGCGCGCGGTCGAACTCTGCCGCGGCATCTCGCTCGCCGTAGAGGAGACGACGAAGAACCTGCGCGCGGCGTCCAAGCCCGTCACCGACCATGCGGTGCTCTCGGCTGTCGCGAACATCTCCGCCTCGGGGCCCGAACTGGGCGGTCTCGTCGCCGAAGCCTTTGCACGTGTTGGCTCCAAGGGGATCATCTCCACCGATTACGGTACCACGATCGAAACAACGCTCAGCGTTCTGGACGGCATGTCCTTCGAGCGCGGATACATTTCGCATCACATGGTGACCGATCTCGAGGCGATGAAGGCCGTCGTCGAGAATCCCTATATCGTGCTCACCGACATCAAGCTCACGCTCCCCGAACAGCTCGAGAACGCCAAGGCCATTGCCGCCGAGGACAACCGCCCGCTGGTCATCATCGCCGAGGAGACCTCGCCCGAGGTGCTGATCACGCTGCTGGGCAAGGAGGGTCCCGGCAAGTACCTGGTGGTGCATCCGCCGGAATTCGGCCACTGGCGCCGGTCGATGATGGAGGATCTGGCGATCATCACGGGCGGCAAGGTTCTGGCCCGCGATCTCGGTGACCGCCTGCAGGACATAACACGCGACGATCTCGGCAGCGCCGACAGGATCGAGGCCACGAGCGGCGAATGCATCGTGGTGCGCGGACATGGTTCCGAGGCACAGATCGCGGCCCGCAAGGCGCAGGTTCAGCGTCTCTACGACATCGCGCCGCCGAACATCGACAAGGACAAGCTGCAGGAACGGCTCGCCAAGCTCTGCGGTGGCACGGCCATCATCCTCGCCGGGGGCGTGACCCCGGTCGAGCAGAAACGCACCATCCAGCTGATCGAGGATTCACTCAACGCCGTGCGGGCCGCGGCAGAGGAGGGGGTCCTGACCGGTGGGGGCGTCGCTTTGCTGCGGGTGGCCGAACAGCTCGACGACGTGGCGGCCGGTGTCTCGGGCGATGTGCGCAAGGGCGTGGAGCTGGTGCGCTCGGTCCTGTCCCTGCCGCTGGCGCGAATCGCCTTCAATGCCGGGGCCGAGCCGAACGAGGTCGTCGGCCGCGTTGGCAAGATGAGCGGCGATGAGGGCTACAATGCCCGCACCGGCATCTACGAAGATCTGATCAAGGCCGGTGTCATCGACCCTGTCCGCGTCACCTGCGCGGCGCTGATGAATGCGGGATCGGTCGCGACGCTGATCCTGACCACCGAGACGCTGATCGCCGATCTGGCCGAGGACGAGGATCCGACAGCCGCGCGGGCCCTCGGCGGCGGCGCGGAAAATCTCGGACGGAAATAACGCGTTCCCATCGCAATCGCTTTTTCAAGGGTGACTCACATGCAAGCTGCAAGACTTTACGAATACGACCCCGCGATGAATGTTCAGCTCAAGGTCGAGGAGGTGAAGGAACCGACGATCATGGGGCCCAACGACGTGATCGTGAAGGTTGGCGCGGCGGGGCTCTGCCGCACCGACCTTCATATCATCGAGGGCGTCTGGAAGGACATCATGGACGAGGGGCGCAACCTGCTGCCCTATATCCTCGGGCACGAAAACGCGGGCTGGGTCGAGGATGTCGGCTCCAACGTTCGTTCCGTCAAACCCGGCGATACGGTGATCTGCCACCCGCACCGCACCTGCGGCATCTGCCTCAACTGCCGCTATGGCGAGGACATGCACTGCGAGAACAGCCTGTTTCCGGGACTGGGTCTCGATGGCGGGTTCGCCGATTATTTCCTGACCTCCGAGCGCTCGCTGATCAAGCTGAACCCCAATGTCACGCCGCTGGAAGTGGCCCCCATGGCGGATGCCGGGATCACGGCCTATCGTGCTGCCAAGAAGGCTGCGAAGATGCTGCGGCCCGGCGCCTATTGCGTGATCGTGGGTGTCGGCGGCCTGGGGCATATCGCGCTGCAATGCCTGCACGAAATCTCGGGCTGCCGGATCATCGCGGTGGACCGCGAACCCGCTGCACGCGCGCTCTGCAAGGAACTCGGGGCGGATTTTGTCCTGGATGGCGGGCCAGACGTGGTCGAGGAGATCAAGCAGATCACCGGCGGCGGGGCGCAGGTCGTGATGGATTTCGTCGGCGAACTCGGGGTCGAGAACACCTGCTGGAAGATGCTGCGTCAGGGCGGTCAGCTGCTGATGATCGGCTATGGCGGCAAGATCGAGGTGCCGACGGTGGATCTCGTGGTCAACGAGATGAACATCGGCGGCAGCCTTGTCGGGAACTATACCGAACTTGTCGAGCTGATGGAGCTTCATGCTGACGGCAAGGTCAAGATGCACTACACCGACTACAAGCTGTCGGACATCAACGTCGCACTGGCCGATTTCAAGGACCGAAAGTTCACCGGGCGCGGGGTGATCGTTCCCTGACGCTGACTCCCGGTTCCTTCCGTAAACCGACGCAAGACAATCCTCGGGCATTTGTTATGTCCGCGGAACCTTCATTCTGTGCCGTACGTTGCAATCATGATTTCAAACACGCAGCGGAGGCACTGATGCAGACGATCTACGAGGCCATCAAGAAAGACCACGACGAACACCGCGAACTTCTGGAAACGATCGCGGACAGTTCGAACGACCAAAGTGTGCGCAAGAAGGCCTGGGACAGTTTCTATCATGACGTAAAGGCGCATGCCGCCGCCGAGGAAGAGACCTTCTATTCCAAGCTCATTTCCGAGACTTGGGGTCAGGACACGGCCCGTCATTCGGTGCATGAGCACCAGGAACTCGATGACCTGATGGAAGAGCTGAACGAGATGGACATCAAATCCGATGACTGGTCGGAGACGTTCGGTAAGCTCAAGCACGATTACGAACATCACATCGATGAGGAAGAGGACGAAGTCTTCACCCGTGCGAAGGAGGTCATCGACGATTCAGAAATCGAAGGCTACGGCGCACGCTTCCTCGAACGCAAATCCGAAGAGGCCGGTCTGATCGACGAGAAGAGGGAAGACAGCCTCGAGGACTGATCGAAGCGGGTGCATTGCCGTCCGGAGAGCTGCCTGATCTATATCGATCGGACGATCCTGTCAGTCTTGCTGATTTTCGGTATGGTCAGGCTCATCTGGAAGTTTTGCTAAAATACTCCATCCCAGCGGCAAGACAAAAAAACGCAGGCCCCGTCCGGTCTGCGTTTTTTAATTCATGGGTGATCTTTTTCGTCGCGCAGCTCCGACTGGCAAGGTCAGATCCGCAGCTTCTCGTCGAGCTTCTTCATGTCAGACTCGTCGCTCAGCAGAAGCGCGAAGGGGCGCAGATGCTGGATATGGGCCGACACGACCATCATGCAGATCGTGATCGGTGTGGCGAGGAACGCTCCGGGTATGCCCCAGATCCAACCCCAGACCAGCAGTGCGACGAAGATCACGACAGGCGAGATCGCGATCTGACGGCCCTGAATGCGCGGATCCAGCCAGTTGCCGAAGATCTGCTCTATGGCGAACAGGCTGGCCGCGATGAGGGCCGCCGTGCCTAAATCCCGGGTGGCGAGGGCATAGACGGCCGGAAGGGTGCCGGAGATCACGGCGCCGATATTTGGGATGAAGTTCAGGAGGAACGTCAGCAGCGCCCAGACGGCCAGCAGCTCGACATTGAAAAGCCACAGCACCGCCGTGTAGAGCAGTGCGGACAGCACGCCGATGCCGGTGCGTACAAGCAGCCAGCGACGGAGCATGGAGGCAGTCGCGGATATGGAACTGGTCCAGGACGCCTTGGTGCCCTTGACCGCCAGCCGGTCGATCTTGGCCTGCCAGGTGGCGGATTCGGACAAGGCGAGGAGCACGAGGAAGATCACAAGGATCGTGGCCGAGAGAAGCGCTCCGGTGGCGCCGGCGATCTGACCGCCGATCGAGCTCGCCACGTCTACCATCCAGCTCCCCATCGCGGTGCCGCCACTGGCAAAAGCGTCCGCAAGCCAGCCTTCGCCCTGCTGGGCGGTCTGTCCTCCGGATGACGACGGGATCGCCTCGTTCGGCATCATGCCAGAGAAATTGGTCCCCTTGAGATCATTGATTGCCTCGCTGAGCGTGGGCATGGCTGAGGCCAGCTGCTCCGCGCAGAAAACGAGCCCAAGGACAAAGAGTGCGAAGACCAGACACAATGTCAGCATCACCGCGATGCGCCCCAGCCATTCAAGCTGCGGCGGCAGGCGGTCTGCAATGCCACGGTCGAGCGGAGCGACGATCAGGGCCGTCATCAGCGCAAAGACGAGCGGAACGATGACGGCCGTCATCGCGTGCAACGCCCAGCCGAGGAGCAGGATGAAGATCGAGGCAAGCATGAACCGCGTGAAGGTGCCGTTCATGTCGCGTCCCTTCGAAGTGTCGTTGGCGGCCTTGCGGTCGGGATCGGTCATGGAATCGCTCCAGATTGAGTGTGCCAGGGCCTCGTCGCAACAGAGCCGATCAGAAGGCGAGACGCTCCGCTCCGCTGAGACAGACGAGATGGCGCGCGTGCCCCCTCGCAATCAGCGTGAGGCCGGAGGCCAAAGCGATACGTGCCGCGTAATCCGTGGCGGCCGACGGGGCCACGAGGGCTGGAACGCCCATCGCCACGGTCTTTTGTACCATCTCGACCGAAACGCGCGAGGAAATCACGACTGCACCCTCTCGCGGGTCGATGCCCGAGCGCGAGAGCGCGCCCGCGAGCTTGTCGAGCGCATTGTGGCGGCCCACATCCTCGCGCGCGAATTGGATCCCCTTCCCGGGCAAAAGGAAGGCCGCGGCGTGAGAGGCGCGGGTGCGGTCGTGTTTGGGCTGATAGGCGCGCAGCGCATCGGGTGCGGCACGCAGCTCGTCCGCATCGAAAATCGGGCCGTGCGACAGGGTGGGCAGGTCCCGCGCGACCTTGGCGAGGCTGTCGATGCCGCAGAGCCCGCAGCCGACAGGGCCGATCATCGAGCGCTGCCGCGTCATAACGCGGAGCGAAGCTTCGGGTTCGAGCCACATGCGGGCCTCGTACCCGTCGTCGTGGCACAGGATTTCCAGCTCGCGCAGTTCTTCGGGCGCATGCAGGATGCGCTCAGTCAGGGCAAAGCCAAGGGCGAAATCCTCGAGATCTTCGGGCGTCGCCATCATCACCGCAAAGGTCGTGCCGTCGCAGGTCAGCGCGACGGGGGCCTCCTCTATGAGCGGTGGAAAGGCTGGCGTATCACCGTGCAGCGGCTGGTAGAGGCTCATGCCACGATCCTCACCGGCGTGCCCTTGTAGGCGGGCGTCTGCGAATTCTTTTCGTGATAGCTCAGCGGCACCAGCGGATTGAGCTCGGGATAATACCCGGCGACGCAGCCATCGGGCAGATCATAGGCCGTGACCGCGAAATCGCTGACGCTGCGCACCACGTCCTCGTCTATGGCCGTGACGATGCTGACCTTCTGGCCCTCGCTGAGGTTGAGCCGCGCCATCTCGGCCCGGTTCATCAGCACCACCTCGCGGCTGCCCTTGAGACCGCGCAGCCGGTCGGAAAATCCGTAGATCGTGGTGTTGAACTGATCGTTCGAGCGCAGCGTGATTAGTGTCAGCACGGCCGCGCCTGTCGGGGGTTCCCCCAATGCCGAGAGGGTTGTTGGAGGCGTGAACTGTGCCTTGCCGCTTTCGGTCTTCCAGTTGCGCTCGCGCGCAGGATTGCCGCGATAGAAGCCGCCCGGCGTCATGAGGCGCTCGTTGAAATCGGCAAAATCGTCCGGGAACGTCTGCGAGATCAGATCGCGGACAAGGTCGTAATTGTCGATCCAGCCGTCCCAGTCGAGACGGTCGCTCGCGGGCAGCGTCGCCTTGGCCATCCCGGCCACGATGGCAAGCTCGGAGCGGACATCATCGGAGGGCGCGTCGGCGCCGCCGAGCGATCCGTAGATATGCGAGAACGAATCTTCCATCGACACGGCCTGCGGACCCGTGGCCTGAATGTCGCGGTCCGTGCGCCCGAGGCAGGGCAGGATGTAGGAGACCTGCCCGGGGGCGAGATGCGAGCGGTTGAGCTTTGTCGCGACATGCACGGTGAGGCGCAGCCGGGGCCAGGCGGCTTCCATCCGTGCGCTGTCGGGCAGGGCGCGCACGAGGTTGCCGCCGAGCGAGATCATCGCTTCGACCCGACCGTCGAGTATGCCCTCGCAGGCATGCACGGCGTTCAGCCCTTCCTGCGTGGGCGCGTCGATGCCGAACAGCTCCTTCAGTTTGTCGGCGGGCATATGCGAAGATTTTTCGCCCACCCCGACGGTGCGCTGGCCCTGAACGTTGGAATGGCCGCGCACCGGAGAGATGCCGCAGCCGAACCTGCCGATATTACCGCGCATCAGCAGCAGGTTGCACAGCATCCCCAGATTGAGCCAGCCGTTGACATGCTGCGTGAGCCCCATGCCGTAGATCCCGATGGCGTTTTCCGAAGAGAGGTAGATCTCCGCCGCCTCGCAGATCATCGCCTCGGTGAGGCCCGAATGCGTCTCGATCTCGGCCCAGGTCGCGTCGCGCACGAGATCGACCGTCTCGTCGAAACCGGTGGTTTCCTGCGCGATGAACTCCGTATCGAGCACGGTGCCAGGTGCTTTGTCTTCGGCTTCGAGCACGCATTTCATGAGGCCCGCCATCACCGCGATGTCCCCGCCGGGGCGCACCTGAAAGTATTTCTCGGAAATCTGCGTCGGTTTGCCGAACGTCATCTGCCTTGCGCTCTGCGGGTTGGCGAATTCGATAAGGCCGCGCTCGCGGACCGGATTGAAGGTCACGATACGGCAACCCCGCTCGACGGCCGCTTCGAGTACATGCAGGAAACGTGGGCTGTTCGATCCGGTATTCTGTCCGAAGAAGAAGATCGTGTCGCAATGGTCGAAATCCTCGAGCGTGCAGGTGCCGACCGGCGTGCCGATGAATGTCTGCAGGTTCACGCTGGTCGTCTCGTGACACATGTTCGAGCTTTGCGGCAGGTTCTGATGCCCCATGGCGCGGGCGAAGAGGGCATAGAGGTAAGATGCCTCGAGCCCGGCATGGCCGGAGGCGTAGAAGACTGCCTTTTCAGGTGCCATGCCTTGCAGCTCCTTGCCGATCTCGGCAAAGGCATCCTCCCAGCTTACCGGAAGATAGCGGTCCTGATCGGGATCATAGCGCAGAGGTTCGCTCAGACGCCCGGATTTCTCGAGATCGTGGTCGTGCCAGCCCTTCAAGTCGCCGACAGGATGCTTGGCGAAGAACTCTGCACCAGCGCGATTGCGGTCAAGCTCCCACATCGTGGCCTTGGCACCATTTTCGCAGAATTCGAATTTGGCGGGTTTTGCGGGTTTCGCCCAGGCGCAGGACGAACACATGACACCGCCGGGCTTGTTCAGTGTCGAGAGGATTTTTGCGGCAACCGCCGAGGTGTGCGACTCCCCTGCGATCCGGGCGACCCCTTTCAGCGACCCCCAACCCCCGGCCGGGCTCTTGTCATAGGGTGTGTCGGGGTCTTGCGTTGTGGCGGGATGATCGTCCGGGGAATTGGTGTCGTCCACGTGATCGCTCCTGAATGCATGAAGATCGCTAAGCCAACGTCTCGCCATCGGGATGGTTCCGCAATCCAGTCGGCCCTGATACCGACCTGTCCTCGGTCAGCGGGACGGGCAAGAGCGAGGCATGAACGGACGCAATCAGGGCGCCGGAATGCCAATAATTGTGTTGCTTTCAAAACGAGTTGGTCTCTATCAATTGAACCAGTTGACCTCGGTCCGGCTTTGCCCGATCGCGGCCAACTTTGAGAGTTGCCTGGTGCTTCTGAGCGTTTCGTCCATCCATTTCAGAATGCGAAAACCTTGATGCCGGTCCTGATTATCCCCGATATCTCTTTTCTTTCCGTCATGGAAAACCTCGCCGCGCCCGTCTGGATCTTCGATCTCGACCGGCATGCCATATGGTGGGGCAACGCTGCCGCCCAGAATTTCTGGAAGACCGGCAGCCTCGAAGAGCTCAGGAACCGTGATTTCTCATCCGACAGCGCGACGGTGCGTCAGCGGCTGCATCAGATGTATGTCGACCCCGAGATTCCGCGCCGCCTGCAGGAAACCTGGACGCTTTATCCCGCCGAAAAGCCCGTCTCCGTCACTGTGCGGTTTCAACCGGTCAGGATTGAACAGGGGCGGCGGGCGATCCTTGTGGAGGTCACGAGCAAGAGCGAGGTCGGCCCCGATATCCATTCCGCGCGGATCGAGGAGACCGTGCGATATTCCGGCGTCATCATGAGCATGTTCTCCCTCTCCGGGGTTTTGCTGGCGCAAAATGCGGCCTCATTCGACTGCTACGGTGCCGGGCGTGAAGACGGGCGCGACCTCGTGCACAGGCTCGGCGAGAGTGACACGATGAGCGCATTGTTCGACGCCCTGAAGCAATCCGACGTCTTCGAAGCTGAAATCGAAGTCCGCGCAAAAGACATGATCAAGACGCATCGCGTCACGGCGCATAGGGGCCGCGATCCGGCCACGGGCGAAACCGTCACGGTCCTCAGCGAGCATGACATTTCGGATCTGGTCCAGCTGCGCCGCCAGTTGTCGGACCTGAATGCCACGCTGGAGCAGCGCGTGGCGGAGCGCAATGCAAGTCTGAAGCTCAGTGAAGAACGCTTCTCTCTTGCGATGCGCGGCGCGAATGACGGCTTGTGGGACCACAATGTCGAGACCGGCGAGATCTACTTCTCGCCGCGCTGGCTCGACATGCTGGGCTACGGTGCTGACGAGCCGCCTCCCGATCTCGACACCATCCTGTCGCGGGTTCACCCGGACGACCGGGAGCTGGTCGAAACGGCAGTGATCCGTCCCGTCCCCGGCGATACCAAGGCGCCCGAAGTCGAGTTCCGCATCCGCCACAAGAACAACCACTGGGTCGATATCCTGTCACGGGCCTTCCTGATCGTGCACGACGACAAAGTTGCGCGAATCGTCGGCACGCATATCGATATTTCCGAGCGGAAGCACAGCGAACGCGCGCTGCGTCGCCTGCGGGAGATCCTGATCGAGGGGAGCGAGGCGCTGCCGGTCGGCGTCGCCTATTACGATCATGAATTCAAGCTGGTGATGAACAACACGCTCTACAAGGACATGCTTCCGGTGAGCGGGCATCTGCTGAATCCGGGTGTCCCGTTCGAGACGATCGTCCGGAACTCCGCCGCCTACATGGCGGGGCAGTTCGGTTTCGACAATCCCGAAGACTACGTCCAGGAACGCATCCGTTCCGCGCGCGTCGAACCGCAGCGTTGGCTACATGAACAGTCGAGCGGCCGCACCGTTATTGCGACGGAGCTTCCGACAAGCGGCAATGGTGTGATCTCCATGATCGAGGATATCACCGAGGAGCGGGCCCGCCAGAAACAGCTGCAGCAGGCCCAGAAGATGGAAGCCATCGGTCAGTTGACGGGCGGCGTGGCGCATGACTTCAACAACCTGCTCGCCGTCATCATGGGAAATCTCGAACTGCTTCAGGCCGAGATCGAAACACAGAATTTCGATGTCGAGGATACCGGTTCGCTCATCGACGCTGCCATCCAGGCCGTGAAGCATGGCGCCGATCTGACCAACAGCATGCTGGCCTATGCTCGTAAAGCTCGGCTCGATCCGATCGTGCTGGACCTGAACCAGACGGTCGGGGAGACCGAGCGCTGGATGCGGCGCACGATCCAGTCGAATGTCGAGATCGAAATGGTGCTGCAGGGCGGGATCTGGCCGGTGAGGGTCGACAAGAATTCGCTGCAGAATGCGCTCGTCAACCTGATCGTGAACGCCCGCGACGCGATGGAGGGCGGGGGCAAGCTGACGATCCAGACGGCGAACCTGCGCGTCGACGAGTTCTGCCACGAGAGCCGCGGTGAAACCATCCCGCCGGGCCGGTACGTGACCGTCGCGGTCACCGATGTGGGTTTCGGAATCCCGCCCGAAGTCATCGAGCAGATCTACGATCCGTTCTTCACGACGAAATCCGTGGGCAAGGGCACAGGGCTGGGCCTGTCGATGGTCGAGGGATTCGTCAGGCAGTCGGGCGGCACCATCCGGGTCCATTCGGAGCTCGGCAAGGGGACGAGCTTCAAGCTCTATTTTCCCGCCCTCTCGCAGCAACGTCTCGACCTGCAGGAGGGAAGTGGTCCGGCACGGGCGACCCGGAACGCGAAAGAGGTGCGCCCGCGCATCCTGCTCGCCGAGGACAAGCCCGAAGTCATGGCCGTCCTGCAGAAGACGCTTGCCGCCGCGGGCTACGATGTCACAACGGCCAAGACCGGCGATATTGCTTATCGCCTCTTCGAGGCCGATCTCGGCTTCGATCTGGTCCTGACGGATATCGTGATGCCCGGGCGCCTGCAGGGGCCCGATCTGGCAAAGGAATGTCGGCTGCTGCGACCGGCGACACCCTTCGTGTTCCTGTCGGGCTACGCCCCCGAGGAGACGATCCACGGCAATGGCCTGCTGCCCGAGGATATCCGCCTGATGAAGCCGGTCTCGCGGAGTGACCTGCTCCATGCCGTCGAAACCTGTCTGGTCGCCCCGCGCTGAAAGGGTGGAGCCTTGCTCGATCGATGAGGTCCGCGGGAAGATGTGTCCGATTTCTGTCGTTCAGTGACGGGAAGACCGAGGTGACGCAGGGAAATATTGCTCGCTCACGGCCAGCCCCGCAGCGCAATAGCGCACGAGACGGTCGAATTGACCGGCCCCCGCGGCAATGCCCCCGCCAAGTGCAGCAATTCGCCTTTTGTCCGACACGTCGACTGCCATGCCATGCACCTTTCCGCCCTCCGCGGTGAGCTTGCCGACCGCCGCATCCACATCGGCGCCGGTGCGCGCGCAGATCGACACGGCGGCACCCTCGGCGGCGAGGATTTCGGCGCAGCGCAGGCCGATGCCCTTGCTG
>JBBSNW010000099.1:0-12289 GCA_038260405.1 Rhodobacterales bacterium | reverse complement strand
GACTGCAGCTGCTGGCCGCGTGAGCTCATCTGGAACTCGATGTCATCAAAGCGCATTGGGCCATAATAGTCGCGGTTGGCTTCGATCTCGGCCATGCCCCAATCGCGATAGGCTTGGCTTAGGTTGAGCGTGCCCGCAGCGCTGTTGGCCTCGTACCAGCCCGCCTGGGTTTCGAGTCGGCTGGCCATCTCTTCAGCGCGGCGCGCTTCGCGCGTGTAGCTCTCGGCCTCGGTCAGTGATCGGCTGAGCCCGGACGAACTGGTTGAGACCTGCGACATCGAACTCGAGCTCGTCTCGCGCAGGAAGCCTTCGCGCGTATTCGACCAATTGCGACTGTCAGAAAGCTGGCGCAGCGAACCCGTAATCCGGCTGCGATCTTCCGAGGCAATTCCGATATCGCTGTCCGTCCAAGATTGATTGCGGCCACCGCGGACGCCCGCCTGAGCATTCAATAATCCCCCTTCCACCTTTGCTCCGGCTCCTGCCTCTCCGTTTAGGAACCAGGAAATCGAGATGTCGTCGGAAGCCCGCCGGGACAGGCCAAACTGTTGCTGTAGAGCTCTCGAAGCGTTGTCGACTTCGCTGAATGCCGTGCCAACGCTGTCGTTCGTCCCGACCCCGCTGACAGTCTCGGAACTGCGGCCCTGGCTGTAGGCGTTGCGGATTTCGCTGAACCGGGTGAGCGCCGAGCTCGTCGATTGCTGGGCGAGATTGGCGTATGTCTCGCTTTGCGTGCGGCTCTGGCTCGCCATTGTTCCGAGACGCCCGGTGAAATCCTGCCCTAGCGTCGGGGTGAACGGGTAACTGGAATTGGGGACCGCAGCGAACTCACCATCGGGGAAGCTGGTGGTCTGGGTGCCGCTGTCGCTGAAACCACGCGTCTGCGCTGCGCCGTAGGCGATATTGGGTGCAAGGTTGCCTTGGGCGAACTGCCGCGAGAAGACGGTCGAATTGTCGATGTTCGAATTGCCAAGCGAGACATTGCCGGTGCTGGCTTCGCGCGCAGCCTCCTCGGCCGCGTTCTGGCTTGGATTGAGGTAGCTGGTCGCCTGTCCCGAGATCGCCATTGCGCCGCGCGCCACTCCGCCTGCTAGAAAGGGGATCGAGGCGACGAGATAGCCGGCGAGGATACCGATATCGCTGTTGACGTCGCTCATGCCGGCAAAGGTCGCTAGACTGAGGCCTGTGCTGCCTCCGGCAGCCGCGACATCGCCCGCACCCTTGAACATCAGGATCATGTGCAGGATCACGAACAGCGGCCCCCACGCGGCGAGGTAGAAAAACCCGGTGACGTAGCCCCTGAGCGCAATCGGACCGGTCTTCGGCATCAGGAACAGCGGAAAGAGCACAGGGAAGAGGGCGTAGAACACCACGGTCAGCACGACATTGAGAATAGGGACCCATTTCATCGCGTTGTGCGCAATCGAGGAATAGGTCCGCTCGGTCTGGATATCGGCGCGCGTCTGCGCGAAGACATCGACACTGCTCGTGCCGCTCGCGCCTGCAAACCCGTGCATCGCCTGGTTCATGGCATTGATGGTGAGCACCTGGCGGAAGATGTCGCTCGCGCTTCGCGAGATACCGGTGAGATATTGATAGGCAACTGGCAGGTCTGCCAGCAATTTGGCTCTGGCGAGCGCTTCGGTCTGGCGCGGATATAGCTGGCGTCCTGCAACCAGCGTCATCTCGTCGATCATGCCCGTCCATTGGCCCGAGAGCGCGGTGTAAGCTTCGCGACAGGTGATGATCGAAGCCGTTACGCTGTCGTCGGCTTGCCGCGTCAGGAATTTCTGCGCTCTTGCCGCGCTACCCGGCGCGATGCTCGCCCAGATGTCGTCGCTCTCGGAAAGCTCCTTCATCGAGTAGCGACCCAGCAGCAGATCATAGAACACGCATTGACGGACATGCTCGTCGAAATTGGTGGCGAACTCGGGATCGGCAATGCGCAGCGATTTCGTCGCCTCGAGCAGGCGTGCGCCGTAGATCATGCCGTTCTTCGAGTAGTTGAGATCGTCGGGCAGGCCAAACACGAGTTCGGCCGAGCGTGTCAGGTAGTCGCCGGCCTGGCTGGTGAAGCTCGCCATCAGGGCAAGCCCGAGCGGAACATTGTCAACCGTTGCCGGTGCAAGGCTGGGATTGACGCGGTCGGTCACCTGAACGTCCATCCTCGGCACCATCAGGCACATGTAGATTAGCGTCGCGCCGAGAAACCAGTTGAGCCACGCGCGCCAGTCCTGGTTGAACGCCACCACGATCACGCCAAGCGCCATGCCCATCACCAGCGCAACCTGGATGAGACTTTTGTAGCCGCCGGCCCCGGTCCATGCGGCAACCGCATTCAGAACGTTGACGATGTACTCGCCGCCGCCGACCGTGAAGATCTCGACCATCCTCGCTCTTCCTTATGGGATGATCGAGCGGGACTGCATCCCGCGTGACCAGTCGAGGGCCGCTGCCATTGACGGCGACATCGAAGCTGCAAGCATGTTCTCGATCATCGCCGTCTTCTCGATGATCTGCATGATCGCCGAGACCCGCGCCTGTCCGGTCGCCTGGCGCTGGGCGAGGCTGGTCCGGACTTCGGCGACCTGCGCGCGCCAGATTGCGAGCTTGGCTTCATCGGCTGCGATGAAGCTCGCCATCGAGCGTCCGGCCTCGCCGGTGATGCGTTCAAGAATGGCATAGAGCAGATCGATACTGGCGATCTCGGCCAGCGTGTCGCGATCATCAGTCGGCATGCCGCGCCCGTAGGCCGCCTGAACGGTCAGGATCTTGTAGAGCGGCACCGAGGCAACCTGCAGCAGTTCCTTCTCCTCGTCACCGATCGCAGTGTCGCTTCGGATGGCCTCGACCATGCTGCCAATCATGCGGGCAACGCGCGGACGTATGGCCTGCGCGCTCGAGAGGTTCATCTGCTGGAAGGTGGGATTGAGGCACTGGTCGGGTTCATCGCATTGGAACACTCGCACCGTCTGGCCCTGCGTACCGTCGAGCAACGCCGTCACAAGCGTTGAAGAAGCATCGCCCGCGAAAGGTACGAACTTGCCCGCCTCATCGTCACGCGGCGGCACGTAGATCACCGTGCCGATGAGCGTCATCGCGTATTCGGCGAGGTCACGGTCGAATGTGCCGCCGGGATTGAAGAAGGCGCTCTGCTTGAGAACGTGCCAGGTGTAATTGCGCGGGATCCCCGGATTGACGTCGGCGTAGTCCGCTCCCGCGCTTTCGTTGGTTGAGCTGCGCTGTCCACGCGTTCCGCAGCCATGCTTGGCAGCGGCATAGTCGGTGAAGATGCCTTCGGAATTGCCGATTGCTTCGCAGATCGCCTTGTCGGCCAGATCTCCCTTGGGCCAGACGCCGCCGACCAGTCCCTGAGCCATCTCGCAGGAGTTGATCGAGAGATTGTTCATCAGCTGCGCTTTCTGGCTGAACTCCTGCATGATCTTGTTGCACTCGGGGCAGACGGTATCGATCGCCAGGCTGAAGGCGAACCCGACCGCGTTGTTGGCGACCGCCTTCAGCAGCGCGACCATCTCGCTTGCGTTGATGAACGAAAAGGACCCGGCGAAGATGTCGATCCCGCCGCAGCCAGCCCGTGCTCTCGGTAGTTGGAGATTGGCGATGTTGGTCGTCTTCTGCGGAAAGCGCGTCCAGACATTGCCGAGACTATAGTAGCCTGCCGACTGGCCTTCGAAGGCGGTCGGACCGGTGACATTCGCCGCTGCGCCCATGTCATCCATGAAGCGGTCCATGCTGTCGCCAACATTGGCCGAGGCTGGGCTAGATAAGGGGCCGGCGACCGGACTTGCGACCATGCTGCCTGCAGCAAGCGCCAACGCCGTGTTGCGAATTCTAGTAATCATGTCCGGCTTCCTTGGCGGTGAGGAGGTAAATGCGGTCCTGAAGTTCGTCGGCCGAGAGCACGCCGTACCCGATCGGGATCGGGCGCTTGGCAAGGCTGTCCCACAGGACCAGCGCCGGGGTTATCCCGGGATCGAGACCCATCCGGGGGCGCTGACCGCTCTCGACCTTGTAATCGGGGAAATGCCGCGACGGTCCGCCGTCGGTGGAGATCGCCCGCACCGTGATCTGCCAGCGGTCCGCCACCGATCTGACGATCGGGCTCATGACCTCGCAGGCGCCGCAGGTCTGGGCGAAAAAATAGAACAGGCCGTAGCGCTCGGAGAGCCGTGCCATCACCGCGTCGCGGTCGGCGCTGCGCGCATCCTGCCATTGCTTCTTGGCAAGCGCGCCGACCGGGCGTTCCAGCGTGTAGTCGAGTTCGGGATCCTGCCAGATCGCGCGCTGCCAGACATCGGAGAACAGGGATGCCCGGTCGAGCTGTGCCCGCTGGAAACGGATGTACGCGGTAACGTTCTCCGGTGTCGGATAGAGAATGGCGCGGGCTTTCAGCTCTCGCAATTCCCCGGTGATCGCATCGAGCTGCTGCGTTGCCGCAACTTCTTCTGCAGGCTCAGCCGCTTCCGGCTTGGCTGCCCGCACCGGCTTGACGCAATAGAACCAATAGCCGAGCCGGCGCTGCTCGCAGTAGAGGCCGTCAGCCGAGGCAGCCTCATCTGTGGTTTGGGTTTGCTGTGCGACTGCCGCGCTGGGAGCCAGCGCAGCGAGCCATAGTGTCAGTACGGCTATCCATTGGCGGCACGTCATTGGCCACTCCTTGCATAATAGTCTTCGATCTTTTGCTGGATGAGAATGCTGGTCTCGAGCTCGTCGGGGAGCCGGGCCGCCTCGGTGAATTCGGCATAGACTTCGCTGAAATCCATTTGGCTGAGATCGAGCTGCGCGAACTCGTCGAGGGTGAACCCCTTGCACTGCTCTTCCTTGGGCTTGTCCCACGGCTTGGGCAGCTGACGGCGGCCCTGCTCCTGCAGAATACGCGCCAGTTTGGATTCAAAGCAGCAATAGGCTTTGCGCTTGGTCAGGCAGACGCCGAGAAACTTGTCCGAACAGTAGGTTCCGACATAGGCGCATAGCCCCTGCGCATCGCGCTCGTGGAGCAGCACCTCCTCGCGGTCGCAGCCCAGCGCGACCAGCAGACTGATCCCGGGGATCAGTGGGAAGCCCTTGCCCTTGCAGCAATTGAGCACGCCAAAGACCTTGGAGGAGCAGGTATTGCGTGTGCCCCGGAACAGCGTCAGCGTGTCAGGATCAAATGCCCCGCGCGCTTCGTCCATTGCATGGAGCGCGGTGACTGCATCCTTGAACTCGTCATTCGCGGTGCGCTCGATCGTCTCGCAGGAACCGTCGATACAGTAGACATCGCCGTCACAGACATATTGGGTTGCATCGCTATCGCCTGCCGGAAGCGGGCATTCGTAAATACGCTCCCAGGTCTCACATGGGGTGCTGTCGGTAAGACATTCCTCGCGTAGGAACCGGCAAGTCCCCTCATCCTCGATCTCCGAGCAATCACTCGCGGCGCTGCGCGCGGTGCAGCTATAGCTTCGCTGCCATGCCCAGCAGGGCCGCGTTACCGACACGCCGTCGATAATCCGTGTTTGCGGAGCGCTGTCAGTGCAGATCTCGGTATCGAGCGTGCAGTCGCTGTTGCCCGAAAGGCCGACACATTGGCTCTCGTCAGGTTCGCTTGCGACCGTGGTCACCGTCGTCACGAGATAGGGTGTCTGTCCGGGGACTTCTTCGTCGCAGGTGAGTTCGGTGATCGGGTCGCCTGGCTCGGTGCACCACTTGCGCCCACCGGTCCAACCCCACTGTAGGCACGTAGTGCGACGCCCCGTGACGCGGCAGCTTGCGCCGCCGAAAATAGCGCATTCAGGCTCGCCCGAGCCATTGAAATCGCCGAAGCGGTTGCAGAGGTAGTGATACTGCGGGCGCTGGCTGACGCTTGCAATGAGCGGAACCGTGCACTGGCCTGCCGATTGCTCAATGCGCGTCCCGGTGTTGCAAGTGGCCGTGTAAGTCCCCGCGCTCGCCGATCCCGGCGGCAGCGGGACGCAGGCACCCTGGCTGCCGGTGACCGTCATGCCGCTTGTATAATCGAGCGGGGTCTCGTTGATCGCGAGACTTCGCGCAATAACGTCCTCGATTTTAGCGCTGTCAAAACGGGCACGGTTGGCAATGCTGTCGCGCATGGCCTGATATCCCTGGTGGCTGGTTGCAGCAGTCGCCGCATTAGATTCGATCTGGTCGGGATCGTCTTTGAGCGCCTCAAGCCCGCGCACTGCATCGCGGTCATAATTGGGAAGGTCGGCCGCGTCGGGCTGGGTTTGTGCGGCGCGCTGCGCATCACCGCGCAGGCTCTCTCCAAAGGTCTTGCCATCGGTCCTCGCGTCTTGCTGCTGTGCTGTAACTGGCGCAGCGAAGAGGCAGGCAGCGAATGCCGCTGCCCTGAGTAAGGCAAAGCGCATCATGGCTGGTCTCCTTGCAGGCGCCGCTTGTGAAGGCGGGCGAGCTCCGCGCCTGGCCCGCGGCCCGAGGCGAAAGTCTCAAGGACCTCTCCCACGCTGATATTGCCCGCAATCCGGTCATGCGGCGGGACGTTGCTGGTGCAGTCAAACCCGTCGCATGGCGAAAAATCGGTGCTGAGCATGACGAAGCTCGGCGCGGCTTCGATCTGGAAAGCGCGAAACAGTCTCGGATCGATGCCGAGCGATCCGGCATCGTTGCGGTCGCTCCAGATGGCGGCGAGCCGCTTTTTGAAGGCCTCGCTGTTGCCCTGCGGAAAGCCGCGCAGCACAGTGATTCCGCCGGCCCGTGTCATGTCATGGACGAGCGCCTTCAACGCTGCTGGCGGCATCGAAAGGCTGGCAAAGGCGATAAAGCGAGGGGATTGCCCTAGCGCAGCCTTTTCGGCTGCAGCCTGGTTCGCGATCATCGTGTCGAAGTCCAGTATGGCGTCGCTTGGGGTAACCGCCACGCTGTCTGCATAGGCAGCGCG
Source organism: Rhodobacterales bacterium (assembly GCA_038260405.1). Classification (GTDB taxonomy): domain Bacteria; phylum Pseudomonadota; class Alphaproteobacteria; order Rhodobacterales; family Rhodobacteraceae; genus Puniceibacterium. Next base: position 5,370 of record JBBSNW010000099.1, on the reverse strand, counting down.
GTTGGCCTGCGCCTGGATCTGCACGCCTTGCGCATCCTCGGTGAGGGCCTCGGCACGCTCGCGGACATTGGTCGCGAGCGCTTGCGCCTCTTCTGTGTGTTCGGCGGCGCGCTCGCGGATTGTGTCGAGATCGATGCCGTCGGGAACGCTCTGGGCCAGCGCCAGGCCGCCCAGCGAGAGTGTGAGGCCAATCGGAATAAGGATGAGATACTTGTTCATAATGCGCAGCAATTCCGTTTGCGCCAGACGAGGTATCCCATGTCTTCGCCGATTGCGGGGATGACCTGTCCGGGTTCCTGAAGTGTGGTGGAGGTGCCGATCGGCGGGCAGGCGTAGCGTCCGCTCGTCGCCGGATTGGGGTTGGTGGCCTGGAAGCGGTATTGCTGCTTGCGCATGACCGGCATCAGATATTTGCCGCACAGGCCTTTGGAGCCCATCGTTCCCCACGAAACGAGTTCGCGGTGAAGCTTGTAGGCGAAGCGCGAAAGCACGAGCCGCGAGGCCTGAACATGACCGATCGAGGCCGAGACATTGCCGTTCATCGGGTACATCGAGCCCTGGCAGCCCGCGCACCAGAACATTTCGTCGATCGGCAGTTTGGCAGTCGAGGCGGCGCAATCGGCCGCACAGGCGGCGAGCGCCAATGGGTTGGCGAACAGCACGGCCTCAGGATTGATGATCGCCGTGAGTTCGCTGTCTTGCCACAGCGGATCGATCTCGGAGATGTAGAGAATGTCGATCGAGCCTGGTTCGAGACACAGGAAATCGGCGACGATCTCCATCCAGTAGATCAGCGGATAGGCGTACCAGTGGACGTGCCAGCTCGAATAATACTGGCTTGCGCCGCCGACCGCTGAAGGTCCCGAGATCGAACGGAAACCGATATCGAAACCGGGATCGAGTTTCATTCCGCCAAGGTTGACGAAGCACCACGGCTTCATGCTGACATCGGCTAGCCGGACCGGCTCCCAGAAGCCCATCGCGATCCCGGGCCTGAGACCGCACAGGCATACCGGCAGGTCGGGATTGTCGGGATCGGGCCGGCTTGAAGGCCAGATGTCCAGCCCGCCGATCGAGATCGGAAACAGGCACGACCAGCAGATATCGGTGATCGGATTGACGAAGCTGCCAGTGCATTTGCCCGGGCCATCATCGGCCATGGCGGGCGTCGCGGTTGCGAGGCCAAGCATGGCAACCAGCATAAGCGCCAGTTTGCGCACATGTGTCATTGGGCTGACCTCCTCTTGGGTGGCAGCGCAATTTCGCTGATCTCGAGCAAACGGCCACTCTGGCGCACGCGGGCTGGCGTCGACCTGATGCCGAACCGCTCGGTCAGCTTGCCGCCCTGGTCGAAATAGAAGCGGCGCTGGCGGGCCTTCATCAATTCGAGCGGCGCACCTTTTACGAGAATCAGCTTGGCAATGGCGTCTTGCTTCAGCGCCCAGGCAAGCTGGTCGGGATCGTCGCCGTCGAGGAACAACAAAGGGCTCCTCAGCTGAACGCTGTCGAGCGGATTGACCCTGGTGCCTGCAGCATGGATCAACTCGCCCTTCGCGCCGGTGATATCGGCGGCCAGCGTGATCGTCGGATCGAAACTCCAGTTACGGGCTTCGCGGGTCCTGCCTATTCCAGCGACCGGGTCGGGCCGGTTTACCCGGGCGATTGTGCGGCGTTTCAGCTGTCCGTTGAGGCGCGCTGTCTCGCCCGATTGTTCCATCTGGGTGAGGCGGGAATGGATCTGCTCGAGCAGATCGCGTTCGATCACGGGAAAGACCGTGCCGCGCTGGCCGTAGTCTCGGGCGAGTGCCTGCGCCGGGCAAACCAGGGCTGCGAGCAGGATCGATGGGGCGAGCAGCTTTTTCACAGGATTGCCCTCCCGCTGCCAAGGATCTGGCCGCGGCAGATGAAGCCGATCTCGGCGTAGCGGCTGTCGAGCCCGCGCGGATGGCTGGTCCCGGTGTAGAAACAGCCTTCGGGGATCGGACCTTCGTGACCTTTGTGAAGCTTTATACCGAGACGCGTTTCATCGAGGCGCGCGGCAATCTTGCGACCATTGATGAAGACCTCGCGGCCGCGGTGGCTCACGACATCGCCCGGCACTCCTAGCACCCGTTTCCCGAAGAGCTGCGCGCCTTTCCCGAAATGCTCTTCGACGAGCTCGCTTGCCGGGGCCTCGAAGAAGATCAGGCTGCCGCGCGTGATCGGTGCATGTTTGTCGAGCCAGAAGGCCCAGTTGGGCAGGCTTGGGCTCGCATTGATCAGGAAGGCGTGATCTTTGGCGAATGCATCGACCGCGCTCCATCCGAGGGGAAGCAGGACCAGCGCGGTGAGGACGAGCGGGCGTTTGAGGGTTTGTACGAGACGTTTGGACAGGCTTGTCATTGTTCTCCTCCTTGCTCGAGCTGACTGGCGATCCGCATGCGCAGTTCCTCGGTCGCGTCGGGCGCCCCGCCCGCGAGCACTGCTTCGCCGACCAGCACCACGCGGCCATCTGTTCCCATGTCCGCCACCGCGCGTTCGGAGGCCTTGAGGAAGGCGAGCACGCGTGCCTGGCTGGTCTCGGGATCACGGGTTTCGCGGGCTTCGGCATCGACGAAAGCGGCGATGGTCTCGGCGAGCCGGACCGTGACGATTTCCTGGCGGGGTTCGGCCAGCTCACGGCTGACCCAGGCCGCCCAGAGCAGTGCAACAGCGATGGCCAGCACGGCGGCAATCCTCAGCAGCAGAGCCTGATTAAATGATTGTAATCGGTTGGTGTTAGCCACGGCTTGGCTCCTTGTCAGGATGGGTCTCGAGGTCGGCCGCGAGCCGCTGCAGAAAGCGCGGCATGCGAAACAGCGTCACCGCGCCGCCTGTGATCAAGAAGCAGATCTTGAGGTCCTGGCTAAAGAGAGTGCGGCGCAGCCCGTCGGCTTCGAGATAGCGGTCCGACAGATTGCTGAGCTGGGTGAAGAGTCCGGTGAGATCCCAGCCTGCGACAAACAGGAACAGCGCAAGCGGCAGACCTAGCGCGATACACAGCGAGGTGGCGGCAAAGCGCGTGGTCTCGATCAGGACGAAGCAAGTACCTTGCAGGAAAGGCAGGAAGGCTTTGAGATTTGCCGGTTCGACCCGGTCGGTAAGATGCGAGCTCATCATTACGCGTCTCCCGCAACTATGCGGATCGCATCGGCGAGGCTGTGCCCGCGCCGCTCGCATTCCTGGATCGCGGCATAAGTGTCGGGATCGGAAGAGTAGATCGTTGCCGAAAACGGATCGAGCACGAGGCGTCCGACCGCTTCGGTCTCGGGGCCCTTAATAAAGATCTCGCTGTACTCGGTCCCCGAGCGCTTGAGAGAGCGGATCAACGTTTCGGTCCGGTCGTCCATGTCGAGCCGCGCATTTGCCCTGAAATCCGCGATCGTCTCGGCCTTCTGCTGGAGCACCAGCATCCAGTCGCTGTTTTCCAGCGCGGCGCGCGCGCCATCGGACTTGTAATAGTCATTGAGCGACTGGGTCGCGGTCGCGAGCGCGCCGCCATATTTGCGCGCGGTGCGGGCATAGGTCTCGACGAATTCGCCCATCGAGCCACCTTTGAGCATGGCCCAGGCCTCGTCGATCAGCAGCAGCTTCTTGGTGGCGCGCGAACTGCGCGTCATCGCCTGTCCGGTCATGAACATGATTGCCGAGAGGACCACGCTTCGCAGCTCCTCGCGTGCGGAAAGGTCGCTCATCTCGAAGACGGTAAAATCATCATCGAGCGCGAAGCTGGCCTTGCCCGAGAAGAACCCGCCATAGCTTCCACCACGGCAGAAGGGCGCGATCGCGGTGGCGAGATCACGGCCTGCTTCGCTCTCCGAGCCCTGCAGCGCATGCGCGACATCGTCGACTGACGCGCCGCTGCCAAGCGCTTCCCAGGTCGCGGTCACGGCCTGGTCGATAATACCGCGCTCGGTATCGCTTGGCGCGGAGCTGGGCCGGGCCATCTGGCCGACCATGGCCTTGATCATCGCGAAACAGTCGAGCCGGTAGTCTTCGTCTTCATGGGCGCGGACATCGTCGACCATCGAGAAGGGATTGAGCGAAAAGCCAGAAGCGAGCGTGAATTCGACAAAGCGGCCGCCTTGCAGCTTCACCGAATGCTCGAAACTGCGCCCGTCATCGATGACCACGACCTTGGCACCGGCCCCGCGAAGGGCGGCGCAGAGCTCCTGTAGCAGCACGGACTTACCCGAGCCTGACTTGCCGCAGATTGCGATATTGTGATTGCCGGCATCGTTCTCGAACGGCGACCACCAGAAGGGCTGGCCGCGCCGACCGACGAGCAGCAGGTGGGGGATCGGACCGCCAAGATACTCGCCCTGCAGCGGGGCGATATTTGCCGCGGTCGTCGAGAGCATGGTCTTGAGGCGCTTGAGCCGCGCCATGTCGTCGGCGAGTCCGTCGGCAAGGCTCAATGGAAAGGCTGCGACGAGGCCCTGCAATTGGAGGAAGCGCTCATCGGCAAGATCCCAGCCTGCCGCTTTGTAGATCGCCTTGATTACCCGCTCATGCGCATCGCCCTGGCCGAGCGGTGAGATGCTGGTGATACCGTAGAACAGTTTGACGAGCTTCTTGCCCGCCTGGAGCTCGGCCTGAACATGGCGCCATTCGGCCGATTGCTCGGCAAGCTTGGGGAGGAAGCTCGCGCTTTTGGTCTGGCTGAGGCTGGTCGTGCGCATGAACTTGAAGCCCGCGCGCGCCGAGGCCGCTTCCTGGTCGGGATAGACAAGGCACAGCATGGTCGCCGTGGGACAGGGAAAGCGCAGCTTGTCGGCAAACATATCGCCGATGAGCCGCGCACATTCCCACGGCGCCCAGCGTTCAGGGGTCGAGCGCACCGCAAAATGGCGCATGTCGAAATGATCGGGGTAGCATTCGCCCATTTCGGGGTGGCCGTGCGCGTCGCGCCCGGTCTCGCGAAACCTTTCGGTCCGCAGGATCATGCGATCGTCATCGACCTCGAGTTCGATGTCGCGGCGGATCGCCTGGGCCTGGAGAGTATCGTGCGGGTTCCAGGCATGGATGTCTGGCTCATGCGCGGTGGTGGGCGACGTCAGTTCGTCAATCAGCGCCAGCAGACCGTTCGGGCGCAGTTCCTGCGCCTGTAACCCGAGCGAATGGAGCATGCCCATCAGCCCTTCGCGGCATTCGGACAGCTCGGTATCGGTCACGCTGCCGGGGACCGGCACGCCGAGCGAGACGATCACCCGGACATTGCGGGCATGGAAGGGCGCATGCGCCGAGCCCGAGTTCCAGACGAGATCGTACAGGCGCTTTGTCCGCGCCCTCGCGATGGCCTCATAAATCCCGCCCTGCTCGTAGCGCGGGGCGAACCAGGGGGCGACGACT
>JBBSNW010000098.1:0-12730 GCA_038260405.1 Rhodobacterales bacterium | reverse complement strand
CTCGTCATGCAGCAGGTCTCGATCATCGGCATCCTGGCGGCAGCACAATCGCTGATCATCCTGACGGCGGGCATCGACCTGTCGGTCGGAGCCCTGATGATCTTTTCCGCCGTGGTCATGGGCCTGCTGGGGGTGAACCTCGGGGTGCCGACCTTCTTTGCACTGATCGCGGGGTTCATCGTGTCGATCGGCGGCGGGCTGATGAACGGGCTCTTCGTCACGCGGGTGAAACTGCCACCCTTCATCGTGACGCTGGGGACATGGTACATCTTCCTGTCGATCCTGCGCCTGCTGACCGGGTCACAGTCGATCCGCTCTCAGGATATCGACGCAGAGGCCGCGACGCTCAAGATCTTCGGCAGCTTCATATCGGTCGGCGCGGCCCGCATCACCTTCGGGGTGATCCTGATGATCGTGGTCTTCGCCGTGCTCTGGTACTTCCTGAACAAGACGGCCTGGGGCCGCCACGTCTACGCCATCGGCGATGACAAGGAGGCCGCAGAACTGGCCGGCATCAAGACCGACCGCACGCTGCTCACCGTCTACATGGCTGCGGGCGCCGTCATCGGCATTGCCGCCTGGGCCTCGATCGGGCGGGTGGGGTCGATCTCTCCCAACGCCTTTGCCGAGGCGAACCTGCAGAGCATCACCGCCGTGGTGATCGGGGGCATCTCGCTCTTCGGCGGACGCGGCTCGATCCTCGGCCCGCTCTTCGGGGCTCTCATCGTGGGTGTCTTCGAATCGGGGCTGCGTCTCGCCGGTCTTGACGTGCAGTGGCAGGTCTTCGCCATCGGCTGGCTCATCATTCTCGCGGTCGCCATCGACCAATGGATCAGAAAGGTTTCGGCATGACACATCCCATCATCAAGGCCCGCGGACTGGTGAAGCGTTACGGTCGCGTCACAGCCCTCAACCAGGCCGATTTCGATCTGATGCCCGGAGAGATCCTCGCCGTGATCGGTGACAACGGCGCCGGGAAATCCTCGCTCATCAAGGCGATCTCGGGGGCCGTGCAGATCGACGAGGGCAGCATCGAGCTCGACGGCAAGCCGATCAACTTCGCCTCGCCGCTCGATGCGCGCAATGCCGGGATCGAGACGGTCTACCAGACGCTCGCCCTGTCCCCGGCTTTGTCGATCGTCGACAACATGTTCGTCGGCCGCGAGATCCGCAAGCAGGGCATCATGGGCAAGTACTTCAAGATGCTCGACAACAAGGAAATGGCGCGCATCGCCCGCGAAAAGCTGAACGATCTGGGCCTCATGACGATCCAGAACATCAACCAGGCGGTCGAAACCCTGTCGGGGGGCCAGCGTCAGGGCGTTTCGGTCGCCCGCGCCGCCGCCTTCGGCTCCAAGGTCATCATCCTCGACGAACCGACCGCCGCGCTTGGCGTGAAGGAAAGCCGCAAGGTGCTGGAACTGATCCAGGAGGTCCGCTCCCGCGGGATTCCGATCGTGCTGATCAGCCACAACATGCCGCATGTCTTCGAAGTGGCGGACCGCATTCACGTCCATCGTCTGGGCAAGCGGCTGTGCGTCATCAATCCCAAGGATCATTCCATGTCCGATGCGGTCGCCTACATGACCGGCGCCAAGGTCCCGGAAGAGGGTGTCGCCGCCTGAGCCACGGAGCGATCGAGAAGAAGAGAGGCACCCGCGCCGGCAAACCGCGCGGGTGTTTCCGTTTCCACGTGCCGGAGACGGGTGCATTCCGGCGCGGCAGAGGTGACACTGGGCGAACCCGCAGAACAGGAGTCTCCCCATGCCCCGAATCGGTTTCATCGGCACCGGCCACATCGCCGCCCCCATGGCCCGCGCGCTTGCCCGGGACGGGCATCCGGTCACCGTATCCGAACGCAGCGCAGCCACAGCCGCCGAACTTGCCGCTGCCGGGCTTGGCATCGAGGTGGCCGCCAACCCGGATGTCGTCGCCGCAAGCGATGTCGTCTTCCTCTGCCTGCGTCCCGCTGTCTGGGGTGAGGTGATCCCCGCGCTGCCGTGGCGGGCAGAACAGCAAGTCGTTTCGGTGATGGCGGGTGTGCCGCTGTCAGAGCTCGCCCGGGCCTGCGCCCCGGTAACCGACATCTCGGTGACGATCCCCTATGGCTTCATCGAGAATGGCGGCTGTCCGCTGCCCGTCGCCGGTGACCCCTCGGCGCTGATGGCCCTGTTCGGCAAGGCAAATCCGATCCTGCCGCAGCAGGATGAATCCGCGCTCATCGACCATTTCGCCGCCTCGACCATGACCACCGCCGCTCTGGGCCTGCTGGAAGGTGCGAGCGATTGGCTGGCAGGCCGGACCGGCAATGCGGATCAGGCCGAGATCTATGTCTCCAACCTCGTCGCCGGTTTCCTGCAGGGTCTGGAGCGTGACCGCGCCGGGCGCCTGGGTGAGGCGCGCCGCGACCTTGCCACGCCCGACACGCTCAACCTGCAGATGGTCGAGGGTCTGAAGCGGGCAGGTGCCTTCGACAGCCTGCCGGATCTGCTGGACAGCATCGCGGCGAGCATCTGTCGCTAGGGGATCACACCTCGGAAGCGAGGTCTTTCAGGATCGGGCAGTCGGGGCGGTTGTCCCCGGCGCAGCAATGCACGAGCTCCGACAGGGTGTCGCGCATGCTTTGCAGCTGGGCGATCTTGTCGTCGATATGGCTCAGATGTTCCTCGGCCACGTGTTTCACATCGGCGCTCGCGCGCCCCTCGTCGGCGTAAAGTGCCATGAGCCTGCGGCAATCCTCGATCGTGAACCCCAGTGTGCGGGCGCGGCTCAGAAAGGCGAGCTTGTGCAGGTCCTGTTCCCGAAAGGCGCGGTATCCGTTGGGATCGCGCAGCGGCTTGATGAGGCCGATATCCTCGTAATAGCGGATCGTCTTGGGTGGCAGGTTCGCGCGCTTGGCAACCTCTCCGATATTCATGCGGGCTCTCCCTGTGCGACCGGTCCTGTCCTGAATAAGGGTTGCCTCTCCTGGAAGGTCAAGGTCGGCGGTCTCTCACGCCGGGCGCATGGCCGCATGCAAACGGCAACGGCTTTCCTCGCACAGCAGCGGAAGACCCAGACGCGAGGCCGCCAGCACCAGCGGCAGCATCGCCTCGGGACGCACCAGAAAACTCGCATCGAGACAGGCGCCGTCCCGGTCCTGCTCGGTCGCGGTGAGAACGAACCGGGCAAAGGCGGCCTCGTCATCGGACAGGCGGTCCACCTCGCTCGGCAGCACGGAGAGTGCGCGCCAGCCGTGACGTCGCAGCAGACGCAGCACATCCTCGAAGGCTGACAGACAGGAGCGCGCGCGATATGAGCCGAGAATGGCGCACAATCCGTTCCAGACCTGCTCCTGTCCCTGCGCGCCTTCGTTCCAGAGGCGGAGCATCGCGACGAGCCGTGCCTCGGCCAGACGCAGATCTGACAGGGCCAGGGGGCGCGCCTCGGACGGGGTGAAATTGGCGTGTTTCATGCGGACTCCTGCGGCAGGGCATTCCCGGATCCTTGCCGAGAGGACAGGTGGCTGTCAATCCTGATTGTTTCACTTGGGTATAATGTCGCTCAGCTCATTGAGCGCCGAACCCAGTGACTCCGCATATCGGCAAGCCAGTATGACGCCAAAGTGTGGCACATGCGATGCAGCGTAACGCGATATGTGGGAACCGGATGAGGAGGCCGGAGTTTAGTCCTTGGTACCGTGGACCAGAAACCAGATGGAACTGGCGCCGATAAGCCCCTTTCCCACAACCAGAAAGAGTATCCCATGTGCGTTTACCTGCACGGCCTGTCCACCGCATTGCCCGAACATCGCATGAGTCAAGAGGATGTGCGCGCCCGAGCCGCGATCCTCTTCGGCGACACTTATCCGCAATTTGACCGGCTCGCCCGGTCCTTTGCCAGCGCGGGCATCGACCAGCGCTATTCCGTCGTGCCGATCGACTGGTTTTCGCAGCCCCATGGCTGGAAGGATCGCAACGATGCGTTTCTCGACGGCGCCCTGCAGATGTTCATGACGGCCTCGCAGCGCGCTTTGGCGGATGCCGGATGGGCGGCCGACGAGGTGGACTGCGTGGTGAGCGTCACCTCGACAGGCATCGCGACGCCCACTCTGGACGCGCGGGCCTTCAAGGCGATGGGATTCCGGGACGACATCATGCGCGTGCCGCTGTTCGGGTTGGGCTGCGCCGGCGGCGTTTCCGGCCTTTCCGTGGCGCAGGCGCTGGCAAGTGCCAATCCCGCAGGCAAGGTCCTGCTGGTGGTGGTCGAGGCCTGTTCGCTCTCCTTCCGCTCGGACCGGCTGCAGAAGGCCGACATCATCGCGACGGTGCTCTTCGGTGACGGATCAGCGGCGGCCTGTCTCAGCGCCGAGCGGCCCGCGCGCAGGACACCGATCAGTCTTGGTGCGGGGCATCAGAAGATCTGGCCGGACACACTCGACATCATGGGATGGGACGTCGACGAAACGGGGTTCGGCGTAGTGTTCGACCGCGCGATCCCGACCTTCGTGACCGAAGAGTTCGAGGCTGCCGCAACGGGCGCGCTCAAGGCCGCCAATCTCGACCCCGGGCAGATCGACCGCTTCGTCTGCCATCCCGGCGGCGCCAAGGTGGTCGAGGCGATCGAGGGCGCGCTGCATCTCGAACAGGGCAGTCTCGACGCAGAGCGCGAAACATTGCGGCAGGCGGGCAACATGTCGGCACCGACCGTGTTGTTCGTGATGAAATCCGTGCTGGATTCCGGGCGGCGCGGGCAGATGATGGCCTGTGCGCTGGGCCCGGGTTTCACCGCATCCTTCCTGCCCTTTCACGTGGGGGCCGAGGCCGCCTGATGCACATCGCGACGTTCCTGTTCCTGGCGTTTCTGATCGCGCAGCGGCTGAGCGAACTGGTGATCGCCCGCAGGAATACCGCCCGGCTTCTTGAGCAGGGCGCTTACGAGGTCGGAGCCTCGCATTATCCGGTCATGGTGGCGATGCATTCGGCGTGGATTATTTGCCTCGTCGTCTTCGGTTACGACAACCCGGTTTCCTGGCCCTGGCTCGCGGTCTTTGCCCTTCTGCAGGGAGCGCGGCTCTGGATTCTCGCCAGTCTCGGACGGCGCTGGACCACGCGGGTGATCATCCTGCCCGAACCGCTGGTCGCGCGCGGGCCGTTCCGGTTCCTGCGGCATCCGAACTACACGCTTGTCGTGGCAGAGATCATAGTCGCGCCCATGGTCCTTGGCCTGGTCTGGGTCGCGGCGGTCTTCACGCTGCTGAATGCCTGCATGCTCTGGGTACGCATTGGGGTCGAGAACAAGGCGCTGGCTCCGCTTCGGGCGCATTGAGGCATGTTCTGGGGCATCGGATTCGGCGCCGAAAGACTGGGCCTCGCCGCCTTGCGCTTTCCGCGCAGTGCCGGTGTGCTGCTTCTCGCCCTGCTGGTGCTGATCGGGATAAGTCTGCCAAAGGTCACCTTTGACGACGACATCCACCGGGTCTTCCTCTCCGACAGCCCGCTTTCCGACGCGCAGCGCGCCTACGAGGCGGCGCAATCCCCTCCGCTAAGTACGGTGGTGCTCTACATCACGGCGCCCGAATCCTTCTCGCCCGCGCAGATGTCCGGGTTGCGGGATATGGCGCTCGATCTGGAATTCGTCGATGGTCTGTCCGGCGTCGCCTCGCCCTTCAGCCTGCGGATGCCCCCCACGCTGGACGCGCCCAGCGGAAGCCCCGTCTTCGCACCCGAAATCGGTGCTGATTACGCGACACGGATCGACAGCTTCCGCGATCTCGGGACCGGGCTTCCTACCTTTCTCAACAGCGATGCCAATGCGATGCTGATGAGCCTGCCCGTCGATCTGGATCAGACCGACCTGCCGGATGCCCTGAGGGACATCCGCGCGGAACTGGATCGCGGCCTGCCCGACGGAGTGACCGCCACGGTGACAGGCGAAGACGCGATCAGCGCCGAAATCGTCGGGGGTCTCAGGGCGGATCTGCTGTCCCTGAACCTCTGGGGGGCGGCTCTGATCGCGCTGGCGGCGCTGGCCCTGCTGCGCGATCTGCGCATGGCCGTGCTTGTGGTCGTGCCTGCCATCTGTGGCGCAGCCGGGGTGCTGGCCCTGTCGGTCTGGCTTGGTTACCCGGTGACGGTGCTCAGCAACGTGATCCCGATCCTGCTGCTGGTTCTGGGGGTGGCCGATGCCGTGCATCTGGCCCGCCATCTCAAGGCCTCTCCCGGCGACATCTCCGGCACCCTGCGCGATGTCGGCCCGGCCTGCGCGCTCACCGCGCTAACGACGGCGGCGGCCTTTGCCGGAATCCTTCTCACGAGAAATGCGCAACTCCTGGAATTCGCGATACTCGGAGTGCTGGGAACGCTCCTGGCCTTCGCCCTCACGATCACCAGTTTCACGCTGCTGGCCCGGGTCATGCCGCTTTCGACGCGCGCCCTTCCCACATTCGGCACGGGTATCGCGCGCCGTCTGACCCGCCATGGCGTCGCGCGAAGCAAGAGCACCATTGCCCTCTCTGCCCTTCTTCTGGTGATCTGCATCGCGGGTTTCATGCAGACGACGGCGTGGTTTCCGCTGTATCGCAACCTGCCGGATGACAGTCCGACGATTGCCGCCAATGACGCCATCGCGCGCGATTTCGGCGGGGCCTTCCAGATGATCGTGGAAAGCGAGGGCGACTGGGCCACCACGCGCCGCATCCATGAGCGCCTGTCGGAACTTTCCGGCCCCGAAACCGTGCTTTCGGAAGTCAGCTTCGCGCGGTGGCTCGGCACACCGGACCAGCGCCCCACGCAGGAACAGCTCGCCGATCTGCCCCAGGCGCTGGTCAGCCAGCTTCGGCCCGGCTCTGGCGTGTCGCGGCTGCTGGTGCTTACCCCCGAACCGATGCGCGACGCTGCGACGCTCGAACAGTTCGACAGGCTGAGCGCCGCCGCGACAGAGGCAGGCGCGGACCGCATTCTCGGCCTGCCCGCGATCATGCGGCACGAGGCGGTCGACCTCATCGCGCAGCTGTCCCGCGGGCTCGTCGTCGCAGCACTTGGTGCGACGCTGCTCGTGGCGCTGGCATTCCGTTCGGCAAGGCTCATTCCGATCCTGCTGATCCCCAACATCCTGCCGCTGATGGTCACCGGCGCCTCGCTCCAGCTCTGGGCCGGAGGGCTGCTGACCCCGACCGCCGTTCTTGCGCTCACCATCGCCTTCGGCATCGCCATCGACGACACGGTGCATTTCCTGAGCCGCTATCGCATGGCGCAGGCTCGCGGTGACTCCCCCGAAAAGGCCGTGCGTGCCGCGACGGCCTCGGCGGGGCAGGTGATGGTGCTGACCACGCTGCTGCTGACCGTCGGGCTCTGCATCACGGCTTTCAGCGGCTTTCCCCCGATCCGTCTCTTCGGAGGCATGATGATCACGACGCTCTGGGCGGCGCTTCTTGTCGATCTGACACTTGTTCCCGCGCTGCTGACATGGAAGGAGACTGCGCATGTCCCTGACTGAAACCCTTGCCGTCGTCGCCCTGATCGCCTGCGCCGGCACAGCATCCGCCGATCCGCTCTCGGATATGGCGGGTGATTGGAGCGGCGCAGGCTGGGCACGCGAAACGCCGGAGTCGCCGCAGGAAACGGTGCGCTGCCGCCTGCAGAACAGCTATGACGCCGAACAGGCCAGGCTTTCGGTCAAGGGACGCTGCGCCGTGCCCGGACGCCAGATCGACCTCTCCGGACAGATCACCGCGGAGTCGGCGTCGGACCGGATCACCGGCCGCTGGTCCAACCCGGACGGGCCGGGAAGCGTCGCGCTGAACGGTGTGATCCGCGACGACGTCGTCGCCTTCACCTTTGTCGCAAAGGACCCCGCCACGGGGCGCAACCTCGCGCAGAATGTTGAATTCCGCCTCACGGGGGACGCCCTGCGTCTGCGGGCGAGCGATCGTGACAGACCGGATGTCGCGATGTCCGACATCACCTTTACCCGATAGGAGACCGCTTTTGTTCGACATCATCACCAACTGGCTTTCGGCCATGGGCAGCTTCGGGGTCGGCCTGCTGATGCTGCTCGAAAACGTCTTTCCGCCCATTCCCTCGGAACTCGTCATGCCCTTTGCGGGCTATCTCGCGGCGCGCGGCGAGCTCAGCCTCGTCGCCATCGTGCTGACGGGCACGATCGGCTCCGTGCTCGGCGCGGCGCTCTGGTACTGGCTCGGTCTCTGGATGAAGGAGAAACGTCTGCGCCGGTTCATCGACGCCTATGGCAAATGGCTGACCCTGTCGAACGAGGATCTGGACCGCGCGCTGGACTGGTTCCGCCGCCACGGCGCGGGTGCGGTGTTCTTCGGGCGCATGGTGCCGGGGGTGCGGACCCTCATCTCGGTTCCGGCCGGGCTCACGCGGATGCCTCTGCTGCCGTTCCTCGCCTACACGACGCTCGGGAGCCTGCTCTGGACGAGCGCACTGGCGCTGGCGGGCTATCTGCTGCAGGACCAGTTCGACCGGGTCGGCACATGGCTCAACCCGGTGACAAACATCCTGCTGCTCGGCTTTCTCGGGATCTACCTCTGGCGCGTGGTGCAGGGGTTTCTCAGGCACTGAGCGCCGAGACCCCTGCAGCGGCCAGTCAGAAATTCAGCCCTGCGCGGTCTCGGCAGCGATCTGCGCGCGGGACTTGCGCGACCGTTCCGTCGCCGATTTCAGCTGGCCACAGGCTGCCATGATGTCCTCGCCCCGCGGCGTGCGGATCGGCGAGGCATAGCCGGCCTTGTAGATGATGTCGGCAAAGGCATGGATGCGGTTGTTCGAGGACCGCTCATAGGGCGCGCCGGGCCATTCGTTGAACGGGATCAGGTTGATCTTTGCCGGAATCCCCTCGATCAGCTTCACCAGCCGATGCGCATCCTCGTCCGAGTCGTTCACACCCTTCAGCATCACGTATTCGAAGGTGATCCGCTCGGAATTCGACACCTTGGGATATTCCCGCAAGGCATTCAGCAGCGTCTCGATGTTCCAGCGCTTGTTGATCGGCACCAGCCGGTCGCGCACCTCTTCGGTGGTGGCGTGAAAGCTCACCGCCAGCAGGCAGCCGATTTCCTCGGCGGTCTTGGCGATCTCGGGAACCACGCCGCTGGTCGACAGGGTGATGCGACGGCGGCTCAGGGAAATCCCCTCGGGGTCCATCGCGATCTTCATGCCGTCGCGCACGTTCTCGAAATTGTAGAGCGGCTCGCCCATGCCCATCAGCACGATGTTGGAGAGCAGACGCGTCTCGTTCTTGGGTGCACGCTGCTCGGGCCATTCGCCGAGGTCGTCGCGCGCAAGCATGATCTGCCCGACGATCTCTCCGGCGGTCAGATTGCGCACCAGCTTCTGAGTGCCGGTATGGCAGAACGAACAGGTGAGCGTGCAGCCGACCTGCGACGAGATGCACAGCGTGCCGCGATCCTCTTCGGGGATGTAGACTACCTCGACCTCGTGGCCGCCAGCGATGCGCACGAGATACTTGCGCGTTCCGTCGGTCGAGACCTGCTTGGAGACGATCTCGGGCAGGCCGATCACGAAATTCTCGGCCAGTTTCGTGCGGAAATCCTTCGCGAGATTGGTCATCTGGTCGAAATCACGCACACCCCAGTGATAGATCCACTGCCAGATCTGGTTGACCCGCATCTTGATCTGCTTCTCGGGCGTGCCGATCGCCTGCAGCGCCTCGGCCATCGCGGGCCGTGTCAGCCCGACAAGATTCACGGGTCCCTCCGCCATCTTGCGGGGGATCGTGTGAACGTCCTGAGTGATCGGCGCCGACGAAGCAGACATGATGTATCATCCCAAATCCAGAAGCGCGTCTCATACAGGATTCGCGCGCGATTGCAAAAAGCAAAAAGACCGGCGCAGGCGGCGCCGATCCCTGTCGTCTTCACGGTTCAGATCGTCGGGAAGTCCGGAGGCGGCGCTCCGGAGTATCCGTCAGCCCGAACAGCGCTTCTCGGCATCCTCGACCGCGGCGGTGAAACCGAGCAGCGAAAAGGTGTCCTGGGTCTGTGTCCCGCGCGCGGACCGCGCCGTCAGAACGGCATCGGTGCCGCGCTTCATCGCCGTGATCAGCTTGGAATCATCCGACGGAGTCGCGGGCCAGGCCCATTCGCCTTCTGTGAACAGCTCGAACTGCGTGCCGCTCACGTTGACGTTCACGGTGGAGCCGTCGGCAAAGGGATAGCCGCCGGTAAAGGCCACCTGACCCGTCACCTCGGCGCCCGGGCGGTAGAAGACCATCAGCAGGATCTCGCCCCGCGTGACGGCGACGACGCGCCCGTCCTTCGTGTTCACGCTTTCCTTGTAGGTCGTCACGGCCCAGCATTCGCGCGGATCGTTGCCTTCGAAAACCGACCAGTCGGTCATCGCGTCCACGCGGTTCGTGCTCGCGTCCTGCGCCACGGCGGTTCCCGCCAGCAGCGTCAGCGCCGTCGCAGCAGCCATTGCACGGCCCAAAAATGATGTCATACCCGCAGCCTCCAGCTGTCTTCAGCCTCAATTCCCATGGTCGCGCCCTTGGTGGTCCGGCTTATGCTGCCACGCAACCGCTTTTTGTCTCGACGGGCAGAGATTAGCCTGAAATACCCGCCGCGTGAAAGCCCTGTTGGCAGAATATCGCTTGTTTGTGAGGACCCCATGACCGCCATGACCGCCACGCCCGTCCCCCTGGCCGAAATCTGGCGCGGGCCCTTCGCCGAAAGCCTGCATCTCGGGCATGTGGTCATCTGCGGACCGGATGGCGAGATCACCGAAGCCTGGGGCGATCCGCAGGCGGTCGTGCTGCCGCGCAGTTCTTCCAAGATGATCCAGGCGCTGCCACTGATCAACTTGTGCGCCGCCGATGCGCGCGGCCTGAGCGCGCGTCAGCTCGCACTGGCCTGTGCCTCGCATCAGGGGGCGACGATCCATGTCGATGCGGTGAAGGCCTGGCTGAACGATCTCGGGCTCGACGATTCGGACCTGCGCTGCGGGACTGAAATCAGCCGCGATCCGGATCTGGCGCAGGACATGATGCGGCGGGACGAGGGGCCGTGCCAGTGGCACAACAATTGCTCGGGCAAGCATTCGGGCTTTCTGACCCTGAACCAGCATCTGGCTGGCGGCACGGAATACGTGCAGGCGGATCATCCGGTGCAGCAGGCCTGCCTCGATGCGTTCGAGACGGTCACCGCGCAGTCGAGCCCGGGCTACGGCATCGACGGCTGCTCGGCGCCGAATTTCGCGACGACGATGCACGGCATGGCGCGGGCGATGGCGTTCTTCGCCAGCGCGCGGCAGCGTTCCGACAGCCTCAGCAAGGCCGCGGCGCGGCTGGTGGCGGCGATGTATGAACATCCCGAGATGGTGGCCGGCGAAGGCCGCGCCTGCACCCTGCTGATGCGCGCCGCGACGGAGCCGGTGGCGCTCAAGACCGGGGCCGAGGGCTATTTCGTGGCGATCCTGCCCGAGCGCGGCCTCGGTCTTGCGCTGAAGGTGCAGGACGGTGCCACGCGCGCTTCCGAATGCGCGCTTGCGGCGCTTCTCGTGCGGCTCGGCGTGGTCGATTCCCGGGACCCGACGGTGGTGCAGTTCCTCAACCCCGAGATCACCAACCGGCGCGGCATCCTCACGGGTCAGATCCGCCCTGCAGCGGATCTCATGCGCTGACAGCCCGGCATGGCGCCCAAGAGTTTTGAGCAAAACTCTTGGCAAAACTTTTCATGAAAAGTTTTGGGGTCGCGCCGTCGGTCAGCTTATGAAGTCGGGCCTGGCAAAACCCTGCAGGTAAAGAAGCGCCGTCAGATCCCCGTGATTCACGCGCACGGAGCATTTCTCCTGGACCGACGGCTTGGCATGCAGGGCCACGCCCGTCCCCGCGAGCCCCAGCATGCCGAGGTCGTTGGCGCCATCGCCGACCGCGATCACATCCGCCGCTGCGATCCCGAGCCGCGCGGAGATCTCCTCGAGAGCCTGCACCTTGGCTTCCCGCCCCAGGATGGGCTGCGCGACGGCGCCGCTCAGGGTGCCGTCCGCGACAAGCAGCGTGTTTGCGCGGTGCTCGTCAAAACCGAGCGACGCCGCCACGGAGCCGGTGAAGGCGGTGAAACCGCCCGAGACCAGCGCGGCATATCCCCCATGTGCTTTCATCGTGGCGAGCAGAACGGTGCTCCCGGGCATCAGCGTGATCCGAGTTTCGAGCACCTGCGCGATCACGCTCTCGGGCAGGCCTTTCAGAAGCGCGACGCGTTCCGTCAGCGCGCCCTCGAAATCGAGCTCGCCGTTCATCGCCCGCGCCGTGATGTCGCGCACCTGAGCGCCGACCCCGGCTTCCTCGGCCAGTTCGTCGATGCATTCCTGCTCGATCATCGTGCTGTCCATATCGGCGAGCAGCATCTTCTTGGCCCGCCCTGCGGTGGGCTGAACCACCAGATCGACCGCCATCTCCTGCAGATCCTGCCAGACATCCCACAGATTGGCGGGCACCTGCGGCAGGGTGAACTCCGCCGCCTCGTCCGGCGCGAGCCATACCGAATCTCCGCCGCCCCAGGCATTGCGCAGCGAGTCGACGAGCGCGGGATCCAGCCCGCCGGGACGGGCAATCAGGGAGGCTGTGAACATGGGCAGGTTTCCGATCGTAGGCGTCGCAGGTCGCGGATTGTCTTCAATGCGGCGCAATAACGCCATTTATGGGATTGTGGAACCGCGAATTGGCCCGTATTCCGGCAAGCGGGACACCCTTCCCCAACGAAGGG
>JBBSNW010000097.1:0-13207 GCA_038260405.1 Rhodobacterales bacterium | reverse complement strand
CGCTTGGCCACCTTGTCGAGAGTAATGCGTCCCATAATCTTGGTTCCTTATTTCACGGCGCCGAAGGTGAGGCCACGGACGAGCTGTTTCTGGCTGAACCAGCCCATGATGAGGATCGGCGCGATGGCCATGGTGCTGGCGGCGCTGAGCTTGGCGTAGAACAGGCCCTCGGGGCTGGAATAGCTCGCGATGAAGGCCGTGAGCGGGGCGGAATTGGCCGCGGTCAGGTTCAGCGTCCAGAAGGCTTCGTTCCATGCGAGGATGATGTTCAGAAGCATGGTCGAGGCGATGCCGGGCACCGCCATCGGGGTGAGGACATAGATGATCTCGTTGCGCAAGGACGCGCCATCCATGCGGGCCGCCTCGAGGATGTCGACCGGGATCTCCTTGAAGTAGGTGTAGAGCATCCAGATGATGATCGGCAGGTTGATCATGGTGAGGACGATCACGAGGCCCGTGCGGGTGTCGAGCAGGCCGACATCGCGGTAGATCAGGTAGATCGGGATCAGCACGCCGACGGGCGGCAGCATCTTGGTCGACAGCATCCACATCAGCACGTTCTTGGTCTGCTTTCCCGGCACGAAGGCCATGGACCAGGCGGCAGGCACCGCGATGATGAGGCCGATCACCGTCGAGCCGAGCGAGATCACAACCGAGTTCATGAAGTGCAGGAAGTAGTTCGAGCGCTGCATCACGACGCCGTAGTTTTCCGTCGTCCAGTCAAAGAACAGGAAGCTTGGCGGCGAGGAGATGGCCTCTGCCTCGGTCTTGAACGAGGTGAGGATGGTCCAGAGGATCGGGAAGAAGATCAGGAACCCGATGCTCCAGGCGATCACGGTCATGGTGATCTTGCGGTTGGTGGTTACGGCGCGGGCCATCAGCAGGTCTCCTTTCCGGAGGGGGCGGGGCGTGTCGGGGTCATGATCACGCGTCCAGGTTCTTGCCGATCATCCGCATCAGGAAGATCGCGACGATGTTGGCGAGGATGATGGCGACGACACCGCCCGCGGACCCGCCACCCACGTCGAACTGCAGCAGCGACTGCGCGTAGACGAGGTAGGTGAGGTTGGTCGAGGCATTGCCCGGGCCACCATTCGTGGTCACGAGGATCTCGGCAAAGATCGACAGCAGGAAGATCGTCTGGATCAGGATGACGACGGTGATGGCCCGCGACAGGTGCGGCACGACCATGTAGAAGAAGCGCGCGAACGGCCCGGCGCCGTCCATCTCGGCCGCTTCGAGCCGTTCGGAATCGAGCGACTGCATGGCGGTGAGCAGGATCAGCGTCGCGAAGGGCAGCCACTGCCAGCTCACGATCAGGATGATCGAGACGAGCGGCGCCACGGAAAGCCACTCGAAGGCCGGAAAGCCGAAAAGGCCGAACGCATAGGCGAAAAGTCCGTTCACGGGATCCATGAACATGTTCTTCCAGACCAGCGCCGAAACGGTGGGCATCACGAAGAACGGCGCGATCACGAGGATGCGCACGATCCCCTGCCCGAACATCGGCTGATCGAGCAGCAGCGCGAGCAGCACGCCGCCGACGATGGTGATGATCAGCACGCCGCCGACCAGCAGAAGCGTGTTGGTCAGTGCAGCGAAGAAGGCCGGATCGCTCAGGAAATAGCTGTAATTCTCGAACCCGACGAAGGGGTTCGCGCCCGGCATCAGCAGGTTGTAGCGCAAGAAGGAGAAATAGACCGTGAGGGCCAGCGGGATGATCATCCACGCCAGAAGCAGAATGACCGAAGGCGAGATCATGAGACGCGCGGCTGACCGGGAATGCTGGGTGGACATCGTGGCTCTCCTGAGATGCGACAGGGTTGCGGGTGCTGGACGACAACCCTGAAGCGGGCGGTCGGACGACGCGGAACGGCAACTTTGGAAAAAGGTGGACGAGGCCGAAGGGAGCCGGCCCCGTCCGGGGGGAGGTTACTTGATGTAACCGGCGCGCGTCATTTCGCGCGTGGAAAGGGCCTGTACGGCAGACAGCGCGTCTTCGAGCGACATCTGACCCGCAAGCGCGGCCGAGAACTGCTGACCGACAGCCGTCGCGACGCCCTGAAATTCAGGGATGGCGACGAACTGACCACCCGTATAGGGCGTTTCCTGCACCGACTGTTTCTGCGTGTCGGCGGCCTGCATGGCGTTCAGGGTCATCTCGGCGAAAGGCGCCGCAGACTGGTATTCAGGATTCTCGTAGAGCGAGGTGCGTGTGCCCGGAGGTGCGGCACGCCAGCCTTCCTTGGACGCGACGAGCTGGGTGTAGTCCTTGCTTGTCGCCCAGGCGACAAAAGCCTTGGCCGCTTCGGGCGCATCGGTCGAGGACGGGATCGCGAGGCTCCAAGCCCAGAGCCAGTTGCCGTGGTTCTCGACGCCTTCCTTGTTGGGGAACTGCGCGTAACCGACGCTGTCGGCAACCGAGGAATTGCCGGGGTCGGTCACGAAGCTGGCCGCGACCGTGGCGTCGATCCACATGCCGCACTTGCCTTGCTGGAACAGCGACAGGTTCTCGTTGAAGCCGTTCGAGGAGGCACCCGGAGGTCCGTATTCCTTCATCATGGTCAGGTAGTCGCCGACGGCGGCCTTCCATTCGGGGCTTTCGAACTGGGGCTGCCAGTCCATGTCGAACCAGCGCGCGCCATAGCTGTTGGCCATCGCGGTCAGGAACGCCATGTTCTCGCCCCAGCCGGGCTTGCCGCGCAGGCAGATGCCGTAGACCTCGTTGTCGCGGTCGGTCATCGCCTCGGCGGCGGACATGATTTCGGACCATGTCGGAGATTCGGAAATGGTCACGCCTGCCGCTTCGGCAAGGTCCGTGCGGTACATCACCATTGCGGATTCACCGTAGAACGGTGCCGCATAAAGCGTGTCGTCGACCGACAGGGCTTCGCGCACGGAGGGCAGCAGATCGTCGACATCATAGCCTTCGGGCATGTCCTCGATCGGCATCAGCCAGCTCTGTGCGGCCCAGATCGGAACCTCGTAGGTGCCGATGGTCATCACGTCGTACTGACCGCCATCGGTCGCCACGTCGGTCGTCACGCGCTGGCGCAGCACGTTTTCTTCGAGGGTCACCCACTCGACGGCGATGCCGGGGTTGTTGGCGGTGAAATCGTCTGTCAGGCCCTGCATCCGGATCATGTCGCCGTTGTTCACGGTCGCGATCGTGATGGTGGTCTCCTGTGCGGATGCAAGTCCCGCGACAGCAGACAGAGCAGTTGCACCCAGAAGGGTGCTCAGTCGAATTGTCATAGTTCCTCCCTATTGCCGCTTTGGGCAAATGCTTAACGCGTGGGCAAATGTTCGCGCAGCTGGGTGAGTCTGTCAATAGTTGGCTTCACAAGACGCAATAATTTCGGGCAATTCTCTGAATCTTTATAGTTTTTTAATGATTTTTCAGGCCAAAAGTCGTTCTGCGGTCGATTCATTGGTGATCAGGCCGTTGATCAGCGTGCCGGCGATCGCCGCCTTGATCGCCGCCACCTTGTTCTTTCCCACGGCGACGGCCACAACATCGCGGTTGCTGGCTTCGGGCAGGGGCGCGCTGGCGACACGGCTGTTGAAATCCGTGTCGATCTGCACGCCGTTTGCATCGTAGATCCAGCTCGTGATCTCTCCGGTCGCGCCGGCCGCTTCGAGGTTCGCCATCTCCTCGTCCGAGATGAAGCCGTCGACATAGAGCGGCGCGGAGCGTCCCATGTTGCCGATGCCCACGAAGGTCAGATCGGCATGGCTGCACAGTTCCAGCGTGTGGCGCACCGCCTCCTGCCCCTGCAGCAGACGCAGTTCCTGCCGGTCACGGGCGAGGACGGGCAGCGGATAGGGGTAGTGCTGCGCTCCGACGCGGTCCGCCATGCGGATCGTCGCATTGTAGGGCGTGGCCGATCCGTCGGCCATCATGTTGCCGAGCAGCGACACGATGCGGTGCTGCGGGCAGGACATGCGCGGCAGCTGCTCGACGCAGGCCTTGAGCGCGCGGCCGGTGCCCAGCGCGATGATCTGCGGCTCGGGCAGCTTGAGACGGCGTTCGAGCTCGGCCGCACCGGCGATGGCGACGCCGGTCAGCAGGTCCGGGGCATCGGGATCGGAGGGCACGACTTCGCAGAAGCGCAGGCCGAAACGGTCGGTCAGCGCCATGGACAGATCCATGCAGGCGGCGATCGGATGGTCGATGCGCACCTTCACAAGCCGTTCGGACATAGCCAGCGACACGAGGCGCTGCGCCGACTGGCGCGACACGCCGAGCTTGCGCGCGATTTCATCCTGGGTGTTGCCGGCGACATAGTAGAGCCACCCCGCCCGCGCCGCATCGTCCAGACGTGTGGTTTCCGGCGTGATGCGTCCCATGGTCACCGCGACCCCTCCTTCTCAAGCAGATGAGAGGAGGTTTTGCGGGAATTTTGTCCAGCTGTCAAAACATGTGACGGTTTCGTCCGGCCCCGGTACGTGCCCGGCGAGATGCGCACCCCCCGTATAGCGCAGCACCTGCATGCCCGCAGCAAGGCCTGCCGTCATGCCCGGACGGCTGTCCTCGATCACCAGAACCCTTTCGGGTGCGACCCGCATCTGACTGGCCGCGAACAGGAAAAGATCCGGCGCGGGTTTGCCCATGGCGACCTGCGACGCGGTAAAGACATGCGGACCGAAATAGGGCGCGAGCCCCGTGATTTGCAGCGAGCTCTGGACGCGCGGCGGGCTCGAACTTGTCGCAACGCAGGACGCGCAGGTGAGCCGCGACAGGACCGACTCGATGCCGCGCGTCGGGCGCAGCTCGGTCTCGAACCGTTTCAGAAGCGCGGCACGGTAACCCGCCTCGAAGCCCTCGGGCAGGTCGATCTGGAATTCGGCGCCGATGGCGCGGGCGACGGTCGGAAAGCTCCGGCCAAGGAAATGCTTGCGGATATAGGGCTGGTCGAGCTCGATGCCGATCTTCGCCAATTCCGCGATCAGCACCTCGGCGCTGAGCATTTCGCTGTCGACCAGAACGCCGTCGCAGTCGAAGATCACGAGGTCGACCGGTTCAGAACAGCGCGGCATAAAGCACCACCCAGACAGACAGCACGCTCGCGCAGATCAACGTGTAGGCGCCGTTCCATGACAGCCCGACCCGCAGCGCGCTGATCCCGGCAAAGGATCCGATCAGCAGGGTCGTCGCGGTATAGGGCGAGCTCGCACCACTCAGCGCCCAGCCGGCCGTGATCGCCACGACCAGCGCCACCGGCTCCACGCCCAGCGTCGCCGCATCGGGAATGAGAGGCGCCAGGAGCGTCACCGCCAGGATCGGGTTCATTCCCGCCTGCCCCGCGAGCGGGATGATCCACACGAACGAGACGAGAATGAGCCAGGTCGGCAGCGCCGCGACGTCGAGCCCGGCGCGCGCGATCAGCGGCACGAGCAGGGCCGAGCCGACCGTTCCGATATATCCCGCCATCATCAGCAGCGTGAGCTCGGCGCGGTAGCCGGGCAGCTCGACGAAGAGATATCCCCGCACCCGGTCCCCGATCGCGGAAAGTCCTCCGGGACCACGGTTCTGGATGAAGAGCCAGCTCACCGCGATCACCGGCACGATCACCGCGACCAGCCCGATCACCCGCACATCCGTAAGCATGTGGAGCGTCGCCACGCTGGTCACCAGCAGGCCCAGCAGGACAAGGAGCGGCGTCATGCTCGCCCAGCTTCCCTCGGGCTTGACGCGCGGCGGACGCGGGCCCTTGAGCTTTGGCTTGAACACGGTGTCGAGCCCCCAGCCGATGCCCGCCACCAGCGCCGAGGTCACGAGCCCCGGCACCACCGCCTGCGCCCATGAGGTGTTCGGCACGAGCGTGGTCGAGATCGCGACCGAAAACGACAGCGGCGACCAGGGCAGCGTCGAGATGAAGCCGCGCTGGATCGCCAGAAGCATGCGCCGGATCCGGTGCCCGCGAATTTCGGCATTGGGTTCGGCCTTGGCATTGGCCATGGCCAGCGCGCCGAGCAGCTGGATCGCGCCGTAGTTCAGCAGCAGCGCAAATCCCTGCCCGCCCACAGTCAGCGCGGCATAGCGCCGTCCGGGCGGTTGTTCCGAGAGGAACCTCCCCGCCTTCTGGATGCCGGGCGAGGTCTGGGCGACGTTGCGCAAGGTCGACAGGGCCGAAAAGAAGGCCGCGATGAAGCCCGCGGATTCCAGCGCCTTGATGGTGGTGGCCCACCAGTCGTCCTGTGTCAGCGCCAGTGCGAGGGTCAGTACGGCCGCCACGGCGACGAACGCCTGACGCGACGGGCGGACCTGCGCGGCGAAAAATGCGATGACACACAGGACGAGGTAAGGTTTCAGGGCGCCGGGCCAGCTCGCAACGCCCCATTCGCGGCAAATGACGAGAACCGTGATCACCATCAGCAAAATCCCGACGATGCGATCGGCCCTTGGTCCTCGGAACATGGATTGTCTTCCCCGTTGCGTCCTTCTTCTCTGCAAGGCGGGTCCGGCATTTGCAAGAGGTGACGATGCCATCGGCTCACGTCGGTCGGGGCCGCGCAGCATACCGCCCGACGGGCAGGCAGCTGGCCGCACGGCCCCGTCTGCGGACCCTCCGACTGCCAAGGGGGATACTTTAGATCACCGGCCCGCGCACCGGCCGACGCCATGCGTGCGTGGGCGAAGTCGAATCGCCCCGCGGCGCAAAAACGCGGATTTACACTGCATTCGCGTGAAAACCGCCTGATCCTTCCCTGCTGGGAGGTCTTGACGCAGGGGCAAATGCCTTCATCATTCCTGCCCGGCGCGTCCGGACATCGCAGCAGGGCCCGCAGAGCGCCGGTCTGTTGCGGCAAGAGCGCACATTTGGCCGGTTACGCTTCGCTTGGCGGCTCTTGAAAGCTAAGTGGGCAACCGTGAGGCGCACGAAGCGCCAGGCGCCAGATACAGGAGAATGCCATGCTCGATGGTTTCACCGCAGAGATACTTGCCCGTGCACAGTTCGCGTTTACCGTTTCGTTCCACATCATCTTTCCGGCGTTTTCGATCGGGCTGGCCAGCTTTCTGGCGGTCCTGAACGCGCAATGGCTGCGGACCGGAGATTCGACGTACCGGCAGCTTTTCGATTACTGGAAAAAGATCTTTGCCGTCGCCTTCGGCATGGGCGTCGTGTCCGGCATCGTCATGTCCTACCAGTTCGGCACCAACTGGAGCGTGTTTTCCGACAAGACCGGCCCGGTTCTCGGCCCGCTCATGGCCTATGAGATCCTGTCGGCCTTCTTTCTCGAGGCGGGTTTCCTCGGCATCATGCTGTTCGGACGCGAAAAGGTGGGCCACGGGCTGCACATGTTCGCAACGGCCGTCGTGGCCGTCGGCACGCTGATGTCGGCGACGTGGATCCTGTCGGTGAACTCCTGGATGCACACGCCCGCGGGCTATTCCATCAACGATGTGGGCCAATTCGTCCCCGAGGACTGGTGGGCGATCGTCTTCAACCCGTCCTTCCCCTACCGCCTCACGCACATGGTGCTGGCGGCCTACCTGACGACCGCCTTCGTCGTGGCCGGTGTCGCGGGCTGGCATTTCCTGCGCGGTACGGCCGGGGCGCCCACCCGGCGGATGTTCTCGATGGCGATGTGGATGGCGGTGATCGTCACCCCGCTCCAGATCGTCGCGGGGGACTTCCACGGCCTCAACACGCTCGAGCACCAGCCTGTCAAGATCATGGCGATGGAGGGCCACTATGAAAGTCATCCCGAAGGCGCGCCGCTCATCCTGTTCGGGATTCCGAACCCCGAGGAACAGCGGATCGACTACGCCATCGAGATCCCGAAACTGTCGAGCCTGATCCTGAAGCATGATCTCAATGCGCCGCTGGACGGTCTCGACACCGTGCCCAGAGCGGACCAGCCACCGGTGCAGATCGTGTTCTGGAGCTTCCGCGTCATGATCGCGCTCGGGTTTGCGATGCTCGGCGTCGGGCTCTGGGGACTGGTCCAGCGACTCCGGGGACGCCTGTTCGAGGACAAGTGGCTGCACCGCGCCTCTCTGGCGATGGGTCCGATGGGCTTTGTCGCCGTGCTGGCCGGATGGATCACGACCGAGGTCGGTCGTCAGCCCTTTACCGTCTACGGCTTGCTGCGCACCTCCGACAGCCTTGCGCCCATCGCGGCACCGGCTGTGGCGGCATCGCTCATCGCCTTCATCATCGTCTATTTCTTCGTCTTCGGCGCGGGCACCTTCTACATCCTGCGCATGATGAGCAAGACACCGGGCACCGCCAAACTCGGTCTGCGGGACGGTCCGATCCGCACCGCCGGCATCACGCCGGGCCAGCAGACCGATAGCCTCACGCGTCCGGCAGAATAGGAGCACGCCATGGTCTTCGACCTCGCATTCATCTGGGCCGGCCTCATCGCCTTTGCCGTGCTCACCTATGTCGTCCTCGACGGCTTCGACCTCGGGGTCGGCATCCTGTTTCCCTTCGGACGGTCCGAACAGGACCGCGATCTCATGATGAACTCGGTCGCGCCGATCTGGGACGGCAATGAAACCTGGCTGGTGCTGGGGGGTGGCGGGCTCTTCGCCGTCTTTCCGCTCGCCTATGCGGTCATCATGCCAGCGCTCTACATGCCGATCACCCTGATGCTGCTGGCGCTGGTCTTTCGCGGCGTCGCGTTCGAGTACCGCTGGCGTACGAAACGCTGGAAATGGGTCTGGGACATCGCCTTCTTTGGCGGATCGACCCTTGCGGCCCTCATGCAGGGTATCGCGCTCGGGGCCCTGGTTCAGGGCATCGAAGTCGAGAACCGTGCCTATGTCGGCGGCTGGTGGGACTGGCTCACTCCATTTTCGGTGCTGACGGGCGTGGCCGTGATCTTCGGCTATGCGCTGCTGGGCGCCACATGGCTCAACATGAAGCTCGAAGGTCCTGTACAGATTCAGATGAGATTCTATGCCCGGCGTCTCGCCTTTATCACGCTGGGGGCGATCGGGCTCGTGAGCCTGCTTACGCCATTCCAGGACATCGTGTATTTCGAGCGCTGGTTCAAGCTGCCGGGTGTTGCGTTCAGCGTGGTCATGCCCGTCCTGCTGGCCCTGACCACCTGGAAGCTCTTTACCGGACTGCGCGACCATCACGACATCACGCCGTTCCTTGCCGCCCTGTCGCTGTTCGGTATCAGCTTCGTCGGCATCGGGATCAGCTTCTATCCGCACATGGTGCCGCCTGACATCACGATCTGGCAGGCAGCGGCCCCCGACAGCAGCCTCAAATTCGCGCTCGTCGGCGCGGTCATCCTGATCCCGCTGATCCTGGGATACACCGCCTATGCGTACTGGGTCTTCCGCGGAAAGGTCGACCCCGATGCAGGATACCACTGATGCCGCAGCGCAGCTCCCTCAGCCGGATCGCCTGGTTCGTCGCCATCTGGCTTGCCAGTGTCGCCGCGCTCGGCCTGGTGGCCTATGCCATCCGGCTGGTGATCGGCTGAAACGCTGAGGTCGCTGAGTGCTTGAAGCCGTGCCGGGACGAGCAGCGTCCGCGGCGCGGCTGAACCGCTACTGCGCCGCCATTCTCAGGCTCGCGATCAGCTGGTGAAACTTCTCGCCCTGCACAGCCACATGCGCGCGCAGGGTATCGGCCGCCAGCAACGCATCGCCGTCGCGAAGGGCCTCAACGACAGTCTCGTGCTCGGCCATCGACTGCGCCATCCGCCCGCGCCAGCGCAGCTGCACACGCCGGAACGGGCTGAGACGCCGGTTCAGCCGCAGCGCCTCATGTTCGAGAAAACTGTTGCCCGTCTCGTGATAGATCACGTGGTGAAAGGTCTGGTTCTCGCGGTAGTAGCCGTCAGCATCCGCCGCCGCCACCGCCACCTGGCACAGGGCGTTGGTCTGCCCGAGCGCATCGAGAGCCGCATCCGAGATCCGCAAAGCGGCCAGACGCCCGCAGGCGGCTTCGATCTCGGCCATCGTCTCGAACATCTCCATGAGATCGACCGGCCCGGGCTGGCGCACGAACACGCCGCGCCGGGGCAGCTGCTCGGCCAGACCCGAGACGACAAGCCGTTGCAAGGCCTCGCGGATCGGCGTTCGGGACACGCCGAACCGGGCCGCCAGCGTGATCTCGTCCAGTCGGTCGCCATCGCGGAATTCACCGGTAAAGACCAGCTCCTCCAGCGCATCGGCAATACCATTGGGACGCATCTTTTCCATGTTGGAACGATACGTGCGGCGGACTTTGTCGGCAAGAAGCAAATTCTTGTATACAAGATCATTGACTTGATGCGCTTCATCCCGCACCCTTCGCCGATCAGGTTCGGCCGGGGAGGGTCGGACGTTCTGGGAGGAACTCATGAAGTATATACTTAAGACGACCGTGGCCGCGCTGACGCTTGCAGCGCTTGGCAGCACCGCGCAGGCGACCGATCTGCGCCTGTCGCACCAGTGGTCGGGCAACGACGTGCGCAACAAGATCGCCGAAATGGTAGCCGAGGATGTTGCCGCCGCCGATGTCGATCTCACCATCACCGTGTTCGGCTCGCAGTCGCTGTTCAAGGCGCGCGAGCAGTACACACCGCTGTCGCGCGGCCAGCTCGACATGACCGTGCTGCCGCTGTCCTATGCGGGCGGACAGCAACCGGCCTACAACCTCACACTGATGCCGGGGCTCGTGAAGAACCTCGAACATGGCGACCGTCTGTCGCATTCGCCTTTCATGGAAAAGCTCGAGGAGATCATGGCCGAGGATGACGTGATGGTCCTCGTGCATGGCTATCTTGCCGGCGGCTTCGGTTCCAACAAGGGCTGCATCACCAAGCCCGAGGATGTGAACGGCGTGAGCATCCGCGCCGCGGGCAAATCCTTCGAGGAGATGCTGGCGGGCGCCGGGGCGTCGATCTCGTCCATGGCTTCTTCCGAGATCTATCCGGCACTGCAGACCGGCGTTCTGGACGCCACCAACACCTCGTCGGAAAGCTTCGTGAGCTATCGTCTTTACGAGCAGCTCAAGTGCTACACCCCCGCCGGGGACACCGCGCTCTGGTTCATGTACCAGCCGCTGCTGATCAACAAGACCACCTTCGAATCGCTGACACCGGAGCAGCAGACGGCGCTCACCGACGCCGCCGCGAAGGCGGAGGCATTTTACCTCGAGGAAGGCAAGAAGGGCGACGAAGTCGCGCGCCAGACCTTTGCCGATGCCGGTGTCGAGATTGCGGAAATGACGCCGGAGGATTTCGACAAGTGGCTGGAACTGGCCAAGACGACGGCCTTTCCGATCTTCGTGAGCGAGACGCCGAACGGACAGGAACTGCTCGATCTGGCCCTTGCCGTCGAGTGACCTACCCTGCGCCCGCCCTGCTGCACATGGTTGCGGCGGGGCGGGCGCACCCCTTGCTGACCGGAGCCCCTTCGTATGACTGACACTGCCCAGCGCGGCGCAGCCCCGATCCTCGTGCGTGCGATTCGCCGGATCTCGGAAATCTGCGGCGTGATCGCGTCCCTCATGATCCTGCTGTCGGTGTTCATCACCTGCCAAATGATCTTTGTCCGGCTGATCCTGCGGGAATCGACCTTCTGGCAGACCGAGGCCGTGATCTACCTCGTCATCGCCGCGACACTGCTCGGGCTGTGCTACGTGCAGCGCCTGCGCGGGCATGTCGGCGTCGACCTCGTGCCGGGGCTGATGCCAGACGGCGCACGCAGGATTCTGGCGCTTTTCGTGCTGGTGCTGACCATCGCGATGGCGGCCGTGATGATCTATTACGGCTATGACACCTTCCACCTCGCCTGGTCGCGCAACTGGAAGTCCGAAAGCGTCTGGGCCTTCCCGCTCTGGATTCCCTACATGATGGTGCCGCTCGGCTTTGCGCTCTTCTGCCTGCAGCTCTCGGCCGATCTTTTCATGACCGTGACCGGACGCGACAATCCGCTCGCCGCCTCGATGGTGCCGGACGTGCAGACTCACGAAGGAGGCCGCTGATGGATCCGCTCACGCTTGCCCTGCTGGTCGGGATCATCACCATCGTCGTGCTGTTCTCCGGCATTTCGGTCGCCTCTGGTCTGCTCATCGTCGCGACCGGCTTTCTGCTGGTCTTTGACGGCGTGCGCTCGCTGGCCTCCCTGCCCGATCTCTTCTTCGCGGAGCTCAACAGCTTTGCCCTGCTTTCGATCCCGATGTTCATCATCATGGGCTCGTCGATCGCCTCGACCCGAGCCGGCGCCGACCTTTACGAGGCGCTCGAACGCTGGCTGACCCGCGTGCCGGGCGGGCTCGTCATTTCGAATCTCGGCGCCTGCGCGCTGTTCGCGGCGATGTCCGGCTCATCTCCCGCCACCTGCGCCGCCATCGGCAAGATGGGCATTCCGGAAATGCGCAAGCGCGGCTATCCTGATGGCGTTGCCGCGGGTTCCATCGCTGCGGGCGGCACATTGGGCATCCTGATCCCGCCCTCGGTCACGATGATCGTCTACGGCATCGCCACAGAATCCTCGATCGGGCGGCTGTTTCTGGCCGGGGTCATTCCGGGCATCATGCTGGTGGCCTTGTTCATGGCCTGGTCGATCTATGCCACATGGCGGTCGGGCGACGCGCGCGTGCTCACCTCGACCACCTACAGCTGGAAGCAGAAGTTCGAGATCCTCCCGAAGGTCCTGCCCTTCCTCGCCATCATCCTCGGCGTGCTCTACGCAATGTATGGCGGCATCGCGACGCCGTCGGAAACCGCGGCCGTGGGCGCCCTGCTCTGCATCGTCATCGCGGTGCTGATCTATCGCATGTGGCACCCGCGCGATCTCTGGGTCGTGCTGCGCGACTCGACCCGCGAATCGGTGATGATCCTGTTCATCATCGGCGCCGCCGGAGTCTTCTCCTACATGCTCTCCAGCCTCTTCATCACGCAGAGCATCGCGGAATGGATCGGCACGCTCGACGTGAACCGCTGGGTGCTGATGGCGATGATCAACTTCTTCCTGCTGGTCGCCGGATTCTTCCTGCCTCCGGTCGCCGTGATCCTCATGGCAGCGCCCATTTTGTTGCCAGTCATCACCGCAGCCGGCTTCGATCCGATCTGGTTCGCGGTCATCTTGACCATCAACATGGAGATCGGCTTGATCTCGCCCCCGGTCGGGCTCAACCTGTATGTCATCAACGGCATCGCGCCCGACATCTCGCTCAAGACCATCCTGCTCGGCTCGCTGCCCTATGTCGCCTGCATGGTGCTGGCCATCGTGCTGCTCTGCGTCTTT
>JBBSNW010000096.1:0-13434 GCA_038260405.1 Rhodobacterales bacterium | reverse complement strand
CGCCCCCCCCCCGGCCGCCCGCCGTGTTACACGTGGGCCCCCCCCGCCGGGGCGCCGGCGGCGCCCGCCGCCCCCCCCCGGCTCGTGACCGGTGCCCAGACCGGTCCCCGAGGGATCAGGCCGGCTTGAACACCAGGCTCACACCGTTGATGCAATGGCGCTTGCCGGTTGGGGGCGGGCCGTCGTCGAACACATGTCCCATATGCGATCCGCAGCGCGCGCAATGCTCTTTGGTCCGCACGCCGAACAGCGAACGGTCCGCCTTGTTCTCGACCGCGTCGGCCTTGGCTGCATAGAAGCTGGGCCAGCCGGTGCCGCTGTCAAATTTGGTCTCCGACGCGTAGAGCGCCAGATCGCATCCCTTGCAGTGATAGGTGCCCGCGCGCTTTTCTTCGTTGAGCGGCGAGGTGAAGGCCCGTTCGGTACCCTCTTCGCGCATCACCTTGTATTCCAGATCGGACAGCATCGCCTGCCATTCGGATTCGGTGCGGGTGACTTCGAATGTCTTCGCGGCCATCGCGGGCGAGCGGCCAAAGCCGAGGGCGGCGCTTGCAGCGGCGGTTGCGGACAGGAACAGACGTCGGTTCATCGGTTTTCTCCCTTTCACTGGGATGAATGTGGGGGCCCCACACCTGCATAGGCAAGAGCGGGGCCCGCACATTTGCGCGACCGAAACGGCCGTTCGCGTCTTACATTGCAGGCAGAAGCACGCGGTCGATGACGTGGATCACGCCGTTCGATTGCTGGACATCGGCGATGGTGACGTTCGCCACTCGGCCCTGCTCGTCGGTGAGGGTGATCTTGTCGCCCATCATCTTGGCCTTGAGCGTGCATCCGCCCACGGTCGGCACGTCATGTTCGCCGCCATCGTCGGCGATCATTCCGGCAATGGCGTCGGACATGGCGTTGGCAGCCACGACGTGGCAGGTCAGGATCTTGGTCAGCTGTGCCTTGTTCTCGTCCATCATCAGCTGGTCGAGCGAATCCTTGGAGATCATCGCAAAGGCTTCGTTGGTCGGCGCGAAGACGGTGAACGGACCCTCGCCCATCAGCGTGTCGACAAGACCGGCCTGTTTCACGGCGGCGACAAGCGTGGTGTGGTCAGCAGAGTTCACGGCATTCTCGACGATGTTCTTGTCGGCGAACATTTCGGCGCCGCCGACCATCGGGTTGCCTGCCATCGAATCTGTGGCTGCCAGTGCGCCGGTGGCCATGCCGGATACCAGAAGGGCGGCGAGAGTGGTGTTGAGTTTCATCTGTGTTCTCCTCGTTTCCCCAGCGTTCATCGCGGGGTCAAAGGCAATCACGGCCCGCCTGTGGCACAAGTTTCAGGAGTGTCGGAATATTTGGCCTTCACGTCGCCGTGATGCCGCTCGAGCCCTCAGCGCGGGGTCAGCACACCGCGCGCGAGGACCGGTCCGGTGGGGCCGACACCCGGCGCGGCATCAGCCAGTTCTTCGGAGATCGCCACGGTGGCACCCGGGAACTGGCTGCGCAGCGCGTCCGGCACAGGGATCGAGGTCAGCTGGTCCGGCGCGAGCGGACCCATCGGGATAGGTGCGGCACCAGAAGCCGGATAGATCCAGATCTGGAGGGACCGGTCCGCAGGCAGCTCCCCCACATCCCTGCGCACCATAAGCGTCTCGCTGCCCGGCGCGTAATGCGCGAGCAGTTCGAGGCCACGATCTCCGGCGACGAGGTCCGCATAGAGGTGCGGCCGCTCGGGCGCGGTGTCGAGCAACCCGCCGAGGTTCACGGCAAAGGCGATCGCCGCGGCCGCCAGCGCGCCAAGGGCATAAGGCACGAGCTGGCGCCAGAGCGGTTTGCGCGTGTCACCGAATGCCCGGATCTCGATCTGGCGCAACACGGCCTTGGGCGGGGTCACGTCAGGCACGGTGTCCGTGATGTCGGCGAAATGTTCGGCCCAGTAGACGACCTCTGCCTGCAGATCAGGCTCTGCCGAAAGGCGGCCTTCGAACGCGCGCACCTCGCCCTCGGACAGCAGCCCGAGCACGTATTCCGCGCTCAGTGCGGTGTCACCGCCAGGTAGGTCCGGCGACATGCCACCGGTCTGATCGTCAGGGCCGGTCATCGGCTCAGACACTCCCTCAGTTGCATCAGGCTGCGACGCAGCCATGTACGCACAGTGTTCAGATTGACGCCCGTGGCCTTTGCCAGGTCGCTATAGGTTTCACCATCCAGATAGGCACTCTGCACCATACTCGCACGATCCGGTGGCAATTCTTGCAGGCACTGACGCAGCTGGTCTGCGGCATCTCGCATGATGGTCAGCGTTTCGGGCCCGGGGGTTTCGTCGGCGAGCTGCTCCGCCGCGTCGAGCCTGTCGGAATCCGGAAGTTTCGTGCGGCGCCGGTGATCGACGGAGATATTCCGGGCGATGGTGATGAGCCAGGTCATCGGCGAATATCCGTTCGCGCGATACAGATCGGCCTTGTCCCAGATCCTGAGATAGACGTCCTGCAGCGCCTCTTCGGCTTCGGCGCGATCCCGCAGGACGCGCAGGCAGATGCCGAAAAGCTTCGGGGAAGTGCGGGAATAAAGCTCTCGAAACGACTTCCGGTCGCCCATCGCGATGCGGGCGAGAAGATCCTCTATCTCGTCTTGTGCTGCAATTCCCGTCACCAGCTCAACCACTTTACCCTTGGCCCGCACAGAACTTCCGCGCTTCCCCTTGCTCCCGCGCGCGTTATGTTGCACGACGAGCACGACACGAAACGCGCGACGCTAAAGGACGGTTCCACCATGGCTGACGGTACAATCGACATCAATGCAAAACCAACCGAAGAGATCGACGTCCGCGAGGTTTTCGGAATTGACAGCGACATGGTCGTGCACGGTTTTCCCGAGCGCACGGAACGCGTGCCGGACGTCGACAGCACCTACAAGTTCGACGCGGATACAACGATGGCGATTCTCGCGGGTTTCCGCAACAATCGCCGCGTGATGATCCAAGGCTATCACGGCACCGGCAAGTCGACGCATATCGAACAGGTCGCCGCGCGTCTGAACTGGCCTGCCGTGCGGGTGAACCTCGATTCCCACATTTCGCGCATCGACCTGATCGGCAAGGATGCGATCAAGCTGGTGGACGGCAAGCAGACCACCCAGTTTCAGGAGGGCATCCTGCCCTGGGCGCTGCGCAACCCATGCGCCATCGTGTTTGACGAATATGATGCGGGCCGCGCCGACGTGATGTTCGTGATCCAGCGGGTGCTCGAGACGGATGGCAAACTAACCCTGCTCGACCAGAACCAGGTGCTGACGCCGCACAAGTATTTCCGCATCTTCGCCACCGCCAACACCGTTGGCCTTGGTGACACGACGGGCCTCTACCACGGCACTCAGCAGATCAATCAGGGCCAGATGGACCGCTGGTCGCTGGTCGCGACGCTGAATTACCTCTCGATCGATGCCGAAACGGCGATCGTGCTGTCCAAGAACCCGCATTACAACACCGATAAGGGCCGCAAGACCCTGCGCCAGATGGTGACGGTGGCGGATCTGACGCGGACCGCCTTCATGAACGGCGATCTCTCTACGGTCATGTCACCGCGCACGGTGATCGCCTGGGCACAGAATGCCGAGATCTTCCACAACCTCGGCTACGCGTTCCGCGTGTCCTTCCTGAACAAATGCGACGAGCTCGAGCGTCAGACCGTCGCCGAGTTCTACCAGCGCTGCTTTGACGAGGAACTGCCCGAAAGCGCGGCCTCGCTCAGCCTCGGGTGATCAGGGCCGGCGTGATCCTGCTGCTGGGCGCGAGCCCTGCAGCGGCGCAGGATGCCGAACTGACCTGTGCCGCACTCTGGACCGGTTACGGAGATTTCGCCTCCGTTTCGGCCTATCTCGACACCGGCGACGCCGATCAGCAGGCAGAAGGCTTTCGCAAGATGGCTATAGAGGCCGGCAGTTCGACACAGGACGCGGATCGCGAGATTGCCGCTCAGAGCGGCGGAATGTTCCTGCTGGTGCGCGCCATGATCGAAAGCGGCGACCGTTTGAGCCGCGATCTTTTCCAGCGTCAGATGCAGACCTGTGACGCGTTGATCCCGTCCGACGAAGGCTGAGTCGCCGCCCCGCTCGTGACACTCCGTGCCCTTAATGACACTTTTATGAACGTTCCAGCACAACCTTAAAGGGTTGTCCTGAATTCTGGTGCATCATTTCCGCCATGGGCAATGTGCATCGATATCTCTGCACTTTCTGTGCTGTTCTGATCTGGGGCATTCTCGCTTCGGGTCAGGCCAACGCCTTGCCACAGGAACGCCGCGCGCTCGCACAGGTTTTTGCGAGCTGTGCGGGGCGGTTGTCGGCCACGATGGAATTCCAGTGGATGTTCGACGGCGCCGCCTCTGAACGCACGGACCAATCGATCGGGTATTTCGACATTCTGCTCGATGCCGCCATGGGACCCGAAATCACGGGGCGCGAGGCGCTGAACTGGCGGATCGAAGCGAAGATGGCACAGATCCGTCTGCTCAACATCGCCACCTTCGGACGCGACCCACGGATCAGGCAGCAGGCAAATCGGGCGGCGGCACTCTATCTCTCGGAATGTGAAAGTCTCTTGCTGCAGTGACCTACGGCGCGCGGTCAGCGCTCCGACAGAATGCGCGCCAGCTCTTGCGCCATGGCTGCCGGATTGTCCCGCGTCATGAAATGTCCGGCCCCCGGGATCACCACCGTCGCGATCCCGTGACGCTCCAGAAGCTCCGGATCCGGCACATCGGCAGCCCCAAAATTCCGCGCGAGGCTCTTCTCTCCGTAGATATAAGTTCGGGGGCGATCGAGCGACAGGAAGCCCGCCTCGATGTCCGGGTCGAGATCGACCAACCCGGCCGCGTTGCCATGCAGCGATGCCGGATCGGCGATCCGCCAGGACGCATGCAGGAAACCGTGGAACGCCTTCCCGGCAATCGCCTCGGCACGGATCTCCTGCATCTGGGCAGTATAACCCAGGGTCGAATAGGTAAGTCCGGCCTGCTGCGCGATCCCGCGCGAGGCAGCGCCACCGCCCGGACGCACGTTGCCCTCGGCCACGACGAGATGATGGATGAGGTCAGGACGCTCCGCCGCCAAGGCCATGCCGACGGAGCCGCCCATGGAATGCCCCAGGAGCACCACCGGCCCCAGCGCCAGATGATCGAGAACACGCGCCACAATCGCTGCATGGGCGCGGGGCGTGTGATCGAAGTCCTGCGCAGGTTCGCTGAACCCCGATCCCGGCAGATCGATCAAAATACGGCGCTTGCCCGCCAGAGCAGTGTCGCACACCATTTCGAGGAAATTCGCAGCAGCCGCAAAGCTCAGCGCCGGAAGGCAGACCAGAGGCACCGCATCACCGGGCAGGTCATGCCAGCAGATCAGCGCGTCATAGTCTTCGACATAGAGAGAGTGCATGTGGCGCGGCCTTTGATACGACGGTTCCCAGACAGCCTAAAAGCCCAAGATGCGGTGGGCAAGCGCGTGACGCGGACCGCAGCTCGGGCCTGCTGACAGACCCATTTCCGCATGACGCCCGCCCGGGATTTCGGCACGGCCGACATCGGCACTTGTCAAACCTCTTGGGATGTCCAATTAGTCAGGGTATGGCTCAGCAATCCGACAACCCCGCCGATCCCTTCAAGAAAGCCCTCGCCGAGGCGACAAAGGTCATGGCGCATGACCGCGACCTGACGGTCAGCTACTCGGTCGATCCGTCCGGCGTGTCGGGCGATGCGATGCGCCTGCCGCAGATTTCGCGCCGCATGACACGCGACGAGGTGCTTCTGGCGCGAGGCACGGCGGACGCGCTGGCCCTCTACCGTCGCTATCACGATGCGGGCACGCACAGCCGCTACGCGCCGCCGGGCGACATGGCGCGCGAGCTCTACGAATCGATGGAGACCGCACGCTGCGAGGCCATGGGCGCGCGCGACATGCCTGGCACGGCAGGGAACATCGACACCAAGATCGCGCATGATTCCGCGCGCCGCGGCTATGACCAGGTCAAGCAGGCCTCCGACGTGCCGCTCTCGGTCGGCGCGGGCTACCTCATCCGGCATCTGGCGACGGGCCGAGCCCTGCCGCCCGGAGCGCAGAACGTGATGGATCTGTGGCGCGGCTTCATCGAGGATCAGGCCGGTGGCTCGCTGGAGGGCCTGCAGGACAAGCTCGCCAATCAGAGCGATTTCGCCAAATTCGCCCGCAAGATCATCTCGGATCTCGGTTACGGCGATCAGCTGGGCGACGATCCCGACGACATGGACGACCAGTCGGACGATGATGCCGAGGATGGCGGCGACGAGGAGCAGGATCCCGACAGCACCGGTGACGATGACGAGGGCGAAGAGGATTCCGAATCCTCGCCCGAATCCTCGCAGGACGAGACGCAGGACAGTAGCCAGGCCCAGGTCTCGATGGACGAGATGGCCGATCAGGAAATGGGTGACGAGGCCGAGATGCCCGAGGGCGAGGCCCCGATGGAGCCCCCCGCCCCGCAGCCCTTCTCCGATGCCGACCCGCACTACACCGTCTATGACAGCTCGCATGACGAGGAGATCAAGGCCGAGGATCTGGCCGAACCGATCGAGCTCGAGCGCCTGCGCGCCTATCTCGACCAGCAGCTTGACCCGCTGAAGGGGGCGGTATCGCGGCTCGCCAACAAGCTGCAGCGTCGCCTGCAGGCACAGCAGAACCGGAGCTGGGAGTTCGATCTCGAAGAGGGCATGCTCGATGCCGGACGTCTAGCCCGCGTGGTGGCCAGCCCGACCACGCCGCTCTCCTTCAAGATCGAGAAGGATACCGAGTTCCGCGATACGGTCGTGACGCTGCTGCTGGACAATTCCGGATCGATGCGCGGCCGCCCGATCTCCATCGCTGCGATCTGTGCCGACGTGCTCGCGCGTACCCTGGAACGCTGCAACGTGAAGGTCGAGATCCTGGGCTTCACCACGAAGGCCTGGAAGGGCGGCATGGCCCGCGAGAAATGGCTGAATGCCGGGCGGGAACAGCAGCCCGGCCGTCTGAACGATCTGCGACACATCATTTACAAGGGGGCTGATGCCCCCTGGCGGCGAACCCGGGCCAATCTGGGACTGATGATGAAGGAAGGTCTGCTGAAGGAGAATATCGACGGAGAGGCGCTGGAATGGGCGCACCGCCGCATGGTGAACCGGCACGAGGCCCGCAAGATCCTCATGGTGATCTCGGACGGAGCGCCGGTCGACGATTCGACGCTGTCGGTCAATCCGGCGAATTTTCTCGAAAAGCACCTGCGGGACGTGATCGCCATGGTCGAACGGCGCCGGCAGGTCGAACTGCTGGCCATCGGCATTGGGCACGACGTGACTCGCTACTACAATCGCGCGGTAACGATCACCGATGTCGAACAGCTCGCCGGGGCGATGACGGAGCAGCTGGCATCGCTGTTCGATTCCGATCCACGCGCCCGGGCACGGGTGATGGGCATGAAGCGCGCCTCCTGACAGGTTTCGGATCGGCTGCGCCGATCCGACCGGTGCGGCCCTGCGGGCCGCGCGGGGGCGCTGCCCCCGGTCGCCCGTGCGGGCGACTGCCCCGGGATATTTCAAACCCGAAGAGGATGGGAAAGGACCATGCCTTCTCAGGGTCTTAAATTTCCCCGCCGGAGGCACGAAAGTCTGTCGAAACGGTTCCGTGGGCGCGAGGATCGCGCTTTGATCCTGAGCATTCGAAATTGCGGGAAGGTTGCACTGGCAGGCCCGCAGGAAAAAGGTAATCTGCAGCGCAGAGACAGGGGAAGGCATGTTCCAGAGTTTTAAAGAGACCGCATCACCCGATACCGGGCCGGACCGGCTGAACGCCTTGCGCGAAGCGCTGGCCGCCGGAGAGCTCGAAGGATTCATAGTGCCGCGGTCGGATGCGCATCAGGGTGAATACGTGGCGCCCCGCGACGACCGGCTTGCCTGGCTGACGGGTTTCACCGGCTCAGCCGGATTCTGCGTGGCGTTGCGCGACAAGGCGGGGGTGTTCGTCGACAGCCGTTACCGTGTTCAGGTGAAGGCGCAGGTGGCGGATGTCTTCACGCCTGTGGACTGGCCCGAAATCGGCCTCGCGGAATGGATAAACGAGGCTTTACCATCGGGCGGGAGTGTCGGCTTCGATCCCTGGCTGCACGCGGTCGAGCCTTTGCGCATCCTGCAGGACAAGCTCGAAAGCGTGACGCTGGAACGCTCGGCGAACCTGATCGACGGGATCTGGGAAGATCAGCCCGCGCCGCCACAGGGCCGGGTCTTTGCACAACCGCCGGAACGCGCGGGCGAGGCGCATGACGACAAGATCGCGCGACTCGCAAGGACGCTGGGCCGGGCGAGGACGAGCGTGATCACCCTGCCCGATTCCATCGCCTGGCTGCTGAACATCCGCGGGTCGGACATCCCCCGCAACCCGGTGGCGCATGGCTTTGCGCTGCTGCATTCGGACGGAACGGTGATACTGTTCATGGACAGCGAAAAGCTGGCTGATCTCGGGGATCATCTGGGTTCAAAGGTTTCCGTGGTCCCCCCCGAGAGCTTTATCGCCGCGCTTGCGACGCTCGGCGGGCCTGTCGCGATCGATCCCGCCACCTGCCCCGTGATCGTGGCCGATACCCTGGCCGAGGCCGGTGTCGAAGTTATCGAGGCACCGGATCCCTGCATTCTGCCGAAAGCCTGCAAGAACGAGGTCGAGATTGCGGGCACCCGCGCCGCTCATCTGCGCGACGGGGCGGCGATGGTGCGCTTTCTGGCCTGGCTCGATGCGCAAGCGCCCGGCAGCCTGACCGAGATCGACGTGGTGAGCGCGCTCGAAGCCGAGCGGCGTGCGACGAATGCTTTGCGCGACATCAGCTTCGAGACGATCAGCGGCACAGGCCCGCATGGTGCCATCGTGCATTACCGCGTCACCGAGAAGACCAATGCACGGGTCGAGGACGGGCATCTGCTGCTGGTGGATTCCGGCGGGCAGTATGTCGATGGCACGACCGACATCACCCGGACCGTCGCGATCGGTCACGTCGGCGAGGAGGAAGCCGCCGCCTTTACCCGCGTGCTGCGCGGCATGATCGCCATCAGCCGGGCACGCTGGCCCAAGGGGCTGGCCGGGCGCGATCTCGACGCCTTGGCGCGACTGCCCCTCTGGGAAGCAGGCATGGATTATGGCCATGGGACCGGTCACGGCGTAGGCAGTTATCTCTGTGTGCACGAGGGACCGCAGCGGCTGGCCCGTACCGGTACCGTGCCACTGATGGAGGGGATGATCCTGTCGAACGAGCCGGGCTTTTACCGCGAGGGCGCTTATGGTATCCGTATCGAGAACCTGATCGTGGTGAGCCGCGCCCCGGCGCTGGCTGGCGCGACCGTCCCGGACATGATGTGTTTCGAGACACTGACCTACGTACCCATCGACCGTCGGCTGATCGTCACGGATATGCTGAACGGAGCCGAAACGGATTGGCTGAATGCCTATCACGCGACATGTCGTGCGCGCCTCGAGCCGCTTCTGGAGGGTGATGCGCGGGACTGGCTGATCGCCGCGACAGAGCCGCTTTGAACGCAGGACGCATCCGACACATGCCCGTTACCCGGGTGACCGATAAAGACAGAGTTTTTGGGAGAGACACGATGAAACACATCACCATCCGGCCCGCCGAGGGCACCTGGGTCGTGCGCGCCGGTGGCGCCGTGCTCGGCGAGAGCAACAATGCCCTCGAACTCACAGAGGGTGACATGCCCTTCGTGATTTATTTCCCGAAGGCCGATATCGCGATGGCACTTCTGGACAACACCGATCACAAGACGACCTGCCCGCACAAGGGCGAGGCGTCCTATTACTCGATCATGTCGAAGAGCCGGACCTACCGGAACGCCGCCTGGTCCTACGAAGATCCCAAGGATGAGGTTGCCGAGATCAAGGGTTACCTCGCCTTCTACGTACAGGACGGGGTGATGGTCGAGCAGGTCTGACACCGCATAGGCGAAATGCCCGAATGGACGAGAGAGCAGCCCCGGACCCTCCTCTGCAGGATCCGGGGCTGCTGCTTTAGAGGGGACCGGCGGTGCCTTGCGGCAAACGATCCGCCTGGACACGCAGAGGGCCTGGCAGCCCATCCCCTGTACAGCCGACGGCACGCGCCTAGCTGTGCTCTTCCGCCGAGGTTGCGGCAAGGGCGCGATTGTAGGCCTTGAGCGCGTCGAGGTGGTAGAGCGCGCCCTGTATCACCGGCAGCTTGTCTGCCCCCTGCAGCACGACGACCGGCAGAAAGGTGTTTCCCGTCCGCTCGAAAACCGGCAGCACCGTGTCGAGCGTCGAGGAGGCGTTCACGAACAACCCCTGCTGGATCATCTCGCTGCAGGCATCGCTGTCTTCGGGGCGCAGATCCTCGCTCTGGCGCATCACGCTGCTCACCCGGAACATCCGGAGAAGATAGGATTGCGGCCCGGCGGCGAGCTGAACGTTGCGCCTCTCGAGCTGGCTGAGGAAGAAGGACCGGTCCACCAGACGAGCGGCGAGGCTCGTGGACATCGAGACCGAGACCATCACCGCAAGCCCCGTCTGCCAGTCTCCGGTGAGTTCGAAGACGATCAGCGTGGTCGAGATCGGCGCACCGAGCACCGCCGCCGCCACAGCCCCCATCCCCGCCAGGGCGTAGAGGGTCGAGGCGCCTGACTGTTCCGGGAAGAGCCCGGTCGCGATCAGCCCGAACGCCGTGCCGGTCAGGGCGCCGATCATCAACGAGGGTGAAAACACTCCGCCCCCCATCCTTCCCGCAAAGGTGATGGCGAGGGCGATGACCTTGAGCACGGCAAAGACGATCGCCTCGTGCAGCACCAGATCACCTGTCAGCGCGCGGCTCGTCGTCTCGTATCCCACACCGATGATGTGCGGGAACCAGATCGCGAGCGCCCCGAGCAGGATACCTGCCGTGGCGGGACGCAGCAGGTTCGGCAGGCTCAGGCGGCGCTGCACCTTGGTGCCAAGGTCATCGGCCCAGAAGATGCCGCGCATGGTGAGCACCGCGACGAGGCCGCAGACCAGTCCCAGCAGCAGGAAGGCCGGTAGCTCGAGATAGAATTCGACCGTCGTGGTGCCCGGCAGGCGGAACTCCGTGACATCGCCGAAGGCCAGCCGGTTGATCACCGTCCCGGCGGCCGACGCCACGACGATGGGCGCAAAGGCATGCAGTGCAAAGTGGCGCAGCACGACCTCGAGCGCGAAAAGTGCGCCGGCAATGGGCGCGTTGAACGAGGCCGAGACGGCGGCCGCGACGGCGCAGCCCAGCAGATCGCGACCGGTGATCCCGTCGGCCCGGATCACGTTGCTGACCCAGCTCGCCATCATCGCGGCCATGTGCACCACCGGCCCCTCGCGCCCCGACGATCCCCCGGTCGAGAGCGTGATCCAGGAGGCGAGGACCGAGGCGATCCCGGCCTTCTTCTCGACCCGCCCATTGTAGAGCGCCGCCCCCTCGATCACGTCCGAGACGGAGCGGACCCGGCCATCGGGCGTGAAGAAATGTACGATCAGCCCGACAACGAGCCCCCCCAAGACCGGGATCAGCATCACCGAATACCACGGCAGGGTGAGCGCAAAACTGGCGAGAAGATTGACGTCCTCGGTTCCGTAGAGCGCGGTCTGCAACCATTCGATGGCCTTGCGGAACAACAGCGCGGCGGTGCCTGCAGCGATGCCGATCGCCAGCGCGATGAACCAGAACTGGATCTGTCCGGGACCCCGCTGACGCAGCAGCTGCCAGCCGCGCCCGCAGGTTGCCACCGCCAGGTTCCACTGCCGTCTGACCAGAAGATCCTCCGCCATACCGTCTCCGTCATCAGGGTTTCGCATGCGCAATCCCCAGTCTAGGATCGCCTCTGGTTTTATCGGAGTCGTTACATGCCCCTGCCACAGGCCCTGTCTGCCCTTGCCTCTTTCCTAGGCCAACGGCTCAGCACGTCCAAGTCCGATCTGGATTTGCACGGACGATCCGAGTCGTATTTTGCCCCGACCGCGCCCGATGCGGTCGCCTATCCCGAAACCACCGCCGAACTGCAGCAGATCGTACGGATCTGCGCGCAAGAGGATGTGCCGGTGATTGGCTGGGGCACAGGGACTTCGCTCGAAGGGCATGCACTTGCGGTGAATGGCGGGTTGGTGGTCGATTTCCGGCTCATGGACAAGGTGCTGGAAATCCGGGCTGCGGATATGGACGTGACCGTGCAACCAGGCGTCACGCGCGAGGCGCTGAACCGGGAACTGCGCGCGACGGGGCTCTTCTTTTCGGTCGATCCGGGTGCGAATGCCTCGCTCGGGGGCATGGCCGCGACCGGCGCGTCGGGCACGACCTCCGTGCGATACGGCACGATGCGCGACAACGTTCTGGGGCTGCAGGTGGTGCTGGCCGATGGCCGGGCGATCCGTACCGGCAGCCGTGCGCGCAAATCCGCCGCGGGCTATGACCTCACCGGGCTCATGGTCGGTTCCGAAGGCACGCTGGGCCTGATCAGCGAACTCACCCTGCGCCTGCACGGCATCCCCGAAGCGGTCTCCGCCGGTGTCTGCGCCTTTGACCGGATCGAGGATGCCGTGGATGCGGTGCTCGACACCATCCAGATGGGCATACCGGTGGCACGGATCGAATTCGTCGACGCCGCGACTGCCGCCGCCTTCAACGCCTATGCCGGGACGAGCCTGCCGGAATGCCCACACCTGATGGTCGAATTCCACGGCTCATCCGATGGCGTGGCGCAGGATTCCGACCGTTTTGGCGAGATCGCGGCGGAACATGACGGACTGGGTTTCGAATGGTCCACACTGGAAGAGGACCGTCGCGCGCTCTGGGCGATGCGGCACAATGCCTATTACGCGATCCTCGCATCACGACCCGGAGCGCGGGCACTGGTCACGGACATCTGCGTGCCGATCTCGCGGCTCGCCCGGGCGGTGACCGAGACGCAGGCCGATCTTGCCAAAGCCTCCATCCCCGGACCGATCCTGGGGCATGTCGGGGATGGCAATTTTCACAGCATATTGCTGATCGACCCGGCCCGCCCCGAAGAGCTGTCGGAGGCGCTGGCGCTGTCCCACCGCATGGTGCAGCGGGCGCTGGATCTGGGCGGCACGGCGACCGGGGAACATGGGGTCGGGATGGGCAAGCTTGCCTATATGGAGCGCGAGCATGGCGAGGCCTGGGACGTGATGACAACCCTGAAGAAGGCGCTCGATCCCAAGGGGATCATGAATCCGGGCAAGCTGATCCGGCCGGAATGAAATTCTATCGACAGGACGGATTCCGGCGCCGGAGGGGGGGGGGGGGCCCCCCCCCCGCCCCCCGCCAGTGCGAGCAAACAACAACTGGGGAGGTGGCGAGCGGGCGCGGCGGGGGTGGGGGGGTAGGGGGTGTTTGTGTGTGGGTGGGGT
>JBBSNW010000095.1:0-14329 GCA_038260405.1 Rhodobacterales bacterium | reverse complement strand
TCCTCACCACCTCCATCGCCAAGAAATGGCTCAATGACGGTGA
Source organism: Rhodobacterales bacterium (assembly GCA_038260405.1). Lineage (GTDB taxonomy): Bacteria > Pseudomonadota > Alphaproteobacteria > Rhodobacterales > Rhodobacteraceae > Puniceibacterium. Next base: position 14,286 of record JBBSNW010000095.1, on the reverse strand, counting down.
CGGCCTGCAGGATCGCGGCATCACCCGCGACCTCGACTGGGGTGTGGCCGTGAAACGCGGCACCGAGGACTGGCCGGGCATGGAGGGCAAGGTGTTCTACGTCTGGTTCGACGCCCCGATCGAATACATCGCCTGCGCGCAGGAATGGCAGGAAGCCGGAAAAGGCACCGACTGGCAACGCTGGTGGCGCACCGACATGGGCGCCGAGGATGTCCGCTACACCCAGTTCATGGGCAAGGACAACGTGCCCTTCCACACCCTGTCCTTCCCGGTCACCATCCTCGGCTCGGGCGAGCCGTGGAAGCTCGTCGACTACATCAAGTCCTTCAACTACCTCAATTACGAGGGCGGCCAGTTCTCGACCTCGCGCGGACGCGGCGTCTTCATGGACCAGGCGCTCGAGATCCTGCCGCCCGATTACTGGCGCTGGTGGCTGCTCAGCCACGCGCCCGAAAGCGCGGATGCGGAATTCACCTGGGAAAACTTCCAGACCTCGGTGAACAAGGATCTCGCCGACGTGCTCGGCAACTTCGCCTCCCGCGTCACCAAGTTCTGCCGCTCGAAATTCGGCGAAGCCGTCCCCGAAGGCGGCAAACCCGGCGCAGTCGAGGAACAGCTGATCCGGGACCTCACCGCCCGCCTCGCCGATTACCAGGCGCAGATGGACAATATGGAAGTGCGCAAGGCCGCCGCGTCGCTGCGCGCGCTCTGGGTGCTCGGCAACGAATACCTGCAGGAAGTGGCGCCCTGGACGACGATCAAGACCGACCCCGAACAGGCCGCGATGCAGACCCGTCTCGGGCTCAACCTCATCCGTCTCTACGGCGTGATCTCCTCGCCCTTCATCCCGGATGCCTCGGCGCAGCTTCTCTCGGACCTGAATGCGACCGACGCGACATGGCCCGACGATATCGCGACCGCCCTCGCGGCCCTGCCCGAAGGCCATGGCTTCACCGTCCCCGAGGTCACGTTCCGCAAGATCAGCGATGACGAGCGCGCCGACTGGCAGACGCGCTTTTCCGGCATCCGGACCTAAGATAAGGGCATAGCCGCGCCTCGGCCCGGCTCGCCCCCCCCGGCAAGCAAACCCTCAAGGATGAAGCGCGCCCCAAAGCCCCTTCATCTTGCCACATAAACTCCCGCCGGAGGCATCCTGACCGCGCCACGGGCACTCCGCCCGTCCGACGCACCCAAGGATGCAACATGCAAAAACGCCGGACCCCGCAGGGCCCGGCGTTTTTCGATCAGACCGGCGTGGCCGAAGGCCACACCGCGGGATCAGGCCTGTTCAGGCGATATCGACCAGCTCGATGGCAAAGTTCAGATCCTTGCCGGCCAGCGGGTGGTTCGCATCGAGCGTCACTTCCGCCTCGTTCACGTCGATCACCGTCACCGGCATCACTTCACCGGTCGGAGTCTGCACCTGCAGCTGCGTGCCCAGATCCAGCGGGATCTCGGCAGGGATCTCGGTGCGCGGCACGGCCTGGCGCGCCTCGGGGTTGGGCTGGCCATAGGCCTCGTCCGCCACGATGGCGACGGTCTTCTTCTCGCCGACGCTCATGCCGGGCATCGCCTTGTCGAGACCGGGAATGATCTGGCCCGAGCCTACGGTGAATTCCAGCGGATCGCGGCCCGCCGAGCTGTCGAATGTGGTGCCATCGGCGAGCGTGCCGGTGTAATGAATGCGGACGGTGTCACCCGTTTTGACCTCGGTCATGATGAAATCCTGTCTTGTCTGGGTAAGGTTGCTTTGCGAGGCCGCGTCCTGCGCGGGTACTCATGCTCATACGACAAGGTAGGGGCCGATTCCCGAAATTGCAAACCGACAGGCCCGGAAAAGCCGTGAAAAGCGCCATTTCAGCAGGATTCGCGCGCCTTTCCGGCAAAGCTGCCAAAGCCCGCCGCGCCGAATCCCCCCTCTCCGGCCGCACCCGGTCCGCGCCGCTTTCACTCTTTCCCCGCCTGCGCCGGCGTGACAGTCTGCCGCCAGCCGAAAGATGAGGGACCCATGGCCATCACCACCTGCATATTCGACGCCTATGGCACGCTGTTCGACGTCGCCTCCGCTGCCCGCGTGGCGGCAGAGGAGCCGGGCCGCGATGTTCTGGCGCAATGCTGGAAGGGTCTGGCCGAGGACTGGCGCCTCAAGCAGCTGCAATATACCTGGCTGCGCGCCATCACGGGCGAGCACGCGCCCTTCTGGACCGTGACCTGCGACGGGCTCGACTGGGCCCTCGAACGCCACGGCCTCGAAGGGGATGCGGAACTGCGCGAGCGCCTGCTGGCGCTCTACTGGGAACTCGCGGCCTATCCCGAAGTGCCGAAAACCCTCGCCACGCTCAAGGCGCAGGGCCGGAACTGCGCCATCCTCTCCAACGGCAATCCCGACATGCTGGACGGCGCCGTCGACAGCGCTGGGATCGAGACCTTTCTCGATGCCGTGCTCTCGGTCGAGACGGTCGGGATCTTCAAGCCCGCCGCGCAGGTCTACGACCTCGTCGGCAAGCGCTTCGGCTGTGCGCGCGACGAGGTGCTCTTCGTCTCGTCCAACGGCTGGGACGTGGCGGGGGCTGCGGGCTATGGCTTCACCACGGCCTGGGTCAACCGCGCGGGCCATCCCGTCGACCGCCTGCCGCACCGCCCGACACATGTCCTGACAGATCTTTCCACAATTCCGGAACTTGCCAGCTGATGCCCACCTTCACCACTTCCGACCGCGTGACGCTGCACTACGCAGACGAAGGCGAGGGCCCCGCGCTCCTCTGCCTTGCGGGCCTCACCCGTGACCTGCACGATTTCGACCATGTCGCGCCGTATCTGAGCGGCGTTCGCCTGATCCGCATGGATTATCGCGGCCGCGGCCTCTCCGAATGGGCCGATCCCGAGACATACACGATTCCGATCGAGGGGCGCGATGCGCTCGAACTGCTCGACCATCTCGGGATCGACCGGGCGGCCATTCTCGGCACATCGCGCGGCGGGCTGATCGCCATGCTGCTCGCCGCGAGCGCAAAGGACCGCCTGCTCGGCGTCGCGCTCAACGATATCGGCCCCGAGATTGCCCGGACGGGTCTCGACTTCATCAAGACCTATCTCGGCCGCAACCCGCCCTGGAAGACATGGGACGAGGCGGCAGAGGCGCGCGCCCGGGCGCAGGACGGTTTCGACAACGTGCCGCTCTCGCGCTGGCGGCAGGAGGCCGAGACGCTCTACCGCGAAACCCCGGACGGTCTGGTGATCCGCTATGATGCACGGCTGCGCGACGCGGTGCTTTCCTCGGGCGCGCAGCCTGCGGCGGATCTCTGGCCGCTCTTCGATGCACTGGGCGGCCTGCCGCTCTGCACCCTGCGCGGCGCCAATTCAAATCTGCTCTCTTCCGACACGTTCGAGGAAATGCAGCGCCGCCGCCCGGACATGATCGCCGCCGAGATTCCCGATCGCGGCCATATCCCCTTCCTCGACGAGCCGCCCTCGCTCGACGCGCTGACCCGCTGGCTCACCATGGTGAAGTGAGAAAAAAGGACCGCCCGCCGGGATGCCGCAGCGTCCCCGGCCCGGACCCTCGCCCCGCGAACCGGCACATCTTCGACCCCGCAAAGGACCCTGACATGAACATCGACATGATCGACGCGGCCGCGCGACGCCTCCGGGGCCATGCCCGACGCACGCCGCTGCTCTCCTCGCCCTTCCTCGACGAGATCGCCGGGCGCGCCGTGCATGTGAAACCCGAATGCCTGCAGCATACCGGCAGCTTCAAGTTCCGCGGCGGCTGGTCCGCCGTCTCCGCCCTGACGCCCGAGATCCGTGCCCGCGGTGTCATCGCCTTCTCCTCGGGCAATCATGCGCAGGGTGTGGCGCTTGCCGCGCGCCTGCACGGTGTCCCTGCCGTGATCATCATGCCCGCGGACGCGCCCCGGATGAAGATCGACAATACCCGCGCCCTCGGCGCCGAGGTCGTGCTCTACGACCGTGCGGGCGAGGATCGCGACGCCATCGGCGCCCGCCTCTCCGCCGAACGCGGCCTGAGCCTGATCAAGCCCTTCGACGAACCGCAGGTGATCGCCGGACAGGGCACGACGGGGCTCGAGATCGCGCAGGATACAGAGGCGCTCGGCATCAGCGCGGCCGATGTGCTCGTCTGCTGCGGCGGCGGCGGACTGACCTCCGGCATCGCCCTGGCGCTCGAGGCGCGCGCCCCCGGCCTGCGCGCCCGCCCGGTCGAGCCCGAGGAATTCGACGATGTGGGCCGGTCGCTGATCTCGGGGAAGATCGAGCGCAACGCCCGCACTGCAGGTAGCCTCTGCGACGCGATCATCACGCCGCAGCCCGGCGATCTGACCTTTCCGATCCTGAAGCGGCTCTGCGGCCCGGGCATCGCGGTCAGCGAGGACGAGGCGCTGCACGCCATGTCGCTCGCCTTCGCCCGGCTCAAGATCGTCGCGGAACCTGGCGGCGCCGTGGCGCTGGCCGCCGCGCTGTTCCACCCCGAGGAGATCCGCGGAGAGGCGGTGATCGTCACCGTCTCGGGCGGCAATGTCGACGGCGAGATCTTCGCCGAGGCCCTCCGCCGCTTCCCCGCCTGATCCCGACCGAGCCGCCCGCGCCAAGAGTTTTACGAAAAACTCTTGGCAAAACTTTTAGGAAAAGTTTTGCAGCGCCCCGATCCGGGCTAAACAGACCCCAACCGCCCCAAAGGAGTTCGCGCCCATGCACATCGCCCCCCTCGACGGCATCCGCCTGCACTACCGCATCGACGGCGACCCCACCGGCGCCCCCGTGGTGTTTTCCAACTCGCTCGGCACCGACCTGCGGCTCTGGGACAAGGTCATCCCCCTGCTGCCCGAGGGCCTGAAGTTCATCCGCTACGACAAGCGCGGCCACGGTTTGTCGGAGGCGACACCCGCCCCCTACGGCATGGGCACGCTGGTGCGCGACGCCGAACTCCTGATGGAGCATCTCGGCGTGCAGAATGCCATCTTCGTCGGGCTCTCGATTGGCGGGATGATCGCGCAGGGGCTCGCGGCCAAGCGGCTCGACCTGATCCGGGCGCTCGTGCTCTCCAATACCGGCGCAAAGATCGGCACCCGAGACATGTGGCAGGAGCGGATCGACGGCGTGCGCGCGGGCGGCATCGAATCGCTGGCCGAGCCCACGATGCAGCGCTGGTTCTCCGAACCGTTCCGCAAGACGGATGAATTCACCGGCTGGCGCAACATGCTCATCCGCCAGCCAGTCGAGGGCTATGTGGGCTGCTCCGCGGCGATCGCGGGCACGGATTTCATGACGACGACCGCCGCCCTGCGCCTGCCGACCCTCGGCATTGCAGGCTCCGAAGACGGATCGACCCCTCCGGATCTCGTGAAGGAGATGGTGGCTCTGGTTCCGGGCTCCGAATTCGCTCTGATCCGCGGTGCCGGCCATCTTCCCTGCGTCGAGAAGCCCGAGGAATATGCCCGGATCCTGTCGGATTTCCTGATCCGGCAGGGCCATGCGAGAGGCTGAGCTCTTGCAAAGAGCACAGAGAGGCGCCCGCGCATGTCCGACTTCCTGCTGATCCACGGCTCGGCGCATGGGGCCTGGTGCTGGCGCGACCTCATCCCCGAACTGACCGCTCTCGGGCACGAGGTCCGCGCGATGGATCTGCCGGCCCACGGACTGGACCGGACACCCGTCGGCGAGGTCACGCTCGACCTCTATGCACGCACCATCCTCGATGCCATCGCGCGCCCCACCATCGTGGTCGGCCATTCGATGGCCGGATATCCGATCAGCCGCGCGGCGGATCTCGACCCCGCCCTGATCGAACGGCTCGTCTATCTCTGTGCCTACGTGCCCTGGGACGACCATTCGCTGGTCGAGATGCGCCTGCGCGCCCCGCGCCAGCCGATCCTGAAGGCGATCCGGAAATCGGGGGACGGGCTCAGCTTTTCGATCCTGCCGGAACATGCGCGCGAGGTGTTCTATCACGACTGCCCGGACGAGAGCTTTTCTTTCGCGCTTGAACACCTCCGCCCGGAACCGACCCTGCCGCAGGCGACCAAGGTCACGCTTGGTACGAACTATCGCTCCGTCCCCCGCAGCTATATCCTCTGCGAACGGGACAGCGCGATCCCATCGGAATTCCAGCACAGGATGGCAGAGGACTTCGCGCCGGAGGATGTTTACCACATGGACACATCCCACTCGCCCTTCTTTACCGCCCCCGGTGAACTCGCCCGTCTGCTCGACCGGATCGCCAGGGGATAGCACAGTCCTGCCGAGGGCATGATGGCGCATTGACAAAACCTGCCCTGCCGCAGACTTTCCCGCAGCCCAGACACCGGTTGCCCTGCAGGAGAGACCATGCCGCTGCCCGCCATCCTGACCGACCTTTCCCGCCGCGTAGAGACCGTGACGCTGGTCGTGATCATGGTCATCGCGGGGGCTCTCTGGGCCTTCATCGCGCTGGCGGCAGAGATGCTCGAAGGCGATCTGCATGCCTTCGACGAAACCGTCCTGCTAGCCTTGCGCACGCCGGGCGATCCGACGAACCCGATCGGCGGCGCGCAGGTCGAGGTCGCGATGCGCGACATCACGGCGCTTGGCGGCATCACCGTGCTGACCCTCATTTCCCTCTCGGTCCTCACCTTTCTCGTGCTGCGCCGGCAGGGCGCCTCGGCGCTGTTCCTCACCGTGGCGATCATCGGCGGGCAGGTCCTCTCGCATCTCGCCAAATTCGGCTTCTCGCGACCGCGCCCCGATCTTGTCCCCCACGGGGTCGAGGTTGCGACCGCCTCCTTTCCATCGGGCCATTCGATGATGGCGGCGGTGACCTATCTCACGCTGGCCGTCATGCTGTCGCGAACGCAATCGCTTCTCCGGATCCGCGCCTTCTTCATCGTGGTGGCGGCGATCCTCACGATCCTCGTCGGCGTGAGCCGCGTCTATCTTGGCGTGCACTGGCCGTCCGACGTGCTCGCCGGATGGACACTCGGCGCGGCCTGGGCGCTCGGGGTCTGGCTTATGGCGCGCAGGATGGAACGCGACGGCCAGATCGAGCCCGCCCAGCCGGACCGTCCCTCGGAGCCCTGACACCGGGCTGCCGGGCTCACTCCATCGCAAGGATCATGTTGCGCACGACGGGATAGATCTCGTTCTCCCACCGTCGGCCGTTGAACACGCCGTAATGCCCGACATTGGCCTGCAGGTGATGCCGCTTGAGATGCGGGCGCAGCGAGGTGCACAGATCATGCGCCGCCGCCGTCTGGCCCAGCCCGCAGATATCGTCCCGTCCGCCTTCGACCGTCAGCAGCGCGGTCTTGCGGATCAGCTCGGGGCGGACCTTCTGACCGTGATAGCTGAAATCGCCGGTGGCGAGTTCGGCGCGCTGGAACACCCGGTCGATGGTCTCGATGTAGAATTCCTCGGTAAGGTCGAGAACAGCGAAATACTCGTCGTAGAAATCCTTGATCTTCGCGGCCTCGGCATCTTCTCCGGCGGCGAGATGCCTGTACATATTCTTGTGCTGCGCCTGATGCCTGTCCATGTTCATCATGAGAAAGGCGGTGAGCTGCATGAAGCCGGGATAGACCCGCCGCCCGCCGCCCGGATAGCGCCCCGGCACGGTGGAGATCACGTTGCCCTTGAACCACGAAAGCGGCTTTTCCTCGGCCAGCACGTTCACCGCCGTCGGGCTTTCGCGCACATCGACCGGACCCGCCATCAGCACCATGCTGCGCGGCGTTGCGGGATTCTCCTGCTCGGACATCACCGCGACCGCCGCCAGTGCCTGCACGCAGGGCTGGCAGACCGCCAGAACATGCGCGCCCGGACCGATCTCCTCGAGAAAGCGGATGACATAGCCGACATATTCATCGACCCCGAACACGCCCGCATCACGCGGCACGTCGCGGGCATTCTTCCAGTCGGTGATATAGACATCATGGTCGCGCAGCAGCGTGCGGACCGTGCCCACCAGAAGGGTCGCGAAATGACCCGAGAGCGGCGCGCAGACCAGCACCTTGGGCTGCGGCGTGTCAATGTCGCGCCTGAAATGCACGAGCTGTCCGAACGGCAGATCGCAGACCACCTCTTCGCGCACCGGCACCTCGCGGTTCTCGACCTTCACCTTGCCGATCCCGAAGGCGGGGCGCGTATGGCTCAGCTTGAACCGGCTTACCATCTGCAGGGTGGCCGCCTGCTGACGCGCAAGCGCGGTGAAAGGGCCACCGTCAAGCGGGCTCAGGGCGAGGCCAAAGGCGGAAGCGCTTCTCAAAGGGGCGAAAAAATCATCAAGGCCTTGGTATCCAGCGTAAAGCACAGGTGCAGAACCTCCCTAGACTGAAAGACGCTAGGCACATCCCGCCGCACCATGCGACAAGATTCCTGCCGGAACCCCCGGTTGAAGCGACAGGCAGGGCAAGATGGCACAGGCAACGCTCACGATTTCATCGAAGAACTACTCCTCGTGGTCCTTGCGCGGCTGGCTGATCTGCAAGATGTCGGGCCTCGATTTCGTCGAGGCGCGGGTCGATCCCGACGATGTCGACTACCGCCAGGAACTGCTGCTGCTCTCTCCCACGGTCCGTGTGCCGCGGCTCACACATGACAAGGTGGCGGTCTGGGACACGCTCGCCATCGCCGAATACCTCAACGAGACATTTCCAAAGGCCGGGCTCTATCCGGCGGATGCGGCGAAACGGGCCCATTGCCGGGCGATCTCGGGCGAGATGCATTCGGGCTTCTACAACCTGCGCTCCGCCCTGCCGATGAACCTCAAGGCGCGGCACAAGAGCTTCAAGATCTTCTCGGGCGCGCGCCCGGATGTCGACCGCATCCGTACGATCTGGCACGAATGTCTCGACGCTTATGGCGGTCCGTTCCTGATGGGCGCGAGGCCCACGGTCGCGGATGCGATGTTCGCCCCGGTCTGCACGCGCTTTCACACCTACGCGGTCGACATGGCCCCGCCGCTTGCCGCCTATATCGACCACATCCTCGACTGGGCGCCGATGCGGGAATGGACAGAAGGCGCGCTGTCCGAACCCGAAGAGATCATCGAACTCGAAGTCGAATTCTGAACGGCACCGTTCCGACGCCACTCCTGAACCACACCCGAACCTGACCCTACGGAAGCGCGCTCATTCCCCTGCGCAGCCGGAAAACAGCGATTTGCGGCGGCCACCTGTTACACAGGCTTTACAGAGCTGGATCATAGGGCGTTACTGTCCATACCATCTGGGAGATAAAACAATGACATCAAAAATCTATTTCACCGGCACCGTCGCAATTCTGGCGCTGGCCGCCCCGGCCCATGCCGACACGCTGCGCCTGCTGACATGGGGCGGCTACGCCCCCGACGCGGTCATCGAGAAATTCGAGGAAGCGACCGGTCATACCGTCGAAGTGACCCTGTCCAACAACGAGGAAATGGTCGCGAAGCTGCGCGCGACCGGCGGCGGCGGCTTCGATCTCGCCCAGCCGAGCCAGGATCGCATCGCCGGCCCGCAGGCGGAATTCGGCATCTACAAGGCGATGGACATGTCGAAGATCGACACCGCGCTCTTCATCCCCTCGATGCTCGAGGCGACCAAGGCCAACACCACCGTCGATGGCGAGGTCTTCGGCGTTCCCCACATCTGGGGCACGTCGGGCCTGATCGTGAACACAGCCGAGGCCGGATCGGTCGCCGATTACACAGATCTCTGCAACGAGGATCTGATGGGCAAGGTCAGCTACCGGCTCAAGCGCCCGACGCTGATCGGTTTCGCCTTCTCGATGGGGCTCGACCCCTTCGCCGCCTATGGCGACACCGCCGCCTATCAGGAGATCCTCGACCAGGTGGAAGCAAAGCTCGTCGAGTGCAAGCCGGTCGTGAAAGCCTACTGGAGCGGCGGCGACGAGCTCATCAACCTCATGCGCTCGGGCGAGACCGTGGCGGCGATGGCCTGGGATACCGGCGGCTGGAAGCTCAACACCGACAATCCCGACATCAACTTCGTCGCGCCCACCTCCGGCGCGCTTGGCTGGGTCGACACCTTCGCCCTGCCCGCCCAGGGCCGTGCGGACGAGGCAGCCTATGCCTGGATCAACTTCGTGATGCAGCCCGAAATCGCCGCGATGATCACCGAAGAGGCCGGCAACTTCACCGCGTCCAAGGGCGCGGACGAATTCGTCAACGACGCGCTCAAGGCACAGTACCAGACCAGCTTCCCGCCCGAAGCGGTGGACAACATCCGCTGGTATCCCCCCGTCCCCGCCGAGATCGAGCGGATCGAGGGCGAGACTCTGGACCGTGTCCAGGCCGCAGGCTGATCGCCGATACGACCGATGGCGGCCCGGCTATGCTCCGGGCCGCCGCTTTTTTGCCGAAGGAAGACCCCATGACACCGGACAAGCCCGCGGACCTTGCCCCCGATGTGGCACCGGACCTTGAATGCCGCGGCCTGACCAAGCGGTTCGACACGATGACGGCGGTCGACGCGGTGGATTTCTCGGTTCCGGCGGGGTCGTTCTTTTCCATTCTCGGCCCCTCGGGTTGCGGCAAGACCACGATCATGCGGATGATCGCGGGCTTTCTCGAACCGACATCGGGCGACATCCGGATCAAGGGCCGCTCGGTGCTCGGCGTGCCGCCCAACAAGCGTCCGGTGAACATGGTCTTCCAGCACCTTGCGCTGTTCCCGATGATGAACGTCGCCGAAAACATCGGCTACGGGCTGCGCCGTCAGGGTGTGGCGAAAGCCGAGATCACCCGCCGCACCGGAGAGGTGCTCGACCGCATCCAGCTGCCCGGCATCGGTCAGCGCAAGGTCTCCGAACTCTCGGGCGGACAGCGCCAGCGCGTGGCGATCGCCCGCTGCATGGTGCTCGAACCCGATGTGCTGCTGCTCGATGAACCGCTTGGCGCGCTCGACCTCAAGCTGCGCGAGAAGATGAAGATCGAGCTCAAGGCCCTGCAGGCCGAGTTCGACACCACCTTCGTCTACATCACCCACGATCAGGGCGAGGCGCTCGTGATGTCCGACAAGGTCGCCGTGATGAATGCCGGCGCGTTCGAACAGGTCGGCGCGGCGCGCGACCTCTACTACAACCCCGCCACCGCCTTCGTCGCCGGTTTCGTGGGCGAGGCAAACCGCTGGAAGGGCCGCGTCACGCAGGCCCGCGGCGCGGATGTCGAAGTGCGCGCCGACAATGGCCTGACGCTGCATGCGCGCGGCACCGGGCTGTCGCAGGGCGATGCGGTCGAGATCTTCGTGCGCCCCGAGGCGATCACCCTCGCCCATGCCGCCCATGCGGTCGAGGGCGACGCCAACCAGATCGCGGTGCAGGTCACGGCCCTGCTGTTCAACGGCGCCAATTCCCGCGTGCTGGTGCGCGACTCCGTTTCGGGCGCGGAAATCGACGTCGCCCTGCCCCAGTCAGCAGCCTTTGCCGGGCTCGACAAGGGCGCGCAGGTGCATATCGGCTGGGGCCGCGATCAGTCGCTGTGCTTCGCGGATCCGGGCACATGATGCAAAAGCGCGATACCGGGCGCCTCGGCTTCTTCCTGCTGCTCGCACCGCTGGTCCTGTGGCTCGGGCTGCTGATCATCATCCCCCATATCGACATGGCGCTGGTCTCCCTGCGCGCCCGTACCGGCCCCGGAGAATACGCGCCAAGCCTGCAGAACTACGGCGATTTCTTCACCGAACCGCTCTACCTCATGACGTTCGCGCGCACCGCGATCATGTCGGTGCTGGCGACCCTGATCACCCTGCTCATCGGCTTTCCGATCAGCTACTACATCGCCAAGATCGCAAAGGGCCGCTCGCAGGCCTCGCTGTTCCTGATGTGCCTCATCCCCTTCTGGGTCTCGGAACTGGTGCGCACCTTCGGCTGGATCATCCTGCTGCGCGAAACCGGCGTGATCAGCAATCTGCTGCAATGGGCGGGCCTTGCCGATCAACCCGTCGAGATGCTCTACAACGACGCCACGATGATGCTGGGGCTGGTCTATACCTCGATGCTGTTCATGGTGGTGCCGCTGACCACGACGCTGGAAAGCCTCGACGATGCGGTGATCGAGGCAGGCTACGACCTTGGCGGCAACGGCTTCTCGGTGCTGCGCGAGATCATCATACCCCATGCCATGCCCGGGATCGTGTCGGGCTGCATCGTGGTTTTCATGCTATCGCTTGGCAATTACCTCACACCCACGATGCTGGGCGGCAAGGACTCGCTCTGGTTCACACAGCTGATCTATTCCCAGTTCATCGTCCGCTTCAACTGGGAGCTTGGCGCCGCCTTCGGCTTCTGCCTGCTCGGCGCAAGCTCGCTGATCGTCTGGGGAATGTTGCGGGTGACCGGACAGACGCTCGAGCGCACGATGAGAGAAGGATCATGATCCCCTCGATCCCGCAGCCGCGCGGCTTCCGTGCGATCTACAACGCCTATGTGGTGGTGTTCTTCCTGTGGCTGGCCCTGCCGCTGGTCACCGTCTCGGTCTTTGCCTTCAACGACAGCCAGTTCCCCTCGCTGCCGTGGGAAGGCTTCACCTGGGGCTGGTTCTTCGGCGATGCCAGCCCGCAGATCGGGCTGTTCCACGAACGCCGCATCCTGTCCTCGATCTGGACCTCGGCCTTCGTCGCCTTCTGGGTGTCGCTTCTGGCGGTGACGGTCGGCACGACGAATGCCTTTCTCTTCAACCGCTACAGTTTTCGCGGGCGGGGTCTCCTCTACATCCTGATGCTGCTGCCGCTGGTGGTCCCGGGCATCGTGCTCGGCATCTCGATCCTCGTCTTCTCGTCCCGCGTCGCGGGCCTCGTGCAGGATCTGAGCGGGCTCTATGTCGAGGCGCTGCGCCCCGGTCTGCCGCTGGTCATCGCCGGGCAGTTCAGCTTCATCACGACGATCGCGACGCTGGTGATCTCGGCCCGGCTCATCAAGTTCGACCGCTCGCTCGAGGAAGCGGCCTTGAACCTCGGCGCCACGCCCCTCACGGCGGTCCGCACGATCACGATCCCCTATCTCATGCCCGCCCTCGTCGGGGCCTTCGTCGTGGCCTTCCTCATGAGCTTCGAGAACTTCAACACGACGCTGATGCTCGTCGGCTCCGACGCGCCGCTCACCATCACGATGTTCGACCGTCTCAAGGAAGGCTCGACCCCGGTGCTGAACGCGGTCTCGCTGCTCCTGATGATCGGCTCGGGTGTGCTCGCGCTCGTGATGATCGCCTTTCAGCGGCGCTGAGGTATCGGAGCTTAGCATCGCCCGCCCGTATGGCGGACGGGAGATGCTAAGCTGATCCGATGGCTCAGAAACAGGCTTTCAGCAAGGCCGTGGTATTCTCCGCGGTCATCTCGACCGGGTTGCCGCCGACGCTCGGGTCCTGCAGGGCGGAGGCGACCAGAGCGTCGATATCCGGGTCCGTGACCCCAAGCTCGGTCAGGTTCGCGGGGATCTTGAGCTCTGCGTTCAGCGCGCCGACATAGTCGTAGAAGCCCTGAAAGCCGCCCTCGATCCCCAGATACCGCGCCGCCATCGCGAGACGATCCTCGACCGCCGCCTTGTTGAACATCAGCACCGGTTGCATCACCACGGCATTCGTCGTGCCGTGATGCGTGTGATGCCAGGCTCCGATCGGGTGGCTCAGGGCATGGATCGCCCCAAGGCCCTTCTGGAATGCCGTGGCGCCCATTGCGGCGGCGGACATCATCTGGCCGCGCGCCTCGATATCGGACCCGTCGGCAAAGGCGCGCGGCAGGTAGTCCTTGACCAGCCGCAGGCCTTCAAGAGCGATGCCCTGGCTCATCGGATGGTAATGCGGCGAGCAATACGCCTCGAGACAATGGGCAAAGGCGTCCATCCCCGTCCCGGCGGTGATCATCGGCGGCATGCCGACCGTCAGTTCGGGGTCGCAGATCACCACCTTCGGCAGGACCAGCGGGTGGAAGATGATCTTCTTCTCATGCGTCTGCGAATTGGTGATCACGCTGGCGCGGCCCCACTTCGGAGCCGGTGCCGGCGGTGGTCGGCACGGCGACGATCGGCGCGATGGCCGAAGCGTCGGCGCGGGTCCACCAGTCGCCGATATCCTCGAAATCCCAGAGCGGGCGCGTCTGACCGGCCATGAAGGCGACCATCTTGGCAAGGTCGAGCCCGGAGCCGCCGCCAAAGGCGATCACGCCGTCATGACCGCCGGTCTCGTAGGCTTTGATCCCGGCTTGCGGGTTGATTTCGTTGGGGTTCGGATCGACGTCGCTGAACATGGCGCGCCCGAGGCCGGCGGCATCGAGGATGTCGAGCGCCTGCGCGGTGATCGGCAGC
>JBBSNW010000094.1:0-14378 GCA_038260405.1 Rhodobacterales bacterium | reverse complement strand
GTAATGGCCGATCATATTGGTCAATGGCGCAGAGCGCTTAGGCAACGCAATAACACGGACCAATGACTTCAGCGCCTGCATCCTCAAGTGTCGTGGCAATATCCAGAGCGATCAGGGGTTCGTCCTCAACGACAAGGATTGTAAAGCCCACAAAGGGCATGATATCGAACGGCATGTCGAAAACTGTCTTTCAAATGCGGTTATCTGCACGACGCCGCTGTTGTGTTTCAACGCACCGGGACGATGATGATTACCGTAAAGAGGCAATAAACTGTCGGGCGGTCCGCGGGTTACAGGTTGAGTTGCAGCCTTCTGGCCAGGTTCAGCTTTTTAAATCAACTCCGACCCATGCTGGATAACGATCGCGCCCAAAGGGACGCCATTTTACTCAATCGCATGATCCTGCGCAGCATTGTGGATCATGCTGTCATCACGCTTGACATGGACTGTAAAGTTACGAGCTGGAATGAAGGCGCTGAGAGCATCCTGGGCTGGACCGAGGAAGAGGCAATCGGCCAATCCGGAGACCTCTTCTTCACGCCGGAAGATGTGGCACGGGATCGTCCAGAAGTCGAAATGCGCACCGCTCTGCGGGAAGGCCGTGCGGATGATGAACGCTGGCACATGCGAAAGGATGGCTCGCGCTTCTGGGCCAGCGGTCTCATGATGCCACTTCTGACGGACGGCGACGCGACAGAACCTGCCACGGATGGCACCAACATCAATGGCTTCGTCAAGATTTTCCGCGACCGCACTTTTCAGGAAAAAGCCCGCCGCCGCATCGCCTTGCTTGAGCAGCGGTCGACCCTGGCCATGAAGCGGGCAGGGACCGTCGGAATCATCGAATTTGATGCCCTTGACGACAGCGTTGTGGCCGACAGCGTCGCAGCTGAATTGCAAGGTATCCCGGGTCAAGACGCCGATACCGCACTGCCCACCTCCCGATTCTTCGGGTGTATTCATCCCGATGATTTGCCGCTTGTGCAGTCCGCCTTGGAGGCATCCGTCAGGGACGGGGACGATTTTGATATCGTCTATCGAACGCTTTCGCATGCGCCGCAACCCAACTGGGTTCATGCGCAGGCAACCATTGATCGTGATGCCGCGAAACGCATCACAAAGTTGTCCGGCATAATCGTCGACATCACGGACCAACGTGCTGCGGCTCATATGCAGGATATGCAGTTGTCGTTTCTTGACGATGTGCGTGACATGATGCAGCCAGACGACATTGTATCACTTGCACTTCAGACGATCGCAAAAACGCTCCATGTTTCCCGTGTTGGTCACGGCCACATCGAGGCAACCGATGTGATCAATATCAAGGCTGACTGGAACGTGGAAGGCGGCACCAGCCTTGTCGGACGCCAGCACTATAGCACATTTGGCAATATGTTTCACACGCTGAAGGACGGCGAAACCGTTTTGATTGCAGATACACAGGACGATGCGCAGATCGACGATCCGTCAGTGCTCGCCGGAATTCAGGTCCGCTCGCTGGTATGTTTGCCGCTCATGGAACTCGGCCGCCTACGTGCGGTCCTCTTCGTCAACGACATCGGGCCGCGGCACTGGAGCGAGGCAGAATGCCGGTTCATGCGCGCGATCTTTGATCGGACCTATGCCGCCATCGACCGCCTGCGCTTCGAAACCGAGCGCAATCTGATGGCAGCGGAACTCACGCACCGCATGAAAAACATGTTGACAATGGCGCAGGTCGTGGTCACCCAGACACTGCGCGGGACCAACGATATCGCCATAGCGCGCAGTGCGATTACCGCGCGATTGCGTGCGCTGAGCGAGGCACAAGATGTACTGACGCGGGTGGACAACCGGGACGCTGCGATCTCGGAGGTCGTAGCCTCCGCCTTGAAGCCTCACTTGGGTGCGGGCGACCGGATCACAATCTCGGGTCCGTATGTTGTGCTGAATGCCCAGCAGGTTCTGGGGCTCGCACTCGGATTGCACGAACTTGCCACGAACGCGTTGAAGTATGGGGCACTGTCCAACGAGGCTGGCCACGTCGATATCTGGTGGACGTTTAACGAAGGCACGTTCTCGTTCTTGTGGTCCGAGATTGGTGGCCCGCCGGTTTCGGCCCCCGTGGCAGGCGGGTTCGGATCAAGGATCCTGAACCAGGTTGTGGGCGGCTATTTCGAAGGGACGACCGAAGTGACCTATGACGCGCAGGGTATTCGGTTTGTGCTGACTGGCACGTGCTGAGCAGCGTTCTGCCTGGCCTGAAATGGGGACGCTGCAATTTGCAACGTTGCTTTGCCTAAAGATAGATCGTTGAGATGTGCGTCGCCGCCATTACACTGAACAACGGCGACACATGAGTGCACTTTGTCTGTGTTAAGCCACTTCGCTCAGACGACTATCAAGTGGACCCAACGCCTGCTTTGAGGTGTGCTGAACGATTTTGAGCACAGTCGCATTGCCCTCTATCCAAGTCTGCAGCGCATTGGTAACAAACTCTTGCTGCGAGGTGGCGACCTGCTGAAGCGTCCTGCATTGCATCATCTGCTGGGCTGCCTCGGCATTTGTACGCGTCGTCTTGCCAAACCAGTCCATCCACGCCGAGTAGATTTCCGTTGCAGCCCCGGTGGTGATGGCGGACGACGCTCTGACCGCCTGCAGGTCATCACTGACTTTCTGCGATGCCTCGCTGTAGACAGTCATAGCCTCTTGGGTGTCAGATACCGCCGTTTGGGCCTGCTCCGATATCGTTGCGGTCACCGCGCGTGAAACGTCCTTCGCAGCAGCCGCACCCCGTGCCACCGTATCAACAGTTTGTTCGGCAGCTTTGCGGGCGGTGCGTTCCGCCGCCTTCTCAGACCGGACTGCGGCGCGGTCTGCCGCTGCAGCCTGCTCAGTTTCCTCGGCCCGACGTTTGGCATCTGCAACTTCTGCTCGCTTCGCGTCACGCGTCGCCTTTTCGGCCTCAGAAACGGCATCGTCGATATTGGCCGCCGAGGCCCCGGCCTCTTCGTCGCTGAGCGCCTTTAGGACTGCAGGGAGAAGCTCCTTGCGCTCGTTGCGAACGTACTGCTGGAAGCTCTTGTTCAGGGTATCCAGTTCGGCAAGAAACGCATCGTTGTCCTTGGGCATAGCGGACAGTTTCACCAATGCCGCACCGAGTTCCTTGTTCGCCTTCACGGAATCAGCAGCCAGGCCCTTGGTGTCGGCATGCTTGCGGAGCAGCGGCAGAAAATGTTGCTCCTCGAACGTAATATAGTGAGTGAGTTCATCGCTGAGCTGCGCGAACAAACCTTCACGTGTTTTCAACGCCTGGTTTGATGTTGCGGAAAGTTTTGTAATCAGCTCGGCTGTCTTGCCCGGGGCTGCCTGGATCGTCTGACGGAGAGTCATAGGGTATTCCTTTTATCCCTCACGGGAACGTTGCTATGCCAGGACAATCCGGACATCGAGGCTGCCAATCATCCGACACCGGCAGCTCCAGAGAGTCTTCGCATTATCCGGCGGGAGGTCGCCGCATGTCCATTGCTGCACTGCAATATAGGCGCAGATCGGAGCGCTATAAGAGCATACGCACTACAACAAGCGCGATACCGCCGAGCACCGCTTCTGCTGGTTGCCGTGGCAGGAGGGTTGAGCGTGGGACGGCAAAGTCAGCTGCGGCCATATTACCCCTCGTCTCCCCCTGGGGTTGCTGCAGCAGGTTAGGTGGGTTTCCCTGTCTCAATGGAAATTCTTCTGTCATGCATGTTTTAAGAAAAAGGTTGTCGGCAGGTGAGATTTTCCAGATGAAACTTGTTGGAACACTTGCAAAAACCTATCGGCCATTCAGTAGTGCAGGGCTTCCATCACAAGACCGATCGACAAAGTCTCGGAACGAGATATGGGCAAAAGTTGGTGACGCCTGATCAGGCGGCAGTTTGAAGGTGACGGATACCGGTGGCGCGATAGTTGTGATCGTATGCCAAGTGGTCAATACGACACTTTTCCCCATGGGCATCGCGATAGCATCGGTCGCGCCAGTCCTGCTGGGTGTCGCTACTGTACCAATCTGGTCAGCGCTGCTGGCACAACGACTGTATGGTGAGACAACTTCGCGCGCGACATGGATTGCCATCGCGCTGGTCATCGCAGGATTGACGTTGGCTGTGACAGACAAGAGCGAGGCCGCTCTTGACGCCTACGCACTGGCAGGTGCGGCTTGTGGGCTTGGCGGTGCGTTCGCTCTGGCTCTGACTTTTGTGACGCTGCGCCATCACGCCATCCTTCCGCTATTTCTCGTCATCGGATTGGGCTCATTGACGTCGGGAACTGCAGGCTTGCTCATCGTTGGTCCAGCACAGATGACGGACGGTACCGTTTGGGCCATTCTCGGCTGCGCTCTGCTGATCCTGCCATTGTCCTTTTTTGCACTCAACGAGGCGTCCCGCCACACTGTCGCCGCCAATGTTAGCCTGCTGCTGTTGCTGGAAACCGTTCTTGCACCACTCTGGGTTTGGCTTGGTACCGGCGAAGCGCCCTCGCGGCGTATGATGGCCGGTGGCGCAAAATAGAAGCGATCATGACTTACGCAGATATTCTACTACTTTTTGGCTCTGGTCTCTTGGCAGGCGCAATCAATGCGCTTGCCGGGGGCGGGACGATTTTTACGTTTTCCGCGCTTGTGGCCACCGGGCTGCCTTCAGTGACCGCCAATGCGACAAGCGCTGTTTCCGTCCTGCCCGGCCAGATCGCGTCAACCACAGCCTACCGCCGCGAAATCGCAGCTTCGTTTCGCCGTCTTCTGCCGTTCTCGATTATCTCTACGATCGGCGGCATCGCGGGCAGCCTCCTTCTGCTGAATACCGATGAAGGCGGTTCCGGGCTTTAGTGCCGTTCCTGATTTTGTTCGCTACCATACTGTTCATGTCCGCGCCTTACATTGCGGCACTAGGTGAAAAATTGGCGGCCCGCCGGAAAAGTAATTCGGTGGGCCCCTTTGCGACAGGCTTGCAGGGGCTGGTCGCAGTTTACGGAGGCTACTTTGGCGCGGGCATGGGGATCATGATGCTCGCCTCTCTTTCGCTCACCGAAGGTCGTGACTTTCATGCTCTCAACGCTGCAAAAAACTGGCTCGCCTGTATCATGCAAGGTTTGGCAGTCGTTGTATTCATATTGTCCGGGGCCATCGACTATCATGCCGTAGCGATTGTCGCGACCGCAAGCATCCTTGGAGGTTGGGGCAGCGTGGTCGTCGGACGTCTTGTACCGCAACGCGTGATCCGTTGGTTTGTCATCGCAACCGGCCTCGGGTTGAGCACTTGGTACTTCATTCAATGAGCCAAATGGTAGTCCATCCAACGTGCGTTTGATGGACAAATGCGGAGGTAGTCCTAAAATTCTTGGGCAACAGGTAATTGGACAACTTGATTTTCGGACGAGTTTGCGGACAAATGGGTCTGGAGGGGTGGACCATGGCGCCCTTAAGCCCCGAGGATTGTCATGTCGCTCATTGGATACGCCCGGGTCTCGACCGCTGAACAAGATCTTGCCCTTCAGCTCGACGCTTTAAACGTCGCTGGTACGTCCCGCATCTTCGAGGACCGCGGTATCTCTGGTGCCAAGACCGAGCGACCCGGGCTCACCGCCGCACTTTCGTTTCTGCGAGAGGGCGACACAATGGTTGTCTGGAAGCTTGACCGCCTTGGTCGATCAATGACGCATCTGCTGCAGACCGTTGCCGAGCTTGAGGATCGCGGTGTTGGCTTCAGGTCGCTGACGGAAAACATCGACACGACCACGCCAACCGGACGACTTGTATTTCATATCTTCGGGGCCCTTGGCCAGTTTGAGCGCGATCTGATCCGCGAAAGGACGAACGCCGGGCTGGCGGCGGCAGCAGCGAGAGGTAGGAAGGGTGGTCGGCCAATCGTCGTCACGCCCGATAAGATCATCCGGGCCCGCCAGCTTATGGCGTCAGGACTCAATGCACGCGAAACGGCAGCACGCATCAAGATCAGTAAATCCGCTCTCTATGCGGCGCTGAAAAACCTTTAAGAATAAAGCGCTGTCATTGATTTGATGATTTGGGGTGGGGAAGAACCTTTTGATGCCGGCAGGGTTCGACATCCACGCCGTCAACAGAGCCACACTACTCTCCTGGGTGCCCACTTGAATGTAAGAAAAAGATAGCTTATTTTCTGACAAATGAAAGCATCTACTGCATCAGTTCCTGATCGGGTGATGAACCGTGTCCGCGCAAGCGGACGCGGCAGCGTCTTTACGCCCAGCGACTTTCTCACTGTCGCCGCCCGCTCGTCCGTTGACCAGGCTCTCTCTCGGCTCGTAAAGGCGGGCCAGCTTCGCCGCCTCGCGCGGGGGTTATACGATTTCCCCAAAGTGCATCCGAAACTCGGCCCCCTCTCACCAGCATCCGATGATGTCGCCCAAGCGCTCGCCCGGGCAACCGGCTCGCAC
The DNA here is from genome assembly GCA_038260405.1 of Rhodobacterales bacterium. Lineage (GTDB taxonomy): Bacteria > Pseudomonadota > Alphaproteobacteria > Rhodobacterales > Rhodobacteraceae > Puniceibacterium. Next base: position 7,943 of record JBBSNW010000094.1, on the reverse strand, counting down.
GTACAGATTGCCGGCGCGCGGGCAGCGAACGCACTTGGCCTCTCGACGCAGGTGCCCGCTCAGAGCACTTACCTGACCGACGGCCCCTCTCGACGCGTTGTGCTGGGCAAGCGCGTCGTTGATCTTCGTCACGCATCACCAAAGCATCTCATCGCTCCGGGAAGCCCTGCCGGAACTGTTGTTCAGGCCCTTCGCCACGTTGGCGTTGCGCGCGCAATCGACGTCGTGCAAGTCGCCGTGGCGCGACTTTCTGCCAAAGACAAGAAGACTCTGGCCTCGGCCGCCGTTCAGGCCCCCGCTTGGATGCTGCCGACGCTCGTCTCAATCGCCACCGCAGCTACGGCCAATATTGATGGATAAGGTCGCTCGCCTTCCCGCTGGCGACCGCGCCGCCCTTTTTGGCGAGACCGGTGCCGGTCGGGGCGTTGCCGACACGATCATCGAAAAGGACTTCTGGGTCTGTTGGACTCTCAGGCGCCTGTTCGGTCTGCCAAAAGGGGGGACGGCCACCCTTGTCTTCAAGGGCGGCACATCGCTCTCCAAGGCGTTCGGAGCTATCCGTCGCTTCTCCGAAGATATCGACATGTCGTTTGATCGTGCTGAACTCGGCTACACCGGCGACCGCGACCCCGAGATGGTAGGGATCAGCAGGAAACAGGCGGACCGATTGATCGACGAACTGGTAACTGACGTCGAGCGTCACATCGCTACAGAGTTGCTCCCGGCGCTCCGCGCCGCGACCGCCGAACAGCTTGGCGAACCGGCCAACGGCGAGTGGACGCTGGAGATTGATGCCGCCGACGCACATACGATCAATTTTCATTACCCGACGGCGCTGACAGCCACCGAATATAAAGGCATGGCATACATCACTCCACGCGTGAAGCTCGAACTTGGCGCACGCGGCGATCCTTGGCCGACGGAAGAGAAAACCATCCGCCCATACGCGGCAGACGACTATCCCCACTTCTTCGAAGAGCCTGACACCGACGTGACTGTCCTATCAGCGCGGCGGACCTTTTGGGAGAAGGCGACCGCGCTTCACGCGGAGGCGCACCGTCCGGCTAAATCGCCCACACCGCAATATTTCTCGCGGCACTACTACGATCTTGCCATGATGCTCGACACCGACGAGGGGAAGGCTGCGGTCAAGGACCTCGAGCAGCTCGCTCAGGTCGTCAAGCACAAGGCAACGTTCTTCCGGTCGGGATGGGCCAGCTACGAAACCGCCCGGCCCGGGACGCTGCAGCTTCTTCCGAACGAGACACGAATAAAAGAACTACGCGCCGATTATCGAGCCATGGCACCAATGATGTTCGACGAGAGGCCGCTGCCATTTGATGAAATACTTGCGAAAGTTGCGGCCATGCAAAAGACATTAAACACATAGGAGGAAGCCGTTTTGTCGCGCTCTTGCACTCGACAAGCGCGATGACAAGCCAAAGGACGGGGCAGGGGGCACACTGACATCCATGCAAAATGAAACGAAGGTCAACTTGGAACCCAAAGTGCCCTACGTTGCACAAATTACAGATGAACACAGACGGCGGGAAGGGGTCATTCGCAGCGAGTGCGACCGCACCCCGTCCGCCTTTGCGATGCGGACATTCAGGCAGGAATCGGGTCCGTCATTATTTGGCTGATACGATGGTCGGGGGAGCCGACGTTTGCTGCAATCTGCTCGGGGGTCCGCTATCCGCCAACCTTGATCAACGCAAAGGGCAGATCAACCCGTCCGATCAAATGTGCCCTCGTAGCCTGCGCCGATCTTGGCCGAAATTTCGACCCGGGCATTCGGTGCGACGCGATCGTGAGGGATCTCGATTTGGCGGTCAATGGTGATGCCCGACTGCAGGACGGCGTCGCGCTTCAGGTTGCTCATCGACACCCAGTTCGCCACGCGGGTCACGCCCAGCCAGTGCAGCACGTCGGTCGACAGCTCCTGCAGGCGCATGTCGTCCACGCCGGCAACCTGGTGTGTGTGGGTGAAATAGTCGTCGGGCCGATCACCCACCGCCGCCCGCTTGCGCGCGTTGTAGACGAGATATTTCACCACTTCCCCCAGTGCGCGGCCTTCCTTGCGGTTGTAGACGATGATGCCAAGGCCGCCCTGCTGCGCACCGAGAATACATTCCTCAATCCCGTGGATCAGATAGGGCCTGCAGGTGCAGAGGTCGGACCCGAAGACGTCGGACCCGTTGCACTCGTCGTGCATCCGGCAGGTGATTTGCGTGCGCGCCTGCCCCAGCAAGCCCGGATCGCCGAAAAGATAGACGCTGGTCCCCCCCATGGGCGGCAGGAACAGCGGCAGGTCGGGGCGGGTAACCAATTCTGGATACATGCCGCCCGACTGGTCGACCAGCGCCTGCCGCATGACGCCTTCGTCGAGGCCAAGCCGCTCCGCGATGCTGGCCAGGTGCCAGACCGGGTCGATGGAGATCTTGGTGACGCTGACGTCGCCCTGCCGCGACAGGATGCGGCCGTCCGGGTGCAGGATGCGGCGGTCGAGGGCCATCGCGATCTCCGGGATCGCAAGCTGGCCCGCGGTGACGGCGATGGTCGGGCGCAGGTTCAGGCCCGCAGCGATTTCCGGCGCAAAATCCTGCACGACGCGGTGGCCGAAGGGATCGAAGGTCGCGATCCGACCAGGCGCGGACCACTGGGGAAATGGGCCGATCTGCACCATGGGCTGCGTATCGGTGTAATCCGCGTGATGATCCGCAGCGAGGGCACCGGTGGCGACCGACAGGCCACTGTAGGCGGCATAGCCGCCCACATGTACGCCGATTGCGTTCCGGCCGGGGGCGGGGGAGGTCACGACGGGGCCGCGGACACGGGCGCAGGGCGCGCCCCAGTTCAGGGGGGTGGGTGTCGTCATGGTGTCAGTCTTTCGTCAACGCAGAAACTGGTTACGGGAGCGGCGCCGTGCCGCGCGTCCTGATCGCGGCCGCCGCGCATGATGAAGACGATCTGTTCGATCCGGCTGGCCACCACGACGGCGGCGGTCAGCGGCACCAGCGCGGTGATGCCCGTCAGGGCGACCAACGGCCAGAGCGCAAAGAGCAGAAAGGCCCCGATCCGGGCGGAGGTGAAGTGAAACATCAGCACCTTGCCCGTCATCGCCCAGGACAGCGGTAGATAGAGCAGCGGCACGAGAAAGAGCAGCGTCATCGAGATCGGCCAAGCGGCGAAGACCTCCGGCACCGACAGCCACATGAAGATCGCGATGGCCACCGACAGCAGGTTGTCGACGACGGCGTCCAGCGTGGCGCCGAAGTCCGACATGCGGCCGGACCGGCGCGCGAGCCAGCCGTCCAGACCGTCGGTCAGCACGGCGACGCCGTAAAGGACCAGCGGCAAGAGGATGCGCCCGCCGAGCAGCACCGCGACGATCGGGAGGATCAACACGCCCCGCGACAGGGTCAGCAGGTTCGCGGTCTTCACCGGCCCGCCCTCGCGCCAGAGGTAATCGAAGGTCACGTTACCGCCTCCTCGGTCAGGCGCAGTGTCGTGGGCTGCGCAATCAGCTGGTCGGCGGAATAGGCGTTGTGGTGCATCGGGCAGACGATCCGGCACTTTGCGTCGACGTGACCGAATTTTAGCGGCCCACCCCGGTGCGGGCAGAGGTTCTCGACCAGATACATCTCGCCCTTGTGGGACAGCAGGAAATAGTCCCGCCCGTCGCGGCTGATCGGCGGAAGATCCCGGCCGATCCATGTGCCAACGTCACGCATCGACATACAGCCGTCCCGTGGCCCCGTGCGGGAAGGCCGCGAAATCCGCGGCGCAGTACAGCAGGCCGATGCCGCCGACCTGCACGCGGCCCGCGTGACGCTCCGCCGTGTCCGGCGTGATGAGCGGCAACTCCGCCGCGTCCCGGCCCGGCGCGGCAAAGGTCGCGGCCCCGTCCAGCCGGGCCGCCTCGAACGCCTGGCAGACCGCCAGCGCGTGGCTGTCGGCGGTGGCAAAGGCGCGGCGGGTCAGCTCTGCGCCCAGGATCACCTCCTCGCCCACCTCCGACCCGAAGCGGGCGACCAGTGGCTTCACCACCTCGTCGATCACCATGCGCGAATGGTGAATGTCGATATGGGCGTGTTCGCCGAAATAAGTGCCGTCGACCTGGGGGTGGTGCCGCTTGAGATATTGGTAATGCTGCCCGGTGGAGACCTGGTAGCTCGTCTCGGCATACAGCAGGAAGCCGATCTGGCGGAACAGGTTGCGCGGGCTCTGGAAGAGGTAGTGGATGACGTTGTGCAGGTGCAGCGCCTCGGTGTCGAAGATCGGCCAGTAGCCGTTATATTCCTCGTTCAGGCCAAAACCGCGCAGGGTGTCGCGGAATAGCACGCTGTGCTTCTTGTCGTGGGTGCCATAGCCGAATTCGTCGATCAAGATGCGGAACAGCGCCGATTGCGGCGCGCCGAATTCCCCGATCACTCCCATGGCAGAGGCGGAGGCCTCGGCCAGCAGATCGGCGGAGGACTGGATCAGGAAGTTGCGATAATAGCCTTCGCCCCGCGGCTGGGCGTCGAGCCAGGTCAGGAACGCCGAGGGCGGTCCGTTGCGGATGTCGTCCAGCATCCCGGCAATGTAGTCCTCCACGTCCTGCCCGACGATTTGGGGTCGCAGCTCTGCCACCAGCGGTTCGATCAGCGCCTCCTCCAGCGTCGCGCGGTGGGCGTCGAGCGCGTGAGTCGCGCGCGGGTCGTAGCGGGCGTGCAGCATCTGGACGACGGACCCAACGACCTCATCCTCCGGCAAAAGGACAAATCGGTTCTGGTAGGTTCGCATCAGCAGTTCCTGCTGCACATGCCGCTGAATCTGGGCCGACGGATGGTCCAACAGGGCGGCGTGGTCGATGCGCAGATCGTAGATCTGCGGCGTAGCAGGTAGCGTGCGGTCCTGCAGAGCGGTTCCGGCGGCGATCATCTCGTCAACGACCATGGTCAGTCTTCCTTCTTCTCGTAGATTGCGACGCCCACGTTGCCGATTACCATCCACTCAACGACCTGCCAGCGGGAAAGGTCCATGCTGGCCCCCTCAAGGTAGGTCGGCGCATCCGTCGCCCCGGCGATGACCGGGATGTGCTTGATGACGATCCGGTTGACGAGGCGGGCTGCGAAGAGGCCGTGCAGGATGCGGCTGCCCCCTTCCACCATCAGCGACCCGATCCCGCGCCGCGCGAGGCCCTGTGTCAGCAGGCGTAGATCGACCGTCATCGCGCCGCACTCCATGAAGGCGATGCCGTCGTGGGTGGACAGGCGGGTGCGGACCTCGGCCGACAGCGCCGCAGGAATCGCGAACAGGGTCGGTCGGCCGTCGGTCAGGATATGACTCGATGGCGGAATCGCGCCATCGTTCGTGGGGATCACCCGCAGTGGACTGGGGCCTGCAACATGGCGAACCGTCAGCTCCGGATCGTCGGCGCGCACGGTGCCTGCGCCGACCATGATCGCGTCATGGGCCGCCCGCTGGGCGTGGAACCAGCGCCCCATCTCCGCCCCGTAGAAATCGAACAGCGCCTTGCTGGACCCGCCGCGCGTCAGGGTCAGCTTGCCATCGATGGTTAGCTCGGAAAACGTGGTGACCTTCATGGGTGAACCGCCCGGCGGCGGTGGCGCAGCTGGCCCGTCGCAATCAGCACGAGGGTGGCCGCGACGAAGGGCAACACGGTGCGGAACAGCCGGTAAAGCAGCAGCGCCGTGGCAAGGTCCGTGCGGCCCAGCCCGCCGAGCCCGATCATGATCGTCGCCTCGAAGGACCCCAGGCCGCCCGGGATGTGGCTGAGGATGCCAAGGCCGACGGCCACGACGAAGACCGCCATGAAGCTGGCGAGATCGCCCGCGAGGTCCGGCGGCAGGAAAAGATGAAGCACTAGGCCCGAGGCCACGATGTCCACCACCGCCGCCAGCATCTGCCAGAGCGTCAGCCGGCGGCTCAGGAATTCCAGCCGCATTCGCCGCCAGATCACGCTGCGCCCCTTGCCGATCCAGACCAGCATCGCGGCCACGCTCAGGCAGAGGATGACGCCCCCGATCCGGACGACGCCCGCGTTGTCGGACCACAGAAAGGCTTCGGGCCGCCACGCCAGGATCGCGCCCGAGAGCGCCAGACTGACCAGCCAGAACGCGACCCATCCGGAGCCGACAACACTCAGCAGCGGACCCAGCTTGTCGCGCCCTACCGCATACATCCTCACTCGCACCGCCGTGCCTGTTACCATCGGGAAGCCGAGGAAGTTCGAAATGCCAAAGGCTGTTGCAGAGGTCAGGGCCGCAGCACTGCTTGAAATGTTCAACGCGGTCAGACTGCTGACGGCAATCACATCATACGCGGCAAGTCCGCAGTAGCTCAGTGCCGTCAGTCCAAGCGCCTGCGCGACTACGGCGATGTCAAGTGAATGCAGGGCTCCAGCCGTGTGGACCCAGTCGATATGCGTGAGGAGCCAGATGGCCAAACTTGCCGCGAGACTTGCAGTGCAGACAAGGAACCATTTCATCCAACGTCGACCTTCTACCAGCTCTGCAGCGCACGAGAAATCGAAGGATGTTCGTGATTCAACGGATTTCCCTTTAAAAGCAGGTTAGAGGTAAAAAGGTTGGGCTGCAGGACCGTGGAATAGCCAGATAACTTTCTGGATCATCAAATCAATCTTCTAAAGATGTGGCAGGTTTGCGGTTCGGACTTCCAGATCCAGTCCCGCAAGTTCCACGCTCTGCAGCGGTCTCTCAGGCGCGTAAAGACAGACACGAGCCCACTTGTGCCGCGCGGTGCTCAAAGGTCCGCTGTGGGCCGATTGCGGCCTGAAGAATTCGAGCAACATCTGATTGCAAGCCAACTGATCGCCGCAGTCCAGATTCTATTATTTGACATAATTCTCATTATGCGTTATATCAGCAACACTGACCCATTAGGAATATTTTCAGGGTGTTGTCTTCTCCTCTTGGCGGTGCGGTACCGGATTGTGGTATGCAATGCTGGATATGGAAAAACAGAAGGTGCTGTGATGACATCGTCCAAATCATCCCTTCCTGAAGATGCATCCTGATTTACCATTGTCGTATGTTCCTTCTGAAAAGAACGTTTTATGGTTCTGATTGGAAGTGATCAGATCGGCCTGGACTGCAGACGGCCGCATGCGATCCGTGATGCCGTCACATGAGCAGCGGGCCGGTCTGATCAAGGTAAGCAGGATCGAATTCTGCCAGTTTCACGAGCCCGTCGAGGTCCATGATTTCGACCCGACCCTCTCTCATGTTGACCAGGCCGGCTTCTCTCAGTTTGCGCAGTGTCCGATTGACATGAATGGATGTCAGCCCCAACGCATCTGCAAGGTGATATTGCGTCAACGGGCAGGCGTATCCCGATCTGTCCGCCATGCCGACAAGTGTGAGTCGCGACAAGAGCTCCAGCAGGAAATGAGCGAGCCGCTTGTCTGCTTCACGGCGTCCAAGCCGCACCAGATGTTCGACGACCATCGCTTCGTCACGAGAGGCGGCCCACAATATGGCCGTGGCCAGTCTTGGCGTTTCGGAAAAGGCACCGAGCAGATCCCCTTTGGGCACTTCGATTGCCAGTATGTCGACGATCGGCTCAAAACTATGGTCAGATGTGCGCAACAGGATGCTGCGCAACCCCAGAAAATCGCCCGGTATCTGAAAATCGATGATCTGGCGATTGCCGTCAGGTTGCAGCTTGTATGAACACACCCAACCCGCGGCCAGAACATAGGCGGACTGCTCGGTCTGCCCCTCATGGACCAGATCGCGTCCGGCCACGAACGATCGGCGTTTCTGATGCAGTCGCGCGAGCACGGCGTGGTCATTACCCGACAAGGCAACGAAGGCTGCGAGTTTTTTCGTGAGGGGACTGGTCTCGAAGGCGTGCATGAGTGTCTCCGGACATTGTCACGATTGCGCTGCAAAACAACGCGGCGGCCTGATCTC
>JBBSNW010000093.1:0-14479 GCA_038260405.1 Rhodobacterales bacterium | reverse complement strand
CGGAGCGAATGCGCCGCACTTCCAGAGGTCACTGCAATTAACGGGAAGTCACATGTTTGCTGTTGAAGTTCGGGACCACGTCATGATCGCGCATTCGCTGCCGTCGCCGGTATTCGGCCCGGCCCAAGGAATGCACGGGGCAACCTTTGTCGTCGATGCCGCGTTCTATACCGAGGATCTGGATGAAAACGGGCTGGTCGTCGATATCGGCCTTGCCACCGAAGCGTTGAGCGCGGCACTCGCTCCGCTGCGCTACTGCAACCTCGACGAAGTGCCCGCCTTCGAGGGCAAGATCACCTCGACCGAGTTCCTGAGCCATCACATCTGGTCACAGCTGCGTGAGACGACGATCACCACCGGCCTCGGTGATGGCGGACGCGTGCGACGGATCCGCGTGATGCTGCACGAAAGCCATGTGGCGCGCGGCTGGTACGAAGCAGACATCTGACATGTCCTTCACCGCCGACTGGCTGGCCCTGCGCGAACCCGCAGACCAGGCCGCCCGCAATCATGACCTGCTGATGCGCGCCGGGCGCTGCGTCGCTGCCGGAAAGACCGTTCTGGATCTCGGCAGCGGCACAGGTTCGACTGCGAGGGCCTTTGCAATGCACGGGTTCGATGACCTGCGCTGGCGATTTCTGGACAACGACCCAGTGCTGCTCGACGTGGCCCGCGCGCAGCATCCGGACGCCGAGGTGTGCGTCGGCGATCTCGGCGACGTCGACGCGCTGCCGCTCGACGGCGTGGGGCTCGTGACAGCCTCGGCGTTGCTGGACCTGATGCCGCTCGCTTGGGTGGAGGCGCTGGCCGCGCGGCTGCGCAAGGTCGGCACCCCGCTTTATGCCGCGCTGAGCTATGACGGCGAGATGTCCTGGTCTCCGACCCTTCCGGAAGACGCTGCCGTGACGGCTTCCTTCAATGCGCATCAGCGCGGCGACAAGGGGATCGGTGACGCGCTCGGGCCGGATTCCGGCAAGCAGGCGGCCCGGCTTTTCGAAGATCAGGGCTTTGACGTCTCACTGGGCCAGAGCCCCTGGAACCTCGGGAGCGAGGAGGCAGAGCTGCACGCCGCACTGCTCGATGGCATCGGTGCCGCCGCTGCCGAGGCGGGTCACGGAGCGGCCCACGAGTGGACGGCGGCGCGACGGGCAATGGTTCCGCAATCGCAGGCCAGGATCGGGCATACGGATCTGCTCGCGGTCCCTCCGGCGCCCGGATCATGACATTTATGACAGGTGCACTAACTCTTCCGAGCGGGGGTCACCATCTTCAGTTGTGGCCCTCTTGTGCCTGAACGCCCTCTCCAGGAGAGAAAGATGCAACTTGTCGACGTGACCCCCAAAGTGTGGGACCGGATCCTCGCAGCCCGAGCGGACCGGGCATGCCTGTGCTGTGGCGACTGGACGCCGGGCGAGCGGCAATCCCTGGCGCTCTATGGCGCGCTCGCGCAGCCGCAGCACCGCACGAGCGTAGTTGCCCAGATCGGACAGTCGCTCGACGGTCGCATCGCCACGGTTTCGGGGGATGCACAGGATGTGTCCGGCCCAGACGGGCTCGCGCATCTGCACCGGATGCGCGCCCTCGCCGATGCCGTCGTGATCGGGGTCAAGACCGCGCTGCATGACAAGCCACGGCTGACCGTCCGTCTGGTCGAGGGCGAGAACCCGGCGCGTGTCGTGATCGACCCGATGGGAAGGCTGCCGAATGATGCGGGCCTGCTCACCGACGAAACCGCACGCCGCGTCGTGATACAGGCCGTGGACAAGCCCCGCCCCAAGGGCGTCGAGGTAATCCGGCTCGAGCGCGCGGAGTGGATCTCGCCGCGCGAGATCGTCATGGCCCTGCGCGGGCTCGGCCTGAACCGGCTGCTGATCGAGGGCGGCGGCATCACCATCGCGCAGTTCCTCGAGGCGGACTACCTCACCCGCCTGCACGTCGCGGTGGCGCCGTTGCTGATCGGTGCTGGTCCGCAAGGGCTGACGACCGCGCCGGTCGCGACCCTGGCGCAGGCGCGGCGCCCCAAGACCCGGATTTTTTCGCTGGGATCGGACGTGGTCTTCGACTGTGCCCTCACCTCGGCCCCGTCCATGCCACCGCGATGTGCCGAGGCTCTCCAGACCAGCCGCCACTAGACCCATCCCATTCCTGCCTGCCCCGTACGGTGGCCCCGGGCCAACCCGGCGCCTTCCAGACATGACCGACCGAAATCGAGGATCACCCAGATGCCATCACTTGCCAGCCGCCTTGCGCCATCGCCTGCGGAAAGCCTGACCCGGGTGCGCAGCGACCTTCGCATGGGCCTGCCCTGCGTGATGACGCACGGACCGACACAGGCCGTGGTTGTCGCGGTCGAGACGCTGACGCCGGAACGGCTCGAGGCGCTGCGCGATCTCTTCGGCGCCCACGAACTGGTGCTGACCGCAAAGCGTGCGCGGGCCGTGATGACCCCCGCAGCCTCGGCCGATCTGACGGGTGAGCCGGTGCGCATCCGCCCGCCCGAGCGCAGCGATCTCGTCTGGTTCCGCACGCTCGCCGATTCCGCGTCCGATCTGCGGGTCGGGCCGCGCGGGCCACTGCATGTGCTGCGCGACGGTGAGGCATCCGTGCAGGCCTTTGCCCTGGCCATGGTGAAATCGGCGCAGCTGCTGCCCGCCGCCATCGTGTTTCCCCTGCCCTCCGGCGCGGCGCTGCCCGCAGATCTGAACCTCAGCCGGATCGACATCACCGAGGCCGCCGAGCGGATCGCGGCCCCGCCCGCCCTGCCGCCGGTCGCCTCCGCGCTGTTCCCGCTGGCGGCCGGTGATGCCGGGCGTCTGCACGTCTTTCGCGACCCGACAGGCGCGAGCGAGCATTATGCAATGGAGATCGGCACACCGGACCGCACTTTGCCGGTTCTTTCCCGGCTGCACTCGGCGTGTTTCACCGGCGATGTTCTCGGCAGTCTGAAATGCGACTGCGGCCCGCAGCTCCGTGCGGCTCTGGCTCAGATGAGCGCGGAAGGGGCCGGTGTTCTCCTGTATCTCAATCAGGAAGGGCGCGGCATCGGTCTCGCCAACAAGATGCGCGTCTACGATCTTCAGGCTCAGGGCTTCGATACGGTCGAGGCCAATCACCGGCTTGGTTTCGAGGATGACGAACGCGATTTCCGCATCGCGGCAGTGATGCTGCGCACGCTTGGCTTCAACTCGGTACGGCTTCTGACCAACAATCCCGCCAAGGTGCAGGTGTTCCGCGCGCAGGGTGTCGCGATCAGCGAACAGTTGCCGCTGCGGGTCGGCAGAAACGTGCATAACAGCGACTATCTCGCCACCAAGGCGCTGAAATCGGGACATGCCTTGTGATGCCGCAGGACAAGATGACCCAAGCCCTTTGGATCACGGGACCGCGCGAGGTGGAATGCCGGAAGACGACATTCAATCCCGCCGAAGATGATCTCGAGATCGAGACGCTGTTCACCGGGATCAGCCGCGGTACGGAAAAGCTGGTCTTCGAGGGCCGCGTTCCCGAGGGCGAATACACCACGATGCGCGCGCCTTTTCAGGAGGGTGAGTTTCCCTATCCGGTTAAGTACGGCTATGCCGCCGTCGGGCGGGTGCAGGGATCATCACGCGACGGAGAGGTCGTGTTCGCATTGTTCCCCCATCAGGCAGACATCCTCGTTCCGGCAGAGGCCGCGCTGCCCGTGCCCTCCGATGTGCCCGCCGAACGCGCGGTGCTCACCGCGAACATGGAAACCGCGCTCAACATCGTCTGGGATGCGGGCATCCAGGCGGGTGACCGCGTGGCCGTCGTGGGCTGCGGCGTTGTCGGAGCGCTGACCGGCTACCTCGCGGCGCGGATCCCGGGCACCGAGGTCTGCATGACCGATATCGACCCGGAACGCGCCAAATTGGCCGAAACGCTCGGCTGCTGCTTCGCCCTGCCGGACGCCGCACCGGACGAAGCCGATGTCGTGATCCATGCCTCGGCCACGTCGTCTGGGCTCGCCACGGCCATCGCTCTCGCGGGTGTCGAATCCACCATCGTCGAGGCGAGCTGGTACGGCACCGGCCTCACCGAGGCGCCGCTGGGTGGGCGGTTTCACCAGCGTCGGCTGCGCATCATCGGCTCGCAGGTCGGGACGATCCCGCCCGGACAGGCGACGCGCTGGACCTATCGCCGCCGGTTGCACAAGGCGCTGTCGTTGCTGAATGATCCCGTGCTGGACGTGCTCATCTCGGGAGAGACACGGTTTTCAGACCTTGCAAAAAGCTATGGCGCGATCCTGGATGATCCGGCGACCCTGTGCCACCGTGTCCGCTACGGGGAATGACGTGACCACCGATCCGACCACTATGCTGCCGGAAACGGCTTCGGACACCCTGCGGGTGATGGCCGATGCCGCGCGAAAGGCAGGTGATCTGCTGACGGAGGCGTCGGTCCATCGCCGCAGGCTGCGGGTCGATGAAAAGACCGCCGGGGACTTCGTCTCGGAGGCGGACCGGGCCGCAGAGACGCTGATCGCAGACTGTCTGAGCGATGCCTTTCCCGGCTATGGTTGGCTTGGCGAGGAAAGTGGCGCGCGGCCCGGGCATGACGGCGATCTGCGCTGGATCGTCGATCCACTCGACGGCACGACGAATTTTCTAAAGGGCCTGCCGCACTGGGCGGTTTCCATCGCGCTCTGCCGGGGCGAGGAGCCGCTCTGCGCGGTGATCCACGATCCCGCCAAGGCCGAGACCTTTGTCGCCGAACGGGGCTGCGGCGCCTATCTCAACGGTACGCCGATCCGTGTGACGCACGAGATCCCGCTGCAGGCGGCGCTGTTCGGAACCGGCGTGCCTGCGGGCGGGCGCGTGACCTATCTGCCCGATTGCCTTGGTGATCTGGAACGGCTCATGCCAAAGACGGCCGGCATCCGCCGCTGGGGGGCTGCGGCGCTCGACCTCGCCTATGTGGCCGCCGGGCGGCTCGACGGGTATTGGGAACGCAATCTCGGAGCCTGGGACGTCGCGGCGGGCATCCTGCTGGTCGAGGAGGCTGGCGGCACAGTCATGCCGCTCTGGCCCGGGCGCAGCGTGCTTTCCTCAGGCTCGTTCATCGCCAGCAACGCGGACCTTGGGCCAGAACTGGCCGCGATGATCGGAACCCGTATTTGAGCGCAACATGCGTGAAAGGAATGACATGGCTCGTTCGATCGCCTTCGCCGTGCCCGGCGACATCCGCACGCTGACCGGCGGGTATCTCTACGACCTCAATCTGATGAACGCCCTGTCCGGGCTGAGCCTCGACGTGACGCACATGGAATGGGGGCAGAGCTTTCCCCACCCAACCTATGAGCACGCGCAGGCCGCGCTGGAGCAGTTGCAGGCGCTGCCCGCCGACACCGCGGCGTTGGTCGACGGACTGGCTTACGGCGCGCTCGATACTGCGGGCCTGCGCGAGGTGAAGGCGCCCCTGTTCGCGCTGGTGCATCATCCGCTGGCGCTCGAACCGGGGCTGGAGGCTGGCCTCGCGGATGCCATGGCGCAGAGGGAAAAGGCCAATCTCGCGTTCGCCCGGCATATCTTCGTGACGAGCCCGCATACGGGGGACATCCTGAAGCAGCAGTATGGCGTGGCGCAAGAGCGCGTCACAGTCGTGCGCCCGGGGTTCGAGATGCCGACCGCGCCCTCTGAAACCGCCAAGGCTGATCCGCCGCTGATCCTGTCCGTGGGCCTGCTCGCGCGGCGCAAGGGGCACGACATCCTGCTGCACGCGCTGGCACAGATCACGGATCTGGACTGGGAGGCCGATATCGTGGGACGCGATCACGAGCCGGGAATGACCGAAAACCTTACGGGGCTGATCGGTGAGCTTGGCCTTGCCGGACGGGTCCGCCTGTCGGGTGAGGTGTCGAGCGGCGCCCTGAACGAGCGCTATCGCAGTGCCACACTGTTCGCGCTCGCCACGCGGTACGAAGGGTATGGCATCGTGTTCGGCGAAGCGATGGGCCATGGCCTGCCCATCGTCTCTACCCGCGCCGGAGCTGTGCCCGAGACAGTAGGCCCCGATGCGGGGCTGCTCGTCCCGCCCGAAGACCCGCAGGCTTTCGCCGCCGCGCTGCGCCGTCTGCTGACTGTGCCGGAGGAGCGCGCCGCGTGTGCCAGCGCGAGTCTGCGCGCAGCTGGCGGGCTTACAAGTTGGGCGGGTTCGGCAGCATTGGTGCGCGACGCGATGATCCTACCGCACGACGGTATCGACGGCAGGTAGCTCCCCGGCCCGTTGTGCCCTGGTATGCAGCGGAATCATCAGTAGGCCCGGTAGGCAGGCGATCATCAGCGCAAGACCGTAGGCCGCACCGGCCGCGACGCCGGCACTTGCCGAAGCACCGAGGATCGGGAACAGCACGGCCGCGGCACCTTCGCGCAGGCCCCATCCGCCAACTGAAACCGGGATCATCATCGCCGTCAGGATGAGCGGCACGAGGGTCAGCGCAGCCTCGACAGGCAGAGTCGTGCCGGTGGCCTCAGCGCAGGCCGCGAAGGCCGCGATCATCAGGAGCGCGATCACCAGCGAGAGGCCAAGCTGCCGCAGCACGACGCCACGGGCCAACAGCGCGGTTTTCACAGACGTACCGAAGCGGCGGATCGGGCCTTGCCTCTGCATCAGGACAGCCAGCACACCGACCACCACAAATGCCGACACTACCGTGAGAATCAGCCACCGCATCAGCCAGCCGGGCCAGTCGACGCCCCCGGCAACACGGCAAGGACGACGCCGCAGAGCCCGACGAGAAGCACTCCCGCCTGCCCCACCAGCCGCTCGATCATCACGGCATGCGCGGAGCGGGTGAGACCACCCTCGCCCCTTGGCGTGCGCATGGCACGGCCGGCATCACCCAGCACGCCGCCGGGCAGGCAGAGGTTCACGAGCTGCGAGAGATAATATTCGCGCACCGCCCAGAGCAGCCCGAACGAAACGCCAAGCTGGCGCGCTGTGATCTGCCACCGTTTGGCCATGAGCACGGTCACAACCGAAAAGCACGCGACCGCGACGGCGATCCAGCGCGGATTCATCGTCAGCAGCCGCTCATAGGCCTCGGGCGCATCCACGATCCAGATCAGGGTCGCAAGGAAGCCAAGCGATACGCCGAGCCTCAGCAGATAACCCGCACCCCGGCTCACATCGATTCTCCGCTTGCCGGAGCCGAACTGTAGGCCCGAATGAACCTGTCGCGGAAATCCTCCATCGGCCAGACCGGTGTATCGTCATCGGGCACGAGGCCGTTGCGCCACCCCCAGTCATCCGCCTGTGCCACCAGATCTGGCGGGCCGATCAGATGTGCAGCAACGTCGCGGCTGTCGATCCCAGCGACGAAGCCTGCGGGCTGGTGATCCCCGAGAATGAGGATCAGCGGTCGGTCGGCGCGGCGTTGCGCATATTCCATCGCGGCCTGCAGGGCGTAGTCGATGGCCTTGCGATACTGGTCGCGCACGCGGTCTGCATCCCGCCAGACAACCGCGGGAGGATCGCCCGAGTTTGCCCACCGGTCAAAGACGGCGCCGTCGCCCACATCGTCCCATTCGATCATCTCGGGGATTGGCACCCAGGGCGCGTGCGACGAGATGAGCGCGATCTGGATGAAGTCGGGGCGCGAATCGGGCGGCAGCAGATCCTCGAAGGCGGCGAGCGTGTACTGATCGGGCATGGTGATCCAGTTGAACGGCTGCCCGGCATAGTTCAGATCCTTCGCGGCGAGGATCGTGTCGAAGCCCATGGTCAAGCCCTCGGGCCAGGCGAGCGTGATCGCGGGCATCACGGAAGCAGTGCGAAAACCCGAGGCTTGGGCGAGGTGGAACAGGCTCTGCCGCCCCGAGGCCAGCATCGCGCCATAGCGCCCCTGATCCGAAGTCTTGAGCCCGGACCCAAGTGTCCCATGCGCGAGCCAGCTTTGCCCGCCCGCCGTTGGAGAGGTCAGCCAGCCGCTCTGCATCGCATATCCCGCCTCGGCCAGCCGGGATTGCACACGCATGAGCGTCGGAACATGCGTCTCACTGTAGAGAGGGTTGTCGAAGCTCGACCGCCCGTAGCTCTCGATGAAGATGACGAGGATGTCACGGCCACCGGTCTTATCGAAAAGCCTGGTACTGTCGGCGTAAGGGTCCTGTGCGGCGGCGAGACGGAAGGCGCGCAACTCGGCCAGCGCCGTCACGCTCCGGTCCAGATGCGCACCGGCGATCCGCGCGTTCAGCGCCGTGCCGGGCGGATCCACCGGCAGACGCCAGACGCCGCGTTCCTGGCCCAGATCTGCAAACATCACCGCAGCCGAAAGGATCACTCCGACGCAGAGCACCGGACGCAGACTCCTCGGCGGGCGCAAGTTTCCGAGAATGCGCAGGGCCAGGAACACGCCCGCGCAGAGGGCGAGGAACAGCACCACCCAGCCCGCGACGACCAGACCCGTCGCAAGGATGCCAATGCTGCCCGACAGGACGTTCAGACCTGCGCCGATCAGGAACATGTCGACCACGGGGCTGAATGGCCTGTTGAGCGACGAGAGCATCGCGATATCCGCGCCCTTGAGCAGCACCAGCACCATGACGATCAGGGTGAGCGCAAGGTTCAGAATCGTCTTACCGCGCCACGACAGAGGCAGCAGGATCAGGCCCAGAACCAGCAGCGGCCATTCGAGCGGCACCTCGGCAAAGAAATCAGAAAGCCCTCGCGGCGCTGTGGGAAGGGCCAGTACGAGATACAGGAAGAGCGCGGCCGCGATCGCGCGCGCCAGCCGCCGTACGTCCAGTCGCATCATCGCCGACGCGCCAGGTACAGGATGTCACGCCCGAAGGACCAAAGCAGAAGAGCTGCCGCGCCGAGCGACAGTGCCCGTGCCAGTCCGGGCGGCAGTGCGGGCAGAAGCAGCAGACACAAGGCCCCGATCTGCACCACGCAGACGACCTTGCGGCTGAAACGGTCGGGCAAGGGCGCGCGCAGCCAGGGCAGCGCCATTCCCGCCACGATGAAGGCGTAGCGGCTGAAGCCGAGGATCATGATCTCGGGCCCGACCTGACCGCCGACCAGCAGGATCAGCGAGAGCATGCAGGCGAGGCCGGCATCGACCTCCATGTCGAAGCGTGCACCAAACGCCGTCTCCTGCCCGTCGCGCCGCGCCAGCCAGCCGTCCAGCCCGTCGAGCGACAGCGCGAGCACGGCAATGGCAAAGACCGCGAACCCCAATTGCTCGAGCATCTCGACCCTCACAAGCCCCACGGAGAGCGCGCAGACCAGGGCAAGGCGGACAAACGTCACGACATTGGGCGCGCCGAATGACGGGCGGGCATAGCCCATCACACCCATGGCGTGGATTGCGCCGATCCCCGTCGCGAAGAACAGACCCACGGCGGCGAACGTGGCTCCCATACCCTCCGCCGGATCGAGCATACGCGCGACGAAAAGGACCAGAACGGCCAGCACAAGGCCAAGCAGGACACCCTGCCCCTGCGCGCGCGTCGCGGGGGTTTGTGCCATGACCGGCGCCTTGGTTACGGGAAAGGTATCGTTTGCCATTGGCTCAGACATAGGTGCTCCACGCCGATTTCAAGCATCACCGGATGCACGTCCCCGTGCCCGGACCGTGAGCTGCGGGACGGCGGAAATGCGGGCAGTCAGCGGACGGTGATCGGACGCCGCGCGGATCTGCTGAGAATCGAGCGCCCGCAAGCCGCTAGGTGGCTCCGCGCCGTCGATCAGGATGCGGTCCAGCGGCAGCAGCGCCCGCCGCGCCGGAAAGCTCGCCACCGCACCGCCGCGCAGGTCGGATCCGAAGAACCGCCGCGACAGGGCAAGCCCGCCCCAGGGGCGCCATTCATTGAGATCACCCAGCAGCAGCGTGCGCATCCGCGGTCTCCGCGCGACATGCTGGCCCAGCGTGCGCATCTGCAGGGCCCGCAGCCATTGTGCCAGCGACAGATGCGTCGCGATGATGCGCAGATCCTGACCGTCGCGCCGGGTCTCGGCCACCACGGCGCCGCGCGGGTAATGCCCTGGCAAATCCACCAGCGCGAGGTTTTCGATCACGAAATCGGGATGTAGGAACAGGATGGTGCCGAGGAAGCCGTGGCTCTGCGACCCCCACCGCGTTTCCGGCGAGTCGTGCAGCCAGCGCAGGCCCGTCGTACCCTGAATATGCTCGAGGTCGAGAAATCCTTCATGCGGCGGATCTTCCTCATCGGCCTCTTGAAGTGCCAGGATGTCGGGCTGCGTCGGAGCGATGTCCCGTTCGATCACCTGCTTGATCCGTGCGGGATCAACCTGACCGTCGGCGCCACGCGCGCGGTGAATGTTCCAGGTGGCGCAGCCGTAGCTGCGAGCTGCGTCGGGATCGCTCATGTGCCTCCTGAAGTTTGGCGTGTCGGCCGGATCATCGTGCAACCCGGCGCGACAGGCAAGCCGGGCGCATGTGGGTCGGCTTGCCGGGCTGAGTTTTCACGTTACCTGTCCCCCAAGCCTACGTCGCAACCCAAAGGAGTGACCATGACCCGAATTCTTCCCCTCGCCGCCGTTTGCACCGCGATCGCTCTGCCCGCTCAGGCAGAACCGCAAAGATATGAGCTCGACCCCGAACACACCACCGTCGCCTTCATGATCCAGCATCTGAGCTATGCCGACACTCTGGGGCTGTTCGGCGAGGTTTCGGGCGGGTTCACATATGACATGGAGACGCAGGAATTGTCGGACGTCACCGTGACCGTCTCCTCCGATAGCCTCAACACGATGAACGAGCCACGTGACGAACATGTGCAGAGCCGCGACTTCCTGGCGGTCGAGGAATATCCGACGATCAGTTTCACCGCAGATGGCGGCGAACCTGCGAGCGAGACGAGCGGGACCGTCACCGGCGACGTCACGATCCTGGGCGAGACGCGTCCCCTGACGCTCGAAGTCGAGCTTGTCGGCCAGGGACCCTACCCGTTCGGCCATGAACGTTTCGTTCTGGGCATCTCGGCGCGCGGCAGCCTGAACCGCAGCGATTTCGGCATGACCTACGGCGTGGATAATGGCCTCGTCGGCGATGAAGTGCAGCTTCTGATCGAAACAGAAGCCATGCGCATGGAGTGAGATTGCTGCATGAGATCGCCCTGCCACCATTGCCTTGCGGTGGCAGGGGAAAGAGCGGCGTGTTCGTCCAGCTTCAGTTCCCGACCTCGATCTCGGACATGTTCACCGAGACATTGAGCTTGAGGAACTTGGCGCCGGCACCTCTGTAGCTGCCGGAGACTGGGGAGGCCTGACGCGGCGTGCGGGTCGTCGCAACCCGGATCAGAGCGCTGCCGGCCGTCAGGCCATTGGTCGGGTCGAACTCGATCCACCCCTCGCCCGGCACGAACACATCCGCCCAGGCATGGGTCGCTCCTCCGCCGACGGATGACGCGTTTCCCGAAGATCTCCTGTCGTTCAGATAGCCGGTCACGAAACGAGCCGCGAATCCGAACCGGCGCGCCGCCTCCATCAGCAGAAAGGCGAAGTCCCGGCAGGTGCCCCGCGCCCTGCCGATTGTCGTGCCCGCGGTCTGCGTCCCCATCTCCTCGCGTCGGGAATAGCTCATCGTGCGGTGGATGCAGGCACTCAGGTTCTGGAGGAACAGGAACGCACTTTCCGGCCTGTCGGTGAATTGCGCGGCAAGCCACCGATCCAGCACCTCGGCATCTCCGGGGTTCTCCAGACCCAGATAAGGCGACAGGTCCCGCGCCTCATCATCGGAATATTCGAAGGGATAGGAGCAGACATGCGTCGCATCGGACCGCGGCAGCGTTCCCGCCGTATAGCGGCGCAACAACAGCTCGCTTTCGATCACAAGCCTATCCGACGTCCGGCTGAAAGTCGCTTCGGCTATGGAATTGCCGAACGTGTCGAAATACCACCGCAGGCTGGCACTGGGCGAGATGGTCAGAAAAGCGTCATCGACCCAAAGATCGTGGCCGTCTCTTGGGCTCAGCATCAGTTTGTGGCGGTTCAGCGTGACCTTCCGGTCGTATATGTATTCGGTCCGGTGCAGGATGCGCAGATTGCGAGGCAAGGGGAACCTTTCCGGGACATGCACGTTGTCTCAAGTGTGCGTTGGTTTCGTGAATCGGACAATCGCCGCGTCTGCTCCTGAAAACAAGGATGAACCATGCTGATCCGTTTCGGTTTCGAAATCGAAGTGAACTGTGCGGCCCCGGTGCCGATGCTTCTGGCCCTGTCGACGCATACCAACCTCGAAGGCCGCCTGATCGGGATGGACCATGTGCGCGCCCCGCAAGAATGCGGTGCCCGGCGCTATGTCGACCGGTTCGGCAACTGGATCACACGTGTCGTCACACCCAGCGGCACGACCCGCTTGTGGTCGGATTGCGTCGTCGATTTCGAGGGTCATACTGACCCGCAGGAACCTTGGGCCATTCAACACCGGATCGCGGATCTGCCCGATGACGTGCTGAATCACCTGCTCGCCAGCCGCTATTGCGACAGCGACAATCTGATCACGCAGGCTTGGTCGCTGTTCGGCCACACGCCCGAAGGCTGGGAGCGTGTCGTGGCGATCACCGGATTCGTGCACAAGCACGTGACCTTCGGCTACCAGTTCGGCCGCGCCAACAAGACGGCGTCGGATGTCTTCCGCGAAAAGACCGGCGTGTGCCGCGACTTTGCGCACCTTGCGATCGCGCTCTGCCGCGCGATGAACATACCCGCCCGCTATGCCAGCGGATATCTCGGCGATATCGGAGTGCCCTATTCCGGACCCGGCGATTTCTGCGCCTGGTTCGAAGTCTATCTCGGCGGACGCTGGTACACGTTCGATGCACGCTACAACACGCCCCGCGCCGGACGAATCCTGATGGTGCGCGGCGCGGATGCGGCGGACGTGGCCATGATCACGTCCTTCGGCGGGTATCAGCTGACCTACTTCAAGGTATGGACCGACCAGATCGAGGACGGCCTCGACGACGCCGCCATTCACCAGATGCTCCAGACCCGGCCCGAAGGCGATCCGCTCGTCTACCCCTCCTCTGCCCGCGTGGCGTAAGATCTCGCGTCATTCAGTCAGGCGTGGTGAGGATCGCGGCTTCAGTGAATTTCTGAAGGGAATGACCGTCTCGATGCGTATGTCGGGAAGGTATTGGTGCACCCGATAGACACCGGGCACTTGTTTCAGGGTGTTGCACGGTGTATCATACTCTGACATAAAATCAGCATCTTAGCGTCACAACTGTCTCCCTACGGTTCACGGTGTATCAGGGCGGCGCACCCCAAAGTGTGGGGCTGAGTGTGGGGCCAGATGTGGGGTCAGAATGGCAAGGCTGAACAATACGATCATCAAGAACGCAGCGCCGAGCAGGCTATCAGATGGAGCCGGGCTGATACTGGAAAAGAAGACCGCGACATCGGGCAAGTGGACATATCGCTATCAGCACCTTGGAAAGCGGCGTGACATGGGGCTGGGTCCATGGCCGATGATAACGCTGGCGCAGGCGCGGGCCACTCGCAACGAATGGGCTGCCATACTGGCCAAGGGCCTGGATCCGGTCACTTTTCGCAGAGAACAGCAGAGCGCCGCGAAGGCTGAACGCGACAAAGTGGATCCGAAATTTGCGGAAATGGTGACGCTCGTGTTTGAGGCACGAAAGGCCGGATTACGCGGCGAAGGTATCAGGGGTCGCTGGCGCAGTCCTCTGGACATGCACGTGATTCCAAAGATCGGACACAAGCGCATGTCTGAGATCCACCAAACCGACATCAGAGACGCGGTGAAACCGATCTGGCGCACCAAGTATCCAACGGCCAGAAAAGCGATGATGCGAACCGCGCTTGTCTTTAAAGAAGCACGTGCGATGGGCGTTGAGTGTGATCCCTTCGTGGTCGATGCTGCCAAGCGCATGCTTGGGATTGTCAGGCACGAGACTCAACACATCACAGCAACACCCTGGCAGGACGTCCCTGCCCTCTACGCCCGCCTCCGCCCCACGCGATCGTCGCATCTATGCCTACGCTGGATGATCCTGACACTTGTGCGGGCTGACGGCTGCAAGGGCGCACGCTTGAGCGAAATCGAGGGCGACATCTGGACGGTGCCAGCCGAACGCGTGAAGGGCATCGAGGGGAAGGTGAAGGACTTCCGCGTGCCACTGTCATCCGAAGCCATGAAGATTGTGGAGGCGGCGCGTGAAATGCGTCAGGAAATCCTCTTCCCAAACCTGAAAGGCGTCTGCTTAAGCAGCACGGCGATGGAAAAAGCTCTGAACGAAATGGGCGAGCCCGGGCGACCGCACGGCTTCCGGTCCAGCTTCCGCGACTGGGTGCAAGATATGGACACCGCGGCGTGGGAGGTGTCCGAACGGATCTTGAGCCACACGGTGGGCAGCCAGATCGAGCGGTCATATTCCAGATCAGACCTACTTGAACGGCGTCGCCCGGTCATGGAAGCTTGGGCGCGTCATGTCACCGGATCGGCATAATACCGCCACAATCCTTTCGCAAT
>JBBSNW010000092.1:0-14871 GCA_038260405.1 Rhodobacterales bacterium | reverse complement strand
GCGTAACCCAAGGCACTTGCATGCGGACCGTGAACTTCCTTTTCGTACCAGCTTCGCTCCCGCCAGACCTCTGCGGGACGACGGGATTTCAAATGGCAGACAAAGACATGAATCACGGGGGTGCGAGGGTCTGGTTGCACTTGCAGATGCATGACCGGGCGGGAAAACCCCTTCAGTGCGACGGAAATTTCAGGTTGCTGAGGATCATCGCCAGTAGAGCGCAATACGAGCTCTTCGGGAAAGTCTCTGATCCATTCCGGTTCACCGACCAGAATGTCCGTCCGCACCGCCGCTGCACAGATGATCCTGTCATTGCCGTGATTTTCGGGAACGAGCAGGGAGTGCGTATCGGCAAGCGCAGAGGCATCAAGTGCGGGCTGCAACGCGTCCTTGGCCCAGAGTTCCTGAAACCCGATGACGTCCGCATCGAGACGGCTCAGCGCCCGGGCCGTAAAGTCGACTTTCCTGTCGAAGATGTCCCGGTCCCAGCCATCCGTGTCGCCGTAGATCGCCTGACCCGAAAGCTGAAGATTGAGCAGGTTGAAACTGGCAAATGAAATATCGCGTGCGGCCACAAACGTCCTCCCGATCTTTTCAGTGTTGATAGTCTATCACGGATCACGGGTCGTTTTGTGACGGTCATGTCAAAGGTCGCTGTGGGACCTTTCCGGAACGTTCCGAACCGCCAGCCTCTGCGAGACTTCAAGCTCCTTGAGCGGCATCGGAACCATGCGTGTGGATCTGCATCGGAACCATTTGTGTTTTATCTCCGAATCCGCCTGCGCAACCGGGCGACCGAGCCGTGGGGGTCGCCGCGGGGGCGCAACGCAAGATTCTAGCGGCGGGAAAAAACGAGCGTTCCATGTCGTGACTGCGCTGATGCAGGTCAAGGACATGGAAGGCGCTTAGGAGCAGACTCGACATTAGCCCGAAAAGAAAAGAAGCCAGGCTGTGCTTCCCGAGCTCGACATGCGCAGTGCTTGCTCCCGTCTCATTGGCCGGAACCATCCGTCCGACGATCGCGCGAGAGCGGCCTGAGACAGGAGAAACGTCACGATGTTGTCACGCAGAAGCTTGATGGTCGGAAGCGGAATAGCGCTGCTTGGCCTTGGAGGTGCCGCATGGACGTTCCGTCGTCAGCGGGGCTCGATGGCTTACTATGAGTATGCCGTGTCCGAGATGCGTTCGGCCATGATCACCTCGCCCGAAAACCGTGATCTGATCCGCTATGCGACGCTCGCCCCGAACGGGCATAATACACAGGCCTGGCTGTTCCGCCCGGGGCCGAACCAGATCGGGATTCTGCCGGATTTCTCCAGGCGCACTCCGGTCGTGGATCCCGACGATCACCATGTGTTCGTATCGTTAGGATGCGCCGCAGAGACCCTCGCGATCGCAGCGGGTGCCGTGGGCCGTGCCGGGGAGACCGTGTTCGAACCGTCTGGCAATGGCGTGGCTCTGGTCAGGCTGGGCTCGCGACGAGGTGGCGAGCAGGCGCTTTTTGATGCGATCCCGCAGCGCCAATCGACGCGGGCCGACTATGACGGCTCAGTTGTCAGCGCGTCCGATTTGCGGCAGCTGGCGACAGCAGCGGCGGTACCGGGCGTCGATCTTGTGCTCGTGACCGAGCGCGCGCTCATGAACCAGCTCAGTGATCTGGTGATCGCGGGCAACACGGCTCAGATCGGTGATCCGGCCTTTGTGACCGAGCTGAAACGCTGGTTGCGCTTCAGTCCCGACACCGCGCTGCGGTCCGGCGACGGGCTGTTCAGCGCGGCCAGTGGCAATCCGTCCATGCCGGAATGGATGGGCACGTGGCTGTTCGACAGGGTCTTCACCGTGAAGGCCGAGACGGCAAAATATTCGAGGCAGATTGCGTCTTCGGCCGGAATGGCGATTTTCGTAGGTGCCGAGGCGGACCCTGCGCACTGGGTGCAGGTCGGGCGTGCCTGCCAGAGGTTTGCTTTACAGGCGACAGCGCTCGGCCTGAAATGCGCCTTTCTAAACCAGCCGGTCGAAGTGCCTGAGCTGCGCGCCGATCTGGCAGCGCTCGCCGGTTTCCCGGGGCGTCGACCCGACATTGTCATGCGCTTCGGACGCGGTGCCGCGCTGCCGTTCTCGGCACGAAGACCTGTCGACGCCGTGATTTCTACGGATGGGAGAAGTCTTACCCTATAATCCAATGTTTTGCATTTTCAGCAAATCGAACACGCAACCTTGATAGTCGGGCCTGCGACCGTTCACCTTCGCAAAGTCGCTTCGGAAACAGACACAAGCGCTGTGGTCGCTGATAGCGACAGCTGACCGTTTCGATGGGGGCAGACACGGAAAGGAGCAATAAATTTAGGAAACCAACTTGTAGGATATGGCTTACCTATCAATCATATCAGGGCTTGTCGCAGCGATGTTTTTATCCGATCCAAAATTCGCTTTGACAACTGCGCCTGACAGGGCTTGCCTTTTGATGTTTTCTTTCACGAGCCACTCCATGACTGCGTCGACAGAAGCGCCGTCCAGCGTTGACTGATTCAGCTCCAACTCCAAGGCAGAAAGCCTTTGCACCGGCCGCGGCATACGCTCGCCATATCCAAGTCGCCACAGCCAAAGAACTTTACCGGCATCGTCCGTTTCGGCGATAAATCGTGTTTGTTTCGGCATCGCGATCCCCCCATGTCGATCGTCATACGGCATTTACGATCTGCCTGACGGCAGTCAATGACAAGAAAAATCTATGTCTCGCCAGAACACTCGCGAAGGATGGGTTGCGCCCTTCGAGGCGAAGTTAAGCAGCACTACGTACGCCAGAGGCGTAACGGCTTCGACCACAGGTCAGCTAGGTCTCAATGCTTGACCTTAATCGACATTAATCCGGACAACCGCCGATTCTCGGCGTCGTGAGATGTAGGAGCAGGGCTTGTAGACATTACAATTCTGGCTCCCCGGACACCTTCAGAGCCTTGGTGCGTGCGAAAAGATAGGCACGACAAAAATGCGTCTCACCCATGCGACGACGGAATTCGATCTCGTCCGGCAACCCCGGTCATGGCGCAATCACCCGCTCTTCGGTTTCGGCGTAAAGCTCCTGATAGGCCTTGCTGGCATTGCAGGAGGGTGTCGTGGCCATCACCGGGGCGCGCAGGAGCCCCATGCGCTGGACATCCGAGGCAAAGGGAATCTGGGCTTCCATGAAGCGCTTGCCGTGGCTGCCGGTCATTTCGGCAATGGTGGCACCGTGCAAGGCCTTAACGCCCTGCACCATTGAGAAGAAACCATGCAGCTTTTTGACCGGCAGATCGTGATCCTTGAAGAAGGCGAGAAGCTGCTCGAAGGTGCGTTGCGACAGGGTGGTCGGGATCACCGGCACCAGGATGGCATCGGCCGAGCGGAAGACGTTTTCGGAGAGGACCGAAATGTTCGGCGGACAGTCGAGAAGGATCACGTCGTAATCAGCCTTCACGCCCTTGAGCGCCTTCTTGAGGCGCGAGCGCTTGTTGCGCATCCGGGACAGGAACACGTCGAAATCCCGAAAGCCCATATTCGACGGCAAGATGTCGAGGTTTTCGTAATCGCTCCCACGGATGGACTTGGTGAATTTTCCGACATCCTCGAAGAACGTCGCCTCCGTCAGCTTCTTCGAGGGTTTCACGCGGAAATAGAAGCTCGAGGCGCCCTGAGGGTCGAGATCGCATAGCAGCGTCCGTTTTCCGGCATTGGCAAAGGCATAGCCGAGGTTGACCGAGGCCGCCGTCTTGCCCACGCCGCCCTTGTTGGAGTAGCACGCGATGATCTTCATTGGTTTTCCTCTTTGAACAAAGTGCGGAAGGTCCGTCGGGTCTCTGAGCTGTCGAATCGGGCGAAACTTTCCGTGACTCTGGCGCGCTCCTCGATCTGCAGACGATGCAGCATGGCGATCAGGGCACCGACGCTCTGGGCGAGTTCGAGTGCGCCGTCCTGAGAGCGTTCGTCGAGCTGGCTCAGAAAGGCGTTCAGGCTTTCCTGTTGTACCGCGTAGTCGTTGAAGAGGCCGAGATTGTCCTGCAGCCGCTTGAGCGGCTTGATGAGGCTCCTGACCTCGGCTTGCGGGAACAGGGGCGCGAAGAATTCCATGAGATAGCGCAGCTTCTTGCAGTGGATGCGCAAGGTGTGGATCTCGGAATCGGTGGTATCGGCATCGATCGCGGCCGCAGTCGCACAGACCTTCCGGTAGCGTTTCCAGATCAGCGCCCTGGCATAACCCTGCGCAGACAGATCGGCCTTCGAACCTCGCGTCAGTTTCTTGCGGGTGTCAAAAAGCTTCTCCAGCTTCGCCATTTCCTTGCCGTAGCTTTTGGATCGCAAATGCCGGGCCAGCTTGGCATGCTCTTCCTTGCGCTCCTCTGCAAAACGGGCGAACAGCATGTCCAATCCGCCATGCAGGATCTGTGGTAACAGATCGTAGTATTTCTGCCGTTCGAGCAGATACACATCGAGGTCGCGCATCCGCCCGGTTCTCGCCATCAGCTCCGAAAAACGCGCCTTCAGTGCATCTGTTCGTTCCTGCTCGTAAATACCCTTGAACAGGCTGAGCACCGAGCGGATCTTGCGCAGCGAGATGCGGTAGTCGTGCAGAAACTTCGTATCATGTTCGGCGATGATCCCAGGTTCATTCGCACGGGCGACCGGGATATAGGCTGCGATGATATCGTTCGCCGCATCGAACGCGGCCGTGTCCGGGGTGATGACGATCGGCGGCTTTGCGCGATAGCCCTGATGCCCGGGGAAAAGCCGTGAATAGACATCGCTCTCGCCCGGGTTCTGACCACTTGCCGCGTCAAGTTTCTTGCGCAACAGGGCCAGCGCCTTGTCGTAGCCCCGAAGCCCCTGCACTGTCACAAGGAGCGTGCCGCCCTGCTTGGTGGTGAGCAGCCTCAGCTGGGCGCGGCACTGTACTTTCTCGACATCATCGACCAGCGTCAGTGTCTCCCGGCGAAGCTCGCCAGAGCCGACCGGAAGAAGGCTGCGCAACGCTGTCAGGTCCGCCAGCGCTTGTTTCACCGGCCCATCCTGCAGGTCGCTCACGAAGTTGCCTTCGCGCCGCGCCGTCTGCGTCAGCACCTGGCCGTCAGCCATCCACAGTTCGAGCGTCTCGCCGATTTCCAGAAGCAGCCGGCCAGAATCCCGCAGCGGTTCGTCGAAACAGTCAAGCACCGCAAATCCTTCAGCTTCGCTATCCTGCCTGCGCGCTACTGTGAGTTTTTCAGAATCAACATTCTCCAGCTCTTCCGCCGCGGTGAGCGGCAGGCTGTAGAAAGCGGCCTAGAATTGCGTCATATTTCTATTTTCCAGACTTCTTCAGATAGTCGTCGATCAGGGTTTCGATGATCTGCTGAACACTGCTGTCATCCTCGATCGCACGGATCTTCAGGGCTTTCAGCTTCTTGCTGTCCAGTCGGAGCGACGTGTTCTTCTTCTTGCCCTTGTTGGGGCGGCCGTTGCATCAGGAGGGCGGCCGAAGGTGCGTATTGTGCTCGATACGCTCGCACGCTCGGCTGAGGATGCCGACAAAGCTGTGCGTTTCGGTGTCACTGCCGCCTCGTGCGACACTGGAAATGAACAAGCACAGGCTGTTCGGACCAAGTCTGCGGATTGCAGCTGGTAGTTTTCCGTGACGAGTGACAGGCGATCTGTCATGCGGCCTGCTCCCTTGGCGTTGCTCGTGATGACGGCTTTTGCCCGCGCCGGAAGATTTCGACGATGCGCATTGGGCTGCCGCAGCAGGGACATGGTTCGCGCAGGGTGAGTGGTGCGATCTCGGCTTTGGGTTCTGGCACAGCAGGCTGTTCAGACTGCTGGACGCAGAGCAAGGCGCGGATCTTGGTGATGTTGGCCTTGCGGGTCGAACTGGCCAGCAAGCCGTAATGCCGGATGCGGTGGAAGTTGTCGGGCAGGACATGGATCAGGAACCTGCGGATGAACTCGGGCGTGGCCAGTCGCATGACCTTTTGGCGGTCGCCGGACTTGATGCGGTAATCCTTCCAGCGGAAGGCGACGGTATCGGCATCGGCGCTGATCAGGCGGGTGTTCGAGATCGCGACCCTGTGGGTGTAGCGGCTGAGATAGGCCAGCACGGCCTCCGGCCCGCCGAAGGGAGGTTTGGCATAGACCACCCACTCGGATTTGCGGAACGGGGCGAGTCAGGTCGTGAAGGTGTCCGCGTTGACCAACTCGGCCAGATCGCCGAAGAAGACCAGCTGACCGGCCCGGTGCAGCTCCATCAGTTCTTCCAGAAACAGGCGTCGGAACAACCGCGACAGAACCCGCACGTGCAGGAAGAACCCGGATTTACAAGCGACCCACTTCGTGCCGTCTGGCGTCAGGCCGCCGCTTGGCACGATCATGTGGATGTGAGGATGATGCGTCAGCGCGGAGCCCCAGGTGTGCAGCACGCTGGTCATGCCGACCCGTGCGCCCATGCGCTTGGGATCGGCCGCGATGGTCATCACTGTTTCCGCCGAAGCCTTGAACAGCAGCCCGTAGACCGCCCGCTTGTTCCAGTAGGCGATCTGCGCGATCTCCGCAGGCAGTGTGAAGACCACGTGGAAATACTCCACCGGCAGAAGGTCCTCGGCCCGCGCCGCCATCCAGTCGCGCGCCGCCGGTCCCTGGCACTTTGGGCAATGCCGGTGGAGCCATGATGATCAATACGAAGGGCGGATTACACACCTCCGCAGCGGACGCGAAGCCGCCTTTCACGCTCACTCGAAGCGGACCTAAATTTGCCTGATCATAGACGAAGGGACGAACTCAACCACGAGTGCAATGGTGCTCTCACAAATTCATCACGCATCCTTCTCCAGGGGGCCACCATGAAGGGCAAGTATCTCGCCTTCAAGATCAGGCTCCATATCCATGCCGGTCATGCACTTATTTAGCCAATCAGTGTCGCGGATGCGTGCGATTGCTTCATCGTACGCTTTGCGCGCGGTGTCGCCGTAGGCGCCTTCGGCGATATCCCACGCTTCGTCAGGGATCGGCCCCCAACGCGAGATCATCATCGTCAAATCGAGAATGTCACGGTTGAGAACCGCCTTGTCTGCCCAGCGATCGGCATTCGCGAGCAGTTTCTCTGCATACATGCAGTCCCGCGTCAAAACAGGGACGCCGAAGCGCTCATCCATTTCACCGGCAAGCTGGATCCGTGCCTCGCGGACGATCTCAAATTTGATTGCTACATCCGCCGCGCCGATCAGAGTGCGGATGCCGTATTGATCAGCTCTAACATCACGCAATGTTTGTAGTTCTGCATCTGGGAGCAGGAGACCGGTGAGATCAGACCTGCCCCAGAGAGCTTGGCGAAGCTTGCGATATCCCTCCTTAGAGGCGCAGAGGAAGTCGATGTCCACGCTTTCACGATACTCACCAAGGTTGAGGACAATCGCCGTGCCACCGCCGAAATAACATTCGGCATCGAGAAGCAACTCTCCATTTAGGCCCCGGAGAGCGCTAAGGATGTCGTTATGGTGTTTACGCTGGAACAAGTCCGCACCCTGCGGCTCAGTGTTCAAGCGGTCAGAAAGTGCCCGTTGCCGTACTCAGCAACAAGGCGATCCAGAAGCTTCTGTTCGCGTGGTATGATTGCATCTTGATCGACAAAACGCCAGTTGCGCTCATAGAGAGCGAGCGCAGTTTCGCCGTCCACAACTGCGCCATCGGGACGGTTCCAGCATAGCTGGCGTAGCTGCGGGTATGTGTTCAATCTGACGTTCATAGCATCCTCGGGTGGTTCATGATCACCGATACTCACTAAATATAGGTAACTTTACGGGAGTTGCAAAGATTCTCCGAGCGTAAGGTCAACGGCGAGAGCCTAAGCCTATGCTCAACACTATGGCTGGCGAATGAAAAATTCGCGGCGAGTAACACGCAGACCCTTATATATAGGAACGCACAACAAACTACTACACGCCCCCCAGCCGTCTTGGTTCCGAGGGCCGCGATACACGATACGACGAGTAGCGGCTTCGACGGGCCGCGCTGCAGTATCTTGAACTGTGGACGAAGGTCCGCTGAGGGCCGGAGTTACGAATATGCCAGGCGCCAAAAACCATGTTTTCGGCCATGTTTCTGCTTGAGCATTTCAAGGAACTGCTTGTGCGAGGGAAGATCTCCATAGTCCTCGATGGCGGCATCGCAGGACTGACATTCGGCCAGGTGGCGCGCCGCGTGGCGATAGCGCTTGGACTTTCCCGCGGTCAACGTGTCCAGAACCATGGCACGGCGCATCAGCGTTGCGGCGAGCGGATGCCCGGCTTCGAGCGCGTCAGCCGCCGTCGCCAGGGTGTGATAGGAATTCCCGTCCAGCTCTTCGGCCCGGGCCAGAACGACCCGTGCCGCGCGGTCGTGAGACGGCCAATCGACGAGGAAGCTGATCGCCACACCCAGGTGCACGTAGGTCTCCGCAAAGGTCAGAGCGGACTCTTCGGCTTCGATGTCTTCGAAATCGGGCAGCAGCTTGAGATACTTGCGAAGGCAGCGCGCGCTGAGGGCGTGCTGGAACGTGGTCCACAGATGGGCCTTCAACTCATCCGTCTTGCCCTGCCGTTCAAGGCATTCCTCATAGACCGCGTCGAGATCGTGGCGATACATCCGGAACGACTTGTCGTCTTCGGCGGCGTGGGCGCGGGTAACGATGTCGAAAGCCTCGTCGACACGGCCCGCGTCCAGCAAACGCCGGGCCACGTCGGGGGCAATGGTGCCAAAGGTCAGTTGTTCTTCGGAATAGCGGGCCATGTAGGCGTCGACATCCCCCTGAGCGTCCGCGACATCCGCCAGGATGATCGACGACGTCCCCTGCTTGTTCCGGCGCACACTGTCTTCGGGGGGCGACATGAGGCCATAGCCCAGGTATCGTTCGAGTTCGTGCTCTGTTGGTGGCGCGTCGGCCCAGGCTTGCGTGATCCGTTTGAGATGCTCCAGCCCGTCCTGGCCGAGTGCCTCCGCGGTCGCGGGAATGATCCCGTCGAACTCGCCGTAGCCCGCGTCGGCGACCGAATCGAGAATTTGCTCGGCCAGGGCTTCGCTGTCCTTGGAAAGGGTGGGGGACACCTGTGCGATCAGGTCCACCGCGTCACTCATGACGCCACCAACGGCGCCGTTGCTGTCATCCGTGCGTTCGTAGATCGCAGGGGCCAGTTGCAGGAACGACCAGAGCAACTCGAAGGCCTCGTCCGGATCCTGCGGGGCTATGGTTGTTTCGATCATTCCCAGCAGCCCCTCGAGATCCCTGATCAGCGCCCTTTGCTTGCTCCAATCGACAAAGCTGGTGGCGCGCCGCAGCGAGGCGAAGCGTTTGCGCAGATCGGCGGCAACCTCCCGGGGCCCTTGGGCGGCACTCAGTTCCATCCGGGCGCGGCGCTGCAGGGCAGCGCTTCCCTGCACGAGGTCCATCACCAGCGCGGCGAGCTTTTCCGCGCCCAGCTTTTCGAGGTTGGCCTGGTTCAGGGTCTTCTTGGACATGGCAGCAGGTAGGGCCTCTTTGCGGTGTGTCCGCATGAGAATGTCGTACAGGTCTTGCCGCGACAAGCCCTGCTGACCGGTTCCAACCGCCCGAGGCCGCCAAACGGCGGCCGAGGATCGGCGCCTCGCGCTGTTCGCCGGAATCAGGAACGTGGCATGCTTCAGACTCTTTATGTCGCGCTTGGGAACCACCGTTTCGAAGATAGACGGCCGGTGCATTCAAAGATGGCGGGGCAGTCTGCGTCAGCGCCGACGATAGACAAGCATGCGGTTGTCTGCCGGCATTTTACGGACCGGTTCCACGAGGAATCCCTGCGCCGAGGCTGCCGCGTCCACTGCCTCGCGGTCGCGCAGGCCCCAATCCGGGTTCCGCCTGCGCAGATCGGCATCAAAGACGGCGTTGCCGTGCCCCGTGAAAGCTCCGCCCTCGTTGAAGGGGCCATAAATCAACAAAAGCCCGCCAGCGAAAAGCCGCTCCGCAGCGCCTTCAACGAGGCCCAGCGTCACCGTCCACGGGGCGATATGGGTGAGGTTCGCGACGAAGACCGCATCCACAGGCGCACCGGGCCACTGCGGCCTGTTGGCGTCGATCAGCACAGGTGGCAGGACGCGATCGGCGAGGTCAGGGCAAAGCGCACGCCAAGCCTCAATGACAGCGAGGCCACCCGCAGTCGCTTCGCTCGGCGCCCATGTCACCTGCGGCAGGGAGCGCGCCATCCACAGAGCATGCTCCCCAGAGCCCGATGCGACTTCAAGCACCGTGCATTGCTGGACAGGAAGCAGTTCGACCAGCGCCTGTCGGATCGGTTCCCGGTTGCGTACTGTCGCAGGGGCGTGCCTGAGGTCAGAATACGATGCCGCGGTTGCTGCGGGATCGGCCAGTGGATCCTCGGGCACGAAGTCGGACATGATGGCGTTCTCTCTTTCGTGTAGATTTCGGTTTTCCATCGCGCCGGGTGCGGCAGCTAACCATACCCAAGAGTATTTGCCCGCGCACCATCATACTGCACCGCGACGCGTCCAGCCGAGAGGAACCGTATCGGCGCAGCAAAAGCGTGGGCAGCGATAGCGGGAGTGCGGACCCTCGCTGCCTTTCGTGCCAGATGCTCGATTCCCGGCGCGCCTGAGAAGGGCTCCCACAGGGAGGGCGAAGAGCCGCCATTCGCTGTGTTTGAAAACTATCACGGTTAGCTTGAAGTAAGCTGACTGCCAAGGTGGCTGGACACCTCCTTTATTCCTGTCACAACATTGACCGCTTCCAGATAGACCATCTGATCTCCCACGACATAACCACTGAGAGACCGCATGACATCTGCGACAAGGGCCGCCTTCTCCTCTTCCGAAAGACTATGAAAAGCTCCTGCAATTGGCATCGATGCAAGGTGCAAAGGGACGAATTCAGGTGCCAACGGAACTTTAATCAACAATTCTTGGCGGGCCACGGCGACGTTCGTAAAGCCTGCGTCAGACAAATCCGCGATCAGATTTTCCGCTGAGGGCGTTTGACGCTGGCTCCGCTGCTTGTTCGCTATTTCACGTGAGATGAATTTTTCAACCGATGAGCATAGGGAATGGGTGTATGCGCTGTGCCCATCCCAGATTGACAGCGCAATACGTCCAGATGGCGCGAGTACGCGGAAGAATTCTGCCAATGCGGCAGGTTGGTCTGGAAAATAATGGTAGCCGTGTTGAGATATTACTGCGTCGAAAACGTCCGGGGCAAATCCAGTGTCAACAATGTCGCTCTGCATCCACGTGATGTCAGTGTCTGGTGCCAGTTCACGCGCTTTTGCGAGCATACTTGCGTTGATATCCAAGCCGGTGACAAGTCCCTCAGTGCCAACATCCCGCTTGGCAATCCGCGTTGTGACGCCAGTACCGCACGCAACATCCAGAACGCGTTCGCCTGGTTTGAGCGATACAAGCTTTAGCAGAGAGTCTGCCCAACGCCCGAACCACAAAGGAACCATTGTATTCTCGTAAATTTCAGGTGCATCGCCTGAAAGTTGAAATGACATTGAAATCCCCCGAACCGGATCGTCTCAAGCGGATCAGGCCGCCAGCCCAAACCGGATCATGGTTGGGCCACTGGCACTGCGCCGTAGCTGAGAAGATCTTTGTAACTGTCGTCAGTCCGCGAGTTCAGAAAAATGCATGGCGAGCCGTGCGAAATCTTCCGGTCTGCGATAAGGACCGTCGTGGTTAACGTCTGACATGACAATTGAAAGGGCATTCGGCAGGCAATCTGCAACTTTTTCGGCCATCATGGCGTATCGGGTCAGTGTCCTTTCTCCGTGAACGACCAACGTGGGCACGTCAAGGCGTCCGAGATCGTCGCAACTTGTGGGCGCGGACCGTTCGATGGCCAGCATCCCGGGAATGGTGCGGCCGTTCGTTCTCCAGATGTCTTTCGATTCTTCCGGCTCGGCTTCTGCAGCACCCTCGTCCATGCGGAAGACGGCTTCAAGAAACCTGAACGACGCGTCATCGAGATCACCGGCCTTCATTGCAACGATCGCCGGGCCAAATCTTGAGAACGAATCTTGGGTTGCGGATGCGGCTCCCGGCAGGCCTTCTATAAGCGATGCTGCGACCGGTTCAAAGTGAATGGCGGAGTGGAACAGATCGGGACGCTTCATCATCGCATTGAGCCCAACTTCGCCACTGGACGACCAAGTAACAAGATCCACCGGATCATCGCCCAAGGACTCAATCAATTCGATGAGATCGTCCACCTGACCCTCAATGGAGAATTCAGCCCCCTCGGACGGCCATTCTCCGGTTCCGAAATAGCGTTGATCGAAGGCAACGAAGCGCGCGGTCGCGGCGACAGTGTCCATCATCGGAAGCCAGACCCGATGATCTGAGATCGAGCCGTGGACGAAGACCATTGGTCGACCTTCGCCTTTTGAAATTGATTTCAGCCCGAACCCTTCTACAGAGGACTGTGGCGCTGCCGGCGTCGATGCGATTGTCCAAAGTGTCAAGGCAACCGCGACGCAATATGACGTCTTCATAATACTCTCCTCGCATAACGTATTTGGTGATTTCAGACACCGATGCTAACCTCCCTTGGATCCAACCCAAAGGTCACGAAACGACACCGAAAGTTTCACGAAAATGGACGAAACGTCCCATCATCCGGAGGGTCGGCCCGCGAAGGACCTGCGTTTTGGAGGTGTGCGTTTCGACGGAACTATCGACGCCTTCGTCGATGGAACTGGCAAGCCACTCGATTTGCGTCCCCAATCAGCACAGGTCTTGAAATACTTGGCGGCACGGGCTGATGGCTTGGTGACGAAAACTGAATTGTTCGATATGGTCTGGACGGACATCGCTGTAACCAATGACTCGCTTGTTCAGTGTGTCACGGACATTCGCAGAGTGCTTGGCGACCGCGATCGTAAGATACTCAGGACCGTGCCACGCAAGGGTTACATGCTCATTGCGGACGAATTACCTCAGCATGGATCCCCGAACTGGCGGCGACGGGCGCTGGTTGTCTCGTCAGTACTCATTGCCGCTACGGGTTTTTTCTGGATGACCGATACATCTGAACATTTTGACAACGATTTACCGGAAATATCCATAGAGACTGTACCCAACAATCAAGTGTCGGGTCCCCTGGAATGGCAAGTGCGTCTTGCACTCAGCCGATATCGGACGGTCAGGCTCATGTCTGACGGAGTTGGCGACTACGTCCTCAAATTAAAGCCGGAAGACCGTTCGGTCTCAGCGGAACTGTCGCACGAAGCCACGAACCAAATTATTTTCGTCGGTGAATTCCCAATTGGGGCTCAACGGCCGCGAGATCAAGGTGCGCGTCTTGCAGCAGCGATTGCTTCGCCTATGAGCGGGGCGATTGCCCGAACCCGTCTGTCGGCGGCACGGCGCAAACCGGTAGCCGATTTGACCAGATATGAGTGCTTTCTGCATGGCTTCCTGCTTCAGGGGAATCAGAACAACGACTTGGTAGCGCAGCGAACGGAGGCATGCCTTGACGACATTCTCGCCCGCGACCAGCGCGATGCGCGCGCATGGGCGCTGAAGGGCGCTTTGCTGGCGCAGCAATACTGGTGGGGCGTCGGACTTGATGGTCCGGCAAGAAGCGATCAGAATTTACGTCTGCACCTTCCTGCTCAGGCCCTTGCTGCGGCTCGACGGGGTGACGCCCTTCTCGAAAGCCCAGACAGTGCTGTCTACTATGCGCTGGCCCGGAGCTACTATTCGGCCTGCGAAAAGGAAAAAACACTCGCGGCCGCCCGACGTGCCATCGAGATAAACCCTGACGATCCCAACATTCTTGGTGCCGCCGGCAACTGGATCGCCTATACTGGCAACTGGGACGAAGGCGTAGCATTGGCACATCTGGCGCTGGAAATCGAGCCGATCGGATATGCAAAATGGTGGCATTGGCCCATCGGAAAAGCCGCATGGCGTGAAGGAGACTATGATGCGGCTCTTGATGCCTTCATGCACGCGTTCGACGACAATAACTGGCTGAGCCATCTCCAACTTTCGTATACTCTCCCGCTTTTGGGTAGGCTTGAAGAAGCGAGAGCTTCGGTCACCCGCCTTCGGGAATTGCGGCCGGGCATGACCCGGCATGACGCCAGAACAGCCTA
The DNA here is from genome assembly GCA_038260405.1 of Rhodobacterales bacterium. Taxonomy (GTDB): domain Bacteria; phylum Pseudomonadota; class Alphaproteobacteria; order Rhodobacterales; family Rhodobacteraceae; genus Puniceibacterium. The sequence continues at coordinate 751 of JBBSNW010000092.1, read as the reverse complement.
TGAACGCTGGTGTTTCGATCCGATCTTCTTGGATAAGATGGAAAACGCACTTGCCTTGGCGGGCCTGCCGGACACGAAATAAATGTCACGGATCTGGTACTCGATCTGGTCGTCCGAGAGGTTGTACAGAGCGCCCAGCATGAGCGTCTTAAAACATGAGCACCGCGTCCATCGGCTTGCGCCCTGCGCGGGACTTCCGTTGTGCGACGGACTTGCGCCTTGGCCTCCATGATTATAACCAAGTGTCCGATTGAAAAGGGAAACAGATCAGCGCTCCCCTTGTAATATATCAATAAATCGGAGCTCATGAACCAGCGGCTGGTGGTCGGGGGATTCCCCGCCAAAATTATAGCAGGAAGTCGTCGAGTTCTTCGTCTGGAACTTCGAGGTCGACGGCCTGGCTGACGAGGTTCGAAGAATGCGTCCCGCACAGAGCGCGGTGGATCGAACGCTCTTCCTCCATCGTGTAGATCCTCTCGAGGTGGCACTGAAATAGTCCTCTCCGAAAGTTTCCCTGTCTATGCCAAAGATCGCGAGAGTATTGTCAGACCAATCGACCTCCATGGTCTTCCAGTTCATCGACCAATATCCGACACCTGCCAGAAGTTCGGTATTGCCCAATGCGGACGTGATGATCTCGAGGCTTTTTCGGGCATCGGCCAGTTCGGATCGGAGCAGCGCAACTTCATCGTCACCTGAGGTGCGATCCGTGCGCAACATCTTCCGCAAGCAACGCATCGAGAGATCAGCG
>JBBSNW010000091.1:0-15311 GCA_038260405.1 Rhodobacterales bacterium | reverse complement strand
CGCAGAATATCTGAACGAAACCTTCCCCGAGGCCGGGCTATACCCCGCGGATGCCGTCAAACGCGCCCATTGCCGGGCGATCTCGGGCGAGATGCATTCAGGCTTTTACAACCTGCGCTCCGCCCTTCCGATGAATCTCAAGGCCCGGCACAAGAGCTTCAAGATATTCTCGGGCGCGCGTCCCGATGTCGACCGTGTGCGCACGATCTGGAAGGAATGTCTCGACGCCTATGGCGGTCCGTTCCTCATGGGCGCGATGCCGACGGTGGCCGATGCGATGTTCGCACCTGTCTGTACCCGGTTCTTCACCTACGCGGTCGAGATGGCCCCGCCTCTCGACGCCTATATCGCGCAGATTCTCGACTGGGCACCGATGCGGGAATGGACCGAGGGCGCCCTGTCCGAACCCGAAGAGATCCTCGAACTCGAAGTCGAATTCTGACCGGACGGCTTCAGAAACACGCCCTGAGCAGGTCCGTGGTGTTTTCGACCGTCATCTCGACCGGGTTGCCCCCGACGCTCGGGTCCTGCAGGGCGGAGGCGACCAGAGCGTCGATATCCGGGTCCGTGACCCCAAGCTCGGTGAGGGTCGCGGGGATCTTCAGCTCAGCGTTCAGCGCGCCGACGTAGTCGTAAAAGCCCTGAAAGCCGCCCTCGATCCCCAGATAACGTGCCGCCATCGCCAGACGGTCCTCGACCGCCGGTTGGTTGAACATCAGCACCGGCTGCATCACCACGGCATTGGTCGTTCCGTGATGCGTGTGATGCCAGGCGCCGATCGGGTGGCTCAGCGCATGGATCGCGCCAAGGCCCTTCTGGAACGCCGTGGCGCCCATCGCGGCAGCGGACATCATCTGGCCGCGCGCCTCGATATCGCTCCCGTCGGCAAAGGCGCGCGGCAGGTAGTCCTTGACCAGCCGCAGGCCTTCGAGAGCGATGCCCTGGCTCATCGGGTGGTAATGCGGCGAGCAATACGCCTCGAGACAATGGGCGAATGCGTCCATCCCCGTCCCCGCGGTGATCATCGGCGGCATGCCGACGGTCAGTTCAGGGTCGCAGATCACCACCTTCGGCAGCACCAGCGGGTGAAAGATGATCTTCTTCTCATGCGTCTGCGAATTCGTGATCACGCTGGCGCGGCCCACTTCGGAACCGGTCCCGGCGGTGGTCGGCACCGCGACGATGGGCGCGATGGCCGACGAGTCGGCACGGGTCCACCAGTCGCCGATATCCTCGAAATCCCAGAGCGGGCGCGTCTGACCGGCCATGAAGGCGACCATCTTGGCAAGGTCGAGCCCGGAGCCGCCACCAAAGGCGATCACGCCATCATGCCCGCCTTCGCGATAGGCCTTCACCCCGGCTTCGACATTATGCTCGGTCGGGTTCGGATCAACCTCCGAGAACATCGCGCGCCCGAGGCCCGCGGCCTCCACAAGGTCCAGCGTCGCGGCGGTGATCGGCAGATTGGCCAGGCCCTTGTCGGTGACCAGAAGCGGCTTGCTGATGCCCGCAGCGGCACAGGCCTCGCCGATCTCGGCGATGCGGCCCGCGCCTAAACGGATGGCGGTGGGATAGGACCAGTTGGCTTTGAGCGACATGGGTCAGGCTTTCTTCAGATGATAGGATTTCGGACGGGTGAGAGCGTGGTAGCCGAGTTCGGACAGACCCGCGCCGCGCCCGGTCTGCTTGCAGCCGGTCCAGCACAAGGCCGGATCGAGGTAGTCGGCGCGGTTCATGAAGACGGTGCCGGTTTCAAGGCGCGCACCGATGGCCTCGGCGGCCTCGGCATCCCTGGTGAATATCGCGGCGGTGAGGCCGAAGATCGAGTCGTTCATCAGCGCGATCGCCTCTTCGTCGTCGCGGACCGGCATGATGCCGACCACCGGGCCAAAGCTCTCGTCGCGCATCACCCGCATCTCGTGAGTGACACCGGTGAGCACCTGCGGCGTGAGGTAAGCGCCGCCATCATCGGCTTGCATCTTCGCGATATGGGCTGTGGCCCCGGCCGCGACGGCTTCGTCGATCTGGGCGCGGACTTCTTTCGCGAAACGCACATTGGCCATCGGGCCGAGCGTCGTCGCCTGCTCCAGCGGATTGCCCAAGGTAAGCGCATTGACCCAGGTGACGGCCTTTTGCACGAAGGCGTCATAAAGGCTTTCATGCACGTAGATCCGCTCGATCCCGCAGCAGCACTGACCCGCGTTGAACATCGCGCCATCCATGAGCCCATCGACGGCCGCATCGAGATCGGCATCGGCACGGACATAGCCCGGATCCTTGCCGCCAAGCTCGGTCGCAACGCCGGTAAAGGTGCCGGCCGCAGCACGTTCCATCGCCTGCCCGCCCCCGACCGAACCCGTGAAGTTGATGAAATCGAAGGCATTTTCCGAGATCAGCTGGGCAGTGGTGTCATGATCCAGCACGATGTTCTGGAAGACATCCTCGGGCACACCCGCCGCGCGGTAAGCCTCGGCCAGATGTTCACCCACGAGGATCGTCTGCGAGGCATGTTTCAGGATCACCGCATTGCCCGCGATCAGCGCAGGGGCAATCGTGTTGTTCGCCGTCATGTAGGGATAATTCCAGGGCGCCACGACAAAGACCACGCCATGCGGCTCGAACGCGATCTTGCGCAGGGCCTTGTCGGAATCCTCGATGACCTTGGGCGCCAGCGACTCGACCGCGATCCGGCCCATATGGCTCGCGCGTTCCTTGAAGCCGCCGAATTCGCCGCCATAGCGGACGGGGCGGCCCATCTGGTGCGCGAGTTCGAGCGTCATGCGCTCCTGGCTCTGCTCGATCTGGTCGATCACGCCCATGACGATGTCGATCCGTTCCTGAAGCGGACGCGCCGCCCAGGCTTTCTGCGCGGCGCGGGCCCGCGCGATTGCGTCGAGCGCGGCGTCGTGCGTGAGACAGTCGCGGGTGGCGTAGACCGATCCGTCGATCGGCGAGATGCAGGTGATGGTCGTCATGTCTTCAGGCCCTTTCAAAGCCGCGGGCGATTTCCCAGTCGGTCACGGCGCGGTCGAACTCTTCCTGCTCCCACTCTGCCGCCCGGGTGTAATGGTCAACCACATCCTCGCCCAGAACCGCGCGCAGGAAAGTGGAATTGCGCAATGTCTCGGTCGCGGCGCGCAGGGATTGCGGGATCTCACCGGCCTTTGCATCCTCGTAGACATCGCCGCGCGTCGGTGCGGCGAGCGTCATCCTGTCCTCGATGCCCTTGATCCCCGCGGCGAGCATCACCGCCTGCGCGAGATAGGGGTTGAGATCGGAGCCGCCGATGCGGCACTCGACCCGCACGCCCTTGCTCCCTGCGCCGCACAGGCGGAAACCGGCTGTGCGGTTGTCGACGGACCAGACGGTCTTGGTCGGCGCGAAGGTGCCCTTGGCAAAGCGCTTGTAGCTGTTGACGTAGGGCGCGAGAAAATAGGTGTAATCGGGCGCATGGGCGATGAGGCCGGCCATGTAATGCTGCATGAGCTCGGACATGCCCAGGCTGTCATCTTTGTCGAAGAAGGCGGGCACGCCGTCCTTCCAGAGCGATTGATGGACATGCGCGGACGAGCCGACTCGGTTCGCATGCCACTTCGGGAGGAAACTCGCGGCATGACCGTGCTGCCAGGCGATTTCCTTCACCGCATGTTTGCCGATGGTGTGGTGATCGGCGCAGTCGAGCGCGGGCGCGTAGCGGATGTTCAGCTCTTCCTGACCGGCCTCGGCCTCGCCCTTGGTATTCTCGATCGGAATCCCGGCGGCGTAGAGGTGATTGCGCAAGGGGCGCATGATCGCCTCTTCCTTGGTGGTCTGGAAGATGTGGTAATCCTCGTTATACCCGCTGATCGGGGTCAGGTCGCGGAAACCGCCCTTGCGGATCTCGTCGAGGCTCTTCTCGAAGAGAAAGAATTCAAGCTCGGTCGCCATCATCGCGGTGAAGCCGAGCTCGGTCAGCCGCGCGATCTGTTTCTTCAGGATCGCGCGCGGCGAATGGGGCACCGGCTGGTGCGTGTGGTGATCCAGCAGATCGCAGAGCACCATCGCCGTCCCTTCGAGCCAGGGCACGGGCCGGATCGTGGACAGGTCGGGCTGCATCACGTAATCGCCATATCCCGCCTGCCAGCTCGCCGAGGCATAGCCTTCGGGCGTCGCCATCTCGAGATCGGTGGCGAGCAGGTAATTGCAGCAATGCGTCTCTTCATGCGAGGTCTCGATGAAGTTCGCGACATGGAAGCGCTTGCCCATAAGCCTGCCCTGCATGTCGACCGCGCAGACCAGAACGGTGTCGATCGCGCCGCTGGCGGCTTGGGTTTTCAGGTCGTCAAAGCTGAGAGTGCCGGGCATTGTCAGTCGTCCATTTGCGTGAGTGTCGGGGGCACCCGCACGGATGCCCCCGGTTGTCGGGTTCAGCCAAAGGTATAGGGCGGGCCCGCCTTGCTGGTCACGTCATTGTAATCGCGGAAGATCTGCACGATCTTGGCGTTGATCTCGCTCTCATCCGCGATCTCCTGCCAGAACTCCTTGGCGGCGTCCTCGACCTGCACCCATTCCTCCTGCGGGATGGAACGCAGCTGCAGCTTGTCGCCCTGCGCGCGCAGCCGCGCCTCGCCGCCCCAGTACCACTGGTTGCGGTAGGTATGGCTGGCCTCGATCCCCGCCATCACGATGGATTTGAGGTGTTCGGGCAGGTCCGACCAGCGCTGCTGGTTCACGAAGAACGACCCAATCCAGGCGCCCGAGATGTTGTTGGTGAGGAAGTAGTCGGTGACGTTGGCCCAGCCGACGGTGTAGTCCTCGGTGATACCGGACCAGGCCATGCCGTCGAGCTCGCCCGTCTGCACCGCCACCTCGGCATCCTCGTAGGGAATGCTGACCGGCACCACGCCGAAGCGCGACAGGAAGCGGCCCGCGGTCGGGAAGGTATAGAGCTTCAGACCGTCGAGATCGGCCAGCGACGTGACCTCCTTCTTGGTGTTGAAGTTGCACGGATCCTGACCGGCGGCCGACAGCCATGCGACGCCGACCTTGGCATATTCCTCGCGCCAGATATCGGCGAGACCGTACTGGTTGAACAGCACCGGCACGTCGAGCGAATGCTTGGTCGCAAGCGGGAAATACCCGCCGAAGACCTGCAGCGGCGTGGGAGAAGCCATGGAATCATCGTCCGAATGCACCGCGTCGATGGTGCCGCGCTGGAGCGACTGGAAAAGCTCTCCGGTCGGCACGATCTGGTCGGCGTAGTAAAGCTCGATCTCCATCTCGCCATTGGCCGCATTGTTGATGAAGTCGATCGCGGGCTTGGTCACGAATTCGCCCAGCGCGGCACCGGCATAGGTCTGAAAGCGCCACTTGATCGGCGCCTGTGCGCGCACGATGGCGGGGCTTGCCACGGCGGCGGCACCACCAAAGGCGGCGGTGCGCAGGAAGGAACGTCTCGAGGTCATGTCAGTCTCCTTGTTGGTCTGGAAATGCTCCGTTTGCGGAGTTCTTCGGGGTTAATTGTCGTAGATGTAGTTCGGCAGCCACAGCGCGATCTGCGGGAAGATCATCACCACCGCCAGCGCCAGCACCATCACCAGCACGAAGGGCAGGATCGAGCGGTAGATGTCCTGGATCGAGATCTCGGGCGGCGCCATCGCGCGCATCAGGAACAGGTTATAGCCGAAGGGCGGCGTCATGTAGGCGATCTGGCAGGTGATCGTGTAAAGGATGCCGTACCAGACCAGGTCGAAGCCCAGCGCGCCCACCAGCGGCACGTAAAGCGGCGCGACGATCACCAGCATCGCCGTGTCGTCGAGGAACGTGCCCATCAAGATGAAGCTGAGCTGCATGAGGATCAGGATCACCCAGGGGTTCAGGCCCAGCTTTTCGGTGAACAGCCCCTCGATGGCCTTGACCGCGCCGAGCCCGTCGAAGACCGCGCCGAAGGCAAGGGCTGCAAGGATGATCCACATGAACATGCAGGTGATGCCGAGCGTGTTCCTCACGGAATTCTCGAACACCTCGCGCGTCATGCGCCCCTTGAGCACGGCGGCGGTAAAGGCCGCCATCGCGCCGATCGCCGAGCTTTCGACGAGGCTGGTCCAGCCGTTCACGAAGGGCACCATCATCACCGCGAAGATCACGAGCGGCAGCATCCCCGCGCGCAGCAGCCGCAGCTTTTCCGGCATCGGGATGTCGCGTTCGGCGCGTGACAGCACTGGCCCCAGCGACGGGTTCATCCAGCAGCGGATGATGATGTAGGCGATGAACATGCCCGCCATCATCAGCCCCGGGATCACCCCGGCCAGCCACAACTGCCCCACCGGCTGACGCGCGATCATCGCGTAGAGCACCAGCACGACGGAAGGCGGCACAAGGATTCCGAGACTCGAGCCCGCCTGGATCACCCCCGTGACCATCCGCTTGTCATAACCGCGCTTGAGCAGTTCCGGCAAAGCGATGGTCGACCCGATCGCCATGCCCGCCACCGACAGGCCATTCATCGCCGAGATCAGCACCATCAACCCGATCGTCCCGATGGCAAGGCCGCCGCGCAACCCGCCCATCCAGACGTGGAACATCTTGTAGAGGTCGTCGGCGATCTTTGATTCCGACAGCACGTAACCCATGAAAATGAACATCGGCAGGGTCAGCAGCGGATACCATTTCATCAGCTTCATCGCCGCCGAGAAGCCGATGTCATAGCCTCCCCTGTCGCCCCAGAGCAGCAGCGCCGCCACCACGGCGACAAAGCCGATGGCACCGAAGACCCGCTGCCCGGTCAGCAGCATGAGCATCATCGTCGCGAACATCAGCGTTGCGATCAGATCGTAGGACATCAGATCGCCTCACCTTTCAGACGCAGCAGGTCCTTCAGAAGTTCGGACAGGCATTGCAGCAACATCAGGAATATCCCGACGACCATCACCGTCTTGATCGGCCACATCCACGGCTTCCAGGCCGAGGGCGAGGTTTCCATGAAGCCCAATTTCTCGGTTCCCGTGATCAGACCACCGAAGAACGAGAACGGTTCGGTCCCGAAATAGCCCAGCGAATAGGCGGTCGACCCGATGGCCCCGTAAAGCAGCACGCAGAGGTAGAAGATCAGGAACAGCACGGTGATGGCATCCACCCAGGCCTTCTTGCGCAGGGACCATTCGCCATAGAGCAGGTCCATCCGCACGTTCGAGCCGAGCTGGATCGAATAGGGCCCGCCAAGGATGTAATAGGCAACCATCGTGAACTGCGCCATTTCCAGCGTCCAGAGCGTCGGCGTGAAGAAAGTCTTGTTGATCGACGAGATCAGCAGGATCCCCATCAGCACGAAGATCCCGTACATCATGATGCGCCCGACACGGTGGTTGAACCCGTCGACGCCGCGGATGAATCCATGTGCGAACCTACGCATTCCGGTTCCCCCGCACCTGTGCCAGCGCGTCGTTCAGCCATCCCGACATCATCGCCGCCATGTCCCGTTGCTGACTTTCGGTGGCGATCAGATCGTTGCGGATTTCGATCATCACGTTGAGATGCCCCGCCCCCAGCGCATGTTCGCGCAAGGTATGCGTCACGCGATCCTCGGGGCCGTAGGGCGCGTTGCGCTCGGTCCTGAGCTTTGTGTGCGTCGCGGCGCTGTCGAGCATGGCATCGGCCAGCCGCGCATCCGCGTCATGCAGGATGCCGATCTCGACCGACCGTGGCGCGCCGTGAAAGACCGGCGTGAAGCTGTGGATCGTGACGAGGACCGGGGACGTGCGGGCCGCAACCTCCTGCGCCAGCGCCGCGCGGAAAGGGTCGTAGTAGCGTTTCGCCCGTGCCGCCCTGTCGGCCTGCGTAAGGTCGGCATTGCCCGGCACCACGATCCGTTCGCTCTGTGCCGGCATCGCATCCGTCGCCTCGGGCGGGCGGTTGCAGTCGCAGACGAGGCGTGAAACCTCCGAGAAGACGAGCACCGCGTCTAGCGCCCCGGCCATCGCCTCGGCCACACCCAGCGCACCGGGATCCCAGGCGGCGTGGCTCAGACGGTCGCTGTCGGAAAGGCCGAGCCCCGAGAGCTCCGGCGGGATGAAGGCGGAGGCATGTTCGCAGACCAGCACCAGATCCGTGGCGCCGCCCGGCCGCACCGTGACGATCCGAGACGTTTCTGGCACCGTGATCCCCGACATCTGTCCCCCGTTTTGCGGAAAGCTTCGGGGGAGCTTGGGATTCTGTCAATCACTTAATGTAATAAATTCCACATCTGCTATAAAGCTGTAACGAAAGACATCAGAACAGGCGATTCCCTTGGCACGGACGGACCTCACCATCGCCGAACGCATCCAGTCCGGGCTGGATACATTGACCCGCGCCGAGCGCCAGCTGGCCCATGCGATTCTTGAAAACTATCCTGCAAGCGGGCTTGGGCCCCTCTCGGCACTTGCGCGCGATGCGGGCGTTTCCGGGCCCACCGTGCTGCGCATGGTGCAAAAGCTCGGCTATTCCGGCTACCCCGAATTTCAGGCCGAACTGCGCGAGGAACTGCGCGCCAAGGTCAAGAGCCCCATCGCCAAATACGACAACTGGGCCGAGGCCGCACCTTCGGGCCATATCCTGAACCGCTTCACCGAGGCGGTGATCGACAACATCCGTCACTCGCTGGCACAGATCGAACCCGAAGCCTTCGACGCCGCCTGCGCGCTGATCGCCGATACGGATCGCGCGGTGCATATCGTCGGCGGGCGCATCACGCATACGCTGGCCGAATACCTGTTCCTGCACATGCAGGTGATCCGCCCCGGGGTCACGCATATCCGCTCGAACTCCAACACCTGGCCGCATGACCTGCTCGACACGAAGGAGGGCGATATCTTTGTCGTCTTCGACATGCGCCGGTACGAGAACAACACGCTGAAGCTTGCCGAGATGGCGGTGGCGCGCGGGGGCCGGGTGGTGCTGTTCACGGATCAGTGGCGCTCGCCCATCCATGCGCTGTCGGAGATCTGCTTTTCCAGCCGGATCGTGGTCCCCTCGGCCTGGGACTCGCTCGGCATGCCGCTGCTGCTGGTCGAGACGATGATTTCCGCGGTGCAGGGGCTGCTATGGGAAGATACGCGGCGGCGAATGGAATCGCTCGAAGAGATGTTCGACCAGACCAAGCTGTTCCGCAAATTCACCTGAATTATCGATAGAAATTTCCGCTGGCTACCGGTCCAGCACGGCCCGCACGGCCGCAGAATAGCGCTCGGCAATGCCGTCGCGCGCGGCGTGCCGCCCGTCCTGCACCAGATGCGCCCCGCGCACCCAGACATCGCGCACCCGGATATCGCGGCCAAAAATCCAGCGGTCGAGCATCTGCGCGCCGTCACTGCCCAGCGTGAACGGATCATCGAGCGCCACGAGATCCGCCGGCGCCCCCACGGCAATCACCGGGTCCGGCGCGCCCAGCGCCTGCGCGCCACCTGCCAGAGCGGCGCTGAACAGTTGCGCGCCGGTCGATCCCGGCACGGGCGTCATCACGTTGCGTTCGCGCAGGGCAAGGCGCTGGGAATATTCCAGCGTCCGCAATTCGCCAGAAAGGCCGATCCGCACATTGCTGTCCGTGCCGATGCCGAACCGGCCCCCGGCCTCGAGAAACGCGCGGCCCGGAAAGATCCCGTCGCCCAGATTGGCTTCCGTCACCGGGCAGAGCCCCGCAACCGCCCCCGAAGCGGCGATGCGCGTGACCTCGGTTTCGCTCAGGTGGGTGGCGTGGATCAGGCACCAGTCGGGCGTGACATCCACATGGTCAAACAGCCAGTCGACCGGACGCTGACCGCTGAAGGCAATGCTGTCCTCGACCTCGCGCATCTGCTCGGCGATGTGGATATGCACCCGGCGCCCCGGCAGGGCTTCTGTCAGCGCGGCAAGGTCTTCGGCACTGGCGGCGCGCAGGGAATGCGGGGCGTAGCCGACCACGTCTCCGGCGCGGCTGGCGAGCGTGTCGCAACGCTCGATCAGCCTCAGGAAGGCGTCGGGCGCGTGCAGGAACCGCCGCTGCCCCTCGCCCGCTGGCACAGGGCCAAACCCACCCCGGGCGTAGAAGACCGGCAGATGGGTCAGCGAGAGGCCCGTGGCTTCGGCGGCGGCGAAGAGGCGCGCCGACATTTCGGCGGGGTCATCATAGGGCTGCCCGTCGGGGGCGTGGTGCAGGTAGTGGAATTCGCCGACGCGGGTAAAACCGGCCTCGATCATCTCGACATAGGCCAGTTCGGCCATCGCCTGCATGGCCTCGGGGTCGAGCTGCAGCGCGAAGCGGTACATCATCTCGCGCCATGTCCAGAAGCTGTCGCGCGTCTCGCCCCGCTCTTCGGTCAGCCCGGCGAATCCGCGCTGGAAGGCATGGCTGTGCAGGTTGCTCATCCCCGGCAGCAGGGTGTCCACTTGCGTCGCGACGCCGGGCGGGGCCTTCGCGACCGCGGCGATCAGACCGTCCTCGACCGTGATGGCCACGTTTTGCGCCCAGCCATCGGGCAGCAGGGCCTGTCTTGCGATGATCTGCATGGCGCCTCCCGGGTGATTTGCAAATTGGGCTTTGCGCAAGCCATGGCATTATGTATATACTTAATGACATCTCAGGGAAAGACGGAAAGAGCGACATGCAGAGACTCTGGAGACATGCGCGGGTGATCACGGGGCAGACTGACGACATTCAGCCCGAGGCGCTGGACGTGCTGTGCGCGGAGGGTCGCATTCTTCAGGTCGCGCCGCGGATCGAGGCACAGGGCGCCGAGATTGTCGATTGTGGTGGCGCCCTGATGACGCCAGCCCTTGTCGACTGTCACACGCATATCGTCTTTGGCGGCGACCGCGCGCGCGAATTCGAGCTGCGCCTCGAAGGTGCGAGCTATGAGCAGATCGCGCGCGAAGGCGGCGGAATCGCATCGACCATGCAGGCGACGCGGGCTCTGGATGTCGACGCACTTGTCGCGGCCGCCCTGCCCCGGCTCGACCATCTGCTCGCCGAAGGTGTCGGCACGGTCGAGATCAAGTCGGGCTACGGTCTCGATATCGAGGCCGAGATGACGATGCTGCGCGCCGCGCGCCGTCTGGGAGAGATGCGCCCGGTGCGCATCGTCACCACATGGCTCGCCGCACATGCCCTGCCGCCCGCCTACAAGGGCCGCGCCGCGGCCTATATTGACGAGATCGCGATCGCCGGGCTGGAGCGCGCCCATGCCGAAGGGCTGGTCGATGCGGTGGACGGGTTCTGCGAAGGCATCGCCTTTTCAGCCGGGGAACTCGAGCCGCTGTTCGCCCATGCGACCGGGCTTGGCATCCCGGTCAAGCTCCATGCCGAACAGCTGAGCCATTCCGGCGGCACGCAGCTTGCCGCAAAATACGGCGCGCTGTCGGCGGATCACGTGGAATATGCGAATGCAGCGGATGCCGAAGCGATGGCCGCCGCGGGAACGGTCGCGGTGCTGCTGCCGGGGGCGTTCTACACGCTGCGCGAGGAACAGGCGCCGCCGGTCGCTGCCTTCCGTGCCGCGGGCGTGCCGATGGCGCTTGCGACCGATTGCAATCCCGGAACCTCACCTGTCACCTCGCTGCTGCTGACGATGAACATGGGCGCGACGCTCTTTCGCCTGACCGTCCCCGAATGTCTCGCCGCCGTCACCCGGCATGGCGCGCAGGCCTTGGGGCTGGTGCAGGAGACGGGACGGATCGCGCCGGGTCTCTCGGCCGATTTCGCCCTGTGGGAGGCCGACAGCGCGGCCCTGCTGGTGCATCGCATCGGGTTCAACCCCCTGAAAGCACGCGTTTTCAAGGGAGAATATGTCTGATGGCCGGGCCGATCACCCTCACACCCGGCACAGTGGATCTGACCACGCTGGCCGAGATCTACTGGCACAAGCGCGCCGCAACGCTCGACCCCTCTGCCCTGCCCGGCATCAGGATGGCAGCGGCGCGTGTGGCCGAGGTCGCCGCGGGAAGCGATCCGGTCTATGGCATCAATACCGGTTTCGGCAAGCTTGCCTCTATGCGCATCGCGCCGGGCGACGTCACGACCCTGCAGCGCAACCTGATCCTGTCGCATTGCTGCGGCGTGGGTGATCCGCTGGCGCCGGAAATCGTGCACCTGATCCTGACCCTGAAACTCCTGTCGCTGGGGCGCGGTGCTTCCGGCGTGCGCCCCGAACTGATCGAGCTGCTCGAAGGCATGCTGGCGCAGGGCGTGCTGCCGGTGATCCCCGAAAAGGGCTCTGTCGGTGCTTCGGGTGACCTCGCGCCGCTGGCGCATATGGCGGCCGTGATGATCGGCGAGGGTGAGGCATATCATCAGGGCGAGCGCCTGCCGGGGGCAGAGGCGCTGTCGCGCGTGGGGCTGGAACCGGTGGTGCTGACCGCCAAGGAGGGACTTGCGCTGATCAACGGCACGCAGGTTTCGACGGCACTTGCGCTGGCGGGGCTGTTCCGGGCAATGCGCGCCCTGCAAAGCTCCATCGTGACCGGGGCGCTCACCACAGATGCGGCGATGGGATCGACCGCGCCCTTTGCCGAAGAAATCCAGGCCCTGCGCGGCCAGCCCGGCCAGATCGAGATCGCGGCGGCCTTGCGCGCGCTGCTCGACGGGTCGGACATCCGCGACAGCCACACGCAGGGCGACGAACGCGTGCAGGACCCCTATTGCATCCGCTGCCATCCGCAGGTCGGCGGCGCCTGTCTCGATCTGCTGCGCCAGTCCGCCACCACCCTGCGGATCGAGGCCAATGCCGCGACGGACAACCCCCTCGTGCTGTCGGATGGCAGCATCGTTTCGGGCGGGAATTTCCATGCCGAGCCCGTGGCCTTTGCCGCCGACCAGATCGCGCTGGCCGTGGCCGAGATCGGCGCGATATCCCAGCGCCGCATCGCGCTTCTGGTCGACCCGACGCTGAATTACGGCCTGCCCGCGTTTCTTTCGCCCGCGCCGGGGCTGAATTCTGGCCTGATGATCGCCGAGGTCACGACCGCCGCGCTGATGAGCGAGAACAAGCAGCTCGCGCATCCCGCTTCGGTCGATTCCACCCCGACGAGCGCGAGCCAGGAGGACCATGTCTCGATGGCCTGCCATGGTGCGCGACGGCTGCTGCAGATGACGCAGAATCTGTTCTGGATCATCGGAGTCGAGGCGATGACCGGCGCGCAGGGGATCGAGATGCGCGGCCCGCTGAAAACATCGCCAAGCCTGCAGGCGGTGATCGGCGTGATCCGTGAAACCGTGCCTGCGCTGGCCGAAGACCGCTACATGGCGCCCGACCTCGACGCCGCAGGCGCGCTTGTGGCGAGCGGCGCGCTGGCGCAAGCTGTCGGCATCGCCTTGCCGGAGGCGTCGTGATGCTTCCCGTCACCGTCACGCGCGGCGACAGCCCGCTGGTTCTGGGCTTTCCCCATACCGGCACGCATGTTCCCGACGACATCCGCGCGCGGCTCAATCCCGAAGGGCGGATGCTGCGCGACACAGACTGGCATATCGAGGCGCTCTACCGCGACCTCGTGCCGGGGGTGACGGCGGTGGCGGCCAATTTCCACCGCTACGTGATCGACGCCAACCGCGACCCTGCCGGGGCGAGCCTCTATCCGGGCCAGACCACGACCGGCCTCGTCCCGCTAAATACATTCGACAACACGCCCCTGTGGTCGGAGGGCGAGGAGCCGGGGGAGGCCGACACCGCAGAACGGCTTGCCGCGTGGCATCGCCCCTACCATGCGGCGCTCGCGGCCGAGCTGGAGCGCGTCCGGGCCATACATGGCATCGCGATCCTCTATGACTGCCACTCGATCCGGTCGGTCATTCCCTGGCTCTTCGACGGCACCCTGCCCGATTTCAACATCGGCACCGATAGCGGCGCGACCTGTGCACCCGTGCTGGAACAGGCCGTGCTGAAACGCTGCGAAGCCTCGGGACGGAGCACCATCCTGAACGGACGCTTCCGCGGCGGCTGGACAACGCGGCACTATGGCCGCCCCGACACGGGCATCCACGCGATCCAGATGGAACTGGCCCAGTCCAGCCACCTTGCGCGGGAGGTGCCGGATTTTGCGCTCGACCCCGACAAGGCAATAACCCTGCGTGTCACGCTCAGGGACATACTGCAGGATCTCATCGATCTCGCCCCCTCCCTCGCCTGAAAGGATCGCATCATGCCCGATTCCCGTCACAACCTGCGCGACATCTACCCGCCCACCGGCACCGAGCTTACCGCGAAAAGCTGGCAGACCGAGGCGCCTCTGCGGATGCTGATGAACAACCTCCACCCGGATGTAGCCGAGAACCCGCACGAGCTTGTCGTCTATGGCGGCATCGGGCGCGCGGCCCGCACATGGGAGGATTTCGACTGCATCGTGGCGAGCCTGAAGGATCTCGAGGCCGACGAGACGCTGGTGGTGCAATCGGGCAAGCCCATCGCGATCATCCGCACCCACACGGACGCGCCCCGCGTGCTGATCGCGAATTCTAACCTCGTGCCGGAATGGGCCAACTGGGACCATTTCAACGAATTGGATAAGAAGGGCCTGATGATGTACGGCCAGATGACCGCCGGGTCCTGGATCTATATCGGCGCGCAGGGGATCGTGCAGGGCACCTACGAGACCTTTGCCGAAGCAGGCCGCCAGCATTATAACGGCGACCTCACCGGCAAGTGGATCCTGACGGGCGGATTGGGTGGCATGGGCGGCGCGCAGCCGCTGGCCGCGGTGATGGCGGGAGCCTGCTGCCTCGCAGTGGAATGTGACGAGACGCGCGCCGATTTCCGCATCCGCACGCGCTATTGCGATGAAAAGGCTCATGATCTGGACGAGGCTCTGGCCCTGATCGAGCGATGGGCCAGGGCGGGAGAGGCGAAATCCGTGGCGCTGATCGGCAATGCGGCAGAGGTATTCCCCGAGATCCTGCGCCGCATGCAGGCGGGCGAGGCCCTGCCCAACGGGCGGCCCGACATCGTGACCGACCAGACCTCGGCCCACGACCCCTATCACGGCTATCTGCCCGCGGGCTGGTCGGTGGCAGAGTGGCGCGAAAAGCAGGAATCGGACCCCAGGGCGGTCGATGCCGCCGCGCGTGCTTCCATGAAGCTGCATGTCGCGGCGATGGTCGGCTTCTGGAATGCGGGCGTGCCGACGCTCGATTACGGCAACAACATCCGGCAGGTGGCCAAGGATGCGGGGCTGGAGGATGCCTTTGCCTTTCCGGGCTTCGTGCCTGCCTATATCCGGCCGCTGTTCTGCCGCGGGATCGGGCCGTTCCGCTGGGCCGCGCTGTCGGGCGATCCGGAGGACATCTACGCCACCGACCGGAAGGTGAAGGAGCTGATCGACGACCCGCACCT
>JBBSNW010000090.1:0-15956 GCA_038260405.1 Rhodobacterales bacterium | reverse complement strand
GGCTTGATCTCGCCCCCGGTCGGGCTCAACCTGTATGTCATCAACGGCATCGCGCCCGACATCTCGCTCAAGACCATCCTGCTCGGCTCGCTGCCCTATGTCGCCTGCATGGTGCTGGCCATCGTGCTGCTCTGCGTCTTTCCGGGCATCGCCACATGGCTCCCGGATTATGTGATGGGACAAGCAATATGAGCCTTTTCGCCGACCTCCTCTCGACCGTCTTCGACCGCCGATATCGCGGGGCCACGGAACCCGACCGCAAGGGCCGCAGCATCGAGGAACTCTGCGCCGACCTCATCAGCAATGCCGGAGAAGTATCGGGCATGGCGCTGGCCCGCCTCATCCTCGACCGCTACGCAGAGATGGAATGGGAGGAAAAGCGCGCCTTCTTCGCCTATCTCACCGAAAAGCAGGGCATCGACACCGTCGCAATGCGCGCGGCACTCGACACATACGAGGCGGGGTCCGACAAGGCCAGCTACCGCGCGCTGATGGATTTGGTCGAGCCTCCGCGTCAGGAACTCGCGCGCCGTCTCAATCAGGTGCCGGGTGCGACCGGGCAACTTGTGGACATGCGCGCGGACCTTTTGCGCATGACCGAACAGAACCCCGAATTCGCCATGCTGGATCTGGATCTGCGGCATCTCTTCGCGTCCTGGTTCAACCGCGGCTTTCTGGTGCTGCGACCGATCAACTGGGAAAGCCCGGCCGAGATCCTTGAAAAGATCATCGCCTACGAGGCCGTACATGCGATCCACAGCTGGGACGACCTGCGCCGACGCCTGCAGCCTGTCGACCGGCGCTGTTTCGCCCTGTTCCATCCGTCGATGCCGAACGAGCCGCTGATCTTTGTCGAAGTCGCCCTGACAAGCGGATCCCCGAATTCTGTGCAGGGACTGCTGGCCGACGGGCGCGCACATCTGGCGGCGCAGGAAGCCGATACGGCGGTGTTCTACTCGATCTCGAACTGCCAGTCCGGCCTTGCGGGCATTTCCTTCGGGAATTCGCTGATCAAGCAGGTCGTCTCGGAGCTGAGCCGCGAGCTGCCCGGTCTCAAGACCTTCGTCACGCTCTCTCCCATCCCCGGCCTGACCCGCTGGCTGGAAAAGCAGGGACGCTCCCTGCCAGACGAACCGCTCGCCCAGCGCCAGATCGCGGCGCATTACCTCACGCAGGCAAAACGCGCGGATGGCAGACCGGTGGACCCGGTCGGACGCTTTCACCTTGGCAACGGCGCGCTGGTGCACGCCGTCCATGCCGATGCCGACACCTCGGCCAACGGGCTGCAGCAATCGGGCGGGCTGATGGTGAACTACCTTTACGATCTGCCCCAGATCACGCAGAACCACGAACGATTTGCCACCGTCGGTACCGTGGCGGCCTCTTCCGAGGTGCGCAGCCTTGCCGCCGCGGTGGCGTTACAGGACGCATGAAGGACAAGACCCATGGCCAACCCGCTTTTTGACACTCTCTTCGGCCGCCATGCCGGGCGCTCTTCGGTGTTTCTGCATCTGCCCGATGGCAGCACCCTCACGCATGACGCCTTTCTGCGCCTTGCTGCGCGGATCGCAAACGTGCTCACGAGTCTCGGTCTCAAACCCGGCGACCGCCTCGCCGCCCAGACCGAGAAGTCGCCGGACTCTCTGGCGCTCTACGCCGCCTGCGTGCAGACAGGCGTCGTCTTCCTGCCGCTGAATACCGGCTATATGGGCGAGGAAATCCGCTATTTCGTCGAAAATTCCGGCGCAAGGCTGCTGGTCTGCGACAGCGCGAAATCCGACGCCCTCACCCCGGTCGCCACTGGCTGCGGCGCGCGTATCGAAACTCTGAACGCCGATGGCAGCGGCTCGCTCACCGACCTTGCCGCGACGATGCCGGATCACTTCGACACCGTGCCGCGCGAATCCGAAGACCTCGCGGCGTTCCTTTACACCTCGGGCACGACGGGGCGGTCCAAGGGCGCGATGCTGACGCAGCAAAACCTGCTCAGCAACGCGCAGACGCTGGCGGAATACTGGCAGTTCAGCGACAGCGACGTGCTGCTGCACGCCCTGCCGATCTTTCACACCCACGGGCTGTTCGTTGCGACCAACATCACGCTGGTCGCGGGCGGTTCGATGATCTTCCTGCCGAAATTCGATCTCGATCAGATGATCGCCCGCATGCCGCAGGCCACGTCGATGATGGGTGTGCCGACCTTCTACACCCGCCTGCTGGACGATCCCCGTTTCGACCGCACCCTCACGCAGCACATGCGGCTCTTCATCTCGGGCTCGGCTCCCCTGCTTGCCGAAACGCATGTCCGATTCGAGGACCGCACGGGTCACCGCATCCTCGAACGCTATGGCATGACCGAGACGAACATGAACACCTCCAACCCTTACGAGGGCGAGCGGCGCGCGGGCACGGTGGGCTTTCCCCTGCCGGGCGTCGAGCTCAAGATCACCGATCCGGCCGATGGCGCCACCCTGGCGCAGGGTGAGATCGGCCAGATCGAGGTGCGCGGCCCGAACGTATTCAGGGGATACTGGCAGATGCCGGAAAAGACCGCCGAAGAGCTGCGCGAAGACGGTTTCTTCATCACCGGGGATCTGGGGCAGCTCGACACCGACGGCTATGTCTCGATCGTGGGGCGCAACAAGGACCTTATCATTTCGGGCGGCTACAACATCTATCCCAAGGAAATCGAGCTGCTGCTGGACGATCAGCCCGGCGTGCTCGAATCCGCGGTGATCGGCGTGCCGCATCCCGATTTCGGCGAGACTGTCGTCGGTATCCTGGTCCCCGCACCGGGTGCCGCGCCGGACCTTGACGCGATCGATGCGCAGATCAGGGAATCGCTCGCCCGCTTCAAGCATCCGCGCAAACTGGTGATCCTGCCCGAATTGCCGCGCAACACCATGGGCAAGGTGCAGAAAAAGGCGCTGCGCGATCAGTTCGGCGATCTGTTCACCGCGGCCTGAAGCCTCGCGTTTGGGGCGCATCTCAAGCCCCGTGCCGCTGTCCGCTGCGCCGTATCTGCACCACCTGGGCAAGGATCGAGAGAGCAATCTCCTCGGGGGTGAGCGCATGGATGTCGAGTCCGGCGGGCGCCTGCACCCGCGCCAGATCCTGTGCGGCGATGCCCTCTGACACCAGCGTCTCGGACAGCGCTGCGAACTTGCGACGCGACCCCACGAAGGCGACGAAGGCAGCCCCCGCAGACAGCGCCGCGCGCAATCCATCGAGATCGCCGCGGCCCTGCGTCGCCACGACGACGAGCCGCTGCGCGCCGCCCGCCACAGGGTGCAGCGGCCCGGCCACCGGCACCGTGCTGAGCCGAAAGCCGAAGCCCGCCGCCAGCCGCACCAATGCCACCGCGACGGGCGAGCCGCCCATGACGACCAGTTCCGGCTGCGGCAGATGCGGCTCGACGAAGACATCCATCGACCCCTTGCTGGGACAGCCGTTGCGGGCGAACCGCACGCCGTCCACGGCGCTGCCCGCTGTCACGCCGCGACCGGCCAGGAGGTCCTCGGGCATCAGCGAAATGAATTTTGGCTGCCCGTCCGCCAGGGCCTCCTGCGCCGCGCGGCCCAGGGCCGAGCGAACGCAACCGCCGCCGATCCAGCCGCCGCCCAGCGTGCCATCCGCATGGATCAGCGCCCGCGCGCCCGGTTTCGCCGCCGTTGCGCCGACAGTTCGCACCACCGTCGCCGTAGCGAAGGGCGTCCCGGCGGCGCGCAGGGCTTCGGCCAGTCGGCTCATCTCGTCTTCGAGGGGGGTCACGTCGATCATAGCCGGGCAAGCTCCTGTTCCAGCGCGGCAAGGTCCGAAAGCGTCCCCGCGGCCGCGAAATGATCGAGATGCGGCAGGGCAGCGGCCATACCCGCCGCGACGGGCGCATAACCCTCCCAACCCTTGAGCGGGTTGAGCCAGACGATCCGGCATCCCCTGCGCCGCAGCCGCTCGAGCGCCGCCCCCAGCCGTTCGGGCGGATCCGTGTCGTATCCGTCCGACAGGATCAGCACGACGCTGCGTCCGTTCACGAAGCGGCGGGCATAGGTGGCGGCGAAATGGTCCAGCGCACCGCCGATCCTCGACCCGCCACCGAAACCATCGGCCAGCAGGGTGAGCCGGTTGAGCGCGCGCAGGCTGTCCTCGTCCCGCAGCGCCTCGGTGATCCGCACGAGGCGGGTGTGAAACAGGTAGGCGTCGCTGTCGCGATCCGCCCGCATGAGACCGGTCAGGAAGGCGAGGAAGACCCGCGCATAAAGCGTCATCGACCCCGACACGTCACACAGCGCCACGATCCGCACCGGCCGGTCCGGCCTCTGCCTCCGCGGAAGCCGCAAAGGTTCGCCGCCCGTCGCAATGCTCTGCCGCAGCACCCGTCGCATGTCGAGCGTCGCGCCCTTGCGCGCCGCGCGCCGCCGCCGCGACCGCCGGTCCCGGATCGCCAGCGCCAACCGCCGCGCGACGGTTTCCGCGTCACGGATATCCTCGGGACTCACGAGATCGCGCAGATCGGTCTTCATCAGGTTGCGCAGCCGCGAGCCGACCAGCCGACCCTCGCCGCTGCTCATCGCCTCGCCCTCGCCATCGGATTCGTCCGGGCTGTCCATCCGCCCGGTGCCGCCGGTTTGCGGGCCATCTGCCGAGCGGGAATTGCGCATGTTTTCCGTCGCAGCCGCCTGAGACGGGACGACCTTGTCGCGTACCCGGCCATCATTGCGCCACCAGGCGTCGAACAGCTCTCCGAACGCGGCGACGTCGTCCGCGCAACCCGTGCAGACTGCCTGCAGCGCAAGACGCGCCTCCTCCGGATCGCTTGCGCGCACATGGGTCAGGGCCTCGACCGCCAGCGCGGTTTCCGCAACGCCCAGCCGCAAGCCATGCGTGCGCAGATGCGCCATGAAACCGGCCACCCTGGCATTAGGCCCCGGATCGCGCCCGGCAAAGCGCGTCACCCGGCTCATGCCGCGCGTCCCGCCAGCCGCTGTGCGACTTCGGTCGGAATGGTGTCGCGGTCGCGGCGGGTCTTGAGCAATGTGGCCAGCGTGGCCTGCAGAACCTTAGGATCCTCGGTCAGATCGGCGATGCCAAGGCCCGAAAGCGCGGCGGCGAAATCCAGCATCTCGGCCACGCCGGGGGTCTTTTCCAGCTCTTCCTTCCGCAGCGCCTGCACGAAGCCGACGATCTGCTGCGCCAGCACATCCTCGACCCCCGGAATCCGCGCCCGCAGGATCGCGAGTTCCGTGGCCCGGTCGGGATAATCCACATGCGCATAAAGACAGCGCCGCCGCAACGCGTCCGACAGGTCCCGCGTGCCATTGGCGGTGAGGATCACCATAGGCCGCGTCCAGGCGGTGATGGTGCCAAGCTCGGGGATCGAGATCTGGAACTCGGACAGGACCTCGAGCAGATAGGCCTCGAACTCGTCGTCCGCACGGTCGATCTCGTCGATCAGCAGCACGGGGGCGACGGGCTGGCGGATCGCCTTCAGCAGGGGCCGCTCGAGCAGGTATGTTTCGGAAAAGATCCGCGCCTCTACATCGGCGCCGGTCTCTCCGTCCTCGGCGGCGGCGCGGATGGCTAGCAGCTGGCGCTGATAGTTCCATTCATAGATCGCCTGACCTGCATCCAGCCCTTCGTAACATTGCAGCCGGATGAGCTGCGTGGATTTCACCGCCGCGAGCACCCGGGCCACCTCGGTCTTGCCGACCCCTGCCGCTCCTTCGAGCAGCAGGGGTCGTTCCAGCGAAAGCGAGAGGTGCATCGCCATCGCCAGATCGTCCGACGCGACATAGCCCTGCGCGGCCATGTCGGTCTGAAGCTCGCTCCAGCCCATCCCTT
Organism: Rhodobacterales bacterium; assembly: GCA_038260405.1. Taxonomy (GTDB): domain Bacteria; phylum Pseudomonadota; class Alphaproteobacteria; order Rhodobacterales; family Rhodobacteraceae; genus Puniceibacterium. The sequence continues at coordinate 10,121 of JBBSNW010000090.1, read as the reverse complement.
ACTAACCGTGCAGGCCGAGTTCGTCCGCGATGCGCCAGATCCGCCAGTGATCGTGCGGCATGTGGCTCTGCTTCAGCCCGAAGGCGCGGAAAGCATCGTGCACGGCGTTGGAGAACATCGGCACGCCGCCCACATTGGGGCTCTCGCCGACGCCCTTGGCGCCGATGGGATGGTGCGGGCTGGGGGTTTCGGTAAAATCGGTGGTGTAATGCGGCGTCTCGACCGCCGTGGGCAGGAAGAAGTCCATCAGCGTGCCGGTCTTGCAGTTGCCCATCTCGTCATAGGCAATCTCCTGTCCCATCGCGATGGCGAAGGCTTCGGTCAGACCGCCATGCACCTGTCCCTCGATCACCATCGGGTTGATGCGGGTGCCGCAGTCGTCGAGCGCATAGACCTGACGGATCTCGGCCTCTCCGGTATCCACATCCAGATCCATCACGCAGATATAGGCACCGAACGGATAGGTCATGTTGGGCGGATCGTAGTAGCTCACCGCCTCGAGCCCCGGCTCGATCCCCGGAATGGCCTGATTGTAGGCGGCATAGGCGATTTCCTTCATCGTCTTGAATCGCTCGGGCACACCCTTGACGACGAACCGGTCGACGTCGAATTCCACATCATTGTCATGCACTTCGAGCAGGTAGGCCGCGATCATCTGCGCCTTGGCGCGGATCTTGCGGCCCGCCAGCGCCGTCGCAGCACCTGCCACCGGGGTCGAGCGCGATCCGTAGGTTCCAAGGCCGTAAGGCGCGGTGTCGGTATCGCCTTCCTCGATGGTGATGCTGTCCGCCGGGATGCCGATCTCGCTCGCGAGGATCTGGGCAAAGGTCGTCGCATGGCCCTGCCCCTGGCTGATCGTGCCGAGGCGGGCAATGGCGCTGCCTGTCGGGTGGATGCGGATCTCGCAGGAATCGAACATCCCGATGCCGAGGATATCGCAATTCTTGACCGGCCCGGCCCCGACGATCTCGGTAAAGAACGACAGGCCGATCCCCATCAGCTTGCGCGTCTCGCCACGCCGGAAGGCTTCGACCCTGTCGGCCTGTTCGGCGCGCAGGGCGTCATAACCGATGGCGCTCAGCGCCTTGTCCCAGGCGGTGTGATAATCCCCGGAATCGTATTCCCAGCCCAGCGCCGAGTGATACGGAAACTGGTCCTTGCGGATGAAGTTGATGCGGCGCAGCTCTGCCGCGTCCATGTTCAGCTCCTGCGCCAGCCGTTCAACCATGCGTTCGATGAAATAGGCGGCCTCGGTCACGCGGAAGGAGCAGCGATAGGCCACGCCGCCCGGCGCCTTGTTGGTATAGACCCCGTCCACGCCCACGTAAGCCACGGGAATGTCGTAACTTCCCGTACAGATGTGAAAGAACCCGGCGGGAAACTTGGTCGGATCGGCGCAGGCATCGAAGGCGCCGTGATCGGCGGTCACGTGGCAGTGGAGGGCGGTGATCTTGCCCTCTTTCGTGGCGCTGATCTTGCCCTTCATCCAGTAGTCGCGGGCAAAGGCGGTGGCCATCAGGTTCTCCATCCGGTCCTCGACCCACTTGACCGGCTTGCCGGTCACGATCGAGGCGACGATGGAGCAGACATAGCCCGGATAGACACCCACCTTGTTGCCGAAACCGCCGCCGATATCGGGGCTGACGACGCGGATATTGTGCTCCTCGATCCCCGACAGCAGCGAGGCGACGGTGCGCACCACATGCGGTGCCTGGAAAGTGCCGTAGAGCGTAAGCTTGCCGTTCACCTTGTCCATCGACGCGACGCAGCCGCAGGTTTCGAGCGGACAGGGATGGGTGCGGTGATAGTAGATCATCTCTTCGGCGACGACCTCCGCTTCGGCCAGCACCGCCTCAGTCGCGGCCTTGTCGCCCTCTTCCCAGAGGAAGATGTGGTTTGGGTGATGGCGTTCGCCATGCGCGCCCGACGTCTGGCCTTCAAGATCCTCGCGCAGCACCGTGGCCCCGGGTTCGAGCGCCTTGAACGGGTCGACGATGACCGGAAGTTCCTCGTACTCGACCTCGACAAGTTCCACGGCATCGGCGGCGACATAACGGTCGCGGGCCACCACATAGGCGACCTCCTGCCCCTGGAACAGCACCTTGCCGTCGGCGAGCACCATCTGCTTGTCACCCGCGAGGGTAGGCATCCAGTGCAGGCCCAGCGGTTCGAGATCCTTGGCCGTCAGCACCGCGACGACGCCGTCCAGCGCCATCGCCGCATCGGTGTTGATCGACACGACACGGGCATGCGCATAGGGCGAGCGGACGAAATCGCCGTGCAGCATCCCCGCCATCTTGATGTCGTCGACGTAATTGCCCTTGCCTTGGGTAAAGCGCACATCCTCGACCCGCTTGCGCGAACATCCGAGGCCCTTGAGCTTTGCGATGCGGTCGTCACGGTCCAGCGAGAGATCGTTCATTCTGCGGCCTCCCTGGCGGCATACATTTCACTTGCGGCGGCCAGCACCGACTTGACGATGTTCTGATAGCCGGTGCAGCGGCAGAGGTTGCCCGCCATCCCGAACCGCACCTCTTCCTCGGTCGGGTTGGGGTTGTCCTCCAGCAGCTTGATCGCGCGTGTGATCATCCCCGGTGTGCAGAAGCCACATTGCAGACCGTGATGCTCGCGGAACGCATTCTGCAGGACATGCAGGCTGTCCGGGGTACTGATGCCTTCGATGGTGGTGATGTGCGCGCCACTGGCCTGCGCGGCAAAGACGGTGCAGGATTTTACCGACTTGCCGTCCATCGTGACGGTGCAGGCACCGCAATGGGACGTCTCGCAGCCGATATGGGGGCCGGTGATGTTCAGCCGCTCGCGCAGCACGTGAATGAGCAATTCGCGCGGCTCGGCCAGAAGCTCCTGAACCTCGCCATTCACCGTCAGTGTGATCTGGATTTTCTTCGACATGGAATGGCTCCTTCAGGCACGCGACCAGGCGCGCCGGATCGCGCGGGACAGGATGACGCCGGCAACATGGCGCTTGAAAGCGACGGGGCCGCGATTGTCCGCGCCGGGGTCGATATCCGCGTCCATTTCGGCCATGGCGGCGGTGATCGCGGCATCGTCGCAGGTCGTGCCAACAAGAGCCTCCGAAGCGGCCTTGGACCAGACGGGCACGTCGGAGAGGTTGGTCATCGCGATGGAGCCAGAGGTGCAGGTGCCCCCCTCACTGGTCAGCAGCACGGCGGCGGCAGCGGTGGCATAGTCGCCGATCTTGCGCTTCTGCTTTTCATAGGCATAGCCGCCCGATGTCGCGGTAAAAGTGATCTTCGTCAGGATCTCGTCATCCCGGCGCGTCGTCATGTAGGCGGCTTCGTAGAATTCACGCGCCGCAACGTTGCGGGTGCCATCTGGACCGACGAGGGTGAAGGTCGCGCCGAGGCATTGCATCAGGCCGGGCATGTCGTTGCCGGGGTCGCCGTTCGCGACGTTGCCGCCGATCGTGCCCATGTACCGCACCTGCGGGTCGGCGATCTGGAGCGCCGCTTCCCGCAGGATCGGCGCGGCGCGCGAAAGCTCTGCATGTTCGATGATCTCGTGCTGGGTGACCATCGCGCCGATGCCGATCCTGCCGCAATCCAGCGTGATCCCGCGCAGGTCGGTGATCGCCTGAAGGTCGATCAGATGCGGTATGTCGGCCATGCGCAGCTTCATCATCGGGATCAGGCTGTGGCCGCCTGCCATGACCCGGGCATCCTCGCCATGGGTCTGCAAAAGGCTCAGTGCATCCGAGATGGACTCGGGTCGGTAATAGTCGAAGGCTGCCGGAATCATGTATCGCTCCTCCCGTCGCATGTCTCTGCTCTCTGCCACGAGGTTAGGCAGGCAGACGGGAAAGCGTTCAGGATTTGAGCGGAATGAGGCGTTTTCTGCACGAAATGCGAAAGCGCTGCACGAAATGCGAAATCACCTCCGCGGGCGGGCGGCGCGCCGAAAGCGGCTATCGGCCGTCACGCGCCACCCATCCGAAGGCCCGGGAAGAGTGGCGCGCAGACTGACTCTAGCGGTAGACCATGTCGACGCTGTCAAAGGCGCCCTGGGCATGATCCTCGCGGAAGTAGGCGTGATCCTGTTTCAGCCGGTCGGCAGCTTCGACCGTGAAGCGGACGATATCGGCGATGAACAGCTTGCGCGGGCTCGCGGCCGCAATGATCGAGGGTTCGACGTCATAATCGACCTGACCCAGATCGTCGGACAGGGCATGCGCCTGCGCCAGCGTGGCACCGCAGATGCGGGCATAGGATTTCCACGTATCGTAGCTCAGATCGTCGAGATCGATGTCGTCGCGGAACGGCGCGCGTTCGCGGCTGAGAAAGCTTTCGCCGTCGATCTCGACAGCGCCATAGAAGATGTCGCCATGGGCCAGCTGCACCGCGTGCCCGTGCGCGATGCGTTCCGCATTGTTGCCGGCATCGAAATCCGTGGGCGGGGTCAGGCCGCTCAGCGCCGACGGACGCGCGCGCTTGAATTCGATGATGAGATCGTCGGTCGCATCCTTCGACGGCCCCTCGATCAGTACGTAGTAACGCGGCAGGCCCAAAGATGCGGTGCCCTGACCGTGACGGACGCAGACATCCTTGACTTTCAACTCACCGGCGCGGTCGGGTGCCTTGATCCCCTTGGACTTGGCCAGATCGTTGATCGCCTTCTGGAACTTGTCGACTTCGTTTGACAGGGGCTGCAATTCGTCATCGGCGCGGAATCCGCGGCCCGACGGTTTGAGGTAGTCGTCCCAGAGCCATTCATGGCGATGCTCCCAAGCTTCCTTGAACAGGCGGCGAATGACCTTCGGCGAATTGTCGGGGCGATAGTCATCGTTCTTTTCCGTGGCGCGGTCCGCGTATTGCTGCATTGCGTCAAGGTAACCCTTCACGAACTTTTCGACGATCTTGCGGCGGCGCTTGCGCTTCATGCCACCTTCTTCTCGGGCGGCGATCCAGAAGCCGACGGCACCGCGTTTGATGTCCCAGGTGAAGGGCGCATAGATGGTCTCGTCGAAATCGTTCACGCCAAAGATGGGCGCGCCGTGTTCATCCGGCATGACGCCGAAATTCTCGGGATGTACGTCGCCAAGCGCCATGACGGTGGGCATGTGGCTGTCCTGCCCGACCATGTCGCGGTAAAACAGCAGCGCTGTGCCACGGAAGAATTTGAACCGGTTGTCCGAGAGCTTCTCGAATTTCTTCTGCGCTCCGAAGGCCCGCTGTTCGATTCGGGCGGCGTGGTCCTCACGCAAGGTCGAGCGGACATGCACCCGCCGCGCCTCGCCTGTCAGCATCGTCGGCGGAACCAGTTGTTCTCCGTTGAAAATCCGTTTGGACAATTCGGTGAAGGCCTCGACCCGGCCTTCGGCTTGCCGCGATGGGGTCTTGTCTGACTTGATCGTCGTGGTTTCGGCAGGTTTGCTCCCCGCAGCCTTGCGGGTGGTCTTTTTCTGCGTTCTCTGCGTCGTTCCGGCCATGCTTTCCCCTTTTCGATCTGCGAGGGGAACGCAGCGTCAAGCGCGAATGTTCCCGGGGCGGACCCGCCTCAGAGGCCCAGCGCCGCCCGCACCGGCTTGAGCTTGGAACGGCTCACGGGGGCCTTTTCCAAGGCTTCGAAGCTGTCGAAATAGACGATACCGTTATCCTTGAGCCGTTCGAACCGGGTCACATGGTCGGGGTTGATGAGGTAACTGCGATGCGCGCGGATGAAGGGACTGCCGCGCAGATGGATCTCTGCCTCGGTGATCGACCAAGCGCAGAACAGCTTGGCGTCGCGCGTGTAGAGAAAGGTGTAATGCCCCTCCGCACGAATCGCCCCGACCGCGGCGGGCGACAGGAACAGCGTGCGGCCATTCTGCTCGTAGGGGATCTGGCGTGGCAGGGTGGCGGGCGCGGTCGTGGCTGCATCCGGGCGCAGGGTGCGGACCGTTTCCGGCGAAACCGGATTGCGCTCTTTATTCTCGGGCTGGGCAGGCGCGAGAAAGGTCACGCCACTCAGCAGGAACGCGCCGCAGAGCACGAAGCTCGTCAGCACGACGCCGATTGCCATCACCTCGTTCCCGATCATCGGCCCGACCTCGCGAGAGACCGGCGAGGCGACGAAGCGCGATCCGAGGATGGCCACGAAATGCACGCAGAACACCGCAAGACCGAAACCCAGCGTGCCCAGCAGCAGGTTGCGCTGCGTGCGCTTGCCATAGGCGAGCCACACCGCCCCGGTGCTCAGCACGAGCGAGCCGAACGCCGCGACGGTCAGGCCGAGCGGCGTGTAGACCGCGCGGCACAGCTCCAGCCCGGCCATGCCGATATAGTGCATCGCGACGATGCCGATGCCGATGATCGCGCCTGCAAGGGTCAGCGTGACGGGGGTACGCGGGCGAAAATGCAACAGTAGCAAGGAACAGCCGACGATCAGGATCGCGACGAGTGCCGAAATCAGGGTGATCACCGCGTCATAGTAGAAAAGGATCGGCAGTTGCAGGCCCAGCATCGCCACGAAATGCATCGACCAGATGCCGCCACCCAGCGCGACAGAGGCCATCGCAACCGAAATCTTTCGTTTTTCCAGAGACTTGTCTCGCAGCCCGCTGGTCAGGGACAAACCGGTAAAGCCCGCCATCAGCGCAACAGCGAGGGAGGCGAGCACAAGCCAATGATTATGTGTGTAATTCAGGAACTGCATGTCCAGTGGTACTCTTTCGTCAAGCCTTGTCGCAAGCGGCGCGATTTTCACGTTTCATGGCGCACCTGCAGGCAGTCTAAAGCAAAATGTGATACCGCAACGGTAGCCGATCCCCCCTGTTGGCACTAAGCTTACCGTTAAAGAAGGACGAGCAGGGAGACCCAGGGGAATGTTTCGGTGGAAAGGCCTGTCTTACGGGCTGATGTATGTGTCGGTATGCGCATTTGTGGTTCCCGCGCCCGCAGATGCCCTGGACAAGGTGATTTTCCGGCTCGCAGAGGAAAACGACGAGCTGCGAACCGAATTGCGCAACGCTTCGGCGCTGCAGACCGCTTTCGAGGATGAACGGACCTCCGCGCAGGACCTGTTCGCCGCGGCCCTGTCGGATTACGGGCGCCTGCTGGATGCGCTCTATGCCAACGGATTTTACAGCCCGACCATCGACATCCTGCTCGACGGTCGGCAGGCCTCGGACATTCCGCTGCTGTCGGTGCCGACGCAGGTCAACGATGTCCGTGTCCTGATCGACACCGGCCCAATCTACCGCTTTGGCCGCACCGAGGTGACACCGCTGCCCCCGGCCACGGAAATGCCCCCGGATTTCGACCGCAACGAACGCGCGCGCAGCGGCACGGTTGGAGATGCGCTCGACACCGCCATCATCTCGTGGCGCGATGCCGGTTACGCCAAGGCGGAACTCGCGGATCAGAGCGTCGTCGCCGATCATGCGCGGCGGGCGCTCGACGTCTCGATGCGCATCGCACCGGGTCCGCGCGTCAAGTTCGGCGTGCTGCGCGTCAACGGGAACAGCGCCGTGCGCGGCGCCGTGATCCGCCGTGTGGCCGCCATTCCCACCGGCGCGCAATTCTCTCCCAAGATCCTGAGCGATGCCGAACAGCGCCTGCGCCGCACCGGCGCCTTCTCGTCGATCTCGCTGGAAGAGGGCGAGACCGTCGCCCCGGACGGCACCATGGACATCGGCGCGAACGTGGTCGATGCAAAGCCGCGCCGCTTCGGCTTCGGCGCCGAGATCTCGACCCTCGAAGGCGTGAAACTGTCGAGCTTCTGGCTGCACCGCAACCTCTTCGGCGGTGCCGAGCGTCTGCGGATCGACGGCGAGGTCTCCAATATCGGCGCGGCGGATTCCGGCATGGACTATTCGCTGGGTGCGCGGCTGGAAATTCCCGCCGTCCTTGGCCCCGATGTCGACGGCTTCGTCTTTTCCGAGATCGCGCATCTGGACGAGACGACGTATCTTTCGGACCGGATCGAGCTTGGCCTCGGTCTCACGCGGACCTACTCGGAAAGCCTGACCGCCTCGGCGGGCGTGGGCTTCCTCTATTCCGAAACAGAGGACGATCTGGGCGACCGGACCTTCACACTGATCACGCTGCCGGTCTCGGCCACGCTCGATGAGCGCGACAACGAGCTCGACCCCTCGAGCGGCTATTACCTCGATGCGAGCGCCACGCCCTATATCGGCGTGAGCGGCAGCCAGTCCGGCGCTAGGGTCACCGGCGATGCGCGCTACTACTTCCCGATCGTCGAGGACAAGAGCCAGGTGCTGGCTGCGCGGCTGCAACTGGGATCGGTGATCGGCTCGGATCTCGAAGAGACTTTGCCCGAATACCTCTTCACCTCGGGCGGCGGCGGCACCGTGCGCGGCCAGCCCTACCAGTCGCTCGACATCGATCTGGGCGATGGCGACAGTACCGGCGGGCGCAGCTTTGTCGGGGTTTCGACCGAATACCGCACCGATCTCAGCGGCAATCTCGCCGCGGTCGCCTTCTACGATGCGGGCTATATCGGCGAAAACAGCTTCTACGACGGATCCGGGAACTGGCATTCCGGTGCCGGTCTCGGCATCCGCTACAAAACCGGCATCGGCCCGATCCGGTTCGACGTCGCAGCCCCGGTCAGCGGCGATACCGGCGAAGGCGTTCAATTCTACATCGGCATAGGACAGGCATTTTGACTCGTTTAAGGTTCTGCCTTCTCATCATCCTCTCGGTTTTCGTCACGCAGCCCGTGCTGTCTCAGTCCACGGAAGAAGACGACCGCGGCTATCTGCAATCGCTGATCGAGGACAACCTGTCCGCAGAGGGCCGCGAAATCCGCATCCAGGGCTTCTCCGGCGCGCTGTCATCACGCGCCACGATCGAACAGCTCACCATCGCGGATGCCGAAGGCGTATGGATCACGCTCAACAATGTCGGGTTGTCCTGGAATCGTCTGGCCATCCTGCGCGGGCGCATCGAGATCGCCGAACTCTCCGCCGAAGAGGTTCTGCTGCCCCGCACGCCGCTGCCGGGCAACGAAATGCCCGACCCCGAGGCGCAGCCCTTCAGCCTCCCTGAACTACCGGTTTCGGTCGAGATCGAAGAGCTGAACATCGACCGCGCCGTGCTTGGCGAACCTATTCTGGGCGTCGCCGCCGAAGTGTCGGTGAGCGGCTCGGCAAGCCTTGTCGACGGCGCGCTCGACGCCAATCTTCAGGTGAACCGGATCGACGGTCAGACCGGCGAGCTGTCGCTCGCAGCCTCCTATTCAAACGAGACACAGAACATCTCGCTCGACCTCAGCCTTGTCGAGGGAGCGGATGGCATCGTTTCGACCCTGCTCAACCTGCCAGACAGCCCGCCGATCGCGCTGAACGTGCAGGGCGAGGGTCCGCTGAGCGACTTCACCGCCGACCTTGCGCTCGCGACCGATGGCGAGGATCGCCTGACCGGCAGCCTGACTCTGGCCAACCTGCCCGACGGGGGCCCCGAAGGCAGCGCCTTCACCGCTACACTTTCGGGCGACATCCGTCCGATGCTGCCGCCGAAGAACCGCGCTTTCTTCGGCCCTGACCTGTCGCTCGACGTGGCGGGCGAGACGCTCGCCGACGGACGGCTGCGGCTCGAAACGCTGGATCTCGACACCGAGGCGTTGACCCTCACGGGCAACCTCGCGCTCGGGCCGAACAAATGGCCCGAGGAGATGCAGCTGACCGGCCGGGTCGCCAACGCATCCGGCGGGCCGCTTCTGCTGCCGCTGCCGGGGGTCGAGACGCGGATCGATTCGCTCGATCTCGACGTGAGCTTCGATGCGGGCGACAGCGATGGCTGGAGCGCGGATATCGTGCTCGAAGGGCTGGACCGCGCCGACCTGCAACTGAGCCGAGCGCAGATCACCGGCCTTGGCCGGATCAGCCAGGGCGAGGGTGCCTCGCTCGGCAATGTGGGCGGTCGGTTCGACATCGACGTGTCCGGGCTGGCCCCGGCCGACGCCAACATGGCCTCGGCGCTCGGTGACGCGATCAACGGCGAGATCGCTTTCAACTGGGAAGAGGATTCGCCGCTCGATCTTGCGCCGATCACCCTGTCGGGCGCGGGCATCGATCTCAATGGCTCGCTGCGGATCACCGGCCTGCGCGACACCTTCGCGCCCCGGATCATCGGCAATGC
>JBBSNW010000089.1:0-16002 GCA_038260405.1 Rhodobacterales bacterium | reverse complement strand
TCGACACGCCATATCGCGGGGCTTGCCAGAAAGAGCGCGCGATATATAGTGATCTGAGGCTAGGGCGGGGTGTCCTGCTCTGGTGTCGCGGTAACGGGCAGGCAGTGCAGGAGACGAGTCCCCGATGGATGGCGATTTCAGAACAGCTTTCGTGCGGGAGCCGGGGGCTCTCAGACAGAACCCGGCCCTTGTGCTCAATGCGGATTATCGGCCCTTGTCCTACTATCCGCTCAGCCTCTGGCCTTGGCAGGAGGCCGTCAAAGCGGCCTTTCTCGACCGGGTGGATATCGTGGCGGAATATGACGAAGTGGTCCGAAGTCCGTCGATGACGCTGAGAATTCCCAGCGTGGTGGTCCTCAAGGATTATGTTAAACCTCAGAAGCGCGTGGCTTTCACGCGCTTCAATCTTTTTCTGAGGGATGAATTCCTCTGCCAGTACTGTGGCGGCAGGGGTGATCTGACGTTCGACCATGTGGTACCGCGCGCTTCCGGCGGGATCACGTCCTGGGAAAACGTCGTGGCTGCCTGCGCGCCCTGCAACCTGCGCAAGGGTTCGAAGAGCCTGCGGCAGGCGGGGCTGAGCCTGCGCAAACCGCCGCGACAGCCCCATTCGGAAGAGCTGCGCAACATGGGACGGAAGTTTCCGCCAAACCACCTGCATGACAGCTGGATGGACTTCCTCTACTGGGATGCCGAACTCGAGGCTTGAGACGCAACACGTTTCGGGATTTGTCCGCCAGGCCCAAACTCATGCGCAAATTACCCCGACCAACGCAAAAGGCCTCCGAACACAGTCGGAGGCCTTTGCAATTCGGTATGGCTGATCTCAGCTGTCGGTCTGTTCGGTCTTTGCCGAAGCAGGCTGCTGCTGGTTGCCGTTCGGCACCGGACCGCGGCCCTTGCCCGAAAGCGGATCTTCCTGACGCTGCACGGAGCCTTCGAAATGGGCTCCGGATTCGATAGCGATGGTCTTGTGGATGATGTCACCCTCGACGCGCGCTGTGGCGGTCAGGCGGACCTTGAGGCCGCGGACACGTCCCACGATGCGGCCGTTCACGACGACGTCGTCGGCGGTCACTTCGCCCTTGATCGTTGCGGTTTCGCCGATGGTCAGCAGGTGAGCGCGAATGTCGCCCTCGACGGTGCCTTCGACCTGGATGTCACCTGTGGTCTTGAGGTTGCCGGTGATGTGCAGATCGCTCGACAGGACCGAGGCGGGCGGCTTCGCCTTTGGGGCAGTCGCCTTGAAGTCATTGGACGACTGGCGGGGCATCTCCGGGGCTGCCGGTTTGGCGTTCTCGTCGGCCTTGGGGCCGGGCTCGTTGATCTTGCTTTTAGAAAACATCGTTTGCAGCCTTGATATAGATCATGGGGTTGACGGATTCACCGCCGACGCGCACTTCGTAGTGCAGGTGCGTGCCAGTTGACCGTCCTGTGTTCCCCATATCACCGATCCTCTCTCCGCGCGAGACCCTTTGGCCGACCTTCACGCGGATTTTCGACTGGTGCGCATAGCGCGTTTCGATGCCGAATTCGTGCTGGATCTTCACCAGGCGGCCATAGCCCGACATCCAGCCCGCATAGGTGACCACGCCGTCAGCCGTGGCGTAGATCGCGGTGCCATGCGGTGCTGCGAAATCCGTGCCTGCATGCAGGCGGCCCCAGCGATAGCCATATCCCGACGTGAAGCGGAACGCATCCTTGAGCGGCGAGGCGAAAGGCGCCTTCTGCGCAGCGATGCGATAGAGGTTCAGCCGGTCCATCTCGCCGAGGATGCGGTTGGCGCGCTGCGTGTCGCCGCTCGAATCCTGTCCGCGGGTCGAAAGCGACAGCGGCGTGAGCGGTCCGCCCTGGCCGGAATAGCCGCGGCGCACCTGGTCGATGATATCGTCGGGGTCCATGCCTGCGGCTGTGAACATCTTGTCCAGTGGCTTGACCGAAACGGTCATCGCGTCTTCGAGCTGGCGGAAGATGGTGTCATTCTTTTCTTCCATCTGGCGAATTTCAGAAGCCATATCGTCGGCACGGATCAGGGCGTCTTGCGCGTCCGCGACGACCTGATCACGCTCGGCCGCGGTGCGGGCCAGCGCATCCGACAGGAAATCCATCGTGCTGTCGGTCTCGGCCGATCCCTCGCTGGCAAGCTCGGTGCCTCCGGCGGCCTGCAGGGCGGCCATCTTTTCGCTGAGCTCGGCGCGCTTCTTCATCGTTTCGCGCAGGGTGGCCTGGACGACCTCGATCCCGGTTTCCATCTCGCTGCGGCGGGTTTCGGAGTCCAGCAGTTGCGACTGCATTATCGAAACCTGGGCGAGGGCGGTGTTGAAGCGGTCCTGAGCCGCCAGTGCTTCGGCGGCGCGTTCGTCGCGTTCCTGGCTGAGGGTGTTCAGGCGCTGCTGGTAGGTCTGCTGGTCGCGTTTGGCCTGTTCGCGGAAGTTGCCGGCACCGATGCTGTCCATGAGCAGGATCGCAGTGGCGATGATCGTCCAGGACACAACAACCGAGCCGCCCACGAAGGCGATGGCCTGCGTTCCCGATTTGAGCCTGATGAACCTGGTATCCGTGTCGGACCGCAGAAACAGCCGCCGTTCTGGAAAATAGCGCTGCAACAGCGCATGTGTCCTGATCGCGAGACGCGTTCTCATCCAGTCCTGCCCCTTTTCCCGTCTCAATTCTGGCACTCGGTTAACTGTCCGCGCCATTGTGCAAGGGGCTTACCCACACAATCGCTTTCTCGCAACGTTTTTGGGCCAGTGATTCACTTTGACCGGCGCAAAAGCGCCAAAGCGGCAAAGATCCGCCGATACCAATGGGTTCGTACGGTGGCCGTGTTTGTCTGCAAATAATTCCGTTTCCGCCGAGCGCGATGTCTGGAGAGACAGTATTCCCGGTCTTTGGCTGACTGTGCTGACTTCAAGACGTGCCGCGTCTCATCGGTATAAGCGATCTCACCTCGCCACTTTTCCGGTCAGCGGACAGTATTCGGTCTCAGACAGCGCGGCCCCGCAGCTCGCGCCGATGGACACGAGCGGAACGCAGCGGCGGCTGCGCACGATCGATCGTGAACTCGGTATCCCCGGCGTGCTCAGCAGGCCACTCTGCGGCACGGGCACGCGACAGGGCGGTCCTGGCGAGCCCGTCGGCGGTGGTCAGAATCTCCACCGAACTCTCGCCAAGCGTCTTTACTGACGGCGCCGGGGAGGCGATCACAGGGCCTTGACCGCAGCCAGCACCTCCTCGGCATGGCCCGGCACCTTCACCTTTGGCCAGCTCTGCACGATCTCTCCATGAGCGTCGATCAGGAAGGTCGACCGTTCGATCCCCATGAACTTCTTGCCGTACATAGACTTTTCCTTCCAGACGCCGAACTTTTCACAGACATCCGAGTTTTCGTCCGAAAGGAGGGGCACGGTCAGGTCCTTCTTGGCCATGAACTTGTCGTGACTTGCGATGCTGTCCTTCGAGATGCCATAGATCTTGACGCCAAGAGCGTTGAACTCCGGCAGGAGCGCCGAGAAGGCCTCGTTTTCGAGGGTGCAGCCAGACGTGTCGTCTCGCGGGTAGAAGAACAGGACGACTGGCGATGGGCGCAGGGCGAACAGGGTGACCTCCTCTCCTCCGGTGACGGGCAGTGTGAAGTCGGGGGCGGTTTGTGGGGTGTCTGACATCCTGGGTTCCTTCGAAGTGTTAGGAAAGTGCGCCGTTCGGCATGAAGGGCAGAGACGGCGACACTGTCTTTGAATATCGTCGAGTATAACGTGATGGGAGCGGGCTTCCAGTGACTGCGCCAGAAACATCGGCGACCGCGCCGACGGAACCGGACCACATGGCCCGGCGTGTCAGGCGCGTGCGGCGGCGGCGCAAGGCGGGACTGTGGCTGCTGCTGTCTCTGACGATGTTTCTCGCCGTATCGGCGATAGCAGTCTGGGCGGCGATCGGGAGGCCCCTAACCGCGCCGGACTGGCTGCATGCGCGCATCGAGGCGCGGCTGGACAACGCGGTGCCCGGCCTTCAGATCCGGTTCGGCGAGGTCGGTCTGCTCGTGCAGCGCAACGGGCTTGCGCAGGTGTCGCTGTCGGATGTGCGCGTGGCGACCACCGGCGGCGTTCCGATCGTCGAACTGAGCCAAGTGAATGCGGGCTTCCTGCCGGGTCCGCTGCTGCGCGGCGACGTGGTACTGCGCGAGGCACAGGTGTCGGGTGTCTTCGTCACCTTGCGGCGTGATCGCGAGGGGCGGCTCGGGCTGGCGCTCGGGCCCGCCTTTAGGCAGGGGACGGGAGGCGTTCCCGACATCGCCACGCTGATCGGGCAGGTAGACGACGCGCTGAGCCGACCACAGTTCGCCTCTCTGCGCAGCGTCGGGGTGGACGCGCTGACCGTGCGTCTGGACGATGACCGGGTGCATCGCGGCTGGACCGCCGATGGGGGGCGCCTGCAGGTCACCCGCGACGGCGGGATGCTGCGGCTCGATGCCGGACTGGCCGTGCTGGGGCGCGGCGACACCGCGGCGACGATCGAGCTCAATGCCGAAAGTGCCATCGGTCGGCGCGACCTCTCCTTTGGCGTGACGCTCGACGATTTCGCCGCGAACGATATCGCGGCGCAAAGCCCGGCGCTGGCCTGGCTTCGGGCCTTGCAGGCGCCGATCTCGGGCGCGTTGCGTGGCTCGATGCGGTCGGATGGCGGTCTGGGGGTATTGAATGCCACGCTGCAGATCGGAGCGGGCGTGCTGCAGCCCAATAACAAGACTACGCCGATCCCCTTCACCGGCGCGCGCACCTATTTCCGGTATGACCCCGCAAGCGCCACGCTGACCTTCAACGAGATTTCCGTCGACAGCGATGTCGGCCAGGCCACTGCAGACGGTACGGCGGTGATCGAGGGGCTGGACACCGGCTGGCCTCGCGCCATGCTGGGCCAGTTCAATCTTTCGCGGCTGGTCGCCAACCCTGGCAATCTGTTCGCCGAGCCGGTCTCCGTGGCCCGGGCCGAGACGGATTTCCGCCTCGAGCTCGATCCGTTCCGCCTCTCGGTCGGTAGGCTGCGAGTCGACGGGCTTGCGGCGCCGGTCTACCTGAACGGTGCGCTCGCGGCGCAGGAAGAGGGATGGGATCTGTCGCTTGACGGCCAGATTGCGCAGAGCACACCCGGGGAAGTGGCGCAGTACTGGCCGCCGGTAATGGCGCCCGGGGCGCGGCAATGGTTTCTGGACAATGTCGTCTCGGGCCAGATCAGCGACGCGCAATTCGCGCTGAGGGCTTCGGACGGAAAGGTGCCGTCGATCTATCTCGATTTCGCCTTCGACGAGGCAAGCACACAATATGCCCGCACGCTGCCGCCGGTCACGGACGGTTCGGGCCAGTTCACGCTGATCGACAACCGCATGTCGGTGATGCTCGACAAGGGCAGGATCACCCCACCCGAGGGCGGCGCGATCGATATTTCCGGGACCACGTTTTCAATTGCCGACACCCGTGAAAAGCCCGCGCAGGCGCGCATAGGGCTGAAGGCGAACGGGCCGGTCACCGCGGCCCTGTCCTATATCGATCAGGAGCCGCTGTCGCTCATGCAGAGGGTCGGCAAGCCGGTCACGATGGCAACCGGACAGGCCGAAGTGGAGGGTTTCCTGGAACTGCCGCTGCGCAGCGGCGTACGGCCGCCGGACATGCGCTATGATTTCCAGGGGCGGTTGCGCGACGTGACGAGCGACGACGTGGTGCCGGGGCGGCAGGTGAGCGCGCAGGCGCTGAGCGTCTCGGTAGAGCCGGACCAGTTGCAGATCTCGGGACAGGCGCAGGTCGACGGCGTGCCTTTCGACGGGAGCTGGACGCAGCCGCTGGGGGAGCCCGGGGCAGGCAGCACCGTCGCCGGAGAGGTGACACTGAGCGCCGCCGCCGCGCAGACCTTTGGCGTGGCGCTTCCTGCGGGTCTGCTCAGCGGAGAGGGGCCCGGCACGCTCAGTGTGGAATTGGGCGCGGGCGGGCCGCCTGCCTTCAGGCTCACTTCGCGGCTTGCGGGGCTCGGCCTTTCCGTGCCTGCATTGGGCTGGAGCCTGTCTCGGAACGCCACCGGCAATTTCGAAGTTGCGGGTACGCTCGGCACTGTGCCCGATGTGCAGCGCCTCGCGCTCGATGCCGCCGGATTGCGCGCCGAGGGACGGGTCGTGCTCAATGCCGACCGCTCGCTGAACCGCATCGCCTTTTCCCGGGTGCGGGCCGGGGGATGGCTCGATGCGCCGGTCACCGTGACTGCCCGCGGCACAGGGCGCGATCCGGCCATCACGGTGTCGGGAGGGCGCCTCGATCTGCGCGAGATGCCGGATCGCGCGGGGGCAGGCGGTGGCGGCTCCGGTGCCAATGGTGGACCGATCAGCGTGGCGCTCGATCAGGTCACGGTCACGCAGGGCATCACGATGAGCGACGTGCAGGGCCAGTTCACCACCCAAGGCGGATTTCAGGGCGAATTCACCGCGATGATGGGACCGAAGGCGCCGCTGTCGGGACGGATCGCGCCGCAGGCGGGTGGCAGCGCGGTGCTGATTTCTGCCCCGAATGCGGGCAAGGTGCTGGAAGGGACTGGGCTGCTCAAATCGGTGAATGGCGGCGCCATGACTCTGCGGCTCAATCCGGTCGCGGGGGCAAGGGGTACCTATGACGGCGTGCTCGATGTGAGCGAGGTGCGGCTCAAGAACGCGCCGGCCATCGCCTCGATCCTGGACGCGATCAGCATCGTCGGGCTGATCGACGAGCTGAACGGTGCAGGGCTCTACTTTACCGAAGTGGATGCCAATTTTCGCCTTACTCCGCAGCAGCTTATACTGCGAAGTTCAAGTGCTACAGGTCCGTCGATGGGGATCTCGCTCGATGGCTATTACAATCTTGCGAGCCGTGTGCTCGACATGCAGGGTGTCGTCTCGCCGATCTATCTGATCAACGGGATCGGCTCGCTCTTCACCCGCAAGGGCGAGGGGCTGATCGGTTTCAACTTCAACATCCGCGGCGACACGAACGCGCCAAGGGTTGCGGTCAACCCGCTTTCGGTGTTCACCCCCGGCATGTTCCGCGAGATTTTCCGGCGTGCGCCGCCGCAGCCCTCGCAATAGACCGACGCAGCAGGCCCGCCGATGAAACTACAGGATTTCGATTTCGATCTGCCCGAGCGGCTGATCGCCACGCGCCCCGCCAGCCCGCGGTCTTCCGCGCGGCTGCTCGTGGCCGAGGGCGATGCGATCACGGATGCGGTGGTGACGGACCTGACGCGCTGGCTGCGCCCCGGTGACCGGCTGGTGCTGAACGACACCCGTGTCATCCCGGCGCGGCTCTCGGGGCTGCGCCGCCGCGCCGGGCCCGAGGGCACGACGGAGTCGCGCATCGAAGTGACCTTGCTCGAACCGCGCGCCGATGGTTGCTGGATGGCCTTGCTGAAACCGCTCAAGCGCATCCGCGATGGCGAGGAGATCACTTTTTCCGAGCTGCTGTCGGCCACCCTCGTGGCACGCGAAGACGGGCAAGGCGTGCTGCGGTTCAACCTCATGGGGGACAATTTTGACGCCGCTCTGGCCGAGGCCGGGGCGATGCCGCTGCCGCCCTATATCGCCGCGCGCCGCCCAGCCGATGAGCGCGACCGCGAGGATTACCAGACGGTCTGGGCACGCAGGTCCGGCGCCGTCGCCGCGCCGACGGCTTCGCTGCATTTCGATAATGCACTTCTCGCAGCGCTCGAGGCGCATGGCGTCACATTCACCTATGTCACGCTGCATGTTGGTGCGGGCACCTTCCTGCCCGTGAAGGTCGAGGATGTCACCACGCACCGCATGCATGCCGAATGGGGTGAAGTGTCAGAGACGGCCGCCGCCGAGATCCTTGCCACCAAAGCGGCAGGTGGGCGGATCATCCCTGTCGGCACCACCGCGCTGCGCCTGATCGAGACGGCGGCGCAGGGTGGTTTCGGTCCCTGGGAGGGAGAGACGGACATCTTCATCTATCCCGGGTTCACCTTCCGCATGACGGATGCGCTCATGACCAATTTCCACCTGCCGAAATCGACGCTGATGATGCTCGTCTCGGCACTGATGGGGTCAGCTCGGGTGCGGGCGATCTACGCCCATGCCATCGCGCACGAGTACCGCTTCTTCTCTTACGGGGATGCCTCGCTGCTGTTGCCTGGCGAGGGCTGATCGGCGCGGGGTGGCGGCGGACTGCCACAGGCCGCGCGACCCGTCCGGAAAGCGATTGACTTGCCTGGCCCCAGACGTGAAGAGGCGCCGCAATGTCGTATAGGGACAGGCGTTCGAAACGTTCTGATTCTAGGATGAATACAAGGCGCGCGAAACGCCACTGGAGATCGAGATGCTGCAAGTTCTGAGAAGCTCCTGGGCGTTGCTGCTCGGCATGCTGCTGCTGATGCTGGGCAACGGTCTTCAGGGCTCGCTCCTTGGCGTGCGCGGCGGGGCTGCGGGCTTTTCCGCGTTCCAGATGTCGATCGTGATGTCGGCCTATTTCGCCGGATTCCTGTTCGCCTCGCGCATGACGCCGGGCATGATCCGCCGCGTCGGGCATGTGCGGGTCTTCGCGGCGCTCGGATCGTTCATCTCCGCCATCATCATCCTCTATCCGGCCTGGCCAAACCCTTGGGTCTGGGCGCTGGGGCGTGTGGCGATCGGCTTCTGCTTCTGCGGCGTCTACGTGACGGCGGAAAGCTGGCTGAACAATTCCGCCAGCAACGAAAATCGCGGTCAGGCGCTGTCGCTCTACATGATCGTGCAAACCGTGGGCATCATCGCGGCGCAGGGCCTGCTGCTGATCCCCGATCCGAGCGGCTTCCTGCTCTTCGTGATCCCGTCCGTGCTGGTCTCCATCGCCTTCGCGCCGATTCTGCTGTCGATCAGCCCGACCCCGGCCTTCGAGACGACCAAGGGGATGAGCCTGATCCGGCTCTACAGGACCTCTCCGCTCGGCTGCGTGGGCATGTTCCT
Organism: Rhodobacterales bacterium; assembly: GCA_038260405.1. GTDB lineage: Bacteria > Pseudomonadota > Alphaproteobacteria > Rhodobacterales > Rhodobacteraceae > Puniceibacterium. The sequence continues at coordinate 7,031 of JBBSNW010000089.1, read as the reverse complement.
GCTGGGCGGCGTGTTCGCGGCGCAGTTCGGGATGTCGGCGGTCTATGGCACCGAGGCAGGGCTCACCCTTGCGCAGATCTCTCTGTTCGTTTCGTCCTTCTACGTCGGCGCGATGTTCCTGCAATATCCGCTGGGATATCTCTCGGACCGCATGGACCGTCGGCGTCTGGTGACCATCGTCGCGGCGGTTGGCGGGGTAGCTGCCACCGCCGCTGTCATGGTGGGAGACAATTTCTACATCCTGCTCGGCGCGGCCTTCCTGATCGGCGGCGCGTCGAATCCGCTCTATTCGCTGCTCGCGGCCTATACCAACGACTTCCTCGCGACCGAGGACATGGCAAGCGCCTCGGCCGGTTTGCTCTTCATCAACGGGCTCGGCGCGATCTCGGGTCCGCTGATCACCGGCTGGGTGATGCAGCAGGTCGGGCCCTCGGGCTATTTCATCCTGATCGCCGTGCTGATGCTGACGCTCACGGCTTATGCGCTCTACCGCATGACGCGCCGTCCGGCCCCCGCGGTCGACACGACCGGCGTCATGGCACCGCTCTCACCGACCGGCTCTCCGGTCGCGATGGCTGTGGCGCAGGACTATGCGATCGAAAAGGCCGAAGCCGCCGAGGAGGCCCGGGATGCAGCGGCCTGAAACGCGACGGTATGACGGCCTGACATGAAAAGTTACTGTGCAACACAGCTTAACCTTATGTAACGTCAAGGTGACGTTGGCGGAGATTGGTGCAAGAGGAGGTCCGAGGTGACGCCCGAAGAAGTTTTGAAATTCTGGCTCGACGACGTCGGCGAGAGTGACTGGTACAAGAGTGAGCCCGAGCTGGATGCCCGGGTGCGCGATCGGTTCGAAGAGACCTGGAATGGCGCGATGGAGGGGCGTTTCGGCCTCTGGCTGACCTATCCCGGCGGCGCTCTGGCCTATATCATCCTGATGGACCAGTTTCCGCGCAACATGTTCCGCGGCACCGGACAAAGCTTCGCCTCCGACCGCGTGGCGCTGGCCGCCGCGAAACAGGCGATCGGACGTGGCTGGGACATGCAGATCGACGAACCCGCGCGCCAGTTCTTCTACCTGCCTCTGATGCATTCCGAGAACCTCAGCGATCAGGACCGCTGCATCCGCCTGATGCACGAGCGTATGCCCGACTCGGGCGCAAACAACCTGCTGCATGCGCGTGCACATCGCGAAGTGATCCGCCAGTTCGGCCGCTTCCCGACCCGCAACGATGCGCTGTCGCGCGGTCTGACGCGCAACGAACAGGCCTATGTTGCTTCGGGCGGCTATGGTCGCACGCTGCGCGAGCTGCAGGAAACTGCCTGAAATCTCTGGTCCTGTCCCCTCGCTCCGAGGCGACTGCCCAGATTGAACCGACCGGGGGGATGCGCTAGCGTCCCCCTTGGCAATTTGTCGGGGGGCAGGGATGGCGATGCAGAGCTTTGACATGATCGTGGTGGGCGCGGGGCCGGGCGGCTACGTGGCCGCCATTCGCGGCGCACAGCTCGGGCTCAAGGTCGCCATCGTCGAGCGCGAGCATATGGGCGGCATCTGCCTCAACTGGGGGTGCATCCCGACCAAGGCGATGCTGCGCTCGGCAGAAGTCTTTCACCTGATGCACCGCGCGAGCGAGTTCGGGCTGAGCGCCTCCGGCATCAGCTTCGACCTCGATGCGGTGGTGAAGCGCTCGCGGGGCATCGCGAAACAGCTCAATTCCGGCGTCGGTCATTTGCTGAAGAAGAACGGCGTCACCGCGATCATGGGCACGGCAAAACTCTCGGCCCCAGGGGAGGTCACGGTCGCCGCAGAGAGCGGGATCAGGACAATGACCGCCCCCGCAATCGTTCTCGCCACGGGGGCACGGGCACGCGAGTTGCCGGGGCTCGAACCGGACGGGGATCGGGTCTGGAGCTACCGCCATGCGCTGATGCCTCCCCGGATGCCGAAGCGGCTTTTGGTGATCGGATCGGGCGCTATCGGCATCGAATTCGCGAGCTTCTACAACACGCTCGGCGCCGATACGACGGTGGTCGAGGTGCTGGACCGCATCCTGCCGGTCGAGGATGCCGAAATCGGCGCCTTCGCGAAGAAGGCGTTCGAGAAGCAGGGCATGGTGATCCACGAAAGAGCGACGGTGAGGAGCCTTGCCCGGGGAACTGACGAGGTGACCGCCGAGATCGAGCAGGATGGCGAAACCCGGCAGGAGGTCTTTGACACCGTTATTTCGGCCGTCGGCATCGTCGGCAATGTAGAGGATCTGGGTCTCGAAGCCCTTGGTGTGCGGATCGAGCGCGGTCATGTCGTCACCGACGCGATGTGCCGCACCGGGGTGCAGGGCGTCTACGCAATCGGGGATGTCGCCGGGGCGCCATGGCTTGCGCACAAGGCGAGCCACGAGGGAGTGATGGTCGCCGAGCTCATCTCAGGCGGCGCGCCGCATGCGGTGGATCCTGACAGCATCGCGGGCTGCACCTATTGCCAGCCGCAGATCGCGAGCGTCGGGCTCACCGAAGCGCAGGCCATGGAGCAGGGGCACGAAATACGGGTTGGCCGCTTTCCCTTCATCGGCAACGGCAAGGCCATCGCGATGGGAGAGGCGGAGGGTCTGGTCAAGACCATCTTCGACGCACGGACCGGAGCGCTTCTCGGTGCGCACATGGTCGGGGCCGAAGTCACGGAGCTGATCCAGGGTTACGTGATCGCACGCCAGCTCGAGACCACGGAAGAGGATCTGATGAACACGGTCTTTCCGCATCCGACCCTGTCCGAGATGATGCATGAATCCGTGCTCGCCGCCTGGGAGCGCGCCATACACTACTGACCCGATGGGTCCGCGCGATCCGTGCCGTGAGGTGCCCGGCCCCATATTTCTCCGGGTCGCAAATATCCCGGGGGTGTGGGGGCTGGCCCCCATTCCGGCCCATTCCGTCAGCGCAGACGCTCGAAGAATCCGGCGACGCGCGGCTGCAGCCAGTCCCAAAGCCGAGGCGCCCCGCGCGCGATCTTCGCACCGACCCGCGCTACCAGCGTGTCATAGGCGACGTCGTAGGTCACCCAGGAACCGCCACCGGAGGCAAGGTTCTGGTTGGGTGGCTGGAACCGGTCGAGCGATTTGGCGAATTGCGCCGATGGGGTCGCATTCTCCTCGAACTCGTCCCAGAGCGCGCGCAGATCTGCCGCCTGATCAGCTGGTAACAGGCCGAAAAGGCGATCCGCGGCCACACGTTCGCTGTGCTCCAGCGCGGCCGCGTCATGCTCGCCAAAGATCGGCGCATCACCGGCATCGATCTCGACCAGATCGTGCAGCAGGAGCATACGGATCACGCGGGGGATCTCGACGCCCTCGGGAGCGTGCTCGCCGAGAACCAGCGCGTAGAGCGCCACATGCCAGCTGTGTTCGGCGGAATTCTCGAAGCGTGACCCATCCGCAAGAGTCGTCGCGCGGTTGACCGATTTCAGCCGGTCGGCCTCGGTCAGAAAGGCCATCTGGGCGGTGATCCGATCCGCTGCAGGCATCAATCCTTGTCACCCTGGTACCCCGTTTCGAGGAAACGGTCGAGGAAGGCACGGCCGCGCCGTGCGGCCATGCGCACCCGGATCGCGGTCAGGAAGGCTTCTTCGAGCGTGGTCGAGGAGGCCGCCAATTCCTTGGCGACCTGGATGAAGAGCCTGTCCTCGCCAGTCTTGTCCATCGCGTCGAGCGTGTCTTTCGCCAGCTCTTCCGCGATCTGCGTCACGACGGTGGACATGAGCGTTTCCCTTTCGAGAGAGTTGGCGTCAGCGGGTCGATTCGGTCAGGCGACGCTTCACGTAGTCGGTCACCGTGCCGATCATCGTGCCCATATGGGGCTCCTCGAAGAAGTGACCCGAGCCTTCGATCTGATCATGAGTGATCGTGATGCCCTTTTGTTCCTTGAGCTTGCCAACCAGCGAACGGGTGTCCGCGGGCGGTGCCACGCGGTCGTTGGTGCCGTTGATGATCAGGCCCGAAGCCGGGCAGGGAGCGAGGAACGAGAAGTCGTACATGTTGGCGGGCGGGCTCACCGAGACGAAGCCGGTGATTTCGGGGCGGCGCATGAGCAACTGCATTCCGATCCAGGCACCGAAGGAGAAGCCCGCGACCCAGCAATGCTTGGAATTGTTGTTCATGGACTGCAGATAGTCGAGTGCGGAGGCCGCATCGGACAGCTCGCCCACACCCTGATCGTATTCGCCCTGACTGCGCCCGACACCGCGGAAATTGAAACGCAGCACGGTAAAGCCCATGTTGTAGAAAGCGTAGTGCAGGTTGTAGACGACCTTGTTGTTCATCGTCCCGCCGAATTGAGGGTGCGGGTGGAGCACGATGGCGATCGGGGCGTCACGGTCTTTTTGTGGATGATAGCGGCCTTCGAGGCGGCCTTCGGGTCCGGGAAAGATGACCTCGGGCATGGGGCGGGTAAGCTCCTTAACAGTGCCGGGAATTCTTGACGAATTCTCTCAAGCACCTTAGAACGGTTCTAAATCCGGATTGTTCCGGGATGCGCATCTGAGGCAGATAGGCTCAGTTGCGTCCAAGGTCAATCGGTCGCATCCGCGGGTCTGCGGTTGCCGTTGTGAAAGAGGTGTCGCCGTGAAGCTGAGTACCAAGGGACGTTATGCGATGGCGGCGCTGGTGGATATCGCGCTGCAGCCCAAGGGCGACCTGGTGACGCTCGGCGATATCTCGCGGCGTCAGGACATTTCGTTGCCCTATCTCGAGCAGCTTTTCGTGAAGCTGCGGCGCGCGGATCTGGTCGCCTCGGTGCGCGGCCCGGGAGGCGGCTACCGACTGTCGCGGACTCCTCAGGAGATCCGGGTGGTCGATATCCTCGCCGCCGTCGACGAGACGGTGGATGCAATGCACAAGGGGGCCGGGGCGTCCGGCGGATTGTCGGGCAGCCGCGCTCAGTCGCTGAGCAACCGGCTGTGGCAGGGGTTGTCGGCGCATGTCTATGTCTTCCTGCACCAGACGCGGCTGTCGGATGTAGTGGACAATGCGCTCGTGCCCTGTCCGGCCGTGCCGGGACTCTTCGCCGTGGTGGATGAGGCGTGAGATATCCCGGCGTCATTCCTTTTGACCGGCGTCGGAGCGAGGGGCCAGCCCCTCGCGCTCCCCGGGATATTTTTGACCCAGAGAAGATGGGGGGCTCGTGAACAGGGTTTACCTCGACTGGAATGCGACGGCGCCTTTGCGCGCAGAGGCGCGCGACGCGATGATCGCGGCGATGGACGTGGCGGGCAATCCGTCTTCGGTCCATGCTGAAGGGCGCGGCGCTAAATCGCTGGTGGAGAAGGCGCGTGGACAGGTCGCTGCGGCCTTCGGGGCGGAGGGGGCCGACGTGATCTTTGTCTCCGGCGCTACGGAAGCGGCGGCGCTTGCCTGCGCGGGGCAGGGTCTGCTCGGGGCAGATATCGAGCATGATGCGGTCGCGGCCTGGATCGATCCGGTGCTGCCCGTCTCGGGCGACGGTGTCGTTCAGGTCGATGCGCCGGAGAGATCGGTCCTGCAGGCGGCGAATTCAGAGACCGGGGTGGTGCAGGATCTGCCAAGCGGGCTGGCGGTGGTCGATGCCACGCAGGTTTTCGGCAAGCTGCCTTTCGCCTTCAACTGGGCGGGCTGCCGGATGGCGCTGATCTCGGCGCACAAGCTCGGCGGGCCCAAGGGGATCGGTGCGCTTGTCGTGCGGCGGGGCACGGATCTTGCCGCGCAGATCCGCGGCGGCGGTCAGGAAATGGGCCGCCGGTCGGGAACCGAGAACGTCATCGGCATCGCCGGTTTCGGTGCGGCGGCAGCGGCGGCGGCGCGCGATCTGGACGACGGAAAGTGGGACGGGGTTGCCGAACTTAGAAATATTCTAGAAAAGACCATTGAGGCTGCCGGTGGAGAGACTATTTTTGTCGGGAATAGGTCGCGACGTCTGCCGAACACCTGCTGCCTGGCCGTGCCGGGCTGGAAGGGCGAGACGCAGGTGATGCAGATGGACCTTGCAGGCTTTGCGATCAGTGCCGGATCGGCCTGCTCCAGCGGCAAGGTGCGCGCCTCGCGCGTGCTGCGGGCGATGGGATATGACGAGGCTACGGCGAGCGGCGCGATCCGCGTGAGCCTGGGCCCGGAGACGACAGAGGACGACGTGATGCGCTTTGCCACGACATGGCTGCGCCAATACGAGAAATTCCGCGCGCGTGCCGCGTGACATCGAGACAGGCGCAGAGCGCACAGGACACAAGAAAAGGGGTCTGACATGACAGCTTTGGACAATCCGACACGCGACAGTGGCGTCGCCGTCAAGGAAGGCGTCGATCAGGAGACAGTGGACAAGGTCCAACAGGTCGGCGGCAAGTATAAGTACGGCTGGAACACCGATATCGAAATGGATTACGCGCCCAAGGGCCTGACCACGGATATCGTCCGGCTGATTTCGGAAAAGAACGGCGAGCCGGAATGGATGACCGACTGGCGTCTTGCGGCCTATGATCGCTGGCTGCAGAAGACCGAGCCGGACTGGGCGATGGTCGACTATCCGCAGATTGATTTTCAGAACCAGTATTACTATGCCCGCCCCAAGAGCATGGCGGAAAAGCCCAAATCGCTCGACGATGTGGACCCCAAGCTGCTGGAAACCTACAAGAAGCTCGGGATTCCGCTGAAGGAGCAGATGATCCTCGCCGGCGTCGAGGGCGCAGATGCGACCCCCGCGGACGCGGTGGAAGATGAAGAGGGCAAGGAGCCCGAGCGCCGCGTGGCCGTGGATGCTGTGTTCGACTCTGTCTCCGTCGGCACGACCTTCCAGAAAGAGCTCAAGAAGGCCGGAGTGATCTTCTGCTCGATCTCCGAGGCGATCCGCGAGCATCCCGATCTGGTGAAGAAATACCTCGGATCGGTCGTTCCGGTGTCGGACAACTTCTATGCGACGCTGAACTCGGCGGTCTTTTCCGATGGCTCCTTCGTCTACATCCCGCCGGGCGTGCGCTGCCCGATGGAGCTGTCGACCTATTTCCGCATCAATGC